>JBOGLC010000043.1:0-34531 GCA_050746005.1 Terriglobales bacterium
CGCCAGTCGCTGCCGTTCCTCCCAGCTTAACCGTTGCTCCCGCCAGGAAGCCTGTGCCCGTGATGGTCACCGGGGTTCCGCCGTTGGCGGTCCCCGAAGTCGGGCTGATCGAACTCACCGTCGGCGCCGGGTTCCCCCCACCTTGCCCGCCGGCACGGAAGGTGGCCATCTGCATGATCCAGGTGCTGGATTTTTTCAGCGGGGCTGCGGCACTGTTGCTGCCCGTGCTGCTCACCACCGCGTCTTCCGCGATGTCCCCGTTCTGGGGGGTGATAATCCTGGAAGTGAATCCGCTCCCCGCAGAGGCATAACCGTCGCCCGTCATGCCCGCTCCGAAGATCAACTCATTGGCCGTTGTGGTGGTCGCCGCTCCGCTGTTCGGGCTGATGCTGCTGCCGGCTGCTCCCGCTGTCACATCCAGTGGACTACTGGTGTCCAGTCCGCTGTACTCCAGAATGCGCACATCGACGTATGCCGCCGCCTGGTTGAACGCCACCGTCACCGTGTTGCTGCCGGTTGCAATGTTCTTGGCGTAGTAAATCGCCTGCCGCAGTCCACTGCCCGTCACCGTCGTTCCCGCCTGGGCATAGGTATTACCACGGCTGTCGCTTACCGAACTCACGGTTGACGTGGTGTCATTCCATCCCACCGCTACAACGTTCAGGTTCCCCGCCGTTTGTGCGGCCAGATAACCAAGCACTACAGCGCCTGTTGGGGTCTGTGGCGTGGCCGCGTTCACCTGCACGAATGCGATCGATCCTCCCGTGCTGGTGGTGTAGGTGTAGCCGTTGTTCAGGGTGCCGCTCTGCGCATCCGTATTGGTCACAACCACATTGACCGCGCCCGCAGCGTGCGCCGGGGTCGTGGCTGTAATCGAAGTGCTGCCGACGACGGTCACCCCGCTCGCAGAAGTGCCACCGATTTGAACTGTGGCCCCGGTTAGAAAGCCAGTCCCCGTGATTGTGACCGGCGTGCCGCCATTGGCAGTCCCAGAGTTGGGCGTGATCGCACTCACCGTCGGCGCCGGATTGGTTCCCGTGTAGGTATAGCCGTTGCTCAGCGTGCCACTCTGCGCATCCGTGTTGGTCACAACTACAGTCACCGCCCCCGCGGCGTGCGCTGCCGTGGTGGCCGTGATGGAAGTGCTGCTCACTACGGTCACTCCCATGGCTGCAGCGCCTCCCAGACTCAGCGTCGCTCCCGCCAGGAAGCCGGTGCCCGTGATAGTCACCCCACTCCCTCCGTTGAGGAACCCGCTGTTGGGTGAGATTGACGTCACCGTCGGTGCTGGCGGTGCCGCGCCCAGTTTCGTGAACTTGGCCAACGACGGCACTCCGCTGCTGTTCAGCAGGAAAAGCATGTAGTATCCCGGCGGCGCGATGTTGCCATTGAGCGGCGCGGTTACGGTCAGAGTCCCGCTACCTTTGGTAAAGGTCATGCCCACCAGTCGCTGGTCCATGTCGAAGGCGTGGGTGGGCGCCCCGGGCCGCACCAGTACCACGGATGAGATGTTCGCCGCGTCGGGAGTGGACACCGTAAACCCTCCACCCCAGGCAATGGCGTTCGGGACGCTGCTGATGGTTGGGCGGGTCGCCGCCGTGCCATTAGAATTGAACAGGTAGGGAGGCTTGTAAATTTCGATGCGATTTTCGTAAGTGCCGCGGTTCGGATTCCCGCCGCTGAGTGCCACCGTCGCATCCGGCAAGAGCAATGCGTTCGAGTGATACAGGCGAGCGTAAAGATTCGGCGCCATGGTGGTAAAAGTGTTGTTGGCGGGGTTAAACAGATCGGCGTTCAGACTGGCGCTGCTCGCCTGTTCATCATTGAGCGAACCGCCCACCGCCAGCACCTTGCCATCGGGCAGGATCACGGCATTCATCTCGATGCGCTCCTGCGACATCTGCGGGCCCTGCGTCCACGCCGGAGTGGCGGCTCCAAGGTCAATAATTTCCGTGGTCTTGATGGCCGGACTTCCGCCACCCATGATTATCACTTTCGGATCGTAGCTATTGGCTGGAGTCAAGGGCAGCAGTACCGAAGTTCCGTAGGTTCGGGTCACCGAGGAGATGGTGTTGGCAACTGTCTTCCACGTATGCGCGGATGGGTCGAAGAGTTGTGACGTAGTAGTTGAACCGGAATAAAAAACCTTCCCGCTGGGCAAGAGGTGCATGCGGGGATAAAGTGGCGGCGTCCAATTGGCGACGAACTCTTGGCTCCATCCCGTGCCTGGCGTGTAAATTTCGACTGCCTTGTTGCCACCTCCAGTCTCGTTTGCGCCGGAAAAGGTCATGACCCGCCCATCGCCGAGAGTAGTCACGGTGGGGTACCAGCGACCATGCGCCATATTCTGGACGTCGGTAAAGGTGTTGGTAACAGGATCGAAAACCGACGTTTTCGGCTGACCGTAAAACGGGTCGTACTGTAAAGTGCCGCCATCGATGAGCGGTCGCCCGTCGGGCAGCACAACCATGGCGCTGCAGAACATGTCCCAGGCCACGGTTTGCACAAGGATGGTGCCGGCGATCGGATCCCACACCGCCGCCCGCAAGTTCGAATTCGTTGGATCATTTCCCGAGCCTGAAACGATCAGAATTTTTCCGTTGTTCATCAACGCTTCGTGGACCGGGTTGATAGGCATGAAGTACGTCAGGGTGCTCCATTGCCCCTGGAGGTTTGTCTGGGCTCTGGCTACTGGTGTCGTAACGGAAAACATCACCAGCAACATCACCGCACAATACGTGCCGCACTTCAGAAAGCGACGCTTCACAGACACCTCAATGCCGTAGGAATGCGAGTACTGAGAATTAAAAGTCGGTACCGAACCGGAAACCCGGGGGAGAGGTCGTGCGCTCAACTTCATCCAGAAATGTCAGGCGAACGCACGAGTGCGTTTGAAAAGCGACGGAACTCTATCTCAACCCACAGGATTGTTCAAGATGCAAAAGTTTGCGGCGGGAGCCCAGGTCGGCAGAACTCACAACTGTGACGTCTGATAGCTCATCCCGAGGAATCCCAGAATGGGCGCGGCTTTTAGTGGGGTGGCTGCCCCAACCAACATGAATTGCTCAGGATAGAGGGTCCGTGACGATTGGAGTGGTTGTTCTGGACTTTGCTTCTCCCCGGTCTTCACTTTGAGTGGGTTGCTGCGACCCGAGCTGCCCCCGCCCCCGTGCCGATGCCTCCGACTTGCGAAGGTCTCGCACTCCAGGATTTCCCGCTGGACGCGAGTGAGAAAGCTGACTCATCGATTGTGGCGCACCGCCGTGAGTCAAGGTCATGAACAGAAGTTCAAGGCGGCTGGACACACCCAGCTTGTCATATACGCGAAACAGGTAGTTTTTGATGGTGTGTTGACTCAGTCCCAGGCGCTCGCCAATTTCCCGGTTGGTGAGGCCCTCTGCCAGGCTGCGAACCACATCCATCTCTCGCTTGGAAAGCAGACTCAATCCCTTGCCGTCAACCGAATGCAGGATCGGAGAAGATGCGAGCGCTTCGACGGCGAATGACAACTGCTCGCTGTTCGCCCAAATCTGCCCCGCGTAAACGGTGCGGATGCACTTGGAGAGAGTTTCCACGGAATCGTATCGGCTGAAAATTCCCCGGGCTCCCGCGCGAAAGGCCTGCAGAATGCTGTCGCGCTTGGATGATTCCAGCAACATGACGGCCAGAACCCCGGGAACGGCGGTACGCAATTCCCGTAGAATTTCGAAACCTCGCACCGGCTCCTCGTCGAGATTGGAACTGAGCACCACAACATTCACGCCTTGCGCTCTTATCGTCTCAACCAAGTCGCGGGACGCCAGCGGCCGTTCCACCAGTTCAAGCTGACGGTCCCGCCGTAATGCATCGACCAGCAGTTGCGTGTGAATCTGAGTGTCATCGGCTACTAACACTCGAATTATTTCCCCCGGTGCGCCTGGAACAGGTTGCATCTTTCCTCCGTGCCGAATCCGGTCGACCGACAACAAACTCTCAATCGAGCCCAGAGAAAACTTCCTTAAGAGAGGAGAACTGACTCTCCACCGGAACTGGGCGGGGGAGGCCAGCAAACGCGGGTGACAAAAGCCCAATATCTGATACATCTAAGATCAGATTCAGCGTAAGTTGAAGAATCCGGGCATGTCGAAGTTGAAGCGTCTTGCAACATTAGCGTCTTCGTCCCTCCTCGCCTATAGGACGAACCCGAAACTGTAACCCGTCTGGACAAGTCTACCGAACTCCTAGCCGACCGGTATTATATGCTAAACATATTATTAATCATATACATAAGGTGGTTGCATGCAAAATGGTTGCCAGGCTGCAAAAATGGTGCAAAAATTATGAGGATCAAACTACAATTCAAACCAGATTCTAGGGTCTTTGATCTCTATGTACCGAATACGTATGGCTCTATACAATAGGGACTTTCAGCACCGGTCTGCGATACCTCTTGCAGTCGGTTGCATCCGACTGTAGTTTATTGGAAGCAAGATTGTTCAGGCTCTCTCCCCCCTGCGGTTCCCCCAGTGTTATTCATCTAACACCAAGGGTCACGTGTCATGTGACTCAGAGGGCGAAGCTAATAAATACCGACGGTCAAATCGCGCCATTGAGGACGCAATCCATCGCGAAGCTGGAACTGGCTCGCTGGTTCGCGGTACAAACCCGGGCCCGCAGCGAGAAGGCGATTGCAGAACGCCTTCAGGAACAGGGCTTGACTACTTTTCTGCCTCTGGTCACCGAGGTACGACGCTGGAGCGATCGCAAGAAAAAAGTAGAGCTTCCATTATTCAGTTGCTATGTGTTCGTCAAGATGATGGCCGGCAACTACGACGAACGTATGCGTGTCCATCGCACCAGCGGAGTGTTTGGCATAGTGAGCATGCGCGGGGAAGCGACTCCGATACCCGACGAACAGATCGACGCTTTGCGCGCAGTGATTGCCGGACAGATACCGTGGTCGGAACATCCGTTTCTTAAAGTCGGTCAGAAGGTGCGCATTCGCGGCGGCGCCCTCAACGGGGTCGAAGGCGTGCTGCTTTCCCGCGACGGTGACCGAAGCCTGATTATATCTGTGGATGCGATTCAACGATCGCTGTCATTACGGGTAGAAGGCTACGACGTCGAACCTTTGTGAGATTAGGCATCAAGTAATTTCAATCCTTCAGCAGTGAATCACTCTCGATGATTGAGCATTCAATGAAATTGCCACAAATCCTGCTGGTGACGAAAGACAGATCGGCTCTTGATCTACCCTGGGCCAGTGACAATAACCCGGGCTGGCAGCTCGAGATGGTGGGCAGCGGCTGGGAAGCTCTGGAGAGGCTGCAGTCGCCTCACAAGGTGGATCTGATCCTTTTCGATCTGGCGTCGGGCGATTCCGATGGTCTGCACATTTTGCGTTGGCTGCGTCGGGTTCGCCCCGATCTTCCCGTGCTGGTGTTGGCGAGTTCTGACGATCCCAATCAGAAGCTGGAGGCCATTCGCATGGGAGCTCAGGAGTTTCTGGTTCGACCGTGGCGGCTCCGGCAGCTCGAAAGCGCTATTCGCCGTTTCATCTTCCACTCCGGGGAAAGCCCTGAAAGCGAAATCGGGGCGGATGAAATTGAGCAGATCGGGGACGACATGTTTTTCGTGGCGGCCAGCCCGACGATGCGAAAACTACGCGCCCAGGCAGAGTTGCTGGCCCAGGTAAACGACCCGGTGTTCATCCTGGGAGAGAATGGCAGCGGCAAAGACCTGGCCGCATGCCTGATTCACAAGCTTTCGGTCCGGTCCGGCTTTCGCTTGCTCAAACTGAACTGTGCGACCCTCCCGGGAGACGTTCTGGAGAGCGAACTGTTCGGAGGGACAAGCACAAACGGGCGCAGGAAGCCCGGCAAACTCGAACTCTGCCAGCGCGGTACGCTTTTCCTGGACGAGATCACCGAAATGCCTCTGGGTCTGCAGGCAAAGTTGCTCCACATTTTGCGCGAGGGATATTTCATCGACTTGGGCAGCCAAGGCCTGATCGATATCGATGTAAGAATCGTAGCCGCGTCGCAGGTCAACCTGGAACAAGCCATCGCTGACCGCAGGTTGAGAGAAGATCTTTACTACCGTCTGAGCTCATTCACCGTTCATGTGCCTGCCTTGCGGCAACGCAAAGAGGAAATCCCGCTCCTCTTGGGCCATTTTATGAATCGGCTGGCGCGGCGGTACAACTTGCCCACGCGAATTTTTTCCGCGGCGGCGCTGGAGGCATGTCAACGGCATTCCTGGCCGGGGAATCTAAGGGAACTGGAGAAGTTTGTAAAGCGTTACCTGATCATGGGAGACGACGACACTGGTGTTGAAACCCCTAATTTAGACCTCGATATGGCATTCTCGAATTCGTATCTGCCCGATCAAAGGGAAAACGGCGGGTCGATCTCGGAGGTGCCGGCGCCCCTGCCCGGGGCGACACTGAAGTCGGCTGGTTTGAAGTCCCTAGTCCAAAGCGTACAGGGGGAAGTGGAACGCAGCGCCATCGCCTCGGCGCTCGATCAGGCCCGTTGGAACCGCAAGGCCGCAGCACGTCTGCTGAAAGTCAGTTACAGGACTCTCCTGTACAAGATCGAACACTACAACATGGCCCCGCCCACCGGACATCTTTCGGGCTACGGCAACGGTGGGTCCTATCGGGAGAGAAACCTCAATAAGGGTTGATAAGTTGATTTGTCGGCAGCAGACGGCCTGCAGGTACGACGAAGAGAATGTTGAAAGAACGATGCTGAAAGGAAATGCACGGAGCAACCAAGACAGACGAAAGAAATGCTGACGGCGTTCACGAAGGGGAGTCGTCTTGCGTTGGAACACCTGACGCGTCCGGTTCGCAATTTACACCTGATTATGACAAGAAGACTAGAGGTTACTATGCGGCAGCTGTATAAAATCCGAGGGTTTGGTTTCACTTTTCTCCTGTTTATTCTTTTTGCGCAGAGTGTTCCGGCGCAAGGGCAAAGTGCCTCGATAGCGGGCACCCCGACGCCGTCCTCGTTGCCCCAGTCCAGCGCGACCGGGGCTACATCCGCTGAGTCAAATATGTCTGCGATGGAGATTGGCAGCGGCGACCTGCTGAAGATCGGAGTCTTCGGGGCCCCGGAGTCGGATCAGGAGGTAAGGGTTGATCCGGATGGCAACGTTTCTTTGAACTTTATCGGCGCAGTGCATGTCGCGGGACTCTCGAACACTGAGGCACAGAAGTTGATTGCAAAGAAGTTACAGGACGGCGGTTTTTTTACCCATCCCCAGGTTGCAGTTTTTACCAAGGAATACGCCACCCAGGGAGTCTCGGTTTTGGGTGAAGTGTTGAAACCGGGAGTCTACCCGCTGCTCGGTTCGCGCCGTCTGTTCGACGTGCTGTCGATGGCAGGGGGAACCAGTCCCAAAGCCGGAAGAGTGATCAGCATCTCACACCGAGATCATCCCCAAACACCGTTAAGCGTGACTTTGTCAAATGATGCTAACGAGTCAGCAAAGAGCAACATACAAGTTTTCCCAGGAGACACGGTAGTAGTTTCCCGGGCTGGGGTGGTCTATGTGGTAGGTGACGTGCACAAGCCCAGTGGAGTGATCATGGACAACGGTTCGGAGATGACCGTGTTGCAGGCGATTGCCATGGCGGAAGGTACGAACCCTACGGCCAAGTTGAACAATGCAAAGTTAATCCGGCGAACCCCCAACGGCCCGAAGGAATACCCTCTGGCACTACAGGACATGCTCTCATCCAAGGCGCCTGACATGCGCTTGCAGGCCGAAGACATCATTTTTGTCCCCAACAGCGCTGCCAAGACCGCGGGCCGGAAGACGTTAGACGCGATTATTCAGACTGCAACTGGTCTGGCCATATATGGCGTTCGATAAAGAGCGTACTCACTTTGCACTTCGAGTGAATAATTCCATTCAAAGATAGAGAGTTCCAGGGAGGAACGGCGTGAGTAGAAACTTCGAACTGATGCGGCAAGCCGGCAAGGGAATCGGGGCAGCGAAGCCCGGCCAGATCACGGTGCGGGCGGAGCAGAATTCCGGGTCGGAACTGGCTCCCGGCGCTCAGTACCTGGAGGACAACAAGACTTCCGAGTGGCTGCGAGCACTCGGAATCCTCCAGAAACACTGGAAGCTGTCCTTGCTTTTTGCCGTCGTCGTCCTCATCACGACGGCCCTGGTCACGGTCTTTACCAAGCCGGTGTACGAGGCCACGGCCCGCGTCGAGGTCGATCCTTCGGGAGAAAAGTTCTCTCTGGAGGGCGGTGGCTCGGGGGCAAGCGACGCCGAGTACCTGGAAACACAGGCGCAAGTCCTGCAAGGCGATAGCTTGGCCATTCTGGTGGTCAGAAAACTTCACCTCGACCAGAACCCTTTGCTCATGAACGATCCCAAAGCGCCCGCAACGGGGGCGACCCACACTTCGGACATCGTCCAACTGACCCCGCGCGAGGATGTAGCCTTGGGGAATCTCAAGAAAGACTTGAAGGTCAAGCGCGACGTTGCCAGCCGCCTCATTCTGGTCAGCTTCAGCAGCCGCGACCCCGAACTTGCAGCCCTGGTATCCAACACCCTGGTCGAGACGTTTATCGATCAGAGTTTCCAGAGCCGGCACGACGCCATCATGAAGTCTTCGGAATGGCTCTCGCGCCAGCTCGACGACTTGCGTAAGAAGATGGAACAGTCGAGTGAGGCGCTGTCCCAAATGCAGCAGTCGATCGGGGTGGCTGATATTGACGCCAACAAGAGCACCTTCACCGAGCACATGGGTGAACTCAGCCGACAACAAACCCTGGCGCAGGCGGAAAGGATTCAACTGGAGGCCATTCTGAAGAATGGCAATGCCGACTCGATCCCCGAAGTGCGCACCAACCCGGTGGTGCAGCAGTTGAGCCAAAGGCTGGCTGAATTGCGCGGCACCCTGGCTCAAGCCCTGGTGGTGTATGGCAGCAACCATCCCAACGCGAAAAGGCTACAGAGCGAAGTGGATGAACTGCAAAGCCAGATTGAAATCCAAAAAAAGGCGATTGTAAATTCCATGCGAGCCAGTTACGCGGCCGCCGAGACCCGTGAGGGCCTGATGTCGGCTGAGATGAAGGGCACCGGCAAGGAACTGGACAAGATGGCTCAGTACACTACTCTCAAGAAGGAAGTGGAAGCCAATGTCGCGCTGTACAACTCGTTGTACGCGCGTATTAAGGAGGCCGGCATCTCAGCGGCTTCGAAATCGGTGGACATTCAGATCGTGGACCCGGCTCGGGTTCCAGACGATCCAATTAAGCCGCGCCCCGTTCTCAACCTGGCACTAGGTCTACTTGCGGCGCTTATCGGCGGCATTGGTCTGGCTTTCATCCTCGAGGAGTTTGATAACAAGCTGCGCTCTCCCGAAGACATCCGGAGATGGATCGGAAGCGCGAATGTTTCCATCATTCCTATGATTCGCGAGACCGGCACCCGGGAGGCCTTGAGCTGGTCCAGGCGACTTACCGGAGTTCTACCTCCGGTAGATGAAACCGGGCGGAGCAACATGTTCTTCCTGGAGAGGCCTAATTCGCCCGAGGGAGAAGCAGTACAGGCACTTTACGCTTCCATCATGCTTTCGTGGCCCAACAATCCGCCTCAAACCCTGCTGATCGTTTCCGCTTTCCCGGGCGAGGGCAAGACCACGGTGGCGTTGAACCTCTCTTACGCGTTGGCCCAACACGCCAATACCTGTCTCGTAGACGCCGACTTGCGCAAGGGCAGGGTAGCCAATGCCTTTAGTCTCCCTACCGGGCAGGGGCTTGGCGACGTGCTAACCTCGGACGCCACGCTTGAGAGTTCCTTGGTGGAAGTGCCTGAAGTGGGCAACTTATCCATCCTGCCGGCGGGCCGGTCCAAGGGCAACTTTGGCCAACTCATCTGTTCGGACAAGATGGAGCAAACTCTGGGCTTGCTGCGGGAGCGCTTCCGCTTTGTGGTCATCGATTCGGCCCCCATCCTTCCTTTCGTCGACGGGCGTGCGCTCTCGACCTTGGCGGACGCGGTTGTCCTGGTCGGCCGGGCGGGGGTTACCACACGTCAAGCCATGCGGCGCAGCGTGGAGTTGATCTCCGAGGTTCATGGCGCCCCTATCCTGCAAGTCGTGCTGAATGGCGCAGACAGCAGCACCGCCGACTACAAGTACTACGGTTATGGTTACGCTTATGGAGATCCGCCCGCAAAATAAGTGGGCGCTCAACTCGGTTCTGAAGTAGAATAGCTCTCCCCCCGAAATCCCCCCTCCTGCTGATTCCGGACTGCTTGGAGTTGGAAGCGATGGCCGAGCACACGGCAGTATCACAGATGAAAGAGGACGCTACCATGTCCGTTGGACCGATGGAGAATATCGGTGTGACTTTCAAGATTCAGTCGAAAGCGACTGGTTTTCTGAAATACCGTGCCGTGTTCATTTTCCTATCGCAGGTGGTGCTGATCGCGTTGACCTATTTTGTCAGTTTTCTGCTGCGTCTGGATACCAGCCTGGACGTCGCCGACCTGGCGATATTCTGGAAAACTCTTCCGTTTGTCCTGCTGATCAAACTGGTCTTGTCTTACCTGTGCGGCCTGATGCATGGCTGGTGGCGGTACGTGGGAGTAAGCGATTTGCTGGACATCAGCAAGGCATCACTGCTCAGTTCCGCGCTGATTTTCTGTCTGGTGCTAGGCATCTTCCGGATTCCCGGTTATCCGCGCTCGGTGGTGATTATTGACCTCTTCCTGACCATCATGGTACTTGGAGGCGTCCGCTTTGCGGTGCGCGCTTACACGGAGCGGGCTCGGAACGACAGCTCCCGGCGCGACACTCTGATCGTGGGGGCGGGCGACGCGGGAAGCGCGATCGTACGGGAGTTGCAACAGAACTCCAGCCTAAAGTACAACCCGGTGGGGTTCGTGGACGACGATCCCAGCAAGAAGGGGGTCAAGATTCATGGGGTAAAGGTTTTGGGGGACACCGATGCCCTGCACGAGCTCATTGTCAACCATGGCGTGGGCTGCGTGATGATCGCAATTCCCCGGGCCAACGGCAAACTGGTGGAGAGGATCGTTGCTAAATGCCGGGAGTGCAAGGTGGATTTCAAAATCCTTCCCCCCATCGGCGAGCTGATTAACAAGTCGGCGTCGGTCAGTCAGGTGCGGCAGTTAAAAGTTGAGGATCTGCTGCAACGCGAACCGGTGGCCCTGGACTTCGATCGTATTCGGAGCCGGATCGAAGGTAGAGTGATTCTTATCACGGGCGCCGGAGGCTCGATCGGGTCCGAACTGGTGCGGCAGGCGGCTTCGCTCGGCGCCCGCCAGTTGATTTTGCTGGATCGCTCGGAGAACGACCTGTTCAAGCTGGGGCACCAGCTGTCTCGCAAGTTTCCGCAACTGGACTACGTTCCGGTGGTTGGCGACATTCAGGACGTAACCCTGCTCCGAGAAGTCTTTTCTACTTACCGGCCGCAGTCGGTTTTCCATGCCGCGGCCTACAAGCACGTTCCGATGATGGAAAGGAATTGCTTTCAGGCCATCACCAATAACATTTTTGGAACCTACAACGTCGCTCTGCTGGCTCGCCAGTACCAGGTCGCGGATTTCGTTTTGATCTCCACCGACAAGGCCGTCAATCCCACCAACATCATGGGCGTGACCAAGCGCGTGGCCGAGCTCATCATGCAAGGGCTGCAGGAAACCGGCACCCGCTTTATGGCGGTGCGCTTTGGTAACGTGCTGGGCAGTAACGGCAGCGCCTTGCCTCTGTTCGAGCAGCAGATTGCCGCGGGGGGTCCGGTGACCGTGACCCACCCTGACGTGCTGCGCTATTTCATGACTATTCCGGAAGCGGTGCAGTTGGTGTTGCAGGCCTCCAGCATGGGCCAGGGCGGCGAGATTTTCGTGCTCGATATGGGTCAGCCGGTGCGTATTCTGGACCTGGTACGCAATTTGATCCGATTGTCTGGCCTGGAGCCGGACCGCGACATACAGATCGAGTTCGTGGGCCTGCGGCCGGGAGAAAAAATGTTCGAAGAATTGAAGCTGGAGGGTGAGGACATTCGGCCGACCCACCACGAGAAGGTAAGGCTCCTCACCGGAAAGACGATGACCTTCGAGCGGATCTCGTTGGCGCTCGACCAGCTCTCGGTTCTGGTGGCAGCCAAAAATGTGCACGGCCTGGTCAGCAAGCTGGTGGAGATTGTGCCCGAGTATTGGCCTAGCCCCGAGATTATTTCGCAGGGCGAAGTCGATCGCCACGATCAGGCACTGAACTACCGGCTGGCGCGCGCTAACCTGTCATCGCGGGACTCCGCCGGGTCCGCGGCATAAACCGCTGAATCTCTTCCCACGGGAAAAACAGGATGAACGATAAATCTTATATTCCATTCCATCATCCGTCGATCGGTCAGGATGAGATGGATGCGGTCCAAAGGGTGCTGGCCTCGGGCTGGCTGACCACGGGTCCGGTGGCTCTTCAGTTTGAGAAGGAATTCGCCGCCTATGTGGGATGCAAATGGGCTCTGGCGGTCAACTCAGGAACCTCCGCCCTGCAGTTGGCTCTGGACGCCATTGGATTACGTCCGGGGGATGAAGTGCTGGTGCCCACCTATACCTTCACGGCGACAGCTGAGGTGGTCACGTACTTTGGCGCTCGTCCGGTGTTGTGCGACAGCTTGGCGGGCGGTTTCAATATCGATCCCGCCGACGTGGAACGTCGCATCACCTCCCGAACCCGCGCCATCATTCCGGTGCATATCGCGGGTGAACCCTGCGATCTGGAAGCCTTGCATGAGATCGCGCGCCGTCATCGCCTGCACGTAATCGAGGACGCGGCCCACTCACTCCCTGCCTGGAGCCACGGCCGGCGCATCGGGACGATTTCCGAGATGACGGCTTTCAGTTTTTACGCGACCAAGACCATTACCACTGGCGAAGGCGGAATGCTGACCACCGACGATGACGGATACGCTGAGCGCGCGCGTACCATGCGCCTGCACGGAATTGGGGGCGATGCCTGGAAGCGGTACTCGAAGGCGGGCAGCTGGTTTTATGAGGTTCATCATGCTGGTTACAAATTGAACCTGCCGGACATTCTGGCTGCGGTAGGAGTGGCGCAACTGCAGAAAGTGGACTTATTCTGGAAACAGCGCTGCCAGGTTGCAGCCCGTTATTTGGAGAAGTTTTCGGAAGTCGAAGAACTCGAACTACCGCCTGCGGGCTCGAAGGGGTCGGAACACTCCTGGCATTTGTTCATCCTGCGTCTGAAGACCGACGGCATTAACCTCAACCGTGATCAGTTTATCGCGGAACTGAAAGCTCTTGGCATCGGCACCAGCGTGCACTTTATTCCTCTGCATTTCCACCCCTATTACATTCAGGAGTATGGATACAAGAGCAGCGATTTCCCGCACGCCGTCGACAGTTATTCGCGGGCTCTATCGCTGCCCATCTATCCTGACCTCAACGAAGCCCAGATGAACCGCGTCATCGAAAGCGTGACCAGCCTGGTGACGAAGAATCGCAAGAGAGTAACCGTAGCTCTGAGCTAATGCCGGGCAAGTAAACCTGGCCTGATCTATCTTCTTGTGGACAAGACCGCAACCATACCGGCGCGCTACGCCGCAGTTTCCAGAAGATCGAGTCCATGGAGCCATTCTCGCGGTAAGCGGGCTCTGGACATTTTGCTTTCCGGATGCGCTCTACTGATCTCTCTTCCTCTGCTGGCTTTTGTGGCGGCAATCGTGGTGTTGACCTCAGGCCTGCCTGTCGTATTCCGCCAGACTCGGATGGGGGAAAAGGGCCGGACATTTGAGCTGCTGAAGTTCCGCTCAATGACGATTCGGAGAGACCAATCGGGGCCGGGCGTGACCCGGAGCGGCGATTCCCGAATCACACCGGTGGGACGATTTCTCCGCCGCTTCAAGTTAGATGAGTTACCCCAGTTGCTTAACGTGCTAAAGGGAGACATGAGTATCGTGGGGCCACGTCCAGACCTCCCGGAATTCTGCCAGGCGCTGGGCCCTGAACATCGGGCGCTGTTCTCCCTCAAGCCCGGCCTGACGGGTTCGGCGACGCTGGAGTTTCGCCACGAAGAAAAGCTCCTGGCAGACGTTCCCGAAAAAGATCTTGAAGACCACTATGTGCGGACCGTCCTGCCGCAGAAAGCGGAACTGGACCTGGCTTACGCGGAACGGGCCACCCTGTGGAGCGATCTTGGAATTATCTTGCGCACTGTGTGTGTGCTGTCGCGATAGTTACGCACTGGCTGCTGGTCCGATCTCGCCTGCTCCTGCCCGCCGCGGAAAAGCGACTTTCTCTTCGCGTCCCGGCGATGGGCCGCACAGAATAAAATGAATATGCATTCTACGCTTAGCCCTAAAAGCCTGACGGTCGAACCGTGGATCGGCCCGCTGGCCATCAGCGCCGGCGCCATTCTGGTCGGGGTCATCGCCGGGCAAGGGCTCTGGATGTTTCTGCCCGTGGTCGCTCTGGTGCCGCTATTCTGGAACTGGCCAGTGGAAATGGCCCTGGGCGGTGTGGCTCTCCTGCTTCCGTTCGAAGGCATTTCTGTGATTGGCGGGGGCGAGCGCGGCTTGATGTCACTCGCATTTGTCATCAGTATCTGGGTTGTCTTGGTAGTGGGAGTTGTCGGCCGTCGTTTGCAGCGACCTTCATCCGCGACCTTCTGGTGTTTCGCTTTTGTCGGATGGACCGCTGCCTCGGTGTCATGGGCAGTCAGGCCGGATGTTTCCATCGCACACCTGACAACCGTGATTGGCTTGTTTCTGTTCTTTTTCGTGATGAGCTCGTTCCGGGTTACGTCGAACGAGTTTAAGTGCCTGGTCATTTTGACCGTTGCCGGCGGCGTGGCCGCCGGGCTGTTCAGTCTCTACCAGTTTCACAATGGCGTGGACCTGGTTTCGCGTGACAGCGTGCGGGCTACATTGAGCGCCGGCGAAACCTATGTAAATCCGAACCGGTTTGCGGTTCGGTTGTTGCTTCCTCTGGCGTTTTCCATTGCGGGGTTTCTCTCGGCCCGTTCCCGGCTGGTGAAATTCACCGCTCTGGCTTGCTGCGGGTTGATAAGTCTGGCATTGCTGCTAATTCAGTCGCGCGGCACTCTGGTTGCGGCCGGGGTTGCGGTCGCTGTGTTTTGTGTAAGGCTGAAAGTGCGACGCGGCCTGATTCCTATCCTTCTTGTGGCCGCCGCGATGATCGCCGCCACTCCCACCATTATTTCCCGCTTCGAGACTAACGACCGGGGTGCAGGCAGATTTGATATTTGGCTGGTCGGCCTGGCCGCATTGCAGCACTATCCAGTAGCCGGAGCAGGATTGAGCAATTTCCCGATCGTGTACAACGATTTCGCCGGGGAAGCTCGCCAACTGTATATGAAACAGGAAAATGACTCGCACAACATCTACATCGAAGTCGCGGTAGAGGAGGGTATGATCGGACTGCTGCTTTTGCTGATGACTGTCAAAGCACAGTTTGGCCTGCTCTCGAAGAGCCGAAAAGGTTTGTCCTCTCCGAGCCCGATGCTGGTCGCGTGTGAAGCCGGCTTTTGCAGCATCCTGGTGGCTGGAATATTTGGCAACGTTCTTTGGGATAAGACTTTCTGGCTGACGTGGGTCCTGCTGGTCTTTGCCATCACCCTGCAGGTCAGAGGCGCTTCGCCCGGGGGCACAGCGGTCTTAAATGACAAAATAATTAAAGAGGCATTCTAGTGCGGAACGTACTGCTGGTGACTTATTCCTATCCTCCAGTTGAACGCAGCGGCGCGCGCCGTCCCGCAGCTCTGGCTAAGTATCTTCCTCGTTTCGGATGGACACCTGTGGTTTTGACTCCTGAGATCGAGGGCAGCCCCAGAAACAGTAATCTGGTTGTCGAGACGGGTTATCGGGACGTGCTCGCCGATTGGAAGGTAAGATTGCATCTCGACCGCCGGCAGAGCATGCACGAGCAGCTGGGGCTTTCCTTGTCGGAGAAGCCGGGCACCGACAAACCGCACACCTTGGCTATTGAAGTCATCAAGAATCTTCTCACTTATCCTGACGTCACCAAGGGTTGGATTCCATACGGGGTAAAGGCAATCGAAGAAATGAGCCGGAAGGGGCGGCGATGCGATGCAATTATTTCAACCTTTCCTCCGGCTTCCGCTCACTTGATTGGTGCGAACGCCAAGCGGATCCTGGGATGTCCCTGGATTGCGGACTTTCGGGATCTTTGGACCCAGGACATTACCACCATGAGGCGTCGAGACCTGCCATTTTTACAAGTCCCTCTGGAAAAACGAACCTTGAGGCACGCCGATATGCTTATTTCCGTATCCGATCCCTGGTCGGATCGCTTGCGACAGCGTTATCGTGCCCACGAAATTCGGACCATACCCAACGGTTTCGATCCCGACGAGTTTTCTTCCCGGCCTGAAGTGACGCGACAGTTTACGATCACGCACGCCGGCATGTTGTACCAGGGTCAGCGAGACCCTACCGTGCTTTTTGAAGTTCTGCGCGAGCTGGCGCGGGAGAAAGCAATAGACCTGGATCAGGTGGGCGTTCGTTTTTATGGTCCGGTCTATCCCTGGCTGCCTCCACTCACCCGGCACTATGGGCTGGAAAAAGTTGTAGAGTTGAGCGGCTTCATTCCTCGCCAGGAAGTCTTGCAACGGCAAATGGAGTCACAGGTTCTACTGCTACTCAGCTGGACTCACCCCAAAGATCTTGGCCTGCACACGGGCAAGCTTTTCGAATACCTGGGAGCTGCGCGTCCGATTCTAGCAATCGGCGGTAACCGAGGGGCGATGACGCAGGTTCTGGAGGAGACCCATGCGGGAGTCCACCTTTCTTCCAAAAATCAGGTGCGTGATTGGGTGCTCCAAGCGTACCGTGAGTACCAGAGGGGCGGTTCCGTCTTATACCACGGAAACACACGCGCGATCTCGCAGTACAGCCACCTGGGTATGGCCGAACAATTTGCAGACGCACTGGACAAAGTGACTAGCCACAGCGGTTCTGAAGTCAGTGCCGCCGGCGTCCCGGAAATGGCAGAGGCTCGATCTCCGGCATCGAGATCATCGATTGGTCTGGATCAATGAGACGCACTCTGAAGGAGTCGCTCTTATACCTCGGTACGGGAATGCTATCGAGCATAGGCCTGCCACGTCTGCTGCAGTCCTGTCTGTACCGAGAGCAAATATCGATTTTAATGTACCATGCGGTGGTCAGTGATCCCCTTCAAGTTCCTGACTGGTGTTTCCTCGACGCTGAGATGTTCCGTAGACAAATCGCTTATGTGAAGAGGCATTTCCGGGTGGTTGGCCTCAGCGAAGCGATCCAGTTGTTAAGCGCGGGTTCTGTGAATCAGCCCACGTTGGTCATTACCTTCGACGACGGATACCAAAATAACTACGAGGTTGCATTCCCGATCCTCGCTCACTACGACTGCCCGGCGACTATTTTCTTAACCACGAGTTACGTTGACTCTGATCATATCCCGGCCTTCTGCCGGTTGAATCTGGCTCTTTCCCTTACTTCCAAGCGATCGATAGAGTGGGGCGGCGAGGCCTACGATCTCTCAAGTGCAATCCGGAAATCGCAGGCCAGTATCGCTCTGCATCAAGCCTTAAAGAACCTCCATCCCTATAGGATCGAGATCGCGGTGGGAGACGTTTGCCGGTTGCTGGAAGTCGATACCACCCGGCGATTCGATTCTGGCTCGCCCTATCACATGCTAAGAACGGAGGCAATCGGGAGCATGGTGAAGTCGGGTCTGGTCACCTTCGGCGGTCACACTCACAACCACACGATCCTCAGCCGGCTGTCGCCCAGCGAGCAGCATGACGAGATCTCGGGTTCGCTCCGACGAGTTGAGGATTGGACAGGTCAGAGGTGCGAAGCCTTCGCCTATCCCAACGGTTCGCGAGCTGATTATGACGGTTCGAGCATCGAGGTGTTGCAGTCTCTTGGGGTTTTGACAGCGGTCTCTACCATTTCTGGTCCCAATAACGTCAGGACGCCCCGGATGGAGCTTCGACGGTACGGCATCGGGCCCGATGTGAATTTTGCCAGTTTTACCTCCACCGTGCATCACGTCACTCACCGGATGAAGCGGTTCGCTCAGGCGAGCGTCGATATGTCTGATGGGCAGCAAGAGCGGTCTTGAAAGCCTGATTCTGAAAGCCGGCCATGGCACAACGCCACAATGCGCGGCAGGAGGAAGAGACTCCCACAGTCGCGAGCGCGGAAATGGCGGGATCTGAAGGTAGTGATAAACAAAGGCTGGATCAAGAATTACAGGCTGAGGAATCGCGCATCTCCGAGGTGTATGCGGAGCGCAAGCGACTCATCCCGACTGATCGATACTCTTCGCGCAACCCGGGAAACCTTTTTATCCGCCGGGAAATCGAGCGGCACCTGCTTTCAATCCTGCAAAGCTCCCGCTGCCAGCCCCTCAGCTCGAAAAGGATTCTCGACATCGGTTGCGGTTCAGGATTCTGGTTGCAACAATTCGTGGGGTGGGGTGCGAAACTACAGAACCTGTTTGGCATTGATTTAAGAGCCGCCGGCATCGCCGAGGCCAAGGAGGGAGGTTTGGAGGGCGCCAATCTCAAGGTCGGAAGTGCCACGCGCTTGGGTTTCGCTGACGAAAGCTTCGACCTGGTGATGCAGTTTGCTGTATTCAGCTCAGTTCTGCATGAGCCTTCCAGGCGCCGGATCGCGAGCGAGATGATTCGCGTTCTGAAGCCTGGAGGCTACATCGTCTGGTACGATTTCTTTGTTAACAATCCGTGGAACCGGGATGTGCGGGGATTGGGTAAGAGAGAATTGAATGATCTTTTCCCGGGTTGCCGCCCTCATTTCTATCGAGTAACGGTGGCTCCCCCTTTCACCCGCCGTATGGGCCGGCTCGCACCCGTTTTGTATCCCGCATTGACGAGCATCAAACTTTGCTCCACCCACTATCTCGCTTTCCTTGAGAAATGAGCTTCGGATCCCCCAGCCTCCGTGGAGTAGGGCCACCCTGAAATCCGATTCGCGCGAATTCATGACAAAGCTGGCCAGCCATCCGTTACCGAACCAAACCGTGCTTTCGGCCGAAGTCCCGGGGGTTCCGAATGCCCACGGATCCCAGTCGGTCACGGCTGTAATTGTCGACGCCTCCTGTTTCTCGCTGCCCTACGACTATTCCCTCTGTGATGCGTTAGGCCAACAAGGCCACCGCGTGGTGTTGGCCCGCAGTGAGTTTCGTGCATCGCAGTGGAAGCGGCCGGCCTCAGGGTTTGAAGTCTGGAGTCACTTCTACCACCGCAGCAATCGGGCTCAGCCGGGTCCGATGTCTCGAGCCGTCGGAAAAATGGGGAAAGCGGCCGAGCACATGGTCGACATGCGGAAATTCGTGCACCGGCTACGAGAGCTCAGGCCCGACGCCATACATTTTCAATGGCTGCCGGCTCCTCTTCTGGACAGATTGTACCTGCAGGAATTGAGTGCGATCGCGCCCCTGGTGCTGACCGTGCATAACACCGATCCCCACGGTACCGTGATACAACGCATCCATCAAAAGCTGGGGTGGGCTTCGGTCTTCCGCCATTTTCAGGCGGTGATTGTGCACTCCGAGTTCAGCCGGAGGCAGATCCTGGAAAAAAACTGGATTTCAGCGGAAAAAGTTCATGTGATTCCGCATGGCGTGCTGAATTACTACTGTGCGTTTGACCCTGATGAATCGGCCAAACAATCCTCCAGCCACGTGGTGATGTTCTTCGGGTGCGTTGAGCCTTACAAGGGCTTGGATGTGCTGATCCGCGCTTTTGCTCTGCTGCCTGCCGATTTGCGGCGCCAGACTCAGCTCCTGGTGGCGGGCACGCCAAATATGGATGCCAGGCCGTTACGACAGCAGGCGCGCGATTTGGGGATCGAATCGCAAGTCTTATGGCGACTGCATTACATTGCGGAGGAAGAGGTTCCACGGTTATTTCGTTCGGCGACAGTGGTCGTCCTTCCGTACCACAGCATTGATCAGAGTGGAGTACTAATGACCGCGGTTGCATTTGGCAAAGCCATCGTCGCCAGCGGCATTGGAGGCATTCCGGAAGTCATACAGGACGGAGTTCATGGAATCTTGGTCAACCCCGGCGATCCCGACGGTCTGGCTGCGGCCCTGCGCGATGTTTTAACCGATCCCGACCGCAGACGCTCGATGGAGCGGGCGACAACGCATCTGGCCAGCACCAAACTGTCCTGGGAAACGAGCGCACACAAGACAGCGGACGTCTACCGGCAAATCTCAGCAGTCGCAGCCGGGGGGAAGATTGGCCCGGCGGTTCCAACAAAATGAAGAAGTCAGCTGAAGTCGCTGATCCTTCCTTCAATCTCGATGGAGGAGAGGGGGACCCGTGCCAGAAGGCATCCCGTCGTAACTTGAGAGTCCTGGCATTGTTCGAGACCGCGACTGTCTCCGGACCGGCCAAAAATTTTTTCCAGTTCTGCCGATCGGCGCGAAAGTTGACCACGGGACCTGTAGTAGACATGAGCATTGTCACCTTCGAGCGGTCCCTGCGGAATAATCGCAACGGTGACTTTGTCGAAGTAGCGCAGCAATTGGGGTTGCCGCTGCATTGCATCCCGGAGAATTTTCTGTTCGATGCGCTCGTTCTCTTGCATCTCCGCAGACTGCACGCGGATCTAAGTCCGGACCTCATCGAAACCCACGCGGTGAAGTCTCACGCCCTGGTGCGAGCTTCTGGATTATGGCGGAAGACACCATGGATCGCATTTCATCACGGATATACCAACACTTCGTTACGCTCGCCGCTTTACAACAGTATGGACCGCTGGTCGTTACGCGGGGCGGCGCGGGTGATCACGATGAATGGTGCTTTTCAACAGCAACTCATGCGCCGCGGGTTGCCCGTCGAACGCCTGACGGTCGTACACAACGCGGTTGCAATCCCGGGCCATCCGGCTGGCCGCGAAACGTTGGCTCAGCAGCGCAAAAAGGGAGAACTGGGAATCTCCCCGGACGCGAAATTAATCTTGTGCGTGGGCCGGCTTTCGCGGGAAAAAGGGCACATTCACATGGTTGCCGCGCTGCGGCAATTGCGCCATGTGCAACCCGGCCGGGAGGTGTACCTGATCATAATGGGCGAGGGTCCGGAGAAGTTGCGACTCACTCAGGCCATTCAGTCGAGCGGACTCGATAAGCATGTAATGTTCGCCGGGCAATTGAAAGATGTAGCGCCTTATTATGAAGCGGCGGACGTGGTCGGTATACCCTCGCTCAGCGAAGGGTCGCCCAACGTTCTACTGGAGGCAATGGCTTATGGAGTTCCGGTAGTCGCGACCTCGGTGGGAGGAATTCCTGAGATTGTTACCCATGAGAAGACGGCGATGCTGGTTCCACCGCGCCATCCTGTCGCCATGGCCGAAGCCATTGAGGGGCTACTCTCAAATCCAGCTATGGCGGCAAACATGGCCCGGCTGGCCAAGGAAAAAGTCGAAAAGGATTACTCTCCCGAGTCCCGGGCAAAGACATTGATTGATATTTATACGGCTGCCTGCAGACCTGTAATTTAGACTCCGGGATGCACCTCTTGAACCGGAATGTTCATTGCAATTTTCGTTCTTGGGCAAAACGCTCAAGCTCGTTTCTAATCAATAGTCGCAAAGGGTCATTTCAATGAAAGTATTGGTTACCGGGCACGCTGGTTATATCGGGACGGTTTTGGTCCCTATGTTTCTCGAGGCAGGCCACGACGTTGTGGGGCTCGACACTCACCTTTATCATGCTTGCACATTTGGCTCCGAGCCGGTCGCGATTCCTGAGATCGTCAAAGACCTGCGCGACGTCGAAGCCTCCGATCTCAAAGGATTTGACGCCGTGATTCACCTGGCGGCGCTGTCCAATGATCCCCTGGGGAATCTGGATCCGCAGCTGACTTTTGACATCAACCACCTGGGCTCGGTTCGGCTGGCACGGAAAGCCAAAGAAGCCGGAGTTCCACGTTTCCTGTTCTCTTCGTCATGCAGCACCTACGGATCCGCTGGCGACGACATGCTCGACGAGACCAGCAGCTTCAACCCAGTCACACCTTACGGACAGTCAAAGGTGCTGGTCGAGCGCGATCTTTCGGCGCTGGCCGATTCCACTTTTTGCCCGGTATACCTGAGAAATGCCACGGCCTACGGGGTCTCGCCCAAGCTGCGGTTCGATCTGGTGCTAAATAACCTGGTGGCTTTCGCCATGACCACCGGGCAAGTGCTGATGAAGAGTGACGGGACTCCCTGGCGTCCGATTGTGCACATCGAGGATATCTCCCGCGCTTTTCTGGCCCTGATGACGGCGCCGAAGAACGTGGTTTGCAACCAGGCGTTTAATGTCGGAATCAACGAAGAAAACTATCGCATCCACGAACTGGCGGACATGGTCAAGGAAGTAGTCCCCAACTGCCGCATCGAATTTGCCCCAGGCGCCGGACCGGACAAGCGCTGTTACCGGGTGGACTGCAGCAAGATCAAACGCCTGGTTCCTGCGTTCAAGCCGCAGTGGAATGCCCGGAGGGGAGCGCGGCAGCTGTACGATGCTTACCGCGCCGTCAATCTGACGCTGGATGATTTCAAGAGCACACGCTACTCCCGGATCGACTACATTAGGGGCTTGCTGAAGGACCAGCAACTGGATTCGTCGTTGCACTGGACAAGCGCGCGGCAAAGTGGAAGGTGTCGAAACGCAAGCGGGGTTTAATGCGAGGAAAAGGGTCAACTATAATGGGGCAATTAGAACCGGAAACGAATACGGCGAATAAGGCATCACTTTGCCGCTTCTGCGGATCCGTTTTGCGCCGCACCTTCTGCGATCTGGGCATGTCTCCCCCCTGCGAGAGCAATTTGTCGGCGGGTCAGTTGAACCAGATGGAAGCTTTCTATCCCTTGCATGTGTTTATTTGCGAGCAGTGCTTTCTGGTGCAACTGGAAGAGTACGTCAGCCCGGAAAATATCTTCACCGAATACGCCTATTTCTCTTCCTTTTCGGACAGCTGGCTAGCCCATGCTAAGGCCTATACCGATCTGATGGTCGAGCGCTTTGCTCTGGACGGCAAGAGCCTGGTGGTGGAGTTGGCCAGCAACGACGGCTATCTGCTGCAGTACTTTATGGAAAAAGGCGTTCCGGTGCTGGGCATCGAGCCTGCGGTCAACGTCGCCAAAGAAGCCACCAGGAAAGGCATACCCACCCTAGTTAAGTTCTTCGGCCAGGAGATGGCGGCGGAGATGACGCGCGATGGTACTCAGGCGGACCTGATTCTCGGCAACAACGTCCTCGCCCAAGTTCCGAATCTTTGCAGCTTCGTGCAAGGCATGAAGACGCTGCTTAAGCCCCAAGGCGTGATCACCTTGGAATTTCCTCACCTGATGCGGCTGATGGAAGGGAACCAGTTTGACACCATCTACCACGAACACTTTTCCTATTTTTCATTCCTGACTACCATGAAGGTCATGGCGAAGTTCGGCCTGACGGTTTTCGATGTCGAGGAACTACCCACCCATGGTGGTTCGTTGCGGGTGTACGCCTGCCACGCGCAAGACACTTCGCACGCCGTGACCGAGCGTGCCAGGGAACTGGCGGAACGGGAAGAAAAGGCAGGCTTTAACCGCCTGGAGACCTATCTCTCCTTCGATGAAAAGGTGAAAGAAACGAAACGAAAAATCATGATGTTTCTGATTGACGCCAAGCGGGCGGGCAAGTCCATCGCCGGGTATGGCGCGCCCGGAAAAGGCAACACCCTGCTCAATTATTGCGGCATCCGCACCGATTTCCTGGACTACACTGTGGACCGCAATCCGTACAAGCACGGAAAGTTTCTGCCCGGAACGCACATCCCGATTTTTCCTCCCGAAAAGATCAGGGAGACCAAGCCCGATTACATACTCATACTGCCCTGGAACCTCAAAAACGAAATCCAGAAGCAATTAGCCTACATTCGCGAGTGGGGAGGCAAATTGGTCGTGCCGATTCCGGAAGTGGAGATCTTTTAATGATCTTCAGCGCGATCAAGCTGAAGGGAGCCTTCATCATTCAACCGGAAAAGCGCGAGGACGAACGTGGCTTTTTCGCCCGTTCCTGGTGCAACAATGAGTTTGGAGAACACGGCCTTAATCCCAACATCGTGCAATGCAACATCTCGTTCAATAAGAAGAAGGGCACGCTGCGGGGCATGCATTACCAGACGGCGCCACGTGCCGAGGCCAAGCTGGTGCGCTGCACCGCGGGCGCTCTCTACGACGTGATCATCGATTTGCGGCCAGGCTCTACCACCTATAAGCAGCATGTGGCCGAGGTGCTGAGCGCCGAAAATTACAAAATGCTTTATGCCCCCGAGGGATTCGCGCACGGCTTTCAGACTCTGGAAGACAACACTGAAATCTTCTACCAGATGTCGGAGTCCTATTCACCGGAACTCGCGCTGGGAGTGCGCTACAACGATCCAGCCTTCGGGATCGAGTGGAGAATCGCGAATCCTATCATGACCGACCGTGATCGTAACTACCCCGATTTTACGCAGTGACCATGCGAATTCCCGCTCAGACCGCCGACGTGGCCGAAATGCGCGCCGCGCTCGATCTCCGGATTATTGGCCGAGACATGCTCGCCCTGATCCGCGAACTCTATCCGATTTGCCGCAGCATTACTGGCGACGGTTTTCGCCAAACCCTGGCGCGGCTGAAAAAAGAGATTCCCTTGCAGGTGAGCGAAGTCGCAAGCGGCACCCGTGTTTTCGATTGGATCGTTCCAAGGGAATGGAATATACGTGACGCCTGGGTGAAGGACTCAAGAGGCCAACGCGTCATCGATTTTCAGAAACACAACCTGCACGTTGTGAACTACAGCACCCCGGTTCACCAGACCATGTCTCTGGCCGAGTTACGGCCACACCTTCATAGTCTCCCCGAGCGGCCGGACTGGATCCCCTATCGCACGTCTTACTATAAGGAGGACTGGGGCTTTTGCTTGACCCACCGGCAGCTGCAAACTATGTCAGAGGGTGAGTATGAGGTCTGTATTGATTCCTCGCTTCAAAATGGACATTTGACCTATGGAGAGTGCCTGATCGAGGGATCTTCGACGGATGAAGTGCTGGTTTCCTGCCACGCCTGCCATCCTTCTTTGTGCAATGACAATCTTTCCGGGGTTTCGGTGGCGGCTTTTCTGGCCAAACATCTGGCCCAGGTCGCACTGCGATACTCGTACCGGTTCTTGTTCATACCCGGAACCATTGGTTCGATTACCTGGCTCAGCCGGAATGAAGACCGCGTCGGTCGCATCCATCATGGCCTGGTGCTCACCTGCCTGGGGGACGGCGGTCACAGCACATACAAGAAGAGCCGGCGGGGTAACACGGCCATCGACCGGGTTCTGAGCCACGTTCTGAAACACTCTGGCCAGGCTTACGACATGCAGGAGTTCTCACCCTACGGCTACGACGAACGGCAATATTGTTCGCCGGGATTTGACCTGCCGGTGGGTTGCTTCATGCGGACGCCGCACGGTCAATTTCCGGAATACCACAGTTCCGCCGACAATCTGGAATTGATGCAGCCTGCGAGCCTGGCCGACTCGCTGACCAAGTGTCTCGCGGCGTTTCAAATCCTGGAAAGCGACCGTATCTATCTGAACCAGAATCCTCGCTGTGAGCCCCAGTTGGGAAGGCGTGGGTTGTATCGCGCCATGGGGGGGCACCGGGACGAGAAAGTGCAGGAGACAGCCATGCTGTGGGTGCTGAATCAATCCGACGGTTCCCACAGCCTGTTAGACATTGCCGAGCGATCGGGACTGGGGTTCGACCACATCAAGAACGCAGCTGATAGGCTGATGCGGCATGACCTGCTGGAGGAATGCGCGAGGAAGGCGACGACGCCACTCCCGGAATGAGCGCTCTGGAAGGTAAGGTAGCGGTCGTAACCGGGGCGAGCAGAGGCATTGGCAAGGCCATGGTTTTTGCCCTAGCTGCCCAAGGTACGACCCTGTGCCTGGTGGGTCGAAGACCAGAAACCTTGCAAGCCGTGGCCGAGGCGATCAGGGAAAAGACCCAAGAGGTTGTATTTTGCCCAGCCGACTTGTCCGACGAGGCTGAGGTTAATCGGCTAGTCGCAGATATTCGAGACAAAGTTAAACGTGTCGACATACTGATTCATTGTGCGGGAGTGATCCATCTGGGTCCGTTAGAATCAGCCAGTATTGAGGACATGGATGAGCATTACAGGACCAACGTCCGTGCCCCTTATGTCATGACACAAGGCTTGATACCACTGCTGGAGGCGGCGAAGGGGCAGATTGTCTTTGTAAACTCCAGCGCCGGGCTCTCGGCCCGAGCGAACGCGGGGCAATATGCGGCTAGCAAGCATGCTCTGAAAGCGGTAGCGGATAGCCTGCGAGAAGAGGTGAATCCTGTTGGCGTACGCGTCCTGAGCCTTTTCCTGGGACGGACAGCCAGCCGCATGCAGGCATCGGTTGCGCAGATGGAGGGTAAGACTTATCAGCCGGAACTCCTCATTCAGCCTGAAGACGTGGCCAGTCTGGCCATCCATGCTCTATGTCTGCCCCGAAGCGTGGAGGTTACGGAGATCAGCATGCGGCCCCTGCTGAAGTCTTACTAGCACTGTACGTGCAAGGTTATCCGCGGTAAAACCTTCGTGCGGATTCGCAGCACGACGGCTAAACTGGTGCAAAAGCGAACCAGGCGGTTGTGCGGGGCGGTGAAGAAGCGAAGATCGGGGAGAGTTATGAAAGTTGTTCTTTTTTGCGGCGGGCAGGGCCTGCGGATTCGTGACGCCGAAGACCTGCCCAAGCCCATGGTGAATATTGGCTACCGGCCCATCCTCTGGCATGTGATGAAGTATTACGCCCACTTCGGGCACAAGGAATTCATCCTGTGCCTGGGACATCGTGCCGACACCATCAAGAACTATTTCCTCAACTACAACGAATGCGCGTCCAACGATTTTATTTTGTCAGGCGGCGCCAAAAATCTCGAACTATTGAACAGCGATATCCACGACTGGCGGATTACTTTCGCGAACACCGGAATCAATTCCAATATCGGGCAGAGACTGAAGGCTGTGGAGAAGTACCTCGAAGGGGAAGAGGAATTTCTGGCGAATTACAGTGATGGGCTGACCAACCTGCCGCTGCCCCAGCAACTCGACCACTTTCACCAGCACGGAAAAATTGCCAGTTTCCTGTGCGTTCGACCCAATCTCAGCTACCACATGGTTTCACTCGAGCAGGGTAACGGCAGCCTGGTTTCAGGAATTCATGCTATCGACAACGGCAGCGTGCGCATCAATGGCGGATTCTTCATTCTGAAGAAAGAGATTTTCAAATACATGCGCGACAAAGAAGAGCTGGTGATCGAGCCTTTTCACCGGCTGCTGGCGGAAAAGCAGCTGATCGGCTACCCTTACGACGGTTTCTGGGCCAGCATGGACACCTTCAAGGACAAGCAGCAACTGGAAAGCCTCTATACCACTGGGGCCGCGCCGTGGGAGGTATGGAAGACGAATGGTTCGAGGTAGAGGAGGCGAGTCGAAGCGGAAGGCGATCCAGCCCTTGAACCTGGCTCCCCGCCCGGGATTACCCTTCCAGATTCTTTGTCTGGGGGCCCACTCCGACGATATTGAGATCGGTTGCGGGGGCACCATTCTGCAGTTGCTGTCCGCCTCCCCTGCCTTCGAGGTCGTGTGGGTGGTATTCAGTTCCGGGCGCGAGCGCGAACAGGAAGCTCGGGCCAGTGCCGACTTGTTCCTCAAGAAGGCCGGTGACCGAAAAGTCATCGTAAAGAAATTCCGCGACGGATTTTTTCCCTATGACGGCGCTAAGATCAAGGAATTCTTTGAGGAGCTGAAGCAGCAGACCGATCCCGATTTAATCTTTACCCACTATCGCGATGATCGCCATCAGGACCATCGCACCATCAGCGATCTGACTTGGAACACGTGGCGCCGGCACCTGGTGCTGGAATACGAGATTCCCAAGTACGACGGCGATCTTGGTTCGCCCAATTGCTTTGTGGCGCTTCCCCAGGAAATTTGCCGGCGGAAGATCAAACACATCTGTGAAGTGTTCCAGACACAGAGCAACAAGGTTTGGCTGACCGAGGATACATTCCTGGCGATGCTCCGGCTGCGCGGGGTCGAATGCGCCGCCCCGGAGAAATACGCGGAGGCGTTTTATTGCCGCAAGTTTTCCCTGGCAATGGAGCCTGCGGGAGGCTGGCGCGGCGTCACCCTGTGACCGAGCGCGTTCCGGCTTTTGCAACCGATCGAACGAGGAGCCAATGAGTAGCGACAGACCACGTGTGACGGTCGCCGTACCCGTATACAACGGCGAGAACTATGTGGCTGAGGCGATCGACTCTGTTCTCGGGCAGAGCCATGGAGACTTCGAATTGATCGTCGCCGACAACGCTTCCACCGACCGCACCAAAGAAATTTGCCGGGCCTACGCGCAGCGCGATCCGCGGGTGCAATACCACTCCAGCGAAGTCAACCGCGGCGTGTACTGGAACTTTCGCCGCTCCCTAGCTTTGGCCCGGGGCGAGTATTTCATGTGGCTGGCCCATGACGACAAACTGGCGCCTGAATTTCTGGAAAAGTGCGTGGGTGCGCTCGATCAGGATCCCGGCGCGGTTCTGTCTTACCCCAAGGCCATCGATATTGACGAGCGAAGCAGGCCCGTGCTTTTTAAGGAACAGAGGTGGACGGCCGGGACGTTCACGCCCCACGAGCGCTTTCGCGAACTCATTCGCATGGACCACAATTGTGAAGCCATCTTTGGACTGATGCGCTCCCGCGTTCTCCACCAGATCCCGGTTTTTGGGCGCTTTGCGGATGCCGACCGCGTATTGCTCGCCGAACTCTCCCTGCATGGCAGTTACGTCCAGATTCCTGAGTTCCTCTTTCTCCATCGTGAACATACCCAGCGGGCCACAAATGTCTATCCCTCCTCGCGTTTCCAGCGCACGGCTATTCTGATTCCTGAAAAAGCGGGCAAGATCGTATTTCCACACTTCCGGCAGTTTGGCGAATACCTGCTTGCTATCCGCCGCTCTCCCCTGTCCCTGCGCGAGCGTTTTCTTTGCTATCGGGAAATGGCGCGTTGGGCTTGTCACAACGGCCGGCGCATGGCCCGGGACCTAAGGGAAGTGCTGGCCCATCTCTGGCATCGCTGTAAGACTCTCTTAGCTCGCCGCCCGCCCGCCGCCAGACGCAACAACGCCTGACCATCGGGCCGGAGCCTACGTTTTCATGCCACGCGCTCGACGCATCGCCCAAAACGTTTTGTCGAATTGGACCGCCCTGGGCATCTCCACGGTGGTGGGCTTCTTCCTGTCGCCGTTCGTCGTGCATCATCTTGGAAACCTGGTCTACGGCGTTTGGGTGATCATCGGTTCCTTGGTCTCCTACATGGGTCTGCTCGACTTGGGACTTCGGGGAGCCGTCATGCGCTTTGTTTCCAAGGGGAGCGCACAAGAAGACCACGGAGAATCAAGCCGGGCGGTTTGCGGCGCGCTTTGGATACGCCTCTGGATCAGCCTGGCTATCATCGCGGCCGGGTTCTTCCTTTCGTTCACCATCCATCATATTTTTGTTATCCCCGTCGAACTGCAGCCAGCTGCCCGGCTGGCCATTCTGGTCACTGCCGTTACGGTGGGCATCAATCTATGGTGCGGTGTGTTTGGAGGGGTACTTGTAGCCCTCCATCGCTATGACCTGACCAGTGGCATACAAATTGGACAAACGTGTGCGCGCGCCGCTGGCGTTGTCTACCTGCTGCGCTCCGGACACAGCATTCTGGCGTTGGCGATGTGGGACCTGTGCACCTCCATCGCCGCCAATGTGGCGCTCATTCTTTTTTGCTTCTGGATATATCCAGAGTTGAAAATCGTGTTCGGCCGTCCAGACCGCGCTACGCTGAGCAAGTTGTGGAACTACAGCTTTTATGCCTTTCTGATAAACATCGCCATTCAAGTAACCTATTACACTGACAATCTGGTGGTTGGAGCCTTTCTGTCGCCCACCGCGGTCACGCTTTACGCGATTGGAGGGCTTCTGATCGGCTACGCGCGGCAGATTGTTTCCTCGATGACCACGACATTCACGCCGCTGGCCAGCACTTTTGAGGCGGAAGGCAGTTACGACAACCTGCGCCGGCTGGTAATTCATGGTACCCGGGCAGCTCTGATTGTTTCTCTTCCCATCGAAGTAGCGCTGTTCTTTCGCGGGCACAGCTTCATTCGCCTGTGGATGGGCGAACAGTATGCGCAAACTTCCGGAAACGTGATGCAGATCCTTCTCCTTTCAGTCCTCTTCGCTTCCGCAAATACCACCAGCGGAGGCGTGGTCTATGGAATGGAAAAGCATAAGCGTATCGCGTTCTGGGCGATTGGCGAGGCCATTGCCAACTTCGTTCTCAGCATCGTTTTGGTCCGGCGCATCGGAATTTACGGTGTCGCCTGGGGCACCGCCATCCCAAGCGTGATCATCGAACTGCTACTCTGGCCCAGGTTCATTTGCAAGCTGGTGGAGATGCGGGTTCGAACTTACCTTTGGCAGACCTGGTTTCGAACCATGCTGGGGGTCGTCCCGTTCGCCCTGGGCTGTGTCCTGACTGAACGCTATTGGCCGACTCGAAATCTAATGATCTTCTTCCTGCAGATCGCGGCCTTGCTCCCGTTGTTTCCTCTGACCTTGGCATTAATTTTCCGTAGTGAAGTTAGTATGAAAGTGCGCGAATGGAAGAAGAAGAGACGCCGCGCCTTGGATCGGCTAAACCATGAATGCGAAGCCTCAACCACCACGGTGGGATAAGGTCGGGATCATTGCCCTGGTACCCGACCAATGGAGTTCCGTCTGGATGGACCGGCACCATGTGCTTACCCGTCTGGCTACCTATTTCCAGGTGGTCTGGATGCATCAGCCGGGCTGGCGGCAATGTCTTTCCTTACTTTCCTCCGGTCCGGACAGGTCCACTCATGCGGCAGAAAGACCGCAGGCTATGCTTGTCCATGAACCCAGCCCCTGGCTTCCCAGGTTTGGTCGGCCGCAATCGTTGCGGCGCTTTACCGCCAGACGGCGGTTTAAACAGGTTCACGACCTGCTGCGCGCGCGAGGCTGTACCAAGATTGTGCTCTATCTCTGGGGACTGGAATTTGCCGACGTCCTCGACCAGATTCCGCACGATCTGAGCATCTACAACGTCAGCGACGAGTATTCATTCTCATCAACCGAGGTTCCGGTCTCTCGGGAGGAACAAAATCTTCTGGAATCTGTTGGACAGGTGTTCATCATTTCCCCCGCGCTGATCGAAAAAAAAGGACATTTCAATCGCCACACCGACTTTTTGCCCGCTGGGGTCGACTACTGGAGATACGCAACTCCTGCGCCCGAACCGGAAGACATGCGATCCATTCCTCATCCCAGAATCGGCTATGTTGGACACTTGAAGCGCAGGCTGGACTGGCCTCTGCTTCTCGTACTGAGCGAATCCCACCCGCAGTGGTCGTTCGTCTTCGTCGGCCCTAAGAGTCCTCACCATGAGATCGACGAGTCCCTCAAAGAAATGTCACGCCTCGACAATGTGTATTTCTTGGGAGGAAGACCGGCGGAGCGTCTGGGCGAATACGTACAACATTTCGATGTATCGACGATGCCCTACCTGGTGGATGACTACACCAAGTACATCTATCCGGGAAAGATGCATGAATATCTGGCCAGCGGGAAGCCTGTTATCTCAACCCCGGTTCGTTCCGTGAAGGAATTCAAAGATGTGATAACGATTGCGAACAATGCCCAGGAATGGTCTATAGCCCTCGAACGCGCGCTGACGGAAGAGGAAAATACGCCGGAACGCCGTGCCGCACGGCAGAAGGTGGCCCTGGAGTATGACTGGCAGGCTTTGGTGGATAACGTGGCCCGCCTGATCGCCACCCGGCTGGGTCTTCCGATGGCAGCCGATGGTGGTCTCGATTCCGCGCGGGATTCGGCGGTCCCTGTGCCACTCCTCTAGCCGGCGCTCACCGAAGCTTAGAGGGTCTAAGGCGAGGCATTTTGATATGAAAAAGCCTCCTCAGCCTGCGAGCGAGCGGGCATGCCCTCCAGCGGTCGCCTGGGCCACACTCGAGCCTGCTTCCCCAGGGTGAAAATATCTTGCTCGCGCCTGTTTCTCTGGCTTAGACTACCATTACAAAGGTTGTTCCAGCATCATTCCCCCGAACATTCGAGCTGGCGAATCCCAGAATCCCCAATTTTGAGGTGGGTTGTGCGTGGTCGCTTTTCTGTGGCAATTCGGATCGCTTGCATGCCGATGCTGTTGCTCGGAACCTTGTTGTCGGGGGCAATGGCGCAGGTGGGGGTACAGGGTCGGTGGAGCACGGCATCCTATCAGATACCGATCAACCCTATTCATTCCGCCCTACTGAATAACGGGAAGATATTGGTGGTGGCAGGTTCGGGGAACTGCATTCCATCGGTCTCGGGCTGCCCTCAGGGTCCACCGTTCGGACCAAACAACCATTCGGGTGCGGTTCTGGTTGATCCCGTGACCGGGATAATTACCCAGTTCACCTTGGCCTGGGACATGTTTTGCAACGGGATGGTGGTGTTGCAGGACGGACGCGCTTTTATCAACGGCGGAACCCTGGAAGAGAATCCCAACTTTACCGGATCGTCGCAGTCCGCTATCTTCGACCCCGCCACCAACACCTTTACCGACGTCCAGAATATGGCCCATGGTCGGTGGTATCCCACGGTGTTGACCCTGGCGGATGGCCGGGTCATGAGCTTCTCTGGAATCGATGAGAATAATAACACCAATACGACGGTCGAGATTTACACCGTAGGTTCGGGATGGAGTTCCGCATACAACGCGGGCTGGACTCCGCCCTTGTATCCCCGCATGCACCTTCTGCCCAACGGGAAGGTTTTCTTTACCGGCTCCGACATCACCACCCGGTTGTTTGATCCCGCCAATCATAGTTGGACCACGCTTGGCAACCGGGTTTGGAATGGTCAAAGAGTTTACGGTGCGTCAGTTCTGCTTCCTTTGACTCCGGCCAACAACTACGACCCCAAGATCATTACTATGGGAGGGGGACAATACGGTCCAACGGCTACGAGTGAAACCATCGACATGGGGGCCAGCAATCCCGCTTGGCAGACGGGTCCCAACATGTCGCAGCAGCGGGTCGAACTCAATGCGGTCATGCTGCCCAACCAGAAGGTGCTGGTGCTTGGGGGCTCTTCGCAGGATGAGGTAAACAGCACAGCCAGCCTGAATGCCGATATTTATGATCCGGTCAGCAACTCCTTCATTTGGGGCGGGGCCGGGGCCAACTCCATTCCGCGCCTTTATCACTCAATGGCTCTTCTGCTGCCAGACGCGACGGTTTGGGTCGCCGGCAGTAACCCGAACTACAACGTGTATGAGCCACGAGTAGAAATCTACCAGCCCGCGTACTTGTTCAATTCTAATGGCACGGCGGCGACCCGCCCGGCCATCAGCAGCCTCCCCAGCACGATTGCCTGGGGTGGAGGGTTTACGGTGTCCACTCCCGACGCGGCGAACATCTCATCCGTGGTACTGGTGCGGCCGGGGGCGCCCACCCACGCGTTTGATACCGAGCAGCGACTCGTGGGTCTGACCTTTACCAGAGGCAGCGGGACGCTGACCGTAACCGCGCCGCCCAACGGCAACATCGCGCCGCCGGGGTACTACATGCTTTTCCTGCTGAACAGCAGCGGCGTGCCGTCGGTGGCTAAGTTCACTAAACTGAGCGCTTCGGGCGGCAACCCGCCGCCCACTGTGGCCTCGATCACTCCGACCTCGGGAAGCGCCACTGGTGGGAATGCGGTGACCATAGCGGGCACAGGTTTCCTGGCGGGAGCGACGGTGAGTCTGGGAGGGGCTGCAGCCACGGGAGTGACGGTGGTGAGCAGCACTTCCATCACGGCGACAACTTCGGCGCACGCTGCGGGTGCAGTGAACGTGGTGGTCACAAACACCGACAGTCAGAGTGGCACGCTGAGCAACGGATATACCTACACGGGAACAAATCCGGCGCCGACGGTGAGTGCGATCACGCCCAACTCTGGGACTGCCAATGGCGGCACGCCGGGCACAATCACGGGGACTGGCTTTCTAACCGGGGCCACAGTTGAAATCGGTGGCACTTCTGCGAGCGGGGTGACCCTAGTCGGCAGCACTTCAATTACAGCCACGACCCCGGCGCACGCCGCGGGGGCGGTGAGTGTAGTTGTGACCAACACGGATGCGCAGAGCGGCACACTGAACAACGGGTACACCTACACCACCAGCACGGGAGGATCGATCACATTCGTGCAGGTGAACGCGGCCACGCCACAGACGGCGACCACATCATTGCCAGTCGCCTATCTGGCCGCGCAAACGGCGGGGAACCTGAACGTTGTAGCGGTGGGATGGAACGACACCACGTCGACCGTGAGTTCGGTAAGCGACAGCCGTGGTAATACCTATGCCC
>JBOGLC010000044.1:0-22889 GCA_050746005.1 Terriglobales bacterium
GTCATATGGAGCAAACTCCGACTGTCACGCTCAGCGCTAAGCGCCCGCCAACGCAGCATTGGCTTTGGCCGGCGTAGCCGCCCTGCCATTCACCTTCAGCAACAGATCAGAAATGACGGAATGATCAGCCGGCTTCGAGAAGTAGTAGCCCTGGGCGAAGCCGCAGTCCAGCGCCTTGAGCTGGTTCACCTGCTCTTCCGTTTCGGTCCCTTCCGCAACCGTCACCAGGCCCAGGGTCTGGGCCAGCATGATGATGACCTGAACAATCTTGTGGCTTTCCGCATCGCTGTCCATGTGAGAGATGAAAGCTCGATCGATCTTCACCGAATCCACCGGAAATTGCTGCAGCCGGCTGAGCGACGAATATCCCGTGCCAAAATCGTCGACGCTCAGCCGGACTCCCAGATTCTTGAGTTCGGTGAGCACGGCCGCCGCCTTTTCCGGGTCTCCCATGGCGATGGTTTCGGTAATCTCCAATTGCAAATCGTTGGGATCAAGCCCCGTCTGCTTCAGGGTTTCGGCAATCCCGTTCGCCAGGTTGGGATGGGCAAATTCCTTCGACGTAATATTGATACTCATGCTCAGCCGCGGCTCCGCGGGAAATTGGGCGTGCCAGGAACGCAGCTGCTCGCAAGCCTCGCGCAGCAGCACTCGGTTCATGGCGATGATCAGGCCGGTTTCCTCGGCTACGGCAATGAACTCGATCGGGGGTAGCACGCGCTCCCCGCGTTGCCACCGGGTCAGGGCTTCGAAACCGGTAATTCTGCCGGTCTGGAGGGAAATAATGGGTTGATAGTAAGTCCTGAATTCGCCCGCCTCCAGGCCTTTGCGAATTTCCGTTTCCAGCTCCAGACGCCGGACCGCACCCTCGTGCATGGCGGTGTCGAAGACTTCGCAGCGCGCCTTCCCTGCCCGCTTGGCCCGGTACATGGCAATGTTGGCGTCGCGCAGCAGATCTTCAGCATGGGCGCACGCGGGAGTGCTCAAGGCGATTCCCACGCTTGCGTTTACCACAATTTCGTATCCCTGCACGGTAAAAGGCACAGCCAGCCTGCTTTGCAACCGCTCGGCCACCCGGATGGCGTCGCTGGGGTTTCGGATGTCTTCCAGGAGTATGGTGTATTCGTCGCCGCCGAGCCGTGCCAGGGTGTCGTCTTTTGCCGGGCCCAGCACCGGACGCGCAATCGTATCCACCTCGCGCAGCGAGATGGTCAACCTGTGACCGATCTGGACCAGAACCTCGTCCCCCACTTTGTGCCCAAGGCTATCGTTGAAAACCTTGAATTCATCGACATCGATAAACAGGATTGCGAACTTGTAACCGGTATGGCGCTTGGAAAGCACCAGGGCGCGCTGCAAGCGGTCGAGAAAAAGAGCGCGGTTGGGAAGATTGGTCAGCCCGTCATGGAATGCATTGTGCGCCAGCTTCTCTTCCGCGCTCTTACGCTCGCTGATATCGCGGTTCACGATCACCAGCTTTTCGATCTTACCCTTGGCATCCCGAACCGCGCTGGCGGTCGACTCCAGAATGCGCCAGGAACCGTCTTTATGACGGATCCGGTATTCCAGTCTCTGCCCCTGGCCCGTGGAACGCGCCTTGTGCGCCGCTTCCAGTACCCGCTGGCGGTCATCGGGATGAACCTGCTCGATCGACGAGGTGGTTTTCAGTTCTTCCGCCGAGTAGCCGAGGACATGCTGATATGCCGGACTGTTGTAAATACGCTGCCCGGCGCCGTCCACCACTGCGATCATATCCGCCGCGTTTTCGGTGATCAGCTGAAACAGCCGGTCTCGCTCGGCCAGTCGTCTCCGCATACGCTGCAATTGCCTGTGCTGATAGAGGGTGTAAATGTCGAACAGGAGCACGACACAAGCCAGTCCCCGGACCCATTCCTTGAGATCAGTCCAATAACTGCCTTCACCCTGGGGATGTACCTGGAAGTAGGTTAACGAAACGATGCCGAAGGTCAAAACCAGAGTTACGACCACCGCCAGGCCCCAGAGCCACCACTCACGTCCTTCGATCTGCCATCTCTGGATCGGGGCTGGCCCGGACTTCGTCTCTTCGTCGGTTGGGAATTCTTCCTGCGTCATGCTGTCGGTCGCTCGATGGTCACAGACAAGATTTTAAACCGGTAACATTTGTGCGAAAGTTACCGAAGTGTCGAGCGGGTGGCGAGAAACAACGGGGAGGGCAGTGGGAAAGGCAGCAGCTTTCCCATTTTTATACTTGTTCCCTGAAACGAATAAAGCTTCCCCGACAATTGAGCTTTCCAATCTTCTACTAATCTCCTTCTTAACTTTCCGGCATGAAATTGAAAAATGAAGTGTCCCGCCATATTCGTCAGTAAGTAAGGCGGGTGGGGTTTGACGGCCAGTCCGTGCTCAACTTTGGCCCAGACTCGGCATCGCAGTTGACGGATAGATTCAGTCGGATATAGCTGCAGATAGGGACATCGTGACCCGATTAATGATTTCTAATCGGTTGCCGATACTTGAATTGCGAGACAATTCAACTGGAGGAAATCCAGCAATGAGCATCGAGCTAGACAGGACCATCGCCGTCGAGGAAAGCGGGCCGCAGAATCCAGGCATGCATACGGTTGCGGCGGCGCCGGCAGAAGGGCGGATTACCGACGGCAGCGAATTTTCGCCGGTGCACGCGCAGGCACTTTTATTGGCCGCGCAAATAAAGCAGCTTCCTGAAATCCGCCAGGATCGAGTGGCTGCGATCGCGAACGCTATCCGCAACGGAACCTATCAGGTTTCGCCGGAGCAAACCGCAGATGCGATTCTTTCCGAGCAAGACGCGCAAAGCGGCAGCGCCGCCTGATCGGCCCAGATGAGCGCACATATCGCGGTGAAAGCAAGCATCCGATACGCAGAATTTTCTCTCCCTAACTGGTTTGCCGTTCCAAAAGCGAGCGCACCGATCCCAATGCGGCGATGTGATCGCCATTGTGCCCGGAATATGCGACGTAACCATCAGGCCGAACAAGGGTTACTCCCTTGCTCCGCCCCAATCGCAATTCGACGACTTCATTGAATGATCCTGCGACATCCGTAGCAGCCTGCCGGGTGGACGCTTCGGCCTCATTCCCCACGACCAAAAGAAAACGGCTGCGAATGCCCTCACCGCCACGCATTGAATCATCCAGGTACCGCTTCCCAGGTCCTTCAACAATCGGGCTTCCACGATAGGCAATGCCCAACTCAGAAAGCCTTTGCACGAAGGCATGTTCGAACGGGGCCAGATGGGACACCATCGGTATAACTGTATCGCGAAGAACCTGGGCCAACTTGTTCGGAGTTCCCATTGCCTTGGTCAGGAAATCGGAGGTCTCGATGACCTGCCTGATCACCGGAAGGCGTTCGGCGCTATAGCTGTCGAGCAAACGCTCGTTGCCGTGACCGTGCAGGGCCAGGTCGAGCTTCCACACCAGGTTCCAAACGTCCTGCAGTCCGGTATTCATTCCCTGTCCTCCGAACGGGCTGTGCAGGTGGGCGGCGTCGCCGGCTACAAACATGCGTCCGACCCGCAACTGGGTCACCTGCCGGTGATGGATGCGAAAGTAGCTGCTCCAGTAAAGGGAGCGCGCCTCGATCCCGACAGGCGCGCGTTGACTGAGTACCTGCCGCACCAGATCGAGCGAGGGAGCGTCTCCTTCCCGGCTATCGATGGTAGCCACGATGCGCCGGCGAACCCCGCTCATGGGAAAAATGGCGACCGGTCCGAACTCACTCGGACACAGTTGCAACTCATCCGCGGGAAGGGCGTCGTTAGTCTCGATATCGGCCAGCATGAACGAAGCCTCGTATTCCGCTCCCTCAAGCGGCAGATGCAACGTCTTTCGCACTGCGCTGCGGGCCCCATCGCAGCCCACGACGAAGGAGGCTGTGAGTTTGGCCGATTCACCATTGCGATCCACCGTGACCATTACATAGCCCGCCTGCTCAACTGCCGAAACGAATTTGGTCTCGTACTCGACTTTCCCGCCCTTTCGCTGCAACTCCTCGACCAGCAGCTTCTCGGTAACATTCTGCGGAACCATCGCGATGAATGGGTAAGGGCTCTGTTCAGGGGCGAACTGCATGTCAGCAAGCCTGCGTCCATGCGAAATGATCGCAACCGAGGTAACCCGGTTGGCGCTTTCGAGAAATGGCACAATAATTCCCGCCATGTCAAAGATTTCAAGCGTCCGCGGAAAAATTGCCAGCGCTTTGGAATGCAGCGATTGGGACGAACGCTCTTCGAGGAGCCGCCATCGCAATCCTCGGCGCGCGCACTCATTCGCCAGAAACAGGCCAACCGGTCCCGCTCCCACGATCAAAACATCAGTATCCACTGCAATATCCGACATGATTTCACCTCATCGATTTCTCTTTCAGCCAAGATTCCGCAGAATCTCGAGAAGACAGCGCCACTGTCCTGCGCGATAGCAACCTGATTTTGGAGCCTCTGAATATTCCGATGATCGCGCTTAACGCCGGGATTCCAAAACTTGTTCGCGCTTCGCGTGGCATGGGGGCAAGTCTGCTCACCACAAGTCGCAACTATCGATATGGGATAACAATTTTTATCTGAGTCAGGGTCCAGTTGGGCACCGGCATGGCTGTCTCAGAAGAAGAGGTCACAGATTAAGGAGTCGGGAAACTCAAGACGATTCTAGGAGTTCGCCATTTTTCTTTTCAAGAACTGGCGGAGAGAGTGGGATTCGAAACCATCGTTCAACGTAGTTTTATGTAGTTAGCTTGCGGCAGATGGCTTCTAACGCGGCTAGTTCCATGCAATGCAGCGCTAACGGCACGGAAACGGCACGGGCAGTGGAAGGTTCTCTTGGTTGTGACGACCGATTAATTGTTGGTGACAGTGCGCCGTGAAAGGCGCTGGACTTCAGCGGGTGAAACTCCCGCCCGGGCAACCGGGCGCGTCGCCTTGCGCTAGCGGACTCAAGGCTCTACCCGATTGATCATAAAGCTCGACATTCCGTCGAAGAATTTCCGAAGGACTTGCTCGGCCTCTGCCGGTAGCGCAGCTTCCCCAACAGCACTATTCATCAAGCGCATCCATCGGTCGCGGGCAGCCTGATTTATATGGAACGGAGAATGCCGCGCGCGGAGACGGGGATGGCCTCTTTGTTCGATGTAAGTCTGCGGCCCTCCGAACCGGCCGATCAGGAAATCTCGGAGGCGGTGCTCGGCACCTGGAAGATCCTTCGCCGGGTACATCGGTCCCAGAATGTCATCTTGCGGAACTTGTCGATAGAAGGCGGCGACCAAGCGTGTGAAACCTTCCCTGCCAATCATCGAATAAACTTCGAGTTCCTGCATGTTCTTTGCTCTCCTGATCGAACAGTTTCGCTATCAGTTCTTGACGAAGTTGCCGAGCATCGGTTCCCTTACCTCCGTGGCTTCACCGGCTCCGGCTGTAACGTACCACGCCGCAGAGCTCGTTGCTTCATCAACACGAAGAACACCGGGACCAGAATCAGCACGTGAATCGTTGACGTAATCATTCCGCCGACCATAGGAGCGGCAATCGGCTTCATCACGTCAGAGCCGATACCACTGGCCCAGAGGATGGGAATCAGGCTGGCGAGAACCGCACAGACCGTCATCAGCTTGGGCCGGAGCCGATGCATAGCACCATCAATGGCGGCCTCGTGAATATCGGCCTCCGTGAACCTTTGGGAGAGTGACAGGCCTAGCATCTTCTCGGATCTACGTCCTCCGACTTCATCTGAATAAACGTCCAAGAGGAGTCTCTCAGGTTCGGTTGAATACACCAACGTCCTCCTCACGGTTAGATCACCGTCTCCTCACTTCTTTTGCAGCCATCAACTCAAATAACCTCGTGTTAGTCCGGTCGCAATCGAGACGGGTTTGGCACCGAATTGGTCGCAACCGATAACCCTGCGGCGACTGTTCACACCGGAAAGGCTTGCGGATTGTTTAAGCCGATCGAATTTATTGGCAAGGTCAGCCTGTTTGCATGGCAGGTACTTTGTGACGTGTTCCGCCCACCGTTTGAAACCCCTCAGATCGCCCGGCAAATCGCGCAAGCCGGTTCTGATTCTCTTCCCCTCGTGATCGCGTCTGGATTCGCCTTGGGGACCGTGATGACCCTTCACACGCGCAGCACTCTGGTCACTTTCGGTGCAGGGGCCATGATTCCGACGGTTCAGGCCCTGGCCTTCTTTGTTGAAATCGGTCCGTTAGTAGCCGCTCTTCTTGTGGCTGGCAGAGTCGGCTCCGGAATCGGCGCGGTCCTTGCGAATATGAGGGCCACGGAACAGATCGACGGCATCGAATCGCTTTCGATCGACGCATTCAAGTTCCTGGTTGTGCCGCGGGTCGTCGCATGCGTCATTGCACTTCCTCTCCTTACCGTGTTCATGGATTTTTCAGGTCTTCTGGGTGGGTTTCTCTCAGAATTCTTTTCCTCGAGAATCTCGGGCGTCTCCTTCGACCAGGATCACGCCTTTGGAAAAAAACAGCTCTCCGCGCGTCACGTCGATATAGCGCTCAAGATCTGCGCGCTCGCCCTTTTTCAGCTTCACGCCGCGCAGGGACTTGCCGATCGTATGGCTTTCTCCAGGAACGGCGCGCAACAACACGATGTTCGACAGGGGCGCCACACTTGCGACGTTGGGTGAATGCGTCGTGAGCAGAATGCTGCGGACTTCCGGCGATTCTTCGCCTTCATCACGGGCGCGCAGGTAATTGCGATAAATCAGACGCTGCAAATGCGGATGCAGGTGCGCTTCCGGTTCCTCAATGGCCAGGAAAGTGTGCTGACGCTCGCCCTCTTCGACGAGGTATCGGTGCTCCAGTTCTTTCAGCGCCAGGTAGAGCACGTTTGCCGAGCCAAGGCTCGCTTCCGCGATTCCGCGCTTACCGCCATCGATCATCAACTGCAGGGCGCGCAAAAGCCGCTCCGGATCGGTCGGCGCGAATCCCAACGCTGTCTCGACGGCATGTCTGTCACCCACCATCGAAGTCAACTGTTGGTTAACCTCGGAGACCACAGCGTCCAACTCGGTCAGAGCTGCCATTTTTGAGGTTGTCTTGTGAACCTCCTTGGCAATCTTTTTCAATTCGTCGGGATCGATCGTGCGCGCCGCGCGGTCGAGCAACGGGCGTAATGGCGAGCGCGCCCACCGGGCAAGATCGGATTCTGCGTCACGCAGGGCCGGGAACAGGTCCATAGGCATCCACCGACGAAGGTCGTAGCCGACATTGTTGTCGGGGCGGTTTCCGCCGAAGATCACAAATTCGTAATCGGCTTCGCTTCTGGCCGTCTCCCCTCGTCCCGGAATCGGCCGGAAAAGATAGGTGATCCGCGCCACCATTGGGTCAGGTTCCACAAGATGATCAGCGAGCACCGCCAGCAGATTTTCGCTCTTCTCGAAGTCGCGAAATTCCAGCGACACCTCGATCTCATCATCTTTGCGGAGCGGGCGCTCCAACCCATCCCAAAAATCTTCGAACCGCAGACGCCGCGCGGAATCCGGCAGAGATGGATCGAGAATGAGACGCAAGGCGAACAGCAGGTTGGTCTTGCCGACCTTGTTCTCACCGAGAACAACAGCGTGCTCTCCCAGCTTCACGTCCAGAGACTTGAAATTGCGGAAGTTCTTGATAACGATTCTGCTCAGCCGCATTGTGTTTACGCCATCTCTTTCCTACACCGCGTCGTTCTTGCTCCGGCCTTTTGCTCCCGAGACATTTTGCTGGGGCTGCCGAACCGATTTCGGCAAGCTCACGCAAGCCTCCGCCCGAGCCGGCCCTATCAGCTCGATGACCCATTTAACATGCTGCGGCAAAACACTCATCCGCCCCTTGTGGAGGGCGTTGAATACGGCATTCGACAGCATTTCCTTGCCGAGGTAGCTCTCAACTGCCGAATGGGCCAGGATGTCAACCGTGCAACCGAGCCGCAGCGTGGGATACCGTTCGGCGCATATACGCGTGGCTTTGCGCTCGTCAATGACGGGCGTGCCCTGACAGGTGACGGCATAGGCGATTGTTGCCGCCTCGCCGTCATCCAACGTCATCGCTGCGGGCCCGACGACGAGCGTCTCGAAATGAGCACCCGTGGAGTCATCGAGCTCCACGATCTCAACTATGCGAGCGCTGACCAATTCCGCCAGCAAGTCCGCATCTTTCCGGCCGCGCCGCCGCCCTTCGTTTAGTTCAGCAGCCGCCACATCCACGACCACTAGCTTGTTGGGGATTGCACGGATGATCTCCAGCGCGCAGCCCGTCGCGTTCAGGTTAATGACCGTGCTCGTATCGGCGACGACGACCGCCGCGGGATCAGTTAAGAAGGTTGGCAACCCCATCCGCCTCGCTCCCTTCCCCCTCCAGCCCGCCCAGAATCTCCCGCAACTCGACTCTGTCGAGATTCAGGAGACGCGCGAGTTGTCCTTCGCTTAGTAGGCCCTGCCGGTGCGCTTCTGCGGCGAGAAGGTTCAGCCGCAGCGTGGTGGGACGGTCTGCATCCGCTTTGTGCGCGTCAGGGATTGATAAGTCACCGAGGACTTGCCGCGCCTGCTCATCCGTGATGCCGCCATTCGACTGAAACCAATCCCAAGTGCCCGCCTTGATGAGACTCAGCTCCTCAAGCCGTCGCACAATAGCTTCGCGGGACACGCCGAAGAAATGCGCAAGCACAATTACATGCCGCCGCGTCAATCGGTCCGATCCGGCTAACACTTCCTGGAACTTTTGCGTTACGGCGCGCACCGGCGTGAGAAAGGCCCTTCCGAAGGCGTTTGCATAACGCTCCTCGCGTGAGTTCTCAGACTCATGATTGTGCAGAATCTCCGGTTCCCGCCGGGTCGAAATGAGATGGCCGCACTCATGCGCGGCCGATTGGGTCCGGCGGTCGCGCGGATGATTGGCATTCAGGAGGATGCATGGGCCCAGAGCTTCGTCATAGGCGAAGAGCCCCGAAATCTTGCCGTCAAATCTTCTGACATAGACCCGAACGCCAAGCTCCAGTTCGAGCAGGGTCACGATGTCCGAGACAGGACTCATGCCCAGGCCGAGACGTTGGCGCAGTTCTAGGGCGTCTTGTTCCGCTTGAGCCCGCACGTCTCCCCGCAGGATGGGTCGTTCAGGCGGATAATTGAGAACGCGTTTCACGCCAAGCAGGTTTTCGAGCTCAACTTCTGCCTTCGCGAGATTACCTAGGAGCTTGGCGGCTGAGTCGACCGAAGCATCGCTGCTGCCTGCGAGTTTCCGAAAGCGAGGAGCCAGATCGACCTGTATAGCCTCCTGCCGCAGAAGCGCGTTGACGGAAGTGCGGTATAGCCGGGCAAGCTTCTGCAACTCACCCATGCGGATACGCCGTTGCCCCTGCTCGATGGCAATGAGAGTTGTGCGCGCGACACTAATGGCCGTTGCCGCATTTGCCTGGCTGATGTCCGCGGCTTCCCGCGCGATCCGCAAGCGTTCCCCTACTTCTACCGGATTTGTTTGTTCAAGTGACATCATCAACTCGCGTGTATCGCCCAGTTCGAAACAAACGATTTCTGTCCCAGGGAATTCATGAAGCTTTTCCATTCGTTCCCATGTTGAGTTAACAAGCGGTCCAGCTTTGCGCGCACATCGGCTTCGGGTAGTCCGAGGGATCGACTCAACTGGAAGGCATTGAGCCCGAGAGTGCGCAGATTGGCCGGAGAGTCTCGCAAGCCGGCAAGATGATCCAGATGCAAAGAACCGGCAATCGCGTACTGCCGGAGTTTTCCCGTTACTTTCTTCTTCGGGAAGGAGGGATCGGCACCGGCCTTGAACGTCAGCGCGGCAAGGTTCTCCCAGACGTAAGTCTGCATCGATTCGGTCAGACCGGCCGCATGGACACTCATGCGCCGCAGCATGCACGCGGCGCAAATTCCACACTGCCTTTTCTCTTTATCCACGCTGACCTGCCGCGTTTGTTGCCAGCAGGACCACGTTTTCTGCCAGGTGGGCGCTTCGTCGCATTCGTTCATGAACTTGGTCAGTGTTTCTCCCTTTGTGTACCAAAGACGCGGAAACTGGAAGCGAACCTGATGGCCGAGAAGTGCGAAGAGGAATTTCTCCATGCGGTCCGTGAAGAGCGGATGGCTGCGATAGTCTTCGTAAGCTTGACCAACCGTTACGAGCGCAGGACCGAGTGCACCCTGGCCGCTTTCGGGAACAATGATCTGACCAGCCTTAGCAAGGTAGGCGGCCAGTCCGCTGATCAATGCAAACTTGAACCCGCGTGATCGCGCGCTGGATTCCACAAAATCCCGCACTCCCGGCCGCACGCGGTATGGCACCGAAGTGAATGGGTGCCGATGGGACAGCCCGCGAGCGTCGGAAGTTTTCGATCCCAGGCGTACACGAATGAGCTTGTCGCCCAATTCGCGCGCCATCAATCCGGCAACGATGCGGGAATCCAGCCCGTCACTGAAAGGGATTACCGCCGTCAGTCCTTCCGGAAGGTTGAAGTGGCCCTGCGCCGGCGGGGCCGCAAGCTGGCGACGCTTGCCAAACGCAATGTGCCAGTGATCTCCCGTCAGAAAATTCAGAGCATTGTGCAAGGCTTCTGAGACGGCCTTATCAGCCCATCGATCCGGGTCATGGACCGGGAGGCGCAGCTCTATTTGTCTCTCCCACCGGGCGGCCGGACGGTGTAGCGTCCGGTCGCCAACCTCGACGGCGGCTGCGACAAGCAGGGCGTCGTAGACCACGGGCTCCCATCCTGCGAAGCAATAAGTTTCCAGGCGCGCGGTCGAGAACTCGATGTTCCCGCCGATCTGGCACCTAAGCCATCCTCTGCGCGAGCGCGCTCCGCCTTCCACCACGTCGACGCCGATAGAAGGCAAGGGAGTACGGGCATTCTTGGTCTGCGTCATGAGATCTTCACTCCATCATCCAGGGCTTTTTGCCTTAGCTTGCGCGACGAAGACGGGCGCGGCTCAATCTTTAGTATCTGTCTCGCAAGCCCGCTTATTCCTGCCACGCCAATGGCTTCTTCAATTCTGGTCCGCACTTTCTTCGCGCGTGGCGCATTGGCCTCACGGCAATAATGTTCCTCGACCTGCCGGTTTCCACGCGCCGCACGGTCCGTGAGCGCGTTCGTCATCGCTTCTTCCAGTCCTTGGTTTCCGGTTTTGCCGCGCTCCGCTGCTTCAATGGCATGCTCCAGAACAATGCGCCCAATGCCGTGTCCGGCGGTATCACGGAGGGCGTCAAGCTGCGGAGCCATTTTGTCCTTGAATAATGAAGATTCGTGATCCGTAAAAACACCGCGGATAGCGAGAAGGAATTCCGGGCCTATTTCATGGTTGCAGTCCTGCTGTAGCGCGCGGGCAATGGCCTTGCCGATTTCTTCCGGTGCGAAGGCAATATTGTCGCCGCACTTTGCCACGCGCTTCCAGCCTGGTCGCATCGGGAGGCTCTTATGGGGGCCGTCGCTCATTGCTGCTCCTGTGTCAGGATACTATAAAAAAATAGCTGACAATGTCAACATATAAGATTTCGAGTTTAATGTCGTCGATCGCTGACATTCCGGAAAGTCGCCGTTCGCCGACTTTATTGCTTGTCGCCGTTCGCTGACTTTGCTACACTGTCGTCGAACGCTGACATTTTGGAGAAAACCATGCGCATCCGAACACCAATCGACTTAGGCGCAGTCATCCGCGACCGCCGGATGAAGCTTGGCCTCGACCAGAAGTCCCTGGCGGCCAAGGTCGGGGTCAGCCGGCAATGGATTGTGGAAGTTGAAAAGGGCAAGCCCAGGGCCGAAATCGGCCTCGTACTGCGCACCGTCGAAGCTCTCGGCATCAATCTGGCGTCTGAGGACCCCGGAAAAGCTAAAGGTCAAAAAGGCCCGCCGCCGATCGACATTGATTCGATCGTCGCGGGCGCGCGCGAGAAAAGAAAATGACGCGGAAGAAAATAACACCCGAACTCATCGCCGTTATTGACGGCCGGGAAATGGGCCGCGTCACGCGTGACAATCGGGCCAGACTGACCTTTACATATAACGAGGACTGGCGCAACGCGGAGAACGCCTATCCTCTTTCGATATCCATGCCCCTCGCGCTTGCGCAGCACGGGAACGCCCAGGTAGATCCCTTTCTATGGGGCCTGCTTCCTGACAATCAATTAGTGCTCGATCAGTGGGCGCGGAAATTCCATGTCTCCGCCAGAAACGCTTTCAGCCTCATCTCCGCCGTTGGCGAAGACTGCGCCGGCGCGGTTCAGTTCGTCCGTCCTGAACGGCTTGAGGTTATCCTCGGTGCCGTGCCGTCGGAAATTGAATGGCTCACCGAAGCCGACATTGCGCAACGCCTACGGGCCTTGCGCGAGGACCATTCGGCGTGGCGCATTCCGCGCGACACGGGCCAGTTCAGCCTTGCCGGCGCACAGCCGAAAACAGCTCTCCTTTTTGAGGACGGCAGGTGGGGCGTGCCGTCCGGCCGCATTCCGACTACGCACATTCTCAAACCTCCGTCCGGCGAGTTCGCCGGCCACGCCGAGAACGAGCATTTCTGCCTGGAGCTGGCACGCGCTCTGGGGCTTCCCGTTGTCGATTCCCGGATTATGCATTTTGGCGATGAAGTCGCCATCGTCGTAGAACGATACGATCGCATTCACACCGAGGCCGGTTTGCGGCGCGTGCATCAGGAAGACATCTGCCAGGCGCTCGGCATTCCGCCGACGAGCAAATATCAAAATGAAGGCGGACCCGGCATCCGCGACATCGTCGAATTGCTGAGAACCTATTCCGGGAGCGCGGCCGAGGATGTGGGCACATTTCTCGATTCGGTTGCCTTCAACTGGCTGATCGTGGGCACGGACGCCCATGCCAAGAACTACGCCCTACTCATCGGGGCCGGCGGCCGTGTGCGTCTTGCGCCGCTGTACGATCTGGCTAGTGTCTTCCCCTACCCCAAGATCGACATTCAGCGTGTCAAGCTTTCTATGAAGCTCGGCGGCGAATACCGCTTTCGCAACATCCAGATTCGTCACTGGCGCCGACAGGCCGAAGAACTGGGCATCAACCCTGATGAACTGATTCATCGGGTCGATGAATTGGCGACACGGTTGGCCGAGCATGTCCCTGAGGTCGAGCGTCGCATGACAGAGGAGGGCCTTACACACCGCCTCATCCACCGGCTGGCCGGTAGGCTCAGCATGCGCGCGGCGACATGCCGGAAACTCTTGCGCGGCTGACGCTCCGAATCCTCATTTTTATACGTGGGCGAGCCCGGCATCCAGCCGCTCGGAAGACTCGCCGATCCGGCGGGTACTTTCCATCTGCTGACACTGTCGAAAGAATTTCTCTAGACGATGTTTGGAGAATTCAGATTTTGCAGACGCTGTTTGGAAAACCTGAGTAAACAGGCTCACGTGATTCCAATACCCTGAGCGATAGACGGGGTTTGATTGCCGACTTCCAAAGCCGAGGTCTTGGAAATGTCGGCGCTGAGTTGCGGATTGAGTTTGGCCAAGTCGTCGGTGAAAAGGGTGGCCTCATGGCTGGCGCGAGAGATAGAGACGTAACCGAAACGGGAGTTGAGCAGATCCGGGTGGACGCCAGTGTCGGCGTTTACTAGGACGCGCTCCGCGGTGAGGCCCTGAGAACTGTGACTGGTCACGGCGTAACCGTGGTCGAAGTGGCGGTGCTCCACCGTGTCGAACTCGATCTGGCGGCCGTTGTCGAGACGTGCAGAGACGTGGCCTTCGGGTTTGATTGCCTCGACGACGGCCATGTCGCGATTGGCAACGCCGAGCGATTTGTCGGGCGCGGTGAACTGGATTCGGTCGCCCACAGAGAACTCAAGGTCGATCTCGCGGTAGATGCTGACGCCGGTCAAGCGGCGCGGATCGTAGGTGGCGATTTCGCCGGAGGCTTTTTCGACGGAGAGCAAGTTGGCAGTGGGGTTGATGCCGACAACCGTTCCGTAGCTTGCGGCTTCGATTCCGGCAGCCTTGCTGCCGCGCACATAACGAAGTACATCATTGACTTCGTAGTGATTGGCCCAAGTCCGTTCGGCACCGGTCATATCTTGGCGCTGAACCAGTACGCGGAAGGTATGGTCTTCGGGTGCAAGGGTTCCGCTGGCCTTCAACTCCTGCCGCACTGCGACGTTTAACTCGCGGCGTGAGGCGTTATCAGGTGATACGATCAGGGTCTTTTCGGGCGACTCTGCGTAGCTCCGGGCGATAGTGCGGATGCGTTCTTCGGCGTCGGGGATTTCCTTCACGCGGCCCTGTTGCTGTAGCGCGTCGAGCGCAGCCGAGACCTGGCCTTTGGCGAGCAATTCGACGGCTGATTTCAGTGCGGGGTCTTTCTGGCGGACGATCTCGTCGAGCTTGGCTGTGCGCATTCCGGCCTCCTGCAACTGCTCAAACGGGCGGCCCGCTTCGACCCCTTGATGCTGGCGGATATCGCCGATCAAAAGTACACGGTCGTTGGGGCCGAGCCGTCGAAGGAAGTCGCGCATCTGGTTGGTGCTGGTAAGACTCGATTCGTCGACGAAGTAGAAATGTTTTTGCTGTGGCATGTCCGGTTTGGATGACCGCGCAAGGAACCCTTGCAGGGTCCCAGATGCGATGCCGGACTCATTCAGTTGCCGCGTGGCGCGAGAGGTCGGGGCGAATCCCCTGACCTCGTAGCCCTGCCTCTCGGCGGCGCTGCGGACAGCGAAGAGCACAGTTGTTTTGCCCGTGCCTGCGTAACCCTGAATGCCCTGGATGCGGTCGGGCGAACTGAGAACGTCCTCGACTACGCTCTGTTGGGCACGATTGAGATGTGGGTGCTGGTCGGCAACTGCGACAGCCTGCTGGCGTGTGAGAATCGGTTCAACCTGATTCCGTCCTTCGCCCACTCGGCGGACGATCTCATGCTCGGCTTCTATGGTCTTGGCCGTGGTGAACTGCCGCGCTGGGGTACTTACTGAGCGTGAAACGATCTGAAATTCTCCGGCTGCAAGACGGGCATCGAGATTGCCTCGCACCTGCGCGTATGTGACCTCGCCCATGCCGCGCCGGAGGCCGTCGCGGATCAGCGTGCGTTCATCGACCACGGCCTCGCGCTCGAAGTTCTTGTCGCGGGAAAACGTCAGCGATTCCCGCACGCGGTCAACCGTGTTGACGGGTTTCTCTTGATGTTGAGAGCGTTCGCGCGCGGTACGTACAACCGCCTCTGCTTGGTGTCCGAAGTCAGCCGCCAACTTCCGGTGTGCGGCCATCACTTCTCCCGGCGAGTGAATCTCCTTGCGGTCGCGGGTCAAGTGTGCGGCAATCTCGGCGGCCTCCGCCCCCATGCGCCCGGTGCGCTCAAGGTACGCACGAATCTGCTGGCTGCGTGGACTCGATGCGTCGAGATAATCCTGGGTGTAACCCTTGATCTCCGGCGCGCCGCTCCTGCCTGTCGTAATCTCGTAGCCGAGCTGGCGAAGCCGGTAGGTTAGCTCGGATTGATAGATGGCCGTGGCGAATTGTTGCGAGGCAAAGAGACTCTGCGGTTGGATGGCGCGTGGTTGGCCGTTGTCACGTTCGGTGACGTTGAAAACGACAGCGTGCGTATGCAGTTGCGGCGCGACGTAGCCGTCCACTGGACGAGCCGTGTCGTGCTCGAATTTGGCGGCGATGAACTTGCCCGTAGTCTCCGGCGGATGGTTGCCGCCAATGCGCGCCTGCGTGTAATGTTCGAGCTGGTCGAGAGCGACGCGCACGCTCTGGCGGTGCGCTTCCCGCACACGATCGTCCTCGCCGACAAGCGCGGTGAGCGAGACGGATTTGGGCGCGGAGAAGGTGGCATCCCATCCGGCGCGATGTTCCATTGTCTTGATGGTTTTGCCGTCACCATCTTTGTATTCGTAAGAGGCCCGCTGGCGGACAAGCTGCTTGCCCGTGGCCGGATGCTGGCCCTGGCTGAGCTTGGCGAAGTCCTCTGCGGAGACGGCTCCGGCAAGGCCGAATTGCTCAGCAAGCCGGCCTTGCCATTCACCTTGAATCACGCCGCGTTGCGACCAATAGTTCTGCTCTTTGGCGGTGAACTCCTTCTGGTGGTAGCTCTGCGCCTGGCCCGCGGACAGCGGTTTGGAGATGGTCAGCATAGTCATCTACTCCATCTGGTGCTCGGCAGGTGGAACCGCATATTCAGGGAACAAGAGGTTGCCCTGAGCCGCTTCCGGCTCTGCCGGGAGCGGAGTGCTAGGAACGATTAGGTCGTCCATCTTGCGCTCATCGAAGCCGGTACTCTTCTCTTCAAGCGCGATGAACGGGAATGAGAATCGGGCGACATGGTTGCCGTACTTGAGAAAGCCGCGCAGATCGTCGAGTCCGGAGACTTCCGAGGGCAACACAAGCGGCTCGGTCTGGCGGTCAAGCGCGAAGTTACGCCCTGTGCGTGTGCCGTCATAGTGGGTTTCGCGTAGTCTCTCGATCTCGACTTCTCCGATGGCTTCGCTGACCCATTTCGCAGCGCGTGGCTCAGTGGTGCGAAGAAAGATTTTGGTCGCTGGCTGAGAGAGCATGGCCTCGGCATCCTCACCGTAGCGGGCTTCCATCTGGCTGCGTCCCTGGAAGCCGAGGATGACGGGGTTCTGCGATTTGCGATTCTCGGTGATAGCGGTATGGAGTTGCGGGAGCCGTTGCAGACTGGCGAGTTCGTCGATGACAAACCAGACTGGTTTCTGGTCGGGCATCGGCTCATTCAAGAGACGCAAGACGAGCGTGTCGATCCACAGACTGATGAGCGGGCGCAACGCCTCGCGCATCGTTGGACGCGAAGTGATGAAGATCCAACCGCGCCGCGACTCGGCCCACTTCGTGGCTGTCCAGACGGAGGTCGTCTCGTCCTGTTTGGGCAGAAGTCGAAAGCTGTCCGCGCTCATGTTGAGAGAACCGAGAACGCCGGTGCGTTGCTGCGGAGCTTTCGGATCAATCAGCATCCAATACTCGGTTCCTTTCACGCGACGGTCGATTTCGGCGGGATCAGACATCCATTGAATGAGGTCTTCGGGGGTCGGCAGGTAGCTGAGCAAATGCGCGAAGATTTTCTGCGGAGCCTCGACAAAGAAGCGATTCGTCACACCTTCCGGCTGGTACAACGAGACGGCGAGCGCCTTGGCCTCGGCCTTACGCCGCAACTCATTCGACGGATTCCAGTACGGCATCCGGGCGTCCAGCGGATTAAGGACGATGTCTCCGCGGCGCTGGTTGTAGAACTGCTTCACGAACTCGCAGGCCGGGTCGTAAACGATAGCCGAGTCGCCGCGCGCATCCACCTGATAAAGCATCTGGCGGATGATGCTGGACTTGCCCGAACCGGTGTCGCCGACGATCAGGAAATGCTTGTTTTCGGCATCGCGCGGGATGCGCAGCGGGAGCTTGAAATCATTGGTTGTGATGCCGATTCCATTGCCGGAGACGGCCTTGGTGAATTCCTTTGCATTCACAAGGACGGGGCCTTTGAGACGGCGCCCGTAGCGCAGTTGTCTGATTCGGTGGATGTCCCTGCGAATCGAAAATGGAAGTTGGAGCACGAGCGCAATGAGGCCGAAGAGCAGTTGTGTCGTGAACAATTTGTAGAGCGGAATGTCCGCATAAATCCAGTGAGAGATCCATGCATGGAGCGTTTTGTTCGGGTAGATGCGCAATGGTTCGCGGTAGAGGAAATATGCTCCGTCCTGTGCTGCCTGGGGAGTAAGCGCCAATGGCACTGGCTTGCCGGCAAATTGCGGCGTGGTCCCCGGCTGTACATCGGCGTCGAGTGCGGTGCGGCCCATCGATTTGCCGTCCGAAACATAGAGCATCTGATAGGTGCTCATCGGATGCGTCAGGCCGGCTGTTTCACTGCGCAGGTAGTACGGCAGGTAGTAACGTTCGAGCGGCGAGAGGCCATATTGGAAGCGGACATAAAGGAAGAGCCCGGTCGCAACGAGCGCCAGAAAGAACGCTCCGAGGGTGTAGAGATAGCCGCGCGGCGGCCAGATGACCGACTCTCTGCGGCCCCACTGTTGAACAGTTGGCATAGCTATTTCTCCTGTTTCTGACTGCGCTTGGCGAGGAGTTCCTGCGCCTTCGCGGCCTTGGTTGTTTGCACTTGGCGGAAGAGAATGGCGAGCTGATCCTGGGCGATCTTGTCGCCGCGCAAAAGCGGTTCTAGCGTGTTCATCAAGAGCATCTGAATGCCGACGAGTTCGGTGAAGATGTGCATCTCCATCTCTGAGTGTCTGCCTACGGCTTCGCCCCGCAGCATTACATCGCGCGCCCATTCGCGAAGGTTCTGGCCGCTGGCTTCCGCTTGCCTCAGCAACGCTTGTTCTTCTGCGCGTGTGAATCGAGTGGCAATGCTTTGAGTACGGTTTTCCCGGCCCTTGTTTCGCGGAAGGCGGTCTGCGATTTGCGCTGTGTTGTTGGACATTTGCTTGGCTCCCATCTATGTCCGTGCTTGCGGTTCCGAATGGAACCGCTCAAATTGCGCTCAGCGCACAAGTGTTGATTTTTCTGTGTAGTACCAAATGGAACCGTTCCGGTTCCATGCGCAACCCTCGGAGGGGTGGAGTGTCACAATTCTTCCGGTGCGAAGCACCGTTCTTGCTCCACCACGAAATTGAACGCAGGCTCACGCCTTCACTGCCCGCACAGAAGGCGTTGACTCCACCCCTGCTACAAGCTTCTTTGCAGGCTCTTCCGCTGCACCATTACTCGGACCTTTACGAACGCGCAATGTGGAGGCAACCTGTTTGGCTTGTGGCGTCTTCAGAAAGTCCTGGAAATCACGGTCCTTCGAGAAGACATAGTTGAGCGCCTTGTCCACAACATCATCTGCGGATGCGTGGACGAAAGCGGCGTACTGATCGACCTGCTCGGCGGTGGACTCATCCAGCCGAACGGAAGCACTGATGTAGCGGGTCTGGTTGATTTCAAGCAGTGGCATATTCGTCTCCTTATAGTGGAATCAAGCAATCTTTCTCCGGGCAATCATTCGCTGCGCTGTCTGTGCAATCTCCCGCGCACGAGCGCGGCAGAGTGCGATGGGAATCTCGAATCGGCGACGAACTTCAAGCAGCGTCACAACGTCCTCTATCGGAATGCCTTCGATGAGCCAAAGCCTGGCCGATGCAACGTCAACTGTCCGCTGAGCGTAATAAAGAGGATTGGGCTTATCGGCGCGCCGCGAAGCCAGCTTGCGCGTGAGCTTCGCTGCGTCTTTGCCACGGGCAAGCTCATGCAGAACCCATGCCCAATCGTGTTCGGAATTGGAGTGGTCAGAAGAATGCTTTCGCGCTGTGATTGGACCGTATGAATGGATAGCATCCGCGGCTAGAATGTCCAGCCGGAAGTCATCGGAATTCCAAGTGGAATCGCCGGGGTATTCGACCGTCACGGGATACGCCGGATCGTACTTGCAGTTGAGGAATCCAGGCAGGCGGAGGACGCGGTTGCAGTCGGTACAAGCGGGATCGCCGCCAAAGGTAATTGCAAGCAGTTTCAGGGCGCTCTCTTGCTGTTCGAGAGTGAAGCCGTCAACCCGCCACAGGATCTGATATTTACCGAGCGATGTCGAAAGGATTGCATTCGGTGGGGGAACCGTATCCGAGGCCCGAAGCGTGGTGAGGCGAGCCTCACCATCGGTATCCAAATCCAGATAAAGATGCCGTAATCCAGCGATGCATTCTTTGGTGCGTTTGCGGCTGTCCGAGCGAAGCGGATTGGCAGCCACGTAGATATTCGCGCCAGCAGCGTTCTCATGGGCGAGCCAGGCGAGGTAACGAGGCGCAAGGGCGGTCTCCAATTGGACGATTCTCTGAATTGTCGCGCTGGGAACTTCACTCCGTAGAAGGAGAGCGATGGTCTCACCCGGCGAAAAGCAACGGGTGAGGAATTCAGCAGCAGCGGCGGTTGCATTCTGAGCATTAGGGTGTGGCATGTTTCACCTCGAAGATCGGCTCGATCAGGAAGCGCTTGGCCTCCCGGTCGTATCCACGAAGTGCCAGCACTTCGCGGACGATGCGGCGCCCTGGCTGCCGCTCAACATGAACGACAAAATCAACGGCTTCCCCGATCTCGGCTTCGGTGTCGGAGAAGGTGGTTTGCGCGTGGTTGCGCATGACTAAATTGGCGAAACGGCGGAGCGCTTTCTCCGCGGAATTGGCATGAATTGTCGCTAGCGAACCCGCATGGCCGGTGTTGAAGGAATCGAGCAGGGTGCGCGCCTCGATTCCGCGCACTTCGCCGAGAATGATCCGGTCCGGTCTCCAGCGAAGGGCGGATTTCAAAAGATCATCGAAAGAGATGCTGGCCTTGAACGTGTCGGTCTGGCATTCGGCCGGCACAATGTTCGGCTTCTGGATGTGAAGCTCGGAGGTATCTTCGATGACCACGATGCGATCGTGATCGGGAATGAAGTCAGCCAATATCCGCAAAAGTGTGGTCTTGCCGGTCCCCGTCCCACCGCTGATGAGCAGGGTCTTTCCGATGCGGATTTGTTCCCCCAAGAAGTCCGCAAGTGGCCGTGTCAGCGTGCCACGATCGATCAGGTCATCTATCGTGTAATTCCGGCTGGTGAACTTCCTGATTGTCAGAGCAGGTGCCGGACGCACAACCGGAGGAATCACTGCCGCCAGCCGGCTTCCGTCTGGGAGCTGCGCGTGTAACAAAGGATTGTCCTCGTCTAGCTTTTTGCCGAGTTGATTGGCGATTACTTCGAGGCCGGTGCGGAGCTGGCTAGCGTTGAAGGAAATGGTTCCTTCTCGGCGCATGATCCCATCGCGTTCGTACCACCATGAGGCATCGGGATTGCCCATGATCTCGCTGATGCTCTCGTCCAGCAGCAGCGTCTCTATCGGCCGAAGGAATGGCAGGATCAATTCAAAGCTCATAGTGGGAACCTCACGGCGATGGAAGCCCAGCGGCTAGCCAGGCTTCCGGGAATGAAGAACGCTGGCTTACACCGCCTCCTCCTCCTGAGGTAAGGTCTCGTGTTGCTGGTCTTCCGGCTCGTCTTCCGGGCCGGCTTTCTCAGCGCGGTCCAGCTTCAGGATCGAAGCGACCCGGATTTCCCAGACGCGACGTTTCGAGTCCGTTTTCTTGCTGTCGTACTCCCGGCTGCGCAGTTCGCCTTCGACCTGGATATGTGCACCCTTGGTGAGCGTTTTGGCGAACTCCGAGAGCTTGCCGAAGACGACGCAACGGTGCCACTCGGTGTGCGAGACGTACTTGCCATCCTTCTTGTAGGAGGACTTGGTTGCCAAGGAAAGAGTGGTGACGCTGAAGTCCGCGCTGTTGGTGCGCGCTTCTGGGTTGCTGCCGAGGAAGCCGATGAGGGTTACTTTGTTCTGGTACATGATTGTCTCCGTTTGTTGAATTTCCCGATCTTGATCGGGGCACCATAAAGCGAGCGGGCCATGCTCCCAAGTGCCGAAGCTCTGCATTTGCGGAGGCTCAGGAGAAATCTTTTCGGCGTTCTTTCCGAAAAAGATTTGGAGGGAAACCGTAACCCGCAGGGCGGCGCAGCCGAAGCAGAAGAGCGAGTTGCCGCAGGGCGCATGAAAAGCCCCGAAGCGGTGCCCGAACAAAGGCGGGATACATAACGGCAGACACTCTTTAGAGCAAAGTTTTCATCAGCACACTGGCTGCGGAAGGCCACGGCGATTACCGTTCGCTCCGACCTGGCATGTCCGTCACAAGAAGGGTGTAGCTCGCCGCCTCCGTTAAATCTCGGAAAGCTCTTGTTCGCCAGCTCCACCATGCTCAGGGACACATGTGGCAGGCCAGCCGGATTGGCAGCAGAAATGGACATCGTTTAGTCTCTGGGGTTCTCTAAGTATCCTTAGCTGAACGCCTGGTCGGCCCGGAAACGCACGATGGTCAGATCGAGGGGGTTCACGGCAAGCTCGTTGTTCTTCACGTTCTCGCGAAAGACATAGGTGACGCTGGCTGTCCATCGCTCCCGCTTGAGTTCGGTATGATCCGCGGGGTTGGTATAAACCTTCTCGAACTCGATGCGCGCCGAATACGGAGACTGTCGAAGGTCGTCAAGGATGACGTTCTTGATCTCGACATCGACGTACGGCAAGGTGCTGTCCTTGATGTAGTTCTGAATGCTGTTGTCTTTGCGCTCCTGGTCGATGACGGCGCGCTGTACATCGCTATTGAGGAAGTAAAGCGACTGCGTTTGATCACGTTCGATGGTGAAACGATTGCGACTGAAATACAGTTCCGCCCAGCGGGTGAGGTAGTACTTGTTCTCCGCCTCCTGCGGGCGATACTGAAAGTTCCGGTAGTCGATCGCTTCCGCGTGGCCTACGTCATTGATCCGCACAATCATTGGGTGCATGTTGGCGAGCGCTGTCTGGCTCTTATAGGTGAGTACAGCCAGGCTGATACACACACCGGCGAGCAGAAGAATGGTGACCTTTAAGTAGGTATTCATCACCAACGGATCTCCGTACTGCTCCAGGTAACGCTCTGCCGCTCGGGTGATTTCCGGGTTGGCTTTCGTTTCTTCGCTCATCATTTCTGTGCTCATTTCGACCTCGTTTCTGCCGCTGTCGTCTAGATTGCGGCCCGTAATGCCGCCACGGCTACGCCCAAACCCCCACCGTGTCCGCCGGTACCGCCGGTGAATAAGCTGTGCGTCATGGTCGGAATCTTGAAAAGGATGTAGATGTTGACCAGTACCAGAAGAACAAGAAGCGGCAAGGTCTGGACGATCAATGAAGGGTCCGACAAGCTCTGGCCAAGTTGAATGTAGTAATTGGTTAGAACATGAGACAGAACATTCAGCGTTGCCGCAGCTACGACCTTGTAAAAGCTGAATCCGAGATAAGCCTTGAGCCATCCCCAGAACAACCAATCGAGCTTGTCGAAAACAAGGAATGGAATAAAGA
>JBOGLC010000045.1:0-10315 GCA_050746005.1 Terriglobales bacterium
CAGATCCGCTCCACGCCAGATGCTTCGCAAGCTCAGCATGACGCCTTTGGGATGAAAGCGCGGGCTGTAACTGTTCCCGGACCTCAGCCGGCCGACCGTAAATCTTGGAATCCGCCTCCTAATCCCAGCGTCATCCTGAGGGACTTCAGTCCCGAAGGATCTCGCGTGCAGCGCCACCTGCCTCGAACGGCCGTCAGATCCGCTCCACGCCGGATGCTTCGCAAGCTCGGCATGACGCCTTTGGGATGAAAGCGCGGGCTGTAACTGTTCCCGGACCTGAGCCGGCAGACCGTAAATCTCGGAATCCGCCTCCTAATCCCGGCGTCATCCTGAGGGACTTCAGTCCCGAAGAATCTCTCGTGCAGCGCCACGTGCCATGAACAGCCGCAGATCCGCTCCACGCCAGATGCTTCGCAAGCTCAGCATGACGCCTTTGGGATGAAAGCGCGGGCTGTAACTGTTCCCGGACCTCAGCCGGCCGACCGTAAATCTTGGAATCCGCCTCCGAATCCCGGCGTCATCCTGAGGGACTTCAGTCCCGAAGGATCTTGCGTGTAGCGCCACGTGCCATGAACAGCCGCAGATCCGCTCCACGCCAGATGCTTCGCAAGCTCAGCATGACCTCTTTGGGATGAAAGCGCGGGCTGTAACTGTTCCCGGACCTCAGCCGGCAGACCGTAAATCTTGGAATCCGCCTCCTAATCCCAGCGTCATCCTGAGGGACTTCAGTCCCGAAGGATCTCGCGTGTAGCGCCACGTGCCACGAACGGCCGTCAGATCCGCTCCACGCCAGATGCTTCGCAAGCTCAGCATGACGCCTTCGTGAGCGGGAGACGGTTCAAACTGATCCGCCTGCTCGAGGCCCAGGGTGGTTTTCGCAAAAGAGAAGGCGCAAGCCGTACAGCGCTCGCGCCGTGATTCTTCCGTCAGAACTCGGCTCTACGGAAGTTTGAAGATTACCGTGATCTGGGTCTGAATCTCGATCGGTTCGCCATTCAGAAAGTAGGGTTTGTATTTCCATTGCCGTACTGCATCCGCGGCGGAGCGTCCCAAAATCGGGTCGCCGCTCAGCTGCTTGATGGCCGAGATGCTGCCTGACTTGGAGATGTTCGCCTGCAGTTCGACGGTCCCTTCCAGATGCATCTGCCGGGCTTGCTCGGGATAGAGAGGCTGGACCTTCTTGAGGATCAGTCCCTGGGAAACGCCCTGCGAAATTCTCAGCGTTTGCTGGGGCGCTTTCCGGGCGTTGATAGCATTCGTATTCACCAGCCCGGACAGCGCGCTGCTGCTGTTGCTGTCGCTCGCGATGCTGGTTACCGCAGGCGCCTGCTCCGGTTCCTGTACCTCAGGCTCGGTCTTTGCCTGCGTGGAGCCGCCATTCTGCACCACCAGCACCGGCGCTGGCTCTGCCTTGGCTGCCGCCGGCGTTTTGCCCGCAGTGACGTCATCCGCGCCTGGGGCAGGCTTGCCTGCCGGAGTCTTGACTCCATTGCCGTCCGCGACTATTGCGGCGGAGGGCTTGGATGGCGTAACCACGGCTGTGCCGTTTAAATCCGGTTCTGGCTCTCCCCCAATTTGGCCCGAAGCGGGCTGAGCTTCCGGAGTTGAAAATGCAGTTTGCCCGGACGTCGCAGCCGTCCCCGTACTTGCAGGAAGGGGCGTTGCCGGCTGGGGCTGCGTAGATTGCATTTTGCTCCAGCCGAAATAAGCGGCGGCCGCAAGTCCAAGCACCAATACCACGATCAGCAATCCCTTCTTGCTCTTGCTGCCGCCCGCGCCGGGAGCTTGCTGGCTATCTTCCAGTGAAGCGAAACTCGGCTCTCTCGCGGCGGCTGACGGCGCACCCGAATTCCAGCCTTCTCCGGCCGATGGATCCTCGATCCGGATGATCTCCGTCGCTTCGCTGGATCTTACCGATATCGCGCTTGCGGTCGGCTCCAAACCCGGATTCTTGACAATGGGCGCCGGAATCTCTTTGGCCCGGGCCGGCGCAGAGGCTGCGCCCGTCCGCGTTGCCGGAGCGCCCGCATCAAACTCGGTTTTTCCCGCCGCTTCCGCCGCCCGGCGCAAGGCCGACGCCATGGGTTCAGCCAAGGGCTTGCGCGGTTGCCAGGCAAACTGTTTGGACGGATCGGTCTCGGCTGCGGATCGTGCAGAATTCTCGGCATCGGACATCGCAGTGTCTGGCATGTACTCGAGCAGCGCGGCTTCCGCGGCATCGGGCTGCGGCATCGGCTCCGCGTCGAGTTCAAAGGCCGAAGCGCTGGCCGGGCGCGCTGTTGCCATCGGCTGTGGCGGCGGAAAGGGCGCCGGCGTAAGTTTTGGCGCAACCACCGTTGACTCCGGAAAACCTGAAGCCGGGTCAACCGCCTTCGCCGCCTGTCCCTTGCGCAACAAGCCGCGGGCAACCCGTAACGTGCCTTTGGACTGCTCTACATGAATGGGTTTGGTAAGAACCAGATTGGCGCCGAGACGAAACGCCTTGGCCACACCGGCCTGCCCTTCAACCACGGCAACCGCCAGTGAAGCTTGATTCGAGCCTGAATTGCGTGCGCTCTTGAAGAGCAGGCCGGCGTTCTGCTCGTTGTCACAATCCACTACGATCGCATCGAAGTGCTGGACCATCAGTTTTTTTACTGCGGCAAAGGGCTCATGGCAGGGATCGACGGTGAACTCCAGTTCAGTCAACACCTGGCTTACGATGCGAGCGGTTTTTTCATCGGGGCAGAATAAGAGCGCTTGGTAACTCATAGCGTTTAATGGTAGGTAGGGCGGTCAGGGCCAGCAAGTTACTGTGGTAATTTGGGCGGCGCAAACACGCTCATGGAGCTGTCTTTTGAGTTCGAGAATTTCTCAAGCTCCAGGCGCACTCGCGGATTGGGCTCCGCTCGAGGCAGGAGCGGCCCCGGAATCGGCGTCACTTTTCTTAGACTTGGGAAAGTCTGCGTAGTTCAGGGTTTCGAGCGGCGGGAAAATGCTGCCTCTTCGAAGCCGGAGACCGTTCATTTCGGTTCTAAAGTCTCTACACCATCGATTTTGCCAAGGCCGTGAGGCAACCGGAACACCAGGCCTGCCTGCCTCAATATCAGTTCGCGTTATGAACTCTCCTGCTTTCTGCCCACCGCAGAACCCGGCAGCGGATAGGGCAGAGAATTGCTGATTTCGGAAATATCAGCCGGCGTGAAGTCGGGGAAAGGCAACTGGTTTTCCTCTCGCCACTTCTGCACCTCCTGCGCGGCCTTCTCCGCCTTTTCCTTATCCAACCCGGAATCCCGTCCCAGATACACAGTTTGCGAGGGGAAGGCGAAGCCGGTACCGGCCGCGTCCACCATGTCCATGATCCGCAGCAGCAGGTCCTCGCGGATGGTAACGAACTCTCCGAAGTCCTTGGTAAGGATGTAGCAAAAGATTTCGAGGCCGAGGGAGCTCTCATCGAATCCCACAAAGCGGATACGCGCGCCTGCGGTTTCCACTTTGGTATGCTCGTAGAGCAGGCGGCGGATCTGCACCAGAACATAGCGCATCTGGTCGGGCGAAGTCTCATAACGCAGACCGAGTTTGGTGTTGAACAATATCTTGTCGCGCCGGCTGAAGTTCTCCACGGTCATGGTAGCCAGCGACCCGTTGGGGATTGAGAGTTCAGTACGATCGTTGGTGCGGACCCGCGTGGAGCGCAGGCTGATGTCCTCCACCGTCCCCACCCGATCACCGAAGCGGCAGAAATCGCCGACGCGGATGACTTCATCGCCCAGCACGGAAACCCCGCCCAGAAGATTCTCCAGAGTCTTCTGGGCGGCGAAGGCGATGGCAATACCGCCGATGCCAAGTCCGGCGAGGGGCGCGCTGAGGTTGAATCCGAGAGCGCCGAGCACTCCAAAGATCGCCAGGATAACGATCGCAGCCTTGAGCATGCGCTCGCCCAGAATCATGAGCGAGCTCGTGCCCATTCGGCCCGCCAGCACGGCTCGCTGCCGCAAAGTGTTCAGCACTACCCGCAGGATTCGCCACAGCAACCAGTTGAAGGCGATGATTGCGACCACCCCAGCGGCCTGCTGGTAGCGGTGCCTTTGCAGCAGAGGAAGACGCAGATAAGAAACCAGAATGCCGTGGGCCAGCACCGCCAGCAGAACCCAAAGCGGGCGCACGAACGAACCCCAGAACCCGGCTATCGCGTGCTTCCGGTAGCGGGCCCAGAAGTACCAGGGCAGCCTCAGGATCTGAACCGCAATCCACCCCAGCAGCGCCGCCACGGGAACGGCCAGCAGGATCGCGATCCACTGCCACCAGGGCAGCCCCAAAAACTGATGGCGAACCAGAATCTGCGGGAGATGGGTTTCCACCTGATGAACCGCGGCTCGCTCGTAAAGTTCAGGAACTTTGGCCAGAGTCTCGGACGAGATCAGCCAGATCCGTCCTCCATTAGCATCCGAGACGCGGGTAAGAATGAGGTCAGCGTCGACGTCCCCGGTGTTGAGCGTGCCCACACGCTGCTTGTCGAGGGGCATTCCTTCTTGCGGAGTCCCGTCCGGCTGACTGCTGATTCGTCTCAAGTCTCCGGAGAAAGATCGGTCAATCACGACTTTCAGCTTGGAGGCCAGATCTTCGCCCACGGTCTGGCGCCGGGCGGAGGACATCTGCAGATACTGATCGGCGGTCGAATAATTTCCCGACTCCGCGGCCTGGAGAAATCCATATAAGGTGCCGCTTGGAGTTTCGCGGCCGAGCGGGTCGGACGTACTGGTGTCTGCGTTCGCGGGCTTGTTCGGGTGCCCGGGCAGCACTTGATACGCCCACGCTGGTGAACCGATCGCCAAGCACAGGACCAGCCAGAGCGCCCGTTTCAAAAAAGAAAACATGATTCCTTCTCCAGCCAAGAATTGTAATGTAGGCGCGAGCGCCCCCGCTCGTGCGGCAGCGTTAGTGGAGACGCGAGACGCGAGGCGCGAGCGCCCTCGCTCGTGCGGCAGCGGCAATAACCGATTGTTCGAGGTCTCAACCCGACCTTCGCGCGTTAACCAAGTCCCGCCGCGCCTGTTGCCACTTCCACACGAGCGGGGGGCTCGCGCCTACATCGCTCAACTCTTCTTCGGCCGGTATATGTCCGTGCTGGTCCCGAAAAATACTTCGGCGGCTTGCATGACCGTCTCGGACAGCGTGGGATGCGGATGTATGGTCAGAGCGATGTCCTTGGCAAGAGCGGCCATTTCGATGGCAAGCACGCCTTCGGCGATCAGTTCGCCGGCGCCGGCGCCCACAATGCCCACACCCAGCACGCGCTCGGTTTGAGGATCGAGGATGAGCTTGGTCATGCCTTCCGTGCGGTCGAGCGTCATGGCCCGGCCCGATGCGGCCCAGGGAAACTTGGCAACTTTGACTTCACGATTCTCTTTTTGCGCCTGGGTCTCGGTAAGGCCGCACCATGCAATCTCGGGATCCGTGAAAACCACGGCGGGAATCGCGGCCGGCTCGAATGCTACTTTGTGTCCGGCGATGGCTTCGACTGCCGTGCGTCCCTGGTGCGAGGCTTTATGCGCCAGCATGGGTTCGCCGACCACGTCGCCGATGGCATAAATCGCGGGATCGCTGGTCTGCAGCTGCTGGTTCACCTGGATGAATCCTCGCGGGCCCACCTGTACCTGAGTTTTATCGAGGCCGGGGATTTCAGAATTCGGCTTGCGTCCGACCGACACCAGAACTTTGTCGAAGATTTTTTCTTTTTCCTTGACCTCCGGGCCGTCGAAGGTCACCCGAATGCCGTTGGGCTCTTCCTTCACCCCGGCCACCGTGCTGTTCAGCAAGATGGAATCGAAGGCTTTTTCCAGGCGCTTGTGCAGGGGAAGGACCAGGTCGCGGTCGGCGCCGGGCAGCAGTCCGGACAGCATCTCAACCACCGAAACTTTCGTGCCCAGGGCTGCGTACACCGTGCCCAACTCCAACCCGATGTAGCCCCCGCCGACTACAAGCAAAGTACCTGGGACTTCACTTAAATCCAGCGCGGAGGTGGAGTCCATGACTCGCGGCGTGTCGAGTTTGAGGCTGGGAATAATTGCCGGACGGGAACCGGTCGCGAGGATGATGCGATCGAACGTCAGACTGACGTCTCCGCCGCTCGACTTCGAGATTCGCAACGTGCTCGAATTTTCAAAAGCGGCGCGTCCCTGCACGTATTCCACCTTGCGCTGCTTCGACAGGATGCCCAGACCGCCGGTCAGCTTTTTCACTACGCCCTCTTTCCACGATCGCAGCCGAGCCAGATCGATCTTGGGGTCGGCGTATTCGATGCCCCAGTTTTTGGCGTGGCGCGACTCGCCAATCAGCTTGGCCACGTGCAGTAAAGCTTTCGAGGGAATGCAGCCGCGATAGAGGCAGACTCCGCCGGGATTCACTTCCGGATCAATCAGGGTGACTCTGAGCCCCAAATCGGCGGCGAGAAATGCTGCGGCGTGGCCACCCGGCCCGCCCCCCACCACTGCAATGTGCAAATCAGGATTTTCAGTCATTCGATGAGAAAGGCATTGACTGTCGTGGAGCGGACTCTCCGGTCCGCCGCCTTCGACTTTGATTTACCCGCTTAAAACCGCCCCAAGCCCTCTGCCAGGCAGGCAGAGCACAGCTTTCAGATCGAGATTACTCACCGAAACCTATCCCTGCACCGAAAGCAGGAAAGGCTGCTCGAATGCTTCCGCAATCCAGCGCAGGAACCGGGCCGCGTCGGCGCCGTCGATCAGCCGGTGGTCGTAGGAAAGCGACAGGGGCAGCACTTGCCGCGCCTCGAATTTACCGTTCATCCATACCGGTTCCATGCTGGACCGCGATAATCCGAGAATCGCAACTTCAGGGAAATTCACGATTGGGGAAAAGCCGGTCCCGCCGACACCGCCAAGATTCGTTATGGTAAACGTCCCGCCTTCCATTTCCGCCGGTGCGAGCTTCTTGTCGCGCGCTTTCGTCGAAAGCTGGGTCAGTTCGGCCGCCAGTTCCACGATATTTTTCTTGTCCACCTCGTGCAGCACCGGGACCAGCAGGCCGCGATCGGTGTCCACGGCCACGCCGATATTGATGTACTGCTTGTAGACGATCTCTTCTTTCGCCATGTCGATGCTGGCGTTGAACTGGGGAAAAACTTTCAGCGCGGAAGCGCACACCTTCAGCGCGATGGCCGTCACCGTCATCTTCCCACCGGCCTCCTGCGCTTTGGGCGCAAACCGGGCGCGCAATTGTTCAAGCTCGGTGATGTCGGCCTTGTCCTGCTGGGTGACGTGAGGAATGGTGGTCCATGCTTCCCAGAGATGTTGCGCCGTCTTGCGCCGTACGCCCCTCATGGAGACCCGTTCCACTTTTCCGAACCTGGTGAAGTCGGGAAGGTCGGGTTGAGCAAATTGACGACCGGGCGCTGCTTGCGCCGCCGAACTCAGCAAGGCTTTGGCGCGGGCCTTCACATCATCTTCGCTGATCCGTCCCCTGGGGCCGGTGCCTTTGACGTCGTGGATGTCGACCCCAACTTCTCTGGCCAGGCGGCGGACGTGCGGCGCGGCAGCCGCGGGCGCGCGATGTTCCGTGCCCGCCACCTTGCCCAGCTGTTCGGGCATGGCAAACGCTGTGGAGACTACGGGCGAAGGCTGGTCGGGTCGAAATACCTGGGCGGGAGTTTTCCCTTCAGCCTGGATGGCCGCCTGAACTGACAGCCGGGCTTCATGCTGTTCCGAAATGTGTTCGACCGGCGCATGCTTCGCTTTCTCCGGCGGCGCCGAGGCCCCGCCCTCGAGAGTGAAGATCACCTGGCCGACTTTTACCTTCTGGCCTTCCTTGACCTGGATCTCTTTAACCGTTCCGGTCACCGATGACGGCACTTCCACGACAGCCTTGTCGGTTTCCAGTTCCATGACCGGCTGGCCTTCGGAAACTTTGGCGCCCGGAGAAATCATCAGCCTGACCAGATCACCCTGATCGATGTTCTCGCCGAGTTCCGGCAGTCTGAAGTCAGACGGGCCGGATGCGGCTGCCGCCCGTGAAGCGGGAGCCGGAGTCGCGGGTGGAGCTTCGGCCGCCGGCGGCGGCGCGGGCTTTGCGACAGTCACGGGCTTTTCGGCAGGCGCTTTCACGGCGGAGGCTTTGGGTTCGGCAGCCTTGGCCTTGGCGCCGGCCCCATTTTCCACGGTGAAGATTACCTGGCCGACCTTGATCTTCTCGCCTTCCTTGACCCGAATTTCCTTGACCGTGCCGGTCACAGAAGAGGGCACCTCGACCACCGCCTTGTCGGTCTCCAGTTCCATGACCGGTTGACCTTCGGTGACGCTCGCGCCCAGCGAGATCATCAGCCGCACCAGGTCGCCCTGGTCAATGTTCTCGCCGAGTTCCGGTAGCTTGAATTCTGTCACTGAGTAAACTCTCCGAGCTTCGATGTAGGCGCGAGCGCCCCGCTCGTGCGGCAGTGCCACCAACGCAGCACGAGCGGGGCGCTCGCGCCTACATTTTAAGTATTTGCCGGATTCGCCTTCTCCGGATTGATTCCCAGGTCTTTTATGGCCTGCTTCAGTGCCTCCAGCTTGATCTGCTGGTCGCGCGCCAGCGCTGTCAGTGTGGCCAGTACAATGTGTTTCGCGTCTACCTCGAAGAAATCACGCAGCGCCGCCCGGCTTTCGCTGCGGCCGAAACCGTCCGTGCCCAACGCCACCAGCGGCCGCGGCAGCCACCGGGCAATCGATTCCGGCAGAACCTTCATGTAATCCGACGCCGCCACCAGCACCCCGGGCGCATCTTTCAGCGCGTGGCTGACAAACGGCACGCGCGGAGTCTCCCCGGGATGCAGCATGTTCCAGCGTTCGCAATCGTTGCCGTCGCGATAAAGCTGCTTGTAACTGGTCACGCTCCAGACATCCGTCGCCACATCATATTTCTCTTCCAGGATCTGTTGCGCTTTGAGTACCTCGTACATGATGGTACCGCTGCCGAAGAGCTGGGCGCGTAGCTTGACGTCCTTTTTGACAGATGTCCGGAAGCGATAGATGCCCTTCAGAATGCCTTCGCGAACTTCCTTTCCTTCCGGCATGGCCGGCATCGGCAACGGCTCATTGGTCACCGTCAGGTAATAGAAAATCGACTCCTGATCGACATACATGCGCTTGATGCCATCCTGAATGATGATGCCGATCTCGTAAGCAAACGCCGGATCATACGCCAGCAGATTCGGGACGGAGAGCGCCAGCACGTGGCTGTGGCCGTCCTGATGTTGCAGCCCTTCGCCGGCCAGGGTGGTACGGCCGGCCGTGCCTCCAATCAGGAAACCGCGGGTGCGCATATCGGCGGCGGCCCAGATAAAGTCTCCGATCCGCTGGAAGCCGAACATCGAGTAATAAATAAAAAACGGGATGGTGTTGATGCCGTGATTGGCGTAGGCGGTTCCGGCGGCGATGAACGAGCAGATCGACCCCGCTTCCGTGATGCCTTCCTCGAGAATCTGGCCGTCTTTGGCTTCCTTGTAATAAAGAAGCGTATCCATGTCCACGGGCTCGTAGAGCTGGCCGACGCTGGAATAAATTCCGACCTGGCGGAAAAGCGCTTCCATACCAAAGGTACGGGCTTCATCCGGAATGATGGGCACGATCAGTTTGCCGATTTCCGGATCGCGCAGCAATTTCGAAAGCAGCCGCACGAAAACCATGGTGGTCGAGACTTCGCGGCCGTCGGTGCCCTTGTGAAACTCCTCGAAATGAGATTCAGCGACCGGAGCAATGGGCTGGGAGCGCACCTTGCGCTCGGGCAGGTAGCCGCCCAGCTGTTTGCGGCGCTCCTGCATATAGCGAATTTCCGGGCTGTCATCCGCAGGGCGATGGAAGGGCGCGTCGTGCAGTTCTTCATCCGGGATGGGAATGCCGAAGCGCGAGCGGAACATTCGCAACTCGTCTTCATTCAGCTTTTTCTGCTGGTGCGTAATGTTTTTGCCTTCGCCGGCCTCCCCCAGTCCGTAGCCCTTGATGGTCTTGGCCAGGATGACCGTGGGCGCTCCCTTGTGCTCCACGGCGGCTTTGTAGGCGGCGTGCACCTTAATGGGATCGTGGCCGCCCAGTCGCATGCGCGACAACTGCTCGTCGGAAAGATGCTCCACCATCTTCAGCAGACGCGGATCGCTGCCGAAAAGGTTGTGGCGGAAATAGGCGCCGCTCTCGACAAAATATTTCTGATACTGGCCGTCGGTGATTTCGCCCATGCGCCGAACCAGGATTCCATCACGATCGTTGGTGATGAGGTTGTCCCAGTCGCTGCCCCAGATCACCTTGATCACGTTCCAGCCGGCGCCGCGGAAAATCGCTTCCAG
>JBOGLC010000046.1:0-35460 GCA_050746005.1 Terriglobales bacterium
GCAGCCCAGAGCAACTCCAAATTGTTTCATTTCGCGGCTGCGCTGCGGATTCTCCACTTTTACCAGCCGTGAATTGTCGATGGGCTTGGCAAAATATATTTCCGGAGTTCCCGTCCAGCTGCGTTTACGCCGCACGGCCGGAGCTGCGCACTGCGCCGCCGCCGCCATTTATGCTACCCCGGCCAGACTGGAGTCGAATTGGGCAACTTCCTGTTGCGCAATCGCATACCAGTAGGCAAGTTTTTCTTCCTGGGAGCGCGTATCCAGCAAGCGCATATCGGTGCGGACTTCGCTCCGGACGTCGATCCGGACCTCAGTCTGTTCCACCGTGGCAATCAAATCGTCGATCAATCTTCCCGTATACATCTTTGGCCTCCGTTCTACCTTCCCAACTCTCCGGGACGGCACCGAAGAAGGTAGAGAGTTGTGTTTCGCCCTTGTTGTGAGAGGACGATGCCGCCCCGGATCTTTGTTATTAATTTCACCCCGGCGCGCACTCAACGTCCGTACCGGGTTCCCGGCAGGTTTTCCGGGATAAACTTTTAATGTCAAACTTGGTAGCGCTGTGTTGCTTAAATTCTTTCCGCTGCCCGCATCTTGGCGCTGCGCGAACGCGGATTGCGATCAATCTCTTCTTCTCCGGCGGTCACTGGCTTTTTCGTCAGCAACCTGTAGTGACCCTGCTTCACTCCTTCGCGGAAGGCATCTTTTACGATGCGGTCCTCCAGCGAGTGGAAACTGATGATCACTATCCTTCCGCCCGGTTTGAGCACTTGCGGGGCCGCGTTGAGCAGCGCCCGCAAGTCGTCCAATTCGTGGTTTACGAAGATTCGGAGTGCCTGGAAAGTTCGCGTCGCGGGATGAATTCTACGTTCCGCCGAATTCATTGGCCGGGCCGCGGCCGATACGACGGCTGCAAGTTCCGCAGTCGTTCGGATTGGCCGCGACCGGACAATGGCTCTGGCGATTCTCCGCGACCTCCTTTCCTCACCGAATTCGTAAATCAGGTTGGCGAGTGTGACCTCGTCCACCTCATTTACCACTTGTTCGGCGGTGGGCTCGGCTTGCGGATTCATCCGCATGTCGAGCGCTCCTTCCGCCTGAAAACTGAAGCCCCGCGACGGTGTGCCCAGTTGCAGGCTGCTTACGCCGAGATCTGCCAGCAGTCCGTCGGCGGACGCCGCTTCGAACCGCTCCCCGATCTCTGCAAACGAACCGTGCAGCAGACTCACTTCAGGCCATCCCTCCCCCCCGGAAGAGATGAGCCTGATGCGGGCCTCATCCAGCGCCGCCGGATCCTTATCGAGCCCAATCAAATGTCCCGGTGCGCCGAGGCGTCTTGCGATTTCTAAACTGTGCCCGCCCAGGCCCACCGTGGCGTCGATATACGTCCCGCCACGCTTGATAGCTAAAAAGTCGATCGCTTCTTTTAAAAGAACTGGAACATGGCCAGTCTTGCTTCCACCATGCCCACCCCGCTCGGGGGTGTTTGTTAAACCCTCGTCCACTAAATCCCCAGATCGTCGAGCGTCTTTTCATCCTCAGGGGTGAACGGTTGCTCCTCAATCTCGGTGCGGTATGCTTCCAGGTTGCGAACTACGAGGTGGGACAGATTGCCGGTCACCGCAACTTCGCCCTTGAGTTGAGCCGCCTCCCGCAATAACTGCGGAATCAGCAGCCTGCCCTGACCGTCCATCTCCACCATTTGCCCGTAGTAGTTCACCCGGTCCAGAAACTTCTTCTTCGTCGGATTGAAGGTGGAGAGCCCGGCCAGCTTCTGCTCGATCCGCTCCCATTCCTCGAAGGGATACACTTGGCCAACCTTGCCATCCAGGCTGGTGATGTAAAATTGGGCGTTGTACTTCTCGTCGATCACCCGCTTGAATTCCGCGGGGACTTTGAGCCGTCCCTTTTCGTCGACGCGGGTTGGGTGATTGCCGCGAAACATGTGTTCTGCCCCTTAGGGCGGGAAATCTTTTGAAAACGAGTGCAGCCACAGCGAGGGAGGTCACAGCGGCCAAAGTGCCGGTTATTTCTGGTTCGTTCGGGCTGTTTTTTGGGGTGTCAGCTGCAAAATCCACTGGCGCCTCTCAAAGTTCCAACGCTGCCCACGACCACTACCGTCTCGACCACTTTCTACCACATTTGTCCACATCCTACGCCTAAAGTGTTTGTTGTCAATAAGAAAGTTATAGGTCATTAGGAGGCTGGATGTTGGCTTTGGTAAAACACGACATCTTGTAGATAACTGACTAGATGACCACAAGCGGTTGCGTTTAGAGATTTGATTCTTCCGCGATTACCTGATTGATCTCACCTGCACGGATTGTTTGAATCGGTGCAAATCCTGTGGAAATCGCAGTTCATCAGACCCCCCGTTCCTGATCGGAGCTGAATGGGGGACAGGCGAGTCCGCTCAGTGTTGCGGCAGAGGCCGGTTTCGGCTCATCGGCACGACCGAAGTCGTGCCCTTCCCGTCTCCGGTTTCGTGGCAGACATCTCCTCCGTTTCCCGGCAGGGGACGTGAGACGGGAAGGGCGCGACTTCAGTCGTGCCGCAAAAAACCTTGGAACTGGCGGCTTTAGCTGCTGAGGTGGGCTGTGGGCGTCGCTTCGCAGGGTGGCATCAGATTGTATTCTGATCGAAGCAGGACGAGCGGACCTCAGCGGCTGAAGCCGCTTCCTTCCGGCGCTCATCGGCACGACTTTAGTCGTGCCGCAAAAAACCTTGGAGCTGGCGGCTTTAGCCGCTGAGGTGGGCTGTGAGCCTCGCTTCGCAGGGTGGCATCAGATTGTATTCTGATCGAAGCAGGACGAGCGGACCTCAGCGGCTGAGCTTCCTTCCGGCGCCCATCGGCACGACTGAAGTCCTGACCTTCCGGTCTACGGCGCTCATCGGCACGACCGAAGTCGTGCCCTTCCCTTCTCCGGTCTGAAATTCGCCGCGAATGGGGTCGTGCCCTCCGTCTCGGCTCATTCATCCCACTCGCTGTGGCAGCAAATGGCCGCCCGAGCCTTCGCTCTACCAGATAATCTTGGCGCCTATCTGGATGTGGCGCGAGCCACCGGATCCGATTACCGGGTTCGAGGCGTAGACGTCGGGGGTGTACTGCGCCAAGCCTACCGTGCCCGCCGAACCGTCCGACAGATCATGGTCGGGATCGGCGAAGTTCGGGTGATTGAGAAGATTAAATACTTCGCCTCTCAATTGCAGGCTGAATCGCTCTCCGAACTTGAAGTCCTTGATGACGGAGAAGTCCAGATTCACGAAGCCGGGGCCGTAAACCACGTTACGCCGCATGTCGCCAAAGGTTCCGGGTGCGGGCGGCGTCACGATAGTACCTCCCGAGGCGAAGCACCCGCCGTAAATGCTGTCGTCCGGCCCATTGATGAGTTGATCCGCTCCCGCCTGTCCCCCCAGACGAAAGGCCTGGTTGTAGCAGCGCTGGGCAGTGGGGTTGATTCCGCCGGTGGCATGGTAGAGCTCATTGACCGTGTCATACTCGACGGTGGTGAACTGGTCGGCATCCAGAAAAGGGATTGGCGTGTTCTTTGACCAATGAAGGTTGGCGGGGTCTCCGGTGATGTTCCAGTGGTCATTGAACTCGCCGGTGCCGCTGATGTCGTTGAAACTATCGTAGAAGAAGAGCGGCGTCCCGCCCTGGGCGGTGAAAATCCCGTTGACATGCCACCCCTGCAGCATCTGTGCGAAGCCATGCTTCGAGGGCAGCTCATAGGTCAGGGCAAAGGTGAAGCGGTTGCGGATGTCCGAGTCGGAATTCGAACGCTCGAAAGCCGGATCGTAACTGTTCTGAATATTGAATTGACGATTGCTGCCCGAGGTGTCGATGGCATGCGCCCAGGTATAGCCGGCGACGAAATACAAGCCCTTGGTTGAATTCTGCCGCAACGTCACCTGCAGACCATGATAGATCGAGTCCGCTCCGTTGCCCAACTGATAGATGTAGCTCAAGCTGGGAAACTGGTTGTAGAAGGGGCGGCCCGTCTGTTCGTCGGGAAAACCGTCGTCAATCACGCCCTGATCGTGGCTGTAAATGTTTTGATTGATATCGCGAATGTTGTACAGCCGGGTGCCCTTGTTGCCTACGTAGGCCACCGTCAAGGCCGCATTGTTCCACACTTCCTGCTGCACATTGAAGTTCCAGTTGATCACGTAGGGCGTGGAGAGGTCCTTGGCCAGCCCGAACACCGGGCAGGGCGCATCGCTGCTGCAGGAGATGTTGCTGAGCGAAAGATCGCCAAACACCGGCGCCCCACTCTTCCAATTGGCGCTCATCATGTCCGGATCGGGTGCGAGCGTTGCCGCCACGATATTGCCGCCTCCCGGACCCACGGGCGCTCCCGCCACACCAGTAGGATTGAGCGAAATTCCGTTGGCGTTGGTATTGTTCTGGCCGATAAAAACCGAGATATGCGGGATCTCATAGATCACCCCGCCCCCCAAGCGGAAGACGGTCTTCCCCGTACCCCTGGGGTCCCAGGCTATTCCCAAACGAGGAGCGAAGTTGTTGGAGTCGGTGTGGTAGGGCTGGCTGAGTCCCCGGCCGACCTGCACCAGTCCAATCGCGGGATCGAAATCAGAGAGCAGATCGTGCTGTTCGTGAATCGGCAAACTGAGGTCGTAGCGCAGGCCGGCGTCGACGGTCAACCGGGGAGTGACGCGCCAATTGTCCTGCACAAAGCCTCCGAAGGATTTCTGGTCCACGATACGCCGGCTATTGCCCACGAACACGTAGCTGCCGCTGCGAATATCGCCGGTGGTAAAGCTCTCCAGATCGCTGAAGCGAATCGCTCCCGAACCGTATGTGTTGCGCAGGTTGTCGGTGCTGCCGGTGCGGAACTCGCCGCCGAATTTCAGATTGTGCTTGCCGATTACAAAGGTCGCGCTGTCGGTGAACTGCAAAGTCTGGTTCGGAGTGGTGTACAGGGGCCAGGACTGGTTTCCCCCGAGGGTGTGCTGGACAAAACCGCCAATTCGAATCTCCGGCATCCCGAAGTTGGTGGGATCCGTGACTCCGGTATTCAGGCCGTAGGTGGTTGCCGGATCGCTATTGTGGTCGGCTTGCACTACCTGCTGCCAGAACCGGTTGTAGCCCACCCGGAATTGATTGGTGAGCCGCGCCGTGGGGGTCCAGATCCAGCCGCCGCCGACCACCTGGGCCCGGGTCTTCGACTGGGACAGAAACAGGGGATTCACGACCGTGGTATCTTCTTCGGTCTGCACGCTGTCCCCCAGGAAGTAGGTCGCCACCAGATTGCTTCTCTCCGACAGGTGGTAGTCCAGTTTCAGGATTCCGTTGTCCTCGCGATTGCGATTGTTCAAATCCAGATTGAGGGCTACGCCGGGTCCGGGATTGTACGGAAAATATTTGGCCAGGTTCTGGCTGACCGAACTGCAGTCTGCGTCCGCGGTACAGAGAGCAAAGGCATCCGCGATGCTGCTGTCGGGATCGCCGATCGAGGGGGTGACCGGAACGTTGACCGATCCCGGGTTCCCCACCACATCGCGCACGCCTTCATAGTTACCGAAGATAAACAGCTTGCTTTTTAGAATGGGTCCGCCGGCCGAGGCGCCAAACTGATGAAAATTCAGAGCCGCCACCGGGTCCGGGCCAGGATTGAACCAGTTACGCGCGTCCAGCGCGCTGTTGCGGTTGAAATAGTAAGTGGATCCGTGAAATGAGTTAGTCCCCGACTTGATCCCAATGTTGATGATGGCGCCCGGCTTCCAGCCGTAATCGGCTTCGGGGCTGGACTGAACGTTGAACTCCTGTATTGCGTCAATCGGCAGGTGGGTGGCCGGGGTTCCCTCCACGCCTTCCGCGTTAATCACAGTCGTGCCATAGTAGGCATCGTTATCGTCCAGGCCGTCGACAATGTAGTTGTTGTCCTCGGGACGATTTCCGTTCGCGGTCACCGACAGAAAGCCGCCGCCGGGAGTGCGTTGGATGCCGGGCTGCAAATCCGCCAGATTCTGAAAATCCCGCCCCAGCAGGGGAAGCTCGTTGATGGCCTTATTGGAGAAAGTCCCTCCCAGGACGTCGTTTGTGGTTTCGACGACCGGGGCTTCTCCGGAGACCTCCACGGTTTGGTCCACGGCGCCTGGTTGCAGAATGAAGTCAGCGCGAATGTCCTTGGCCACTTCCAGTTGCAATCCGGTACGTTGCGCCTTCTTGAAGCTGGCGGCCTGCGCCGACACCGCATAGGGACCCGGTTCAAGGTTGGGGGCGAAGTAGTCTCCAGAGGCGTTGGTGGTCAGGGTGCGTACAATTCCGGTCGCGATGTTCGTGATCGTCACGGTAGCACCGCCAACGACTGCCCCGGACGGATCGGTCACCGAGCCCAGGATGCGGCCTTGATAGGTTTGGGCGGCCAGCAGACCTCCCAGTGTTATGACGATCATCACTGCTAGTAGTCGGAAACGGAACGACTTCATGCGATTTCCTCTTTTTTCCTGTTGAATATTCGGCCTGGCGGAAGTAGAGAAGCTTATGAGCGCGAGAAGGATGGTTGGGTCGAATCCGGGATCACAGCCCGGATTCGAGCTTTCCGGCATCGACCAGCTGGATTACCTGCTCCAGATTGCCCGCGGTAGTGAAGGAAACAAATGAGTTTTCTGCCATGCAGCATTCGCCGGAACAACCAGACACGATTCGCGGAAGTTTGTCAAAGAAAGGAGCAGAAGTCAACCATCAAAAAGCTCCAGTAGTGGGTCAGTTTGAACTGCCTCCCGCTCATGGGGGCGTCATGCTGAGCTTGCGAAGCATCTGGCGTGAAGCGGATAGGCAGCCGCGTCAGCAATTGCCCCGGCGCGCGCCAGATCCCTTCGACTTCGCTCAGGGCAGGCTCTTCGGGAGTGAAGTCCCTCAGGATGACCCAGCGAGATGGGCGTTTCAAACTGGCCCACTACCAAAGCTCCGCCCCAAGTGAAACATTCGTTTCCGGAACTGTATCAGTATATGGAATCGCCCGGCCGGCTGGTGTGGATCACGCCCTTCTCAACCGAGATCGAGTAGCTTTCGCCGCCTTCGCCGGTCCACGACTTGAGATCAAAGCGCGCGCCGGTGGGGGCCCGGTAAACCGAAATATTGTGAATGGTCAAAGGCGTATTCGGCCGGCAAACTTCAGGGGCCGACTGTACTCGTAAGAAATAGGCTCCACGGCCGGAGCCAACGATCGTGGCTTTGCCGTCTGGTTCCAGCAGAACCGCCGATTTCTCGTCGATCGCGACTTCACGCGGAGTTTTCGACCAGCCGTCCTGTACCAGACGCGCCAGGAACCCCAGCGTCCGTCCCATGCGGTCACGTTTAGCGAAGTGGCTGTCGGTAAGGGTGTTTTCCAGGTTCGGAATCTTTATGAAATCGCGGACCAGGGTCACCCGTTCATGGTAGGGGTTGGGCAGCACGTCGGTGGAAGCCAGGTCATTGTCGTCTTCCTTGTCGTTCAAAGAACCATAGACGAACTGGCCCAGGACAGCCAGCCCCGCGCTGGTGCCACCGATGGGCTTGCCGCTGGCGATATTCGCGTTAATCGCATCTTCGACCGGCGTGCCTTTCCAGAACTTTACATAGCGCGCCTGATTGCCGCCGGCGATGAAAACGGCTTCCGCGTGCCGAATGATGTCCACAACGGCGGGATCGTGGGCCGCGGCCAGGTCGGGAATGATCAGCGTGGCTACCGAGTTCAGATGGCATAGCCCGTTGACGTAAGCATTGTAGTCATCGTCACCGCGCGCCCGCAGCACCAGAAAATCGCCACCGTTCGCCTTGCCGCACAACCAGCGGAAAGCGTCGTCGAGATCCTTCCCGCCGCCCATCATGGCGGTCCCGGCAACCGGGGTCGCCGTGCTGTCGGCTTTCTCCCCCAGACGAATGTACTGGTAGGAGGAAGCCGCAGCTGCGGTGGGGAATGAGAGTATGGTCAGGAGAAGAAACAGCATCGCCGCCCTGACCCTTGGGGGAAACATGATTCCTGGGGACATGATTTTGGAGGACATGAGACTAAGACAATTTATCTCGCATCGACCTGGCCCGTCCAGTGTGTCACGACACGCTGTGCCGCCATGTTGTGACCAGGCCTGAACTCTATGGTGCATCAGGTTGAGTTCGAGCAATGGATTCCAGTCCCGATTGGACAGGTGTTTCTCTTTTTTGCCAATCCCTGCAACCTGCCGCGCATCATGCCGCCGCAGACTGGAACTGAACTAGTCCGGTTGAAACTGGTGCCGCCTCCGAGGAGTGCGGAAGAACATGTCACCGATCGGACTTTTTTGGCTGGCATCGGTTCCGAAATTGTCACCTCGTTCCGGCCGGTCTCCTTTCTTCCCCTTCGCGCTCAATGGATCGCCCTGATCACTGAATTCGAATGGAACCACCACTTTGCCGACGTGCAAAAAAGCGGGCCGTTCAAGAGTTTTCGGCATCGTCACGAAGTGGCAGAAGAAACCAGGAACCAGATAAGAGGAACTGTGATACGCGACGTGATCGCATACGACGTCGGATTTGGCAGGTTGGGAGAGCTGGCAGAAAAACTCTTCGTCAACCGCCAGTTGCAGCGGACATTCGAGTATCGGCAGAAGGCACTGGAAAAACTAATGGGTAAGGCACAGGGGGGCGGAGCGTAATGTAGGCGCGAGCGTTCTCGCTCGTGCTTCGCGGCACGAAGAAAGCCCCCAACGACTACATGGTCCCAGATGGCACGAGCGCGGGCGCTCGCGCCTACATTTTATCGGCTGGGCTCGACCACGACCGCGGTCCCGTAGGCCAGCACTTCCGTGACCCCCTGCATCACCTCGGTGGCGTCATAGCGAGCTCCGACTACAGCATTTCCGCCCAGTTCCGCCGAATGCTGCAGCATCAGGTCGAAAGCCTCGGCGCGAGTTTTCTCGCACAACTGGGTCAGGAGAGTAATGTTGCCGCCCAGAATTGTCTGCAGGCTGGCCCCGATGGTGCCGAAAATCGAGCGCGAACGCACCACAATGCCGCGCACCACTCCCAGTGTGCGTACGACGCGAAATCCATCGAGCTCGAATTGCGTGGTCACCATGTTGTGGGCAACCATCCGTCCGGACGAGCCGTATCCCGTGGACATTGTGTTCATCCCTTCCTCCGGAAAGCTCTCTTGCCGTCTGGCAGCTACTATAACGATTCCAACTGCGCCGCAATCACAAATTCTTGCTGCCGGGTGTCGTACTGGACACGGAGCAGGTTCGGCCTGCAACACACCTGGCAATCCTCCACGTAGGATTGAACCCGCCCGGCGGACTCGTCCACCGTCGTCTGATTCCACTCGCCGCAACCCGCGCATTGAAATCCCGTTTCCATAAATCGATCGCCTCATTTTCAATTTTCCGGCAGCGCTTGCCAATGCAAAATTGCAGACCCCTTATAATGGCACTTTCATGTCCACTGCATTTCGAGCCCACGGAGGATCCATGGTTTCACGACGACGATTCCTGCAGGCCGGCTCCATTACAGCCGGCGCGAGTTGGGCCGCATTCACGCCGGCGCTCCGGGCCGAAGAAGCGTGCGCGCCCTTGCCGCCGTCGATCGCCAGGCTGAAATCCATGAAAGATCTGGCTACACCAATCACCGTCGATGAAAGAGCGGCGCGCCAGGAGAAAGCGCGGCAACTCATGGCGGCCAACCACTTCGACGCCATTCTTCTGGCGGATGGCACTTCGCTCAACTATTTTGCCGGAGTGCAATGGTGGGGAAGTGAACGCCTCTTTGCTTTGGTACTGCCCGCCAAGGGACGCGCCCTCTGCATCTGTCCGGCATTTGAAGAAGGCCGGGCGCGCGAACTGCTGGCGAATTCCCCGGAAGGCAAGACGGCCGACGTGCGCACCTGGCAGGAGGACCAGAATCCTTACCAGCTTCTGGCGCAAGGCCTCAAAGACCTCAACATTTCCACCGGCACGCTGGGCATGGAAGAAGCCGTTCGCTTCGTCTTCAGCAACGGGATCGCTAAGGCCGCGCCACAACTGACCATCACCAGCGCAACCGCGGTGACGGCGGGTTGCCGCATGATCAAGAGCGAGCACGAACTTGCCCTCATGAACCTGGCCAACAAGGTGACGCTCACTGCCTTTCGGGCTGCCTACCAAGCGCTACAGGAAGGCATGACCCAGCCGCAGGTCGACAAACTGATTATGGATGCAAACGCGCAGCTGGGTTTCCCCGGCGAGGTGGATATCGACATCGGCGAGAATTCCTCGTTCCCGCACGGGTCGATCGTCCCGCAAGTCGTTCGCGAAGGCACTCTGGTGCTCATCGATGGAGGCGGCCCGGTCGAGGGCTATCAATCCGACATCAGTCGGACATTTGTCTTCGGCAAACCTTCCGACAAGATGAAGAGCGTGTTCGACATCGTGCATCGCGCACAGGCGGCGGCGCTGAAAACGGCAAGGCCTGGCGTGGAATGCCAGGCTGTCGATGCCGCTGCGCGCAAGGTGATTTCGGATGCCGGCTATGGCCCGGACTACAAATTCTTCACCCACCGGGTAGGTCATGGAATCGGTATGGACGGCCACGAATGGCCCTATCTGGTGCGCGGCAACACGACAGCTCTCGCCCGGAATATGACCTTCAGCGATGAGCCGGGCATCTACATTCCGGGAGAGTTCGGTGTGCGCCTGGAAGATGACATGCACATCACAGAAAACGGCGCAGAGCTATTCACTCCGCAGAGCCCGTCGCTGGAAGATCCGTTCGGGAAGGCGTAAGCGCGCTTCACCCTCTGTCATCCGAAATCACCACCCCTGCCATCCCAAATCACAACCCCTGTCATCCCAAATCACGACCCCTGTCATCCCAAATCACAACCCCTGTCATCCCAAATCACAACCCCTGTCATCCTGAGCGGAGTTCTGTCCATTCGCTTTGCGAATGGACAGACGGAGTCGAAGGATCTCTATCAGCGCAAATCAACTCGCCGCTAAGGCTCTTTGGATGCAACTCTAAACGCACAAGCTGCCGGCTTCCATCTAGCTATAGGGGTCCTTCGACTGCGTGACTGCTTCGCGAAGCGAAGCAATCACTCCGCTCAGGATGACAAACTGAGGATGACAACTGAGCGGAGTTCTGTCCATTCGCTTTGCGAATGGACAGACGGAGTCGAAGGATCCCTATCAGCGCAAATTAACTCGGCGCTAAGGGACTCTTTGGATGCCAGCCTCTAAATGCCCAATCTGCCGGCTTCCATTTAGCTATAGGGGTCCTTCGACTGCGTGACTGCTTCGCGAAGCGAAGCAATCACTCCGCTCAGGATGACAAATTCAGAGTGACCACCTAAGCCTCGGGCACGGGAGGACATCCCGGGAAGGTGAGCAGGTACGTGTTTCCCACGTAGCCCAGATACTTGATGCCAATCTCGCTGGTGAAGAATCCGTCGGCGGTTAACTCGCGCAGAAATGCGAAGAATTCCACCCCCTGGCTCAAACCTGGATTCTTATCGGCGTTCTTGCAGTAGGCAATCAGGTCAAGAATTTCCTTTTGCTGTTCTGGCAAACAATCCAGATAGAGCTTGCCGTAGCGATCGGTGCACTCGGCATCGAGCCACATCAGGCCGCCGCCGAGCTTCAGTTGATACCTGGGATTCTCGCTGGTGATCAGGTCGATAAATTCCGGCGCGCCGGCTTCCTGCGCGCCGCCAGAGTCGCTATCTGCCGGAATGATGGCCTGGCACAGGGCCTGGAGCGTCTTGTATTGCTGGGGCGGAAAAAACTTCGGAGGATAAACGCCCGCCGTGGTTGCGGCTTTCTCCGCGGCCACCATGTGGTGCGCGTATTCGGCGGCCTCCGCCGGAATCACCCGCAGCACTGAGCCGGCCATCGCTCCTATGGTCAGAGACTTCAGAATGTCGCGTCGCGAAATGGACCTGGTTGCCATGTGTCCTTCCTACAGGCTTCCCTTCCTGGCCTGATCGATCAGATATTCCGATGCGCGCCAGCAGAGCGCCATGATGGTCAGCGTCGGGTTCTTGTCCGGGTTAGTCACAAACGATGCGGCATCGGTCACAAATACATTATTTACGTCGTGGGCCTGGCAATACTTGTTCAGCACCGAAGTCTTGGGACTGCTTCCCATGCGCGCGGTACCAAGTTCGTGAATGATCACTCCGCCATCTTCGATGCCGTAGGGATGGCGGCCCGTGGGCTTGGCACGGCTGATAAAAGTTCCGCCCGCTGTTTCTACGATGGAGCGAAACGTATCCTGCATGTCCTTCGCCATATTGATTTCATTGTCGCTCCATTGCCAGTGGAAACGCAGCACGGGGATGCCCCACTGGTCCACGGTATCCGGATCGATATCGCAGTAGCTTTGTTCATTGGGAATCATTTCGCCGCGACCGTAGAAACCGATGTTGGTACCGTACCGGCTGCGGCAGTACTGTTTGAGCGACGTACCGTAGCCTTCGTGGTCCTCGCACATCCGATCGAAGCCGCCAACGCCAGGCATGTCACGGCCGCCGCCGAACTCGATGTGGTATCCGCGCAGAAAGTCGTTCTTGCGGTCGTAGCGCCACCAGGGCATGTACAAGTGCATTCCGCCCACTCCGTCGTGATTGTGAGCAGGCATTTTCTCCAGTTGCGGGAAAAATCCGCTGGCGGAGCTGCCGACCGAGTCGGTGAGGTAACGCCCCACCGCGCCGGAAGAATTGGCCAGTCCATCGGGAAACAGGGTAGAACGAGAATTAAGCAGCAGGCGCGCGGACTCGCAGGCGCTCGCCGCCACCATAAACGCCCGGGCATGCACCCGCTTCTCGGACCGCGTCGCTTTGTCGATATAAGCGACAGCTTCCGCCTTGCCGTCTTTTCCGATTACGATTTCGCGGGCCATGGCGCCGGTGATCAGGGTGAAGCGCCCGGTGGCTTGCGCCGGCGGAATCATGACCTGGCTGGAGCTGAAGTTCGAAGCGGTCAGGCAGCCGCGTCCGCACTGCGCGCAGTAGTGACAGGCGGCGCGCCCGTTCAGCGGCTTGGTCAGAATCGCCAGGCGCGAGGGCACGCAATGAATATTTAATTTGTCGCAGGCCTTCTTGACAATGGTTTCGGTGCAGCGCGGAACCGGGGGAGGAAGGAAAATGCCGTCGGGCGCGCTGGGAATATTCTCTCTGGTTCCGAATACGCCGATGTAGGACTCCACTTTGTCGTAATAAGGCGAAATTTCTTCGTAGGTAAGGGGCCAGTCGTCGCCCATGCCGTCGCTGGAGCGGGACCTGAAATCAACCGGGGCGAAGCGGAGAGCGATTCTTCCCCAGTGATTGGTGCGGCCGCCCACAATGCGGGAGCGGAACCAGCGGAATTGCGATCCCGGAGCCGAGGTGTAGGGCTCGCCTTCGATTTCCCAGGCCCCGTTGGGCGCGATGAACTCGTCATTCAGTTCATGTCTGTGCTCGGCGCCCACACCCACGCCGCGATGAGCCAGTTGATAGGGCCAGACGTGCTCCTTGAAATCCTTCTCCGGATTCAGCGGCGGACCGGCCTCCAGCATCACGACGTTCAGGCCGCCTTCTGTAAGCACCTTCGCCGCAGTGCCTCCGGCTGCGCCCGATCCGATGATGCAGACGTCATAGACCTTCGGGGAACGAACCACTTGTGCCATCAGTCCTCCGCGAACGATGTGGACCGCTAAAAGCGCAACTTTGCCAGATATTCATAACTGGTCTTGATGCTGGCAAACGGATCCTTGGGATGATCGTGCTCGACGAAGTAATGCTTGATGCCGGCCTCGTCGGAGTGGGCGAAAATCTTCTTCCAGTCGATGATCCCGCTGCCCACTTCTGTCATCTCTTCCAGCGAGTCGCCGAAATTCTGCCCGACGGAGGCAGCCGTTTCCGGAACCTTGGTCAAATCTTTCACGTGCACCAGCGGGAAGCGGCCCGGATAACGCTTGAAATATTTCAACGGATCCTGTCCGCCCACCGTGATCCAGCAGATATCCATCTCCATCTTCACCAGCTTGGGGTCGCACTCTTCCAGCAAAATGTCGTAGGGAAGTTTTCCGTTGACCGGCGTGAATTCAAACCAGTGATTATGATAAGCGAATTGGATATTCGACTTCTGGCAAGCTTCCCCGGCCCGATTAAAGGTTTCGGCTGCGCGCTTCCAGCCATCGGGCTGTTTGCGAACATCGTCGTCAATGTACGGGTTGACGATATATTTATGACCGACCACGTGGGCCGCCTCCAGGACCTCGGGAAACTTGTCGGGGCCCAGGTTCTTGTATTCGATGTGCGCCGATGGGCCGGTGAGTCCATGGCGGTCGAGCATGCCTCGAACTTCCTGCGGAGTGTGGCCGTAGTAACCGGCAAACTCGACTTCGCGATAGCCGATCTCGGAGACCTTGGCCAGCTTGCCCTCGAAGTCATCCTTCATCACGCTGCGGACGGTGTAGAGCTGCAGGCCCACCTTGTCGATCTTGTGATCGCCGGCCGCCCAGGAAAGCCGGCTGGAGAGAACGGTAGCCGCGGTCATGGTACCCAGGAAAGTTCGTCGGTCCATCGTTCGTCGATCCATAGTTTGTCGATCCATAGTTATAGCTCTCCTCGCTTCATCTGAGTAACGGCGTAATCGCAGGCCCGCGCAGTGAGGGCCATGTAGGTCAGAGACGGGTTGACGCACGAAGATGAAGCCATGCAGGCGCCATCGGTGACAAAGAGATTGTTGGCATCGTGGGCCTGATTGTGGGCGTTGAGGACCGAGGTTTTAGGATCGCGTCCCATGCGCGCCGTGCCCATCTCATGAATGGTCAGTCCGGGAGCGTTATCTTCGATGAAGGGTTCGATGTCCCTTGCCCCGGCGGCAGAGAGCATCTCCGCTGCCGTGATTGACATATCTTTCAGCAGGGAGCGCTCGTTCTCTCGCCACATACAGCTGATTCTGAGAACAGGGATGCCCCACGCGTCCACTGTGGTCTTGTCGAGTTCGATAAAGTTTTCATGGTTTGGCAGACATTCACCGAACCCGCCGAAAGTCATGGTCCACGGGCCGGGACGCCGGAGCGTATTCTTGAACTCCGCTCCAAAGCCGCGCATCTCCGTGCCCCGTTCCCAGCTCGGGCGGCCTGCCCCTCCCTGAAAACCGTACCCGCGAAGAAACAGCGGATGCTTCTGTTTCACATTGCGGAAGCGTGGAACGTAAATGCCGTTGGGCCGGTGTCCCAGCGAAATGTGGTCTTCGTTCCCGGGAATGCGCCCGCGGGCGCCGCCGCCCATGCAATGGTCCATCACATTGCGTCCCAGTTCTCCGCTGGAATTGGCCAGCCCATTGGGGAATTCCCTGGTGGCGGAGTTAAGCAGAATGCGGGCCGATTCCAGGGCCGAGGCGCACAGAAAGACAATCCGGGCGCGAAACTCGACGGTGTCGTGGGTCTGCCCGTCGATCACTCGGACCCCGATTATTTTCCTCTTTTTGGAATCGAACATCAGGCTGTGCACGACGCTATGCGGACGCACCGTCACCTTGCCGGTGGTCAGGGCCGCGGGCAAAGTCGAGTTCAGGCTGCTGAAGTAAGAACGCGTGATGCAGCCGCGGGCGCAGGGGCCGCAGTAGTGGCAGGGTGCGCGGCCTTTGTGCGGCTGAGTCAGGATGGCTGTGCGCCCAATGGTCATGAGGCGCTCGCCGGGAAAGTATTTGGCGATAGCGTCCTTGACCACATGTTCGGCACAGTTCAATTCCATGGGCGGCAAGAACTGGCCGTCGGGTAATTGCGGCAGTCCCTCGCGCTGGCCCGAGACTCCGATGAACTCTTCGACGTGATCGTACCAGGGAGCAATGTCCTGATAACGGATGGGCCAATCCACCGCGATGCCCTCGCGTTGATTGGCTTCAAAGTCGAGATCGCTCCAGCGGTACGATTGCCGTCCCCAGATAATCGACCGGCCGCCGACCTGGCGTCCCCGAATCCACAGGAATGGCTTGCCTGGCTCCGTCGTATAAGGATTCTGCTTGTCGTTGACGAAGAACTTGCTATTCCATTCGTCCATTCCGTTGCAGGTTTCCTGCACCGGTTGCTCTGCCTGCACCCGTCTGCGGTCGCTCATTCCACGGTAGCGCACGTCCCATTCGGGCACATGCTCGGCGTAGTCCTTGTCGGGATCGATGGGGCGTCCGGCTTCGAGTACGAGCGTTTCGAGACCTTTCTCGCCCAACTCCTTCGCGGCCCATCCCCCGGTGATTCCCGAACCCACAACGATGGCGTCGTATGTCTTGGTGGCCATGCTCTACTTCGTCGCCTCCTCTTCCAAAGGAACGCAAGCGGCATGGCGCAACGGAATGATTTCCCCGTGAAGCTCCTGCTCAAACCCGACCTGCGAAGTGTAGTAGCCGATAAGCGTGAGCTGCTTCATCATAAAAAAGAAATTTCGCTCGGGGATGCGTCGAGGCCTTCGCCTGGGCTCGGGCTCGATGCGAGCGGCCGCTAACTCATCATCCAGGGCCTGGAGAATCTCGGTCTGTGGTTTCTCGGCGCAATCGACAAAGTCCTTGCCGAATAGCTCACGGGCGCGCGTGTCAACATTCGCCAGGCCGGCCATGAAGATGGATTTCTCTTCCTCGTCGTACCAGTCGGTGAGAATCAGGTCGATGAATTCATTCACTCGCGCCGCTTTCGCGCCAGGAGTGCCGGTTTGCGGGATAATGAGTTCGGCAATGGTCGTAACGGTCGCGTTCTGATGGGGATCAAGCGTCTTCAGTACCGGCTGATCGGGCAACTGTTCGTGCACCACCCGGAACATCGAAAACGCTTCCGGTGACAGTAGCGGCAAGGCCGCGGCTGAAGCCAGGAGTCGTAAAGCTTCGCGTCTCTGCATGCTTACTCCTGAAAATAGCGGAAGGGGCAGCTTACGCCCGAGCGGGAAGCAAGGTCAACGGTTCGACAGGCCTTCGCGACTACCATTATTCAAATCTGTCATCCCAACGCGGCATCGAGCCGCGCCTGGGCGCGGTGAGAGCAAGTCGAGGGACCCCTCGTCTGGCACGAACTCATAAGCGCATAGGGAATTCCTCGGTTCAGCGCGAGCTCATAAGCTCATAGGGGTCCTTCGACTTCGGAAAACGTTTCGCAAAGCGAAACGTTTTCCTGCGCTCAGGATGACAGGGATTTTTAGGTTGTGCCTAGAATCTCGCTTCGTACATTCTTCAGCACGTACAGGGCCCGCTCCACTCCTACCTCGCCGGAAAGAATCGGATCTTCATTTTCAACGCTGAAAATGCCTTGATACCCGACATCCATGTAGGCGCGCATGATTTCTTTCCAGGTGCCGGCACTGTGCCCGTAGCCCACAGCGCGAAAGGTCTCGGACGCTTCGGCCAGATCGCCCTTGTCGAAGGCAAAATTGAGCACGCCGTACCGGTCGACATTATGCTTATAGAAAGTGGTGTCCTTCATGTGCGCATGGAAAATCGCATTTTTCTTGCCCAGCATATGAATGACTTCGACGGCATCGCATTGCTGCCAGAAGAGGTGGCTGAGGTCGCAGTTGGCTCCAATCTCCTCGCCTACAGCCTCGCGCAGACGCAACAGCGTTTTAGGGTTGTACACCACAAAATTCGGATGCATTTCCAGGGCGATCTTGTGGATTCCGTGCTCACGGGCGAACTTGGCCGCCTGCTTCCAGTACGGAATTACTTTTTCTTGCCATTGCCAATCGAGCATTTGACCGTATTCAGGCGGCCAGCGGTAGGTGACCCAGTTGGGCATGGTGTCGGTCGGGCTGCCGCCGGGACAACCCGAAAATCCCACAATCACGCTCACTCCCAGACGCTCCGCCAGTAGCACCGTGCGCCGGAATGCCTGGTCATCGCGTTCTGCTGCCTTCGGATCCGGAGAGATCGGATTTCCGTGACAACTGAGTGCCGCGACCTGAATGTTGCGATCTTCAAATTTCTTTTTCCAGGCGCGCGCCTTGGCTGGGTCGTCCAGCAAATCCTTCACCGGACAGTGAGTTGAATTGGGATAGCCGCCGGTCCCAATCTCCACCGCCTCTACGCCCAAATCGGCAAACTTGTCGATCATTTCTTCCAGAGACAGCTTCGGAAACGCGGGATCGAAGACACCGATCGGAATCTTGCGCAACTGGCCCGGCGACGCAGGCTTTTCATCGGACTGGGCGGAAACACTTCCACCCAGGGCGGAGGCGGCCCGCGGCGCTGCCGCAGCAGCTGCCAACAGGCTGGTGGTAGTGAGAAAATTTCTTCGGCTGCGGGATTCGGGTGCGGATTTTTGATCCATGGAAGGTCCCTTGGGCAGTTGGGGTGTGGTTCGGCGAATTTTGCCGCGCCAGCATTATACGCAATACCCCCGCCGCGAATCGGCGATCCATCACGCACTATGTGGTGTTGACAAGAACGCCGCTTTCCAACATGCTTTTGGGCCCGATGAAAAGGTCGCGGAAAACAATGCGTTCAGGTCCGGTCATGAGCCCATCGGCTCGCATCAGCCTGCTCAGTCCAAAGCGGCAGCAGATCATCCGCCCGGCCTTCGAACGGCCGCGTGAGTTTGTTCTGATGAGTGTGCGGGCGTTAGCCAAGCGTTTGAAGACCGATCCGGCAACCATGGTGCGGATCGTCCGCGCCATGAAATTCGATTCCTACCGCGAATTCCAGCATTACGTGCATGAACTCTCCATCGCTCACGCCACGTCGCTCGATACCATGCAGACCGGTCCGGCGGGCAGGTCCGCTATTTCGACCCAGGTGCGGGCCTCGCTCGACCAGGACGTCAAAAACCTGAACCGTCTTGCCCAGACCATCGAGCCCCAACGGATCGCAGCCCTGGTTCGGCGGCTTTACTCGGCGCGGCAGGTGGTTCTGCTGGGCGGCGACCTCGCCGCCAATCTGGTGAACTTTCTCGAACATCTGCTCATCATGCTGGGGCTGCCGGTCTCAAGCGCCACATCGCCCGCGGAAGTTGTACACAAAGTTCGCTTCCTGGGGAAACGTGACGTGGTGATCGCCGTCAGCCACGGCCGCGGCCTGCGGCAAACCGTGGAGGGTCTGCGGCAGGCGCGCGCCAATGGAGCCTACTGCGTGGGCATCACGAACACGCTGGTTTCTCCCATCGGGCAGTTCGCCCATGAGTTTTTTTTGACTTCGATTGCAACTCCCTCTTTCGGATCCTCATACGTCGCTTCCATGGCGCTGTTCAACGTCATCGTGCTGGCCTGTGCCAACCACCGGCGCTCTCGGACCCTCAAACTGGTCAAGCAACTGGAAGAGGAACAGCGTCACGGCTTCCGCTGGTACGAATCCTGATATCCGGGCTGCGCCGTGAGTCCTGTTCGCATTGAACAGACGATCCCCGACGGACCGTACAGTTAATAGGGGTCCTTCGACCCCGTAAGCGCTTCGCGACCCGAAGTCCTTCGTCCGCTTACGATGACAGGGATTTACTGTTTGTAGACTTTCCCGTCTTTCATCACGAACTGCACGTGCTCCAGCACGCTGATGTCCTGCAGCGGATCGCCTGCCACCGCGATCACATCTGCGTACTTCCCCGGTGCGATCGAGCCGACAACGTCCGAGTGCCCCAGCAAATCCGCGGCTGAAGTGGTGGCTGACTGGATCGCCTGCATCGGTGTCATCCCGTACTTCACCATGAAGGCGAACTGCCTGACACTCCGGTCGTAAGGACAGACGCCGGCATCAGTCCCAAACGAAAGCTTGACTCCGGCCTTCACTGCCTTGCGGAAGTTCTGCCGGTGCAACTCTCCCAGTTCCGCATCGTGCTGCAGAAAATCCTTTGGGATCTTTCCCAGTCGGCCCGCTTCCTGGATGCATTCTTCGTCGTAGATATCCATGTCCAGATAGGTGCCTTGCTGCTTGGCCAGGGCGATACCTTCATCGTCGATCATGGTCGCGTGCTCGACCGATGCCACGCCCGCCCGGATCGCATTTTTTATGCCCTCGGGAGAGTGCGCGTGAGACTCCACGCGCAGCCCGAAGTGACTGGCTTCGTCCACCGCAGCCTGCAACTCTTCCAAGGTGAACTCCTGCGATTTCGGATTGCTGCCGTGAGTCAGTACCGCGCCGCTGGAGAGGACCTTGATGTGGTCGGCGCCGTCATGCACCAGTTGGCGGATTCGCTGCCGCACTTCCCAGGGGCCGTCGGCCTGTCCGTAGCGCAGGTTCCAGGGCAGGGTGATGTCGGGCGCGAAGCCGGTCATGGCGCCGGCGCCGCCGGTGATCGTGACGTACGCTCCGGCAACATACATGCGCGGCCCTTCGATAAATCCGTTGGCGATCGCATCCCGCATCGCGACATCATTCAACGCCCGGTAAACTCCCACATCGCGCACCGTGGTGAAGCCCTCGCGCAAAAAACTGCGGGCATTGGGAACAGATTCGAACGCAACTTCCGCGGCGGTTTTCTTCATCTGCGACATGGGATCGCCGTCGTCGGTCGGGCCGTCCGCCAGGTGGGTATGGCAATCGATGAGGCCGGGCAGCACCGTCATTTGGGAAAGATCGATCACCTTGGCATCGGCTGGAATGGCCAGACCGCCGCCCACCTTTTCGATCTTGTTATCGCGGATGAGAATGATCTGATTGTTGAGCACGGTGCCGGACTGCGGATCGACCAGGTGGCCGGCTTTGATCGCGGTCACTTGAGCAGCCGCGCTCGCGGCACACGACAGCCACAACCCCAGCACGATTGCGAGAGCTTTCTTCAATTGCTTCACCTCGGTCTCTTTGATGGTTTGACGCCAGAATTTCAGATCTCAGGTTGCAGATTTGAATTCAATCCGCGGCTGCGGCGGCGGTCTCCGCGCCGCTCTTCAAATCTGCCGCCAGCAGCCGGTGAAAGAGATGCTCGCCGGCCTCCCGCCGCACCGACAGTCTGCCCGCCCGGTAAGCCCGGGACTTCAGGCCGCGCTGGACGGCCTCGCAGATGCCGAGGTCCTCCTCCTGTACGCGGGCGCCGACAGCAACGCTTTGTTCGTTGTACTGGCGGCTTGCTTCGCTGGTACCGCCAAAATAGAAATCGAAAATCACGCGGCAATGGTCGACGTCCAACGGCAGCACCAGGTTGGTATCCATGTAGCCTTCGTAGCAGTTGATCATCAGGTTGGGATATTGCCAGAAGTACCAGGCGCGATCGCCCTGGCGCGTGGAGGCGGTAGCGGCATCTTCCTTACCCGCCACCATGGGACTCGACTGCAGGCAGTAACGGTCCTCGTTCTCGATGGTGTACTCCTTGTAGTCGAGCACCGAGTTCAGGCCTTTATGCAGGTGCGGGACGTGGTAACCGCCGTCGAGGTAATTGTCGACAAATACTTTCCAGTTGCAGTGGATGTCATAGCTTCGGCTGTCGAAGTAGTGCAGTTTGCTCACCCCGAGCGGCGCCACCCGTTTCACCAGGCCGCCGAGAAAATCGTTGAGCGGCGCAACCTTCGGATCCAGGTTCACGAATACAAATTTTTCCCAGGTTTGCGCTTTGACCGGGACCAGACCATTCTGCTGCCGCTCGAAATTCCTGACGCCATCGAATTCCGGCATGCCCTTGAGAGAGCCATCCAGCCCATAGTTCCAGCCATGATAAGGACAATGCAGAATCGACGCCTGCCCGCAAGCTTCGGTGACGACCGCGGCGGCATGATGGCGGCACACGTTGTAGAAGCCGCGCAGAACGCCGTCATTGCCGCGCACCACCACGATCGGTTCTCCGGCCACGCTGGCGGTCACGAACTGGCCCGGCTTTTCCACTTGCTCCAGCCGTGCCACCAATTGCCAGGTGTTGCTGAAAACGGTTTGGGCTTCCAGTTCGGCGATACGCTCATCCACATACCAGGGCGCTGGAATTGTAGAGGCATCCGGCAAGCCCGCCTGATCGTCATATCCCGCCAGAATCTCCGGTACCGAGAGGCGCCTGTTGTTCATGCTCCGATCGCCCTCTTCAGCACGTCCAGAAATTGCGCGATGCGCGCGTCTTTCTTCTCCTGAGGGTCTCCCTGCCGCCGGAACAGCCCGGTATCTAATTCTTCCGTGAGCAAGGCATCCTGGAAGCGCTCGATCGTCCAATCCAGGAAGGACACAATCATCTCCTGATCCAGTGTGGCAAGAAGTTCGCCGCGCTGCAGTCCGTAGCGCACGAAGGCAACCGTTCCGTAGGGATCTTCCGCCATTAAAAAGCGGTTGATCTCACGTTTCATGGTCAGGTCGGTGCCGTAGTTTCCCAACAACGATATCCGGTATGGAATCCAGTCTTCGCGCAGCAAATGTTCCGTGCTCACCAGCCAGTAGCGCAGCACCTCGAAAAATCCGCGCTCTCGAACCTCGGCCGGCGCATCGAGATATCGCGGGAACGAACGCACTGCCTTCTTGTACACTTCGAAAAATAATCCATCCTTGCTGCCGAAGTGCTGGAAAATCGACCCCTTGGCGATACCGAGCGCGGCCGCGATGTCACCGACCCGGACGGCGTGATAGCCCTGCTCGGCAAAATGGCGCATGGCGGCGTCAATGATTCGGGTTCGCTTACCCTCGGAGCGCGGCCGGGCGGGCATATTGCGATAACGCGGGGGGGTGACCAGGCTGCTGCCAATTCCACTCATGTCTGACCTCAAGTCATAAGACTCTACAGAAGTGCAGTCTTAATTTCAATTCTATTTTTTAAGAGGATGCGGTAATGTATGTTGCTCTTATCGAAGCGCCGTAACTGCGGGTCATAATCAGTGGTGTCGTCTTCGTCGGCAAAAATATATGATGCCGTCATTGTCGGAGCAGGCCATAACGGCCTGACGGCAGCCGCGTACCTTGCCCGGGCGGGGCTCACCGTCCTGGTGCTCGAACGCCGCGAAATCGTAGGCGGTTGCTGCGTCACCGAAGAAATCGCTCCCGGATGTCGCGTCTCCACGACTTCTTACATCGCCAGCATGTTGCGGCCCGAGGTGATTTCGGACCTGCGCCTCGCGGACTACGGGCTGCGGATGGTCCCTTGCGACCCTGCCATCCAGGTTCCCTTCCCCGATGGCCATGTCGTTCCCTGGTGGGCGGATCGCGAACGGGCCAAGGCGGAGTTCAAAAAGATCTCAGCGCGGGACGCTGAAACTTTCGTCGAAGTCGACGACCGGCTGAAAAAGCTGGCCCGCTACCTGCAACCGTTTTTCATGGAGCCCCCGCCTGAGATCGACACCAGAAGCATGCGTGGCTGGACCGACCTGTTTCGCGTTGGGAAGAAATTTCGCGGCATCTCCAGCGATGAAGTTTCGCAGCTGATTTCCTTTTTGACTGGAAGCCTGGGCGAATTTCTCGATCATAATTACGAGACAGAAAAGATAAAGACCATGTTTCTTGCCAACAACGTCTATGGCAAGCATGGCGGACCTTACCAGCCGGGAACAGCCATCGGCTTGCTCTTTCATCTGCTGAGCGGCGGCGAGCACGAACTACAGGGTTTTTACGGACACGTGATGGGCGGCATGGGCGCGATTACCCAGGCGCTGGCGGCGTCGGGGAGAAAGCTCGGAGTTGAAATCCGCACTTCCGCGCCAGTCCAACACATTGATGTCCGCGATGGCCGGGCGCGCGGCGTAATTTTGGAGGATGGCAGCGAGATTCGCGCCCGCATCGTGCTCTCCAATGCCGATCCCAAGCGCACGTTCCTGAAAATGGTGGCCGCATCTGAATTGCCGGGCGAGTTCCTGCATTCGATTCGCGGCATCAAGATGGAAGGTCCGTGCGCCAAGGTAAACCTGGTGCTCGATGCCGAGCCCCGCTTCACTGGAACTTCTCCGGATGCGACCGCTCTCGAACGCACCTTCTACACTCTGGTGCCTTCGCTCGCATTCGCCGAGCGTTGCTATGACATTGCCAAGTTTGGCGAAATTCCCGAAGAGCTGTGGGTGGATTGCGTGGTCTCGTCGAATGCCGACCCATCGCTCGCGCCCGCGGGCAAGCACATCCTGACCTGCTTCGTTCAGTACGTTCCCTATCATCTGCGCGAAGGCCATTGGGACGAGAAACGTGAACTGCTGGGCGACCGGGTGATCCGGAAGATTGCCCAGTACGCGCCCAACGTGCCCAATGCGATTGTCGCCCGCCAGGTGCTGACGCCCCTCGATCTCGAGCGCACCTATGGCTTGACCGAGGGCAACATCTTCCACGGCGATTTGCGTCTGGAACAGCTTTTCTTCATGCGCCCGGTTGCGGGATGGTCACAATACCGCACTCCGGTGGATGGCTTGTATTTATGCGGTGCGGGCGCGCATCCCGGTGGCGGCGTCACGGGCGCGCCCGGGCACAATGCAGCCCACCAGGTGTTGCGCGACTGGAAAAAGGGACGACTGAAGGAGACCGCCGCATGAACAACGGCAACTCCCGTCCACATTTCGAAACGAAGACTGCAGACATCGTGATTCTCGGCGCCGGCGTAATGGGCGCGGCCATTGCTTTTCAACTCGCCCGGCGGAAGGCGGGAAAGATCGTGGTCATCGACAAAGGCCACGTCGGTCAGGGAGGAAGCGGGCGTTCTTCGGCGCTGATCCGCATGCATTACAGCTATCCGCCTGAAGTGCAATTGGCTCTCGTGAGTTTGCACATGTTCGAGCGTTGGCGCGACCTGGTTGGAGAAGCCGGAGACTTTCGCAAGACCGGATTCGTGCGCATCGTTCATCCCGGCGAGAGTGCCCGGCTGCAGCAGAACGTAGAAATGCAACGGAAACTCGGTGTGAATGTGGAATTGATCGATCGCCTCCAGCTCAAGGAACTGGAGCCGGACTGGGCGGTCGATGAGGTCGAAACCGCGGCCTACGAACCCGATTCCGGCTATGGCGACGGAGCGGGCGTGGCCACCGATTTCCTCACTCGCGCCCGGGAAATGGGTGTCATCTACCTGTCGAGAACCCGGGCGGCAGAATTCCTCGTGGAACAAGATCGCGTCCGCGGAATTAGCACCGATCAGGGCGAAATCGCCGCGCCAGTCGTGATGGCGGCCACCGGACCCTGGTCTCTGCCTCTCTTCCAGAATATCGGAATCGACCTTCCCCTTGAGACTGAATATCACCAGGTCGCAATTTTGAAAAACGCTCCCGGCATGAAGGGAGGCGGATGCGCCTGCATCGACTCGGTCAGCGCCACTTACTTTCGTTCCGATGCTCACGACAAATTCCTGATTGGAGATTTCTACGGCCAGCGCGGAGCCGACCCGGACGATTTTCCGCAGCGCGCGGCCGACGACGGGCTGGAAGAAATCATCGAGCGCGCCAGCCGTCGCGTTCCGAAGCTGGAGAACGCGGAAGTCATGCGCGGAGTCACCGGGGTTTACGACATGACCCCGGATTCGCGTCCCCTGCTGGGCGAAATTTCAGGCATTACCGGGCTGTACATTTGTGCCGGCTTTTCCGGCATGGGTTTCAAGATTTCTCCGGCGATTGGCCTGGTGATGTCGGAACTGCTGCTGGACGGCCGCGGCAAAACCGTGGACATCAGTTCGTTCTGTCCCGGCCGCTTTGCGGCAGGCAATCCGATCAAAGCAGAGTTCGAATATAAAGACGACTGACGGTCTGTTTACAATTTGTCATCCTGAGCGGAGGCTTTCCATTCGCTTGCGAATGGAAACCCGGAGTCGAAGGACCCCTACCGGGCCAAGCGCGGCTGGCGTTCTGGTAATTGTGCGGAGCGAGAAAATAAACGGCACCGCAGTGCAGATCGATAAGGGTCCTTCGACCCCGCACCTGCTTCGCGAAGCGAAGCGGGCACTGCGCTCGGGATGACATCCGGGAAAATGACAGGACATCGCGAGAATTCAAGGAGGGCGCATGGCAAAGACAAAAGGCATTCTCGATCGGCTCAAGGAAGGCCCGGTCCTGGGCGACGGCGGTTATCTGCTGGAACTTGAAAAACGAGGGTGGGTGCGCGCGGGTCCGTTCACTCCGGAAGTTGCGCTGCTCCATCCCGAAGCGCTGCGCGAGTTGCACGTTGAATTTCGCGAAGCCGGAGCCGATGTTTTACAGGCCCTGACGTTTTATGCCAGCCGCGACAAGTTGGCCACCGTCGGTCTGGAGAACAGGCTCGAAGAACTGAATCGCGCGGCCGTGCGGATCGCTCGCGAAGTCGCGGGGGACAAGTGTCTGGTCGCGGGCAATCTCAGCCTGACCTGGATGTACGAGCCCAACAGTCCGGCAGCGGCGGACCGGGTTCGTAAAACTTTCGACGAACAACTCTCGGTCCAGGTCGACGAAGGCGTGGACTTCATCATCGGCGAGACTTTTTCCTGGCTGGGCGAGGCCCTGATCGCGGTCGAGCGGGCAAAGAAAACCGGCTTGCCGGTGATGGTAACCGTCTGCTTCGAGAACAAAGATGAGACGGCGGACGGCAAGTCCGCCGCGGAATCCGCCAAAGCGCTGCTGGACGCCGGGGCTGACATCGTCGGTATGAATTGCCTGCGTCCTCCCGATCACACTCTTCCGGCGATGGAACAGATGCGCCAAGCAGTCTCCGGCTATCTCGCCTGCCAGCCCGTGGCCTACCGCACTCCCAGGGACAAACCCGACTTCACCAGTTTGCCGGAATTTCCGCTGGCTCTCGATCCCTTGCAGCTGACTCGAAAAGAAATGGGCGACTATGCGCTTCGCGCCCAGGAAATTGGAATCAACTACATCGGCTCCTGTTGCGGGTCCGTTGCCATGCACGTTCGCGAGATGGCGCGCGCGCTCGGCAAGCTGTCGGAAGACGGACGCGTCTGGAAGAAAGGTGGAGAGAAGCCGATGTCGGCCTATGAGTATTATGGCCACGACAAAGTCGCAGCGAAGAAATGATCGGCCCGCAAAAAAGGCCAGCCGCAGGTCTGGGCCAAGGTCTTCTTGGGGAAGAACCGTCACGAACTGCGTAAGGACAACAACAACTTGCCTGATAACCAGGCTTTGCAACCCAGTGTTGACAATCTTTTTACAACTGTCGAGATGACGGTATCGACCGTGCGGGGGAAGCTAACAAACAAAGTCCTCTTGAGCGGAGAGAGGAACTCGCTTGCGAGTTCCTCCCGCCGTCGAAAGACCTGGGTAGTGGCTGAATTTGAAATGCAACTTCGAAAGGCTGTCATCCTGAGGGACTTTAGTCCCGAAGAGCCTGCCCTGAGCGCAGTCGAAGGGATCTTGCGTGCCTATCCGCTGAATGGCAACGGTCGCAAATTCAGCCACTGCCAAGACCTGCTGTTGCTAGCACCATCACCACCGCTTACTTCCCCTTTGGACTATTGCGCCACCAACAGGTTCTCGGCGAAGGGCCACTCCTGATCAATCCACTGCGCCGTGCACAGGAAACCGGCTTCGCTCGCGATCCGTGACATTTCCCTGGGGCAATACTTGTGGCTGCTCTCGGTCCAGATCGTTTCCCCTTCCAGCAACGTAACGTTCAGCTCTGCCCGGGCGATCGTGACCACCTGCTCCCGGCGGGATCGCAGATGCATCTCCACACTGCGAGCGTCCGGATTAAACCGGGCTACGTGCTCGAATTGTTCCAGGATGAAATCCGCATCGAGTTCCCGATTGATGCGAGCGAGCAGATTCAGGTTGAACGCCGCCGTGACGCCGAGAGGATCGTCATAAGCCGACAGCAACTGTGGGATCGGCTTTTCCAGGTCGGTGCCCAGCAACAGGGAATCGCCAGGCTCGAGAATCTGGCGCACTTGCCGCAGGAACTTTGCCGCCGCCGGCCGGTCGAAGTTTCCGATTGTGCTCCCCAGAAACAACACCAGCAGATTCTGGCCGTCGCGACGCCGCGCCGCCACCTCAAGCAGGCCATCGAGGTATTCGCGCTCGAAGCCCACGATGCTCATGCAATCGATGTCGCCCAGCTCGCGCTCACACATGGCCAGAGCGGTCGGGGAAATTTCGATGGGAAAGTAAGAGACATGCTGTCGGCGGCAAAGCGCCTTCAGCAGCCAGCGCGTTTTTTTGCCGCTTCCGCTGCCCAGTTCAGCCACCGCCACCGGGCCCGGGACCTGCTCCACAATCTCGTGCGCATGCCGCCTGAGGAGCCGTTCGTCCGCCCGGGTCAAGCCATATTCCGGCAGAACGCTGATGACCTCAAACAACGCGGAACCGACATCGTCATAGAGATATTTGGAAGGCAATTCCCTCTGCCCGTCGCGAGTGAGTCCGGCGCGTACTTCCGCGGCAAATTCCAGCGCGGGATCGGCTGTAATGGCGTGCGTCAGCATGAAATGGCTCTTTTTATTCATCTAATTCCTCACGCAGCGGAATCCCGCGTAGACGTATTGGTAGTGGGGCTGAAACCAGTTGCGAAAAGACCGGCGAAGCATGCAACTTGCCGTCCGGGCGCTGCCGCCCTTCATCACATAGTGCTGGCCATCGAAGAAGTTCGCCGAATACCCGGGATAAAATTCAAAAGGTTTAAAACCGGGAAAAGGTGCGAACCGCGTGGCCGTCCATTCCCATCCGTTTCCGACCAGGTCGGAGACCCCGAACGCGCTTTCGCCCTGGCGAAACGCCCCAACCGGCGTGGGATTCCAACTCTCGAAATCGAAGTTTCCAAATCTGCGATCGGGCCCCTCGGCACCCCATGGATAAGGCCGCTCAGTTCCTTCGGGCGTACCATACGCGGCTCGATGCCACTGCGCCTCCGTAGGTAACGCCCGTTTGGCCCAGCGCGCGTACGCGCTGGCTTCCGCGTGGCTCACGTAAACCGGCCAATCATGCGGCAGAGGAACCTCTTCAAACATGGTTCGGTATCGCCACTCGCCGTTGACATGACTCCAGAAAACCGGATGCAGGATGTTGTGCTCCGTCTTCCACTTCCAGTCCGCATCACTCCACAGGCCGCGATCCTGATAGCCTCCCGCATCGAGGAACTGCAGATATTCGCGGTTCGTGACTTCGTAACGATCGATGGCAAACGTGGGTACCGCGACGACCTGCGATTCGTACTCGTTGTCCCAGCCAAACACATTGGGTTGACGCCTCGACAGGCCAAGAGTGACCGCGCCCGACGGGATCTCGACCATTTGCGGCGTCACCGGACGCACAACCAACTCGGGCAGGCGCGGCTTGCGAACCTTGTTGTCGAACGGCAGCTGGTGCAGCATGTACGCCAGAGTTTCGGCATGCATCAGACGGTGCTCGATGGCTACATGGAGTAGTCGATCCGGCGAGAATCCCTCCCCGCTGGCCGGTTCAGACAACGCCGCTGCTCCCAGACCTTCATCAAGCGCCTGCCGGACGCGAGTCACGTAATCGCGCACCTCGTCCCGGGAAGGCCAGTCGGATGGCTGGTCTGAGGGTAAGCCGCCATCCACCGGATCGATGCCAAAGGCAAACAGGTTGTCAAACTCGGAGTGGAAACTAGCGCGCCCGAAAACCCGCTCGCGCAGCAGGTTCCAATCGAACGCTTCCAGATGCCCGATATAGAAGACGATGCGGTGCCTCTCTGCAATCGGACGCTGGTAGAGGAATTCGGGCTTGACCTGAGCGAACAGTCGGTCAGTCTCGGCGCGTGCCTGCTGCAGACGTGCCAGCAAGTCGTACCGCATCTCAATTCGTTCCTTTGCAGCGAGCATTGCCACCCCCGTGAGCAACCGACAGACACACCCCTGCCGGCGTAGAGTATTGAGATGATCGGGCAGCCAGAAAGTTGCTCATCTCTTCCGGGATATGGAGCCGCCCGGCCAGGTGTCTCAAGCGCGACCCGAAGCCTTTTTTGGCTCTTGGGCGCGGCCTTCAGACCCCGACCTTGGCTCAGGCAAAGTGATAAACCATGAATTTCCACGGATGATTGAGGACTCAGCAACTCTGTGATTTGATACAAGGCGAGAAAATCTGGTAAGAAAGCGAGGCCGCACTTCTATCCCACCACTGTATTGCCCGGCTGGCAGGAGGTCCTCGCGGGGATGAGAGGGCTTAAACTTGTAAACTCGATGTTCTGCCGGGCCTGCTAGACGAGCGCCGCCTGATACTCCTCGTACGCACCCTTGAAATCAGTGATTTGATGATTTCCCTCGAAGTGCCAGACGCGGGTGGCCACCTCATCGATCAGATCTTCGTCGTGCGTACATAGGAGCACGGTTCCGTGATAGCGCTGCAGCGCGATGTTAAGCGCATTGATCGATTCCAGGTCCAGGTGGTTGGTAGGCTCGTCGAAGACCAGAACATTGGGCTTCTGCAACATCAGTTTGCAGAAAATCAGGCGCGCCGCTTCGCCGCCGGAAAGGACCTCGGTTTTCTTGTCGCCATCTTCCCGGGGAAACAGCATCTGACCCAGCAAGCCCCGAATCTCCTCGTTGGAAGCGCCCGGCTCCCATTGATGCAGCCACTCGAAAGCCGTCATTCCCGGCTGGATCAATGCCTTGTGGTCCTGGGCAAAATACCCCACCGCAGCTTCATGTCCCCAGATGACCTTTCCGCTGGTTAGAAATGGCCCGTCATATCCGCTGGTCTTGCGAAGTTCGGCTTCCGGAATGGTCGGAGAATTGGCCAGTAAAGCGTTCAACAGCGTGGTCTTGCCCGCGCCGTTCCGCCCCATCAGCGCAATTTTCTCTCCGCGCACAATGCTGGCGGTGAAATTCCGGATCACCTGCGCGTCGTCGTACGACTTGGTCACACCTTCGATTTCGAGAATGTGCTTCCCGGAAGGCCGTTTCTGCTCAAACTTCAAATAAGGACGCTGGATGTTTGACCTCGCCAGCTCCGTCACCTGCAGACGTTCGACTTCCTTGCGCCGCGATTGCACCTGGCTGGAACGAGTACCGGCGGAAAAGCGGGCGATGAATTCGTTCAGCTGAGAAATCTTCTTTTCGCGTTGGGCGTTCTGCGATTCGATCTGAGAACGAATCTGGGTCTTCGCCACCACCATGTCGTCGTAAGTGCCGGTATAAGTGATGATGGTTTGATAATCGATATCGGCGATATGGGTGCACACCCGGTTCAGGAAATGACGGTCGTGCGAGATCACAATCACCACCCCGTCATACTGATTCAGGAAGCCCTGCAGCCAGTGGATTGAGTCGAGATCCAGGTGGTTGGTAGGTTCGTCGAGCAGCAGGGCCTGCGGATGTCCAAAGAGCGCCTGGGCCAGCAGCACACGCACTTTCTGTCCGCCCTGCAGTTCGCCCATTTTCCGCTCGTGCAGAGCGTCGGGAATGTCCAGGCCTTCCAGCAGGATGGCGGCGTCACTCTCGGCGGTGTAGCCGTCTTCTTCTCCGACAACGCCCTCCAGTTCGCCCAGCTTCATGCCATCCGCATCGGTCATCTCCGGTTTCGAATAAATTCTGTCGCGCTCCTCCATGGCCGCCCACAGGCGCTTGTTGCCCATGATGACCGTGTCGAGTACGCGATATTTATCGAACGCAAACTGGTCCTGGCTCAAAACCCCGAGTTTTTTCGGGCGCACCACCGTCCCCTTCTGCGGCTCCAGTTCGCCGGTCAGCAGGTTCATGAAAGTGGACTTGCCGGCTCCATTCGGCCCGGTCAGCCCATAGCGCTTCCCCGGCGTGAAGCCGGTGGATACCTCATCAAACAGAACTTTGGCGCCGTAGCGCATTGACACATTGCTTACTGAAATCATGGTATTTACGGGAACTGCGGGAAATTGCCCAAAGGGCGGGGACGCAGCTTCTTTATTAAGAATATCACGAAGGATGGATGTTACTGAGGTTTTCGCCAACAAGCTCGCGGCGAAGGGAACCGATCGATGTTGGTTCTACGGAGTTTCCCACTTACCCGATTCCGCGGAACGGAAAAGAGCATCGATCACCGCCATATTCTTGATCGCATCCTCGAGCGGGACCGGCACCTCTCCCCCTTCAAGCACAGCGCGCGAGAACGCGTCGCCCTGCAGCGTGTATTGGTCGCACACAGGAAACTCCTCTGTGGTTATCCCGCCTCCGAAAACGTCTTTCCCGTCATCGATCAGGATCCGGCAGGGCCGGTCAGGCGGAGCATTGAACGGAATTTCAATCTCGATGCGCCCTTTGGTTCCAAAGAACTGGCTGCGCTGATAGGGCACAAGCTGCATGCTGCAAGTGAACGTGGATTGTCCCGACGGAAAATCGAGCATGGCGGAGGTCAGCCGGTCGACTTTCATCTGCGGGTCGCGCTCAACCAATCCCATGACTCGGGTGGGCTCTTGCCCAAAGATGAATCGCGGTGTGTTGATGGCATAGCATCCGATATCCATCACCGCGCCGCCGCCGTATTCCGGATTGTTGCGAATATTTTTCGGATCGTTGTTGAAGTAACTGAAAAAACCGGTGGCGGCGCGCAGCTGGCCAATGCGCCCCGAACCGACCAACTCGCGGGCGCGCAGCCACTGCGGATGAGTGCGCACCATGAAAGCCTCGCCGATCTTCACTTTCGCGCGGTCCCGCGCTGCCAGCAGCTTTCTGGCCTCGGCCACGGTCAGGCTCAGCGGCTTCTCACAGAGCACGTGCTTGCCGGCTTCGGCAGCTTTGATCGACCAGGGAACATGTAACTGGTTCGGCAGAGGGTTGTAGATGGCATCAATGTTTGGATCAGCCAGCAATTCTTCATAAGATCCGTAGGCCTTGGCAATACCGAGGGTACGGGCCGCGTCTTCGGCCTTGTTACGATCACGAGAGGCAATCGCAGCGATCTCGCACCACTGGCTTTTCTGCATTCCCGGTATGACTTTTTTTACCGCGATCTTGGCCGCGCCCAGCACTCCCCAGCGCACTTTATTAGGCATAGGGGGACATGATAGCCGGAAATTTCATTCGAGCAAAACCAGCGAGCCTGGATCTTCTTCGCGATCTTTGCGGGCCCTGACGCTGTTTGCGGCTCAACACATGGACTTACTTTCGGCAAGGTCAACTGTGGGTTCGACCCCGGTAACCCTGATCGATTACCGTCGATACTGAAACCTCGATCAAACCGTCCATCCGGTAGGTTATTCTTGTCCCTGATGCCCATTAACGCGCCAGTCCGAGACCAGCAGTTGATTCAGATCGTGAATTCTGCGCTTGCCGATGCATTCCACAAGAGCGGCAAATGGCTGGCCTGCAAGCCCGGTTGCTCGCAATGTTGTGTGGGAGTCTTCGCCATCAATCAGCTGGACGCGATCCGCCTGAGAAAGGGACTGGCCGAACTCGAGCGGCAGGATCCGCAGCGCGCCAACCGTATTCGGGAACGCGCTCAGGCTTCCGTCGCGCGGCTTTCTCCCGGCTTTCCCGGCGATCCGGTCACAGGATTGTTGAACGACGACGACTCCGACGAAGCCTGCAAACACTGGGACGAGTATGGCAACAACGAGCCTTGTCCCGTGCTCGACCCCGAAACGGGAACCTGTGAACTCTACGAATCCCGTCCCGTGATTTGCCGCACCTTCGGGCCCGCACTAACCTCAGAAAATGATCTCGGACATTGCGAGCTCTGCTTTGTCGGCGCCACAGAAGAAGAAGTAATCGCCCATGAGATGCATCCCGATCCGGATCATCTTGAAGAAGCTCTACTGAAAGAGCTTGAGGAAACCACGGGAGCGAGCGGAGAAACCATCATCGCCTTCGCGATCCTCCGCGGCGAATAGTTGTCATACCGAGCGCAAGTCGAGGGACCCCTACCCGGCCACGGACTGATCAAGTTATAGGGGTCCTTCGACTTCGCGCTGCTCCGCGCGAACCGCTCGAAAATCCGTTCGGCCCAAAACTGTTACCCATGTCTTAGGTACGTTCTGTCACCCATGTCTCCGGGCTGGACCCGAAAGAATTGGTCGGGGCGAGAGGATTTGAACCTCCGACCCCCTGGTCCCGAACCAGGTGCTCTACCAGGCTGAGCCACGCCCCGACTAGGTCAAACTGAAGCGACGATTGAAACCACGCGGGCCCGGGCATGCGCCGCGCCGGCGTCTGATTCCGTTTCAAAGTATAGCACTTGGCGGCGGGCGGGCTGCGCACAGGAACCGCCTACTCTGCAGCCTCTGCATCTTCCGTTCACTCACTTCCTTGGCCCGGGACTCACCTGGATTTTCCTATAGAATGTTGCTTCACGAATAGCCCCAGACATCTATGATCGCGCTCACCGCCGCCACCTTGTTTACACCGCTGGAGCGAATCGAGCAGCCGCTGCTGCTGGTGGAAGACGGATCCATCGTTGAAGTGAGTTCGCGAGAGCGCCGGGAAACTCCCTCAAATAGCCGATCGGTGGATTTTGGCGACGGCATTGTGGCGCCCGGGTTTGTTGACATCCACATTCACGGTGGCGCCGGGCACGATGTGATGGAGGCGGGCGCCGGCGCTTTGCCTCCGGTGGAGCGGCTTCTGGCCGCACACGGGGTCAGCAGCTATTTCCCTACGACGGTCACGGCTCCGCTCGACGCCACCCTTTCCGCTTTGTCGCGGCTGGCGGGTGCGATCGAAGCGGCTGACCAGAATCGGCACGCCAGTACTCCGGAAACCGGCGAGCTGCGGGCGCGGCCGCTGGGAATTCACCTCGAAGGTCCGTTTATCAGCCACCAGCGGCGCGGAGTTCATCCTCCGGAAAACCTGTTGGCTCCGTCTCTGGCGGCGTTTGACCGCTTCTGGCAGGCAGCGCGGGGACACATTCGAGTGCTGACGATTGCACCCGAATTACCCGGCGCGCTTGAGGTCATTGCGGAGGCGGGCAAGCGCAAGGTTTGTGTAAGCCTGGGACACTCCAATGCCGACCTGGAAGCCGCTCGTGCCGGATTCGCTGCGGGCGCTCGCCACGCCACCCACACGTTTAATGCCATGCGGCCGCTGGATCATCGCGATCCCGGAATTCTTGGCGAAGTGCTGACCGATCCCCGGCTCTCTGCCGACATCATCGCGGACGGAATTCACCTGGATCGCGTGATCGTGCAACTCTTCCTCAAGGCCAAAGGGCCGGAAGGCGCGGTGCTGATCACCGACGCCACTGCCGCCACCGGCATGCCCAACGGTCGCTATCGCCTGGGTGCGCTCGAAGTTGAAGTGAAAGACGACAAGTGCATGGTGGGAGAATCGTTGGCGGGCAGTGTGTTGACCATGGACCGGGCAGTGCGAAACGTGATGCAATTCGCCGGATGGGATTTACAGCAAGCGGTGCGCCTGGCGACGCTGAACCCCGCGCGCGTGGCGGGCCTGGAGCACAGCGGCTCGCTCCGGGCCGGCGCGCCCGCCGACCTGGTGGTGCTGAGCCCAAGCGGGGAAGTAAGAAAGACCATCATCCGGGGGGCGCTGCATTGACACTTGAAGATCGGATGGGTGGAGCAGCGCTTCAGCGCTGCATTGACACTGGTTAATGGTGGCGGCTTTAGCCGCTGAGGTACCTCAGGGGCTAAAGCCCTCCGAGGGGGCGGCTTTTATTGCAGGCCTGAAGGCCTGCTGCACCCGTTCGCTTTTATTGCAGGCCTGAAGGCCTGCTGCACCCGTTCGCTTTTACTGCAGGCCTGAAGGCCTGCTGCACCCGTTCGCTTTTACTGCAGGCCTGAAGGCCTGCTGCACCCGTTCGCTTTTACTGCAGGCCTGAAGGC
>JBOGLC010000047.1:0-6115 GCA_050746005.1 Terriglobales bacterium
AAATGCAGAGGTCCTTCGCTTGCTTGCGGCCCGCTTCGCGGGACGCAAGTCTGCGCTCAGGATGACAGGGGTTCAAGATGAGGGCTGGGCTGGATCGCAGCGCTACGATTCCAAACTGATCCCACGAGGTTTTCAAATTCGCAACTGCATACTATAGTCGTTCTATCCTAATTGGGAGGAACCATGCACATCAGCGATCTTCTACTACTTGAATTTGATGCTGAAACGAAAGCCACACGCACCACTTTGGAGCGTGTGCCCGAGGACAACAAAGACTTCACGCCCCATGCCAAGTCGATGCCGCTGAACAAACTTGCTCCCCATGTCGCAGAGCTGGCGGGATTCGGCCTTACGATCCTGACCACCCCGGAATTAGATTTTTCCAAGAGCACTCGAAAACGCGTCGCTTTTGAGTCGGCCAGCCAGCTTGTGCGAGTCTTCGACGAGGGCGCCGCTCAGGTTCGGGCGGCCTTGAAAAACACACCCGATGAGGCGTGGACCGAGAACTGGAAACTGAGTTTTCAGGGCAAGCCGATTTTCGAGGGATCGCGCTTTCTGGCGTACCGGCAAATGTTCCTGAATCACCTGGTGCACCACCGCGCCCAACTCGGCGTGTACTTGCGTCTGAACAACAAGCCGGTGCCTGCCACCTACGGGCCTTCGGCGGACGACACGATGGGATTTTGATGTCGCACGACATCCGTGGTGCTGCAATCGAAAAGCCTCTGATTGGGGTCAGGCCTTGTAGTTCAACGCTGTCAGCCCCAGGAACCTCGCAGCGTCGCCCAGCTCCTCTTCAATCCTGAGCAACTGGTTGTACTTGGCGATGCGATCGGTGCGCGAAGCGGAGCCGGTCTTGATCTGGCCGGCGCCGGTTGCGACAGCGAGGTCGGCGATGAATGTGTCTTCGGTCTCACCCGAACGGTGCGAAATGATCGAGGTATAGCCGTTCCGACGCGCCAGGTCGATCGCGTCCAGGGTCTCGCTGACCGTGCCAATCTGGTTGACCTTGATGAGAATCGAGTTGGCGACCTGTTTGTCGATTCCCTTCTGCAGGAACTCGACATTGGTGACGAACAAGTCGTCCCCGACTAGCTGGATCTTTCCGCCAAGTTCTTTCGTCAGATTCTGCCAGCCCTCCCAGTCGTTTTCCGATAGTCCGTCTTCCAGCGAAACAATGGGATAGTCCTTTGCCCACTTCGCCCAGAAGCGCACCATGTCGTCGGAGCTCTTCGCCGACTTGTCGGACTTCTTGAAGACGTACTTGCCGTCCTGATAAAACTCGCTGGCCGCGGGATCGAGCGCGATGGCGATCTCTTCTCCGGGCTTATATCCCGCCTGGGTGATGGCTTCGAGCACCACTTCAATGGCTTCGACATTCGATTTCACTGAGGGGGCGAAGCCGCCTTCATCTCCGACCGCGGTGTTGTAGCTGCGCTTCTTGAGCACGCCTTTCAAGGTGTGGAATACCTCGACGCCCCAACGCAGGGCGTCTGAGAAAGACTCTGCTCCCACCGGCATCACCATGAATTCCTGAAAGTCCACATTGTTGTCGGCATGAGCGCCGCCATTGAGGATGTTCATCATCGGTGTAGGCAGGATATTGGCGCCGGCGCCGCCGAGATAACGGTAGAGCGGCAGACTGAAGGCGGCGGCCGACGCCCGCGCTGCCGCCATCGAAACCGCCAGGATGGCGTTGGCGCCCAGCCGGCTTTTGTTGGCGGTGCCGTCGAGTTCGATCATTTTCTGATCGATGGCGCGTTGCTCGGCGGCGTCCAGGTTGGCCAGCGCGTCGGCAATCTCGCCGTTCACGTTCTCGACCGCTTTCAGCACGCCCTTGCCCAGATATCGGCTGGCGTCGCCGTCGCGCAACTCCACCGCCTCGTGCTCGCCGGTCGAAGCCCCGCTGGGAACTGCCGCGCGCCCTCTGGTTCCGTCCGCCAGTGTGACTTCGGCTTCGACTGTGGGATTGCCGCGGGAATCGAGAATCTCCCGCGCCTGAATTTCCTGAATCTGCGTGATGACGTCCATGATCGTCTGTTTTCCTTTGTTGGTGGGACTGGAGATTATATCGGCTTTTCGGCGTGGCGCGGGCGCTCTCGGCCGCGAGACTCCCGGGCGGCCGAGACGCATCAGGTCTAGCTGCGTGAAATTCCTTCGACCTTCCTGCCGGCGGTGTTCAGTCGGCATGTACTCGGATGGGGTGCCCGCGCCACATCATCTTAAGCCCGTGTCTACGCTGGTTCATTAGGTTTTTCACAGGTTGTGGACAGCCGCTTGTGCTCTACAGTCGCAAGCAGATGTCCGATCGCACAGAAACTCTGGCTGTCGGCTCGCGCGCACCGGAATTTTTATTGTCGGCGGCCAATCGAGACGGGATTCTTTCCCTGTCCGGTTTCCTGTCTCGCAGCGCGTTGATCGTAGAGTTCCTGCGCGGCACCTGGTGACCGAACTGCGTACAGCGCATGGCTCAGTTAGAGCTTATGAAAACTGAAATCGAGCAGGTGGGAGCGCAGCTCGTGTACATCGCGGCAGAGAAAGGCACGGGCGTGTGGAAGCCGGCCAAGTTTCTGCGATCGCATCCCGTGTCGTTTCCTTTTCTGCTGGATGAAGACCGTTCGGTGACCAAAGCTTACGGTCTGCATCACGCTCTGGGCATGGACGCGATCAACATTGCGCATCCAGCGTCATTGGTCATCGATCGCGACCGCAAAGTTCGGTACATCTACCGCGGCACCAGTCAGACCGATCGGGCGCCGTTCGACCAGGTCATCGAAGCGGTGAGGAAGTTATCAGTTTCCGGTTGAAGCGTTTAGCGAGGGAAAATCAGGAGGCGGAATGAAGAAAATATTTGGGATGCTGGCGGTAATACTACTGGCGGCCACGGCTGGTGCACAGACCAATATGGCTCTACCCGCGGGCACGTCCTTTAAAGTCAAACTGGAAAACACACTCTCCACTTTTACCAGCAAGGAAGGCGATGCCTTCTCCGGGCGAGTGGTTGACGCCGTAGTGCTGGACGGAAAGACTGTAATTCCTGTCGGAGCCACGGTTCAGGGACGGGTCACCAAGATTAATGAACCGCGCCGGATCGCGGGCAAACCGACCATCGGAATTTTTCCCGAAGCGGTCGTGCTGCCCAACGGCGAACGCTACCTGCTCAATGCCGCGATCGTAGACACCAGCCTGCGCAATGGAACCGATGTGAACGCCGAGGGCCAGTTCAAGGGCGATGGCTATAACGGCAAGGACCTGACTGAAATCGGCATGGGCACGGGCGGCGGAATGCTGATCGGCGGCCTGGCCGGCGGAGGCAAAGGTCTGCTCATCGGCGGAGGAATTGGCGCTACTCTCACGGTCGCGCACTGGCTGGGAAAGAAGCGCTCGGCGGTGTTGCCGTCAGGCACAGAGTTGATGATGGAATTGAGCCGCCCCTTGGCCATGACGGCAGAGACGGGCGGTCAGTAGCTTTCTAATCTGTTGCCGCGGAGCGGCGCAGGAATGCGGCCCCGGCCCGGGGCCGCATTATTTTTGGACTACTGCATGGCGATCAAGTCTTCTTCCCTGAGCAGTTGCAATTCCATCCATCCCTCTACCGGTAGCGCGTCCGCGGGCAGACCGTTTTGCCACAAGGTGAAGCGCAGTCGCAGCCTGATCGCCACCGGCACCGCGGGCCTGCCGCCTACCCCTTCACCGGCCGCAGTCACGGGAATGGCAAGCAACCAACCCAGAGGAATCTTGAATTCGAAGTTTCGGAACAGCGCCACCGAGACCTGGTTGCCCGGCTGGGCCGAGTCCGCTAGCGGCGGGTCGGAATCAGGAACGCCGACCTTCCAGCTCTCGATCTTTCCTGCTTCTACCCGGACGTCAAGGAGCAATGTGCATCGCGGTCGCGGCTCCCCATTTGCCCAGGATTCCAAATTGACCACAAGTTCGAACTCTGTCGCCGGAAGTCTGTTCTCGGCAAAGTCGAGGCGCCCGTAGATGTAAGCTTCGTCGATTCCCGCCTGAACCGAGTCGAGCAGAAACTGTTTACCGTGCATTGCACCGGCGCGCCGGTCGGCGGTGTACACGGCTGCGCCCATCCACTCGAAGTAGCGCACCATATCTCCAGTGATTCGGGGATGAATGTAGGCCGACTGGGGTACCACTGCGGGCCGATCCGCGCCGCCGATAATCGGCTGCGACAGATAGTCTGGCGGGCGGCTGCCCAGCAGCTGATAAACATTAGAAAGATGCTTGCGGTAGAGTTCGTCGAATTCGCGGTCATTCGATGAGTGATGTTCCGGCCCGTACCACCAGTTCCAGTCACTGCCTTCCGCAATCAGGATTTCTTCAAAGGCGAGTTGGCGTTGCGCCTCGCCGGCCTCGGGCGCAGCCTGGGCGTAGAAATTGCGGGCATTGTAGAGATAGTCCCAGGCGCGATTGTCTTCCGCCGCGCCAATCCAGACGTTGAAGTTGGCGTGAATCCATGATCCGGGAACCAGCGACTTGAGCCGGGCAAAAGCCTGGTGCCGTTGAATGGCCTCTGAGACGGTAGTCGCTTCCACCCCAGAATCGCCCTGCAACGCATCGTAGAATCGCCGCAGGAATTCCCGGCCGGAGCGAGGATAGTATTCCCAGGCATTCTCGCCATCCAGGATGATTGGGACCACGGCATCATGTCCTGCATCAAGAATAGGTTGAGCGGATTGTCTGATGTTGTGCATGAGATGGTTGGCGGCTTCCCGAGGCGGCATGCCGGAGTACACAAAGCCGATCAGATCCGAGAGGGTGTGATCCCGAAAAATCAGGTTCATCTCGGTCTGATCATTCTTGAAGCGATGGATGGTGTAGAGCGTTTGCGCCAGCTCACCCGGAAGATGCCCATGCCCGTCCCGCGCGAACGAAACACCCAAGCTGCGTCCCAGTACCTCTTCGTCCGTGGCCATCCACTTCACGCCCAGACGTTGAGCGATGCCGAGGACTTCCTCCGAAACGCTGCCCTCGGACGGCCACAGGCCCTGGGGACGAATCCCGAAGACCTGCTGATGCAGATTCAGTCCACGCTCTATTTGTTCCCGCGCATCTTCGGGATGGCGAAATCGATTCTGGGGCAACGGCAGGCCCGGAGTCGAAACCGCGCCCACGCTGGTATCGCAAACTAGTGGCAGAATCGGGTGATAGAACGCAGAGGTCGAAATCTCGATCAAGCCGCGCTGGGCTGCTTCGGCGTGCGCGGGCAAAACCCTGGCCAGCAGTTCCCGTTCCCGCGCCATTACGAAGCTTTGATCTTCAAGAGAGTAGCCTCGCCCTTTTTGGATCAGGCCCGCGATCTCCGGATCGTCCAGAAAGAATTCATCGAACCAGGCGATCTGCGACAGCACTTGCAGATCGGTAAAGTCCTGCTGCGAAAAATATTTCTCAGCGGCATCAGGCGCGCTGCCGGCGCTGCGAAAGCGGTCCCACAACTCCTGGTAACGCGGATAACGTCCAATCAGGTTTTGGGGATTCGCCTGGAAAAGATACTGCAACCCGAAGAGACGTTCGGCAGAAGTTAGATCGTTAGCCGGCCTCGCCGCAATTTCCAGCAACGGGTCACGCGCCGCTCCGGTCACATAGTCCTGGATCTGGGTGATCAAGGACGGAACGAGATTGAAAGTCTGGTGAACGTTGGGAAACTCATCCAGCAGCTTGACCATGCCGTAGTAGTCTTTGAGCGCGTGCAGCCGGACCCAGGGCATGCGGTACTCGCCAGTGACCAGGTCCTTGTAAAACGGCTGATGTTGGTGCCACAGAACTACAACCCGCAAAACAGGCATGAGCGTGAGATTTCCAAAATCGAATCTAGAAGTCTAGCAGGGTTGGTGGGGCGCCCGATGTTACTAATGCGCGGATAGTGGGGTTTGTGCTTCGAGCGCGTACTCTCCGTTTTCATTTCATCTGAGCAGTCTTCCGTTCCGCGAAGCGGGACGCAAGCAAGCGAAGGACCTCTACATTTCGCATGGGGCTTCACTGATGCCTCCCATCGCCAACACAACCGCCGCCATCAAGATCGGCGGGATCTGGGCGCTATCATCGCTTGCATAGGTCCTTCGTCGGGCCCCTTCGCGTAGCGAAGGGTCCGCTTCCTCAG
>JBOGLC010000048.1:0-43091 GCA_050746005.1 Terriglobales bacterium
GGATAGCGCAACTCATCCGTGCCAATCCGTGCGATCCGTGGCAAAGAAGTTTCGATGAGGGCAGGCTCCGACCCTCCCCCCACGGACCCTGGCATTACATCCCGTCGTAATTTGGTCCGCCGCCGCCCTCGGGCGGCACCCAGGTGATGATCTGGTACGGATCGGCGATGTCGCAAGTCTTGCAGTGTACGCAGTTCGACGGGTTCAGGCTGATGCGCTTGCCGTTAGGCTGCGTGGCGTCCTCGACCATCTCATACACATTCGCCGGGCAGAAATTCTGGCATGGGTTACCAAATTCCTTGCCGCAGCGCGTGTTGCAGACGTCGGTGTCGTGAATGACAAGGTGCGCCGGCTGGTCCTCTTCGTGCTTGGTGCCGGAGTGGTAAAGATCGGTCAGCTTGTCGAAAGTCAGTTTACCGTCGCCCTTCGCCGGACCGAGCAGGCGGGCGTCCTCGCCGCCGTCGGCGGGCAAGTCGGCGAGCTTCTTCAGGTGCTGATATCCCGCGGTTGAATGATAGCGGTTGCGCAGGCCGCGCCCTCCGGTGAACTGTTGCAGTCCGGCATTGATCAGGCCCCGCCAGAAACCATGCTCGAAGCCCTGATGAAAGTTGCGGACTCGCCACAGCTCATCTTTGATCCAGCTCGATTCCACTCTCCGCTGAAAATCGCTTAAGCTGGCGGCGGAGAAATCGTTTTTCTTCAGCGCTTCAAACGCCGTCTCGGCGGCCAGCATGCCGCTTTTGATGGCGAGATGAATCCCTTTCAGGCGCTGCGAGTTGACCAAGCCGGCGGAGTCGCCCAGGATCATCCAACCATTGCCGGCAACCGGCGGAATCGACCACCAGCCGCCATAAGGCAGTGATTTCGCCCCGTAGCGAATCATCTTGCCGCCTTCGAGCAGCCTGGCGACGAGGGGATGCTTCTTGAACTCCTGCAGCACGCGTTGCGGATCAAGACGCGGATCGGGATAGTCGAGCCCCACGACGAAGCCGAGCGAAACTACGTTATCTTTACCGCCGTAAATCCAGGCGCCGCCGTATTCCTTCGTGGTCAGCGGCCAGCCCATGGTGTAAATGACTTCCCCGGGTGCGATGCGTCCGGCGGGAACTTCCCAAAGTTCCTTGATGCCCTGCCCGTAGGTTTGCGGATTACGGTCGCGATCCAGAGCGAAGCGCGCGATCAGCTGCTTGGTGAGCGAGCCGCGCGTCCCCTCGGCAAGAATTACAACTTTTGCTTGCAGATCATAGCCCGGTTCGAAATTCGATTTCGGCTGGTTCTGCTTGTCCACGCCCTTGTCGTCGGTGCGGACGCCGGTGACTCGGTCGCCGTCAAGCAGTAATTCCGAGCCGGCGAATCCGGTGAAAATCGTAATGCCGGTTTCTTCCACCTTGCCGCCCAGCCACTTGACAAAGCGGTTAAGCGAAATGACGTAGTTGCCATGATCGCGCAGCGGTGGCGGCGTGATGGGAAACTTGAACTTGCCCTTCTCGGTGAGAAAGTAAACCGCCTCTTTGTCTACCTGGGCATCGAGCGGAGCCTCTTTTTCGAAACCGGGAAGAAGCTCGCGCATGGAACAAGGATCGAGCAACGCGCCGGAAAGACAGTGCTGTCCGATTTCGCGGGCCTTCTCAAGAACGTAAATATTTTCCTTGCTGAGCTGCGAATCAGGGTTCGTGGCGTTGTGCTGGTCGATAAGCTGCGACAGCCGCAGGGCGCAAGCCATCCCCGCCGGACCGCCGCCGACGATGACCACGTCGGCCGGCATCTGGGGTCGTTCGATGTTGGGGATGGGTTTGCGAAAGATCAGCATTCGAGTTTCAATGTTTCAAGGTTTCACGTTTCAAGAAGACAAGCACGTTGGAGTTCCTCCGTTTCAGGATGCTCGCTTGATTTTCCGCAACGAATCCAGCAGTCGGTTAATCAGACCAAGGACTTGATACGATTCTTGTGCCAGGTTCTCATAGACTTTGCTATCCAAGAGCCGCAGTTCACAAGCGATCTCCAGTTGCGTCTCAAGCTCGAGCAGAGAACCCCGCGAGTGTCCCAAAAATTGTTGGAACTCCCCAGCCGTCAGTCTACCTTGGCCTTCTGCTATCTTCGACACAACGGAAATCGCGGCTCGGTCGAATCTGCGAGGTTAGTCCGTAGGTCTCGGCCTTCGGAAAACTCTCCGTCTCCTGGTAGATGTGAACTGCTAGGCATTTTGCTTTCTGCCAAACGATTAAATCTCGATAAGAATGGCTCACGATACCTCCCAGTGCCGCTCCGGTTGAAACCTTGAAACGTGAAACCTCGAAACCTTACCCTCCCGCCTTCGCCTTTTTCACTTCCTGAATCAGCGGCGGCACGATGTCAAACAGGTTTCCCACCACGGCAAAGTCCGCGATCTCGAAGATCGGCGCTTCAGAATCCTTGTTGATGGCGATGATGGTGCGCGCGCCCTTCATGCCGACGATGTGCTGGATGGCGCCGCTGATGCCGAGCGCGAGGTAGAGTTTCGGCGCTACCGTTTGTCCGGATGATCCGATCTGGCGGTCCATGGGCAGCCAGCCCGAATCACAAATGGGACGCGACGCCGCCAGTTCGCCGCCAAGGGCCTCGGCCAACTGCTTGGCCAGTTCGATATTTTTTTGCTCCTTGATCCCGCGGCCGACGGATACGATGATTTCCGCTTGGGTCAGGTCGACCGCCTGCTTGGCTTCCTTGAACACTTCCTGCGGTTTATTACGGATGATTCCGTCGGCGATTTCAACCTTGACAGTCTCGACGGGCGCAGCGGAAGTGCCGGCCTCGACTTTGTCTCCGCGAAACGCTCCATTCTGAAAGGTGACGAACCAGGGCGCATCGCAGGTAAAACTCACGTCGGCAGCCAGTTTGCCCTGAAACATCTGGCGGGTGAACAGCAGTTTGTCGCCGTCTTTCCTGTAGCCGATGCAGTCGGTGATCGCCGTGCGTTCCATCGCCGTGGCCAGCTTGGGGACGAAGTCGCGTACCTGGTAGGTGTGCGGCATCAGCACCAGCCTGGGTTGTATGGAAGTGATGAACTGCTTGAGCGCGGCCGCGAAGGCATCCGGCGTGTAGGGTTCGAGTTTGGGCGAGTCGACGGCGTAAACTTTCGCGACTTTTTTACCGGCAACTTCAATGGCGAAGCCGGTGACGCCGCTGCCCACCACGGCGGCCTGCAGGGTCCAGCCGGTTTCGGCGGCCAGGGCTTGTCCGGCGGTCAGCGTTTCCCAGGACACGCGGTTCAGTTTGCCTTCGCGTTGTTCGACGATTACCAGAATTGTGTCAGGCATGATTTATCGTTTGCGAATCCAGGTTCCGAGGCTGGGATTTTCATCCACCCAGTTTTCAGAGTTGAGTTCTCGGTTCTCAGCTACAGCACGCGTACTTCGTTGCGCAGTTTTTCTACCAGCTTCTTCGCCACTTCGGCCGGCGGGCCTTCCAGAAATTCTGTGTTTTTGGTTTTCTGGGGGATATAGAGGCGCTCGATTTTCTGCATATTGGGTCCTATCGCCGACTGCACTTCCGCCAAAGGCACCTTGCGCAAAGGCTTGTTTTTGGCCTGCTTGATGCCGATCAGCGTGGCGTAACGCAATTTGTTGATGCCGGACTGAATGGTGAGCACGGCGGGCAGGGGCATATCCACGAACTGAAAGTATCCCGCTTCAAGCTCGCGCTTGACCCGGATACCGCTGTCCTTTTTTTCGATATGCATAATGATCGTGGCGTGCGGCCAGCCCAGCAGTTCCGCCAGGATGACGCCGGTTTGCGCGTAGCCGTAATCGTCGGACTGCAGGCCGGTAAAGATGAGATCGAATTTTTCATCCTTTATGGCCGCCGCAAAAGCGCGGGCGGTGTTGGCTGCGTCCAGGCCGACGAAGGCAGCGTCTTCAAGGTGAATGGCGCGGTCCGCGCCCTTGGCCAGGGCCTCGCGCAACACCTGCTGGGCGCGCGCCGGACCGGCGGTGATGACGACGACCTCTCCGCTGTGTTTCTCTTTTTGACGCAGCGCCTCTTCCAGGGCAAAGGCGTCAGGTTCATTGACCTCGTAGGAGACGTCCTCGCGGATCCAGGTGCCGGCCTCGTTCAGTTTGAGCGGCGCATCTTTCTGCGGCACCTGTTTCATGCAGACCAGTATCTTCAAAGACAAGCTCCTTCCCCGCATGCCGGCGAAAGCCGGGTGAACGATTGAAGTATAACGATTGAGTATATTCGAATCGCTCGGCTCGGTTGCGGAGAAGGATTCGGAGGAGGAGAAGAACGAAGTATAATAGAGGCCCGAAATATCGACAGGAGGAACCTGATGCGCACACTTCGTTGGCAATGCCTGGCCCTTACACTGTTCTTGTCTTTGCTGTTGCCTCTGGCGGCAGCAGCCCAGGACGGCTCATGGCAGGGACCGGTGAAAGGCGCCCAGCTTAAAGCGCGATTGGTGGACAAAGATAAAAACGCCGCCCGCAGAATCGCGGTCGTGGAAGTGGATGTGCGGAACGTCACTCTCACCGATCCCATCAACTTCGCTGGCGGCATGTCCGGCGCTGGGCACCTGCAGTATCGGGTTGACAATGGCCCCTACATCCTGCCGATGTCGAACCGTCTGGTCTTTGAGGGGTTGACCCCGGGGAAGCACACGATCGAAGTATCGCTGGCCGATAGCGGGTTCCGCCCTATGGGAGCGAAGGCGGAGTTGGACGTAGTAATCCCGTAGAACCGGTTTACTCGGTGAAGACCACGGACTGCACGCCGGAAATCTCAAAGCGTTTGCGGCAGCGCATATTCTTGCAGGCCATCAGGTCGTCCTTGCGCAGCATGTAAGAGCGGGCTTTGGCGAAGCGGGCGCGATCGCGCTCATCGGCGCGTCCGGATAATTGTCTTTTCTTGGTGCGCACAATCCAGGTAACTTCGTACTCCGCCGGTTGATGGCAATGCGGGCAGTTCAGCGTGGCCATCTTCTTTTCAGGCCGTTCATCGAAAAATTCGCGTTCTTCCATGGTGAGCTCGGTCTCTCCCAATAATTATTGCAGCTTTGCCGCACACAAGCTATGGCAAGATGGAGGCGATGGCGAAGAAGAAGCGCAAGCCGAAGAAGTTCAGCGCGGTCGATCAGGTAAAAGCCATGGCCAGAGCCCAGATCGGCGCACCGCCGGCCGCGCGTGTAGTGCCGGATCGCAGAGAACAGAAAACCGGCAAACACAAAGCCACACTGGGGAAAATGCTGGAACCGGACTGACGGTCTAGGGAGGCGGCAACGCCGTCCTGCTCTGGATTCCGTGGCCTTCAACAATCGAATAGATAAAATCCGCGGGAAGATCGCGCAGCACCTCGACTTCACCGTTGGGCCACCTGATTTCCACCTGGTTCATTTTGGTCTCCGCACCGAGTCCAAAATGCAGGCGGAGATCGTTTTGTGAAAGGTAGCTGCCTCCGGCGCGGACCTCGCTGAACTGCGCCAGCTTCCCTGCTCTTACCGTCACCCGCGCCCCGATCGCCGACCGGTTGCTGGTTGTGCCGGCCAGTTTGAACAAGACCCGGTGGTTGCCGTTCCCGCCCTGGTTCAACAGCAAGGTGGGCGGCTTCCCCACATTGATCAGCACTATGTCGATATTCCCGTCATTGTTGATATCGCCGAACGCCGCTCCCCGGCGGCTTTCCAGCGGAATTCCGGACAGCGTTCCGGAGACATCCTCAAAGGTGCCATCGCGACGGTTCCGGAAGAGCTGGATAGGTTCACGGTAGGAGAGTCCGCCGGGGATCGAATCCACTTGCGGATACACGTGGCCGTTGGCGATGAATATATCGAGCCAGCCATCGTTGTCCATATCGAAGAATGCAGTCCCCCAGCCCACCTTCAGGAAAGTGGGTTGCGCAATTTTTGCCGGCCAGCTCACGTCGGAAAACCCGTCCTTGCCCTGATTGCGGTATAGGGTGTCGGGCTGTTCATGGAAGTTGGTCACGAACATCGACAGGAGACCCTGGTGCAGATAGTCGCCCCAGTCCACTCCCATCGAGCCCTGGCCCTGGCCATCGCCGCCGAGAGCGATCCCGGACAGCATGCCGACTTCTTCAAAGGTTCCATCGTGCTTGTTGTGGTAGAGGTAGTTCGGGCCGGCATCGTTGGCCACGTACAGGTCGGGCCAGCCGTCGTTGTCATAATCTCCCCAGATCACGCCCAGGCCGTAATACTTGTTTACATCTTCCATGCCCGCCTTTTTCGAGACTTCTTCGAAGGTACCGTCGCCGCGATTGTGGAAGAGCAAATCCGATTCGCCGATCATGCCCCAGGGGCCGCACTGGACGAGGATTCCCTTGAAACGACAGTTTTTCTCGTCGCTGCCAAAGGTGGGGAGATGGTCCATATCGAAGTGGACATAGCGCGAAACATAGAGGTCAACGAAACCGTCGCGATCATAGTCGGCCCACGCTGCCCCGGTACTAAAGCCGCCCGCGGCCACCCCGGCTTTGTCCGTGACATCTTCAAACTTGCAGTGGCCCAGGTTGTGGTAAAGCGCATTTCCGCCAAAGCCGGTGACATAGATATCCGGCAGCCCGTCGTTGTCGTAGTCGGCGACGGCCACGCCCATTCCCCAGCCCTTGCGCGTCAGGCCGGCTGCGCTGGTGATGTTGGTGAACTTGAAATTCGCATCCTGATGGTAGAGCGTGATCATAGGGTCGCCGCCCTGACGATAGCGCTCGATGGTGGACCCGTTCACGGTGATGATGTCCAGTTTGCCGTCGTTATCGCAGTCGATCAGGCCGGCGCCGCCGCTCATCGATTCGACAATGTATTTCTTTTCCGGCGTGGAAATGTGGGAGACGGTCAGGCCGGCCTCCCTGGCCACATCCTTGAAAGCGGGCACTGCAGGCGCGGACAACGTAGACCTGGACGAAGCCGATTGAGGTGGTTTGGTTCGGGGAACGGCCGTCTGGGCAGATGCACACCACGAAAACAGCAGGCCCAAACAAACGAGGGAACGCATAATCGGGAATTTTGTGATTATAGCCCACAAGGGCGGCACCAAAGGACGCCGCTGTCGATGGTACTCAATCGCTACCCGTCCGCGAATCCGCGGCACGCCTGATGCTTCGCAAGCTCAGCATGACTCCAGATATATAAATGCAGCCTGTAACTTTTGATCCTGCCGGCACATCCATTCCGAGACCGTGCGATACTTCAGCATGGGCAGGCAGGTGTGAAAATGATCAAATTATCGGGCGTGCTAATGGCTGCTGCTTTTGCCGGCGGGATGTTCATGTCCGCCTCCGACACGCCTCGGGGCGATGCCCCTTCCCCGGTTCTGGTTGAGCTCTTTACTTCCGAAGGATGCTCCAGTTGTCCTCCTGCCGACGCGCTGTTGCAGCAGCTGGATCGCACCCAGCCCGTCAGTGGAGCGCAGTTGATCGTGCTTAGCGAGCACGTGGACTATTGGAACCATATCGGCTGGACCGATCCTTTTTCTTCCCGTTTTTTCAGCGATCGGCAGAGCGCGTACTCCAGCCGCTTCGGCCTGGGCAGCGTTTATACCCCGCAGATGGTTGTGGACGGCAACACCGAATTTGTCGGCAACGACTCGCGGCTCGCCAGCCAGGCGGTAGAAAAGGCCCTGGCGTTGCCCAAGGTAGCAGTCAGGATTTCGGATATTATGCTGGACCCTTCCAAGACCCTGCGGGCGCACATTGACACCGACGCTTTGCTGGAGAACATCAAGGTTCGCAAGGCAGATGTGTATCTCGTCGCAGCGCTGAATCATGCCGAGTCTCAGGTCTTGCGCGGAGAAAATGGCGGACGCCGCCTGACCCACGTGGGAGTGGTGCAGAGTCTCACGAAAATCGGGAGCATTGAAGCGGGAAAGACCTTCTCGCGGGACGTGCAGGTCAAGCTGGACTCCAGAACCGATCCAGCCAATCTGCGGGTCGTAGCCTTCATCCAACAACCCGGCCAGAAGCAGGTTCTGGGCGCAGCCTTGCAGCGGGTTCAGAAGTAACACTGAGAGGTTACTGGCGAACTATGCGGAGCCTTGGCTAACTTGTGCGGAAAATGCTGGACAGCTGCCAGGTCGGAACTGGCGCAGCGCCGAAGGATGCTCTAGCGCTTGCGGGATTTCGTGGCTTCCTGCATCTGCCGTTCTTCGGCTACGACCGCCACGTACAGCAGGCCGAACGCCAGAACCACCATCATGAGCACCAACGTCATGGGCTAAATGTAAGCGCGTGGCGTTGCACCTCCAAGATCACCGTGGTACCCGCGCGGTAACACCACCAAGGTGCTACAGCGACTGTGCGGCGGCGGACACTCCAGGATCCGCGGGCGGATCTACAAGTAAAATCCGCCACCGATCATCGACGTCCAAAAGCAGCGGTCGAAGCCTGCGTGAGCGCGGTCGAAACGAGTGTCCGTCCCGCATGCTTCTGCTACATTATTTCGGATCATGAAACCTACCCGCAGTTTTGCCAGCGACAACAACGCTGGAGTCCACCCCGAAGTCCTGAAGGCCATTCTTACTGCCAATCAGGGACATGCCGTCGGCTACGGCGACGACCCTTACACGGCTCTGGCGGTGCGAAAATTCAAGCAGCACTTCGGCTCGGACACGGAAGTCTTTATCGTTTTCAACGGGACTGCGGCCAATTGTCTGGGCCTGAAAGCGCTGACCAATTCCTATCATGCCGTCATCTGCGGTGAAGCCGCACATATCTACGCCGACGAATGCGGGGCCCCGGAGAAATTCACCGGCTGTAAGCTGATTCCGGTTCCGGTGACCAACGGCAAGCTTACGATCGAGGCTGTCACTCATGCCTGCCATGGCGTCGACGATCCCCACCATGTGCAGCCAAGAGTCGTATCCATTACCCAATCCACTGAAGTGGGGACGGTTTACAAGCCCGAGGAAATAAAAGCATTGGCCCGCTTTGCCCACCAGCATGGCATGTTCCTGCACATGGACGGCGCCCGCATTGCGAACGCTGCCGCCAGCCTGAGGCAAAGCCTGCGGCAAGCCACGCGGGACCTGGGTGTGGATGTGCTCTCCTTCGGCGGGACGAAGAACGGCGCCCTGGGCGCCGAAGCGGTGGTCTTCTTCGACAAAAAGCTGGCCCACGACTTTTTGTATCTGCGCAAGCAGGGGATGCAACTCGCCTCCAAGATGCGCTTCATCTCGGCACAGTTTGACGCGTTATTTACCGGCGATCTGTGGCTGAAAAGCGCGCAGCATGCCAATCGCATGGCGCAATTGCTGCAGAAGCAACTGCGCATGATTCCGCAGGTGAAGATCGTTTATAAGGTAGAAGCCAACGGCGTCTTCGCAAAAATTCCGCGCGCCGCGATTTCCCGGCTGCAAAAGCGCTACTTTTTTTACGTGTGGAACGAGCAGCAATCCATCGTGCGCTGGATGTGTTCGTTCGACACGACCGAACCGGATGTAAGGCAATTCGCCAGGTTCGTGGCGGAGACGATAAAGGCCTGACCTTACCGTAACTTTTCGACGCGTCGGGAATCTTAACTTCGAGGTAGACTGACATTCTCGAACGCCGGAGGCCGGCCCTCCCGGCGGGACGAAGGCATCACACGACCCATGGATTCTCGCAAGTTTAAGAAGCTCACGCGCCGCGAATTGCTGAAGCTGGCGCCGGTATTGGCCGTCGGGGCATTTGCCATTCCAGCCTTGCAGGAGCCGCTGCTGAAGGCCGGACTGGGTTTCAGCGATTGGGCTTCCGCCCGGCTGTTTCGTTCCGGACATCTGGCTACGACCTTTGCCGACTCCGAGTTGACTCCATTTGAAAAGTTCCCCCTCAACGACTACGACGTGGATGATCCGGGAATCGACCTCGAAAAGTGGACGCTCACCGTGGGCGGATCGGTGCAAAAGCCCGGAGACTACACGCTGGAGCAAATTCAGGCTCTCCCCAGGGTTCGGCAGAACACGCGCCATGTTTGCGTCGAGGGATGGGACGTGATCGGGCGTTTCGGGGGAACACGGCTTTCGGATTTCCTGAAGCTGATCGGCGCTGACACGACCGCCCGATTCATCACCGTGGAATGCGCCGATGACTACTACGAGTCGCTGGACATGGCGACCGCCCTGCATCCGCAAACCCTGCTGTGTTACGAGATGTACGACCAGCCGTTAACCTCCGAGCACGGAGCCCCGGTGCGATTGAACATTCCTACAAAAATTGGATACAAACAGGCCAAGTACCTGACCGACCTGAAAGTCACAAACGTTTTGCAGAAAGTCGGCTACTGGGAAGACCAGGGCTACTCCTGGTTCTATGGCTTGTAAAAGTCCGGAAACGAAAGAATGCGATGACTGAGGCAGTGATCGAAATCGAGTCGGCCAAGACCGGGGAGGTAGAAGAGGCCGCTTATGAACATCCCTGGGCAGTGCGGTTTTCCCATTGGCTGAACTCCGTGGCGCTGCTGGTGATGGTGGCCAGCGGCTTTCAGATATTCCGCGCTTTCCCCAGCTTTGGAGCCAAGATCCCGCAGAAAGATCTGTTGCACTGGCCCAAGGCTTTTGCTCTGGGAGGATGGCTGGGGGGCGGCCTGCAATGGCACCTCACGTTTATGTGGATCTACATCGCCACCGGGTTGTTTTATCTGGGTTACCAGATGATCAGCCGGAATTATCGCCAGGTGCTTTTTACTTCGCGCGACATTCGCGGGGTCTGGCCCATGGTGCGTTATTACTTTTTCTTTGGCCCCAAGCCGGTTGTCCAAGAGGTTTACAACCCATTGCAGAAACTGGCGTACACGTCAGTTTTGGGGCTGGGCGTTTTATCCGTCTTGACCGGATTTGCGGTGTGGAAGCCGGTGCAGTTTTCCTGGCTGGCCTGGATGATGGGCGGTTTTCACTGGGCCCGGATCTGGCACTTTGCGGTGATGTGGGCGATTCTGTTCTTCCTTCTGGGACACCTCGTCATGGTGGTCCTGCATGGCTGGAATAACTTCGTGTCCATGCTCAACGGATGGAAGAAGAATCCTAACTATCTCCGTCGCTAAGCCGCTTGCTGGGGAACGCTCGATTCGATGTAGGGCCGTCGTCTGTGGGCCGTCATCTGTGGGGCTGTCATCTGTTAAGGCAGTCATCCTGAGCTTGCGAAGGATCTGGCGTGGAGCGGCAAGACCGCCGCGGCCGATGGATCTATCCGCTCCACGCCAGCTCCCTTCGACATCGCTCAGGGCAGGCTCTTCGGGACTGAAGTCCCTCAGGATGACGCTGTTAATTTTTTTGCGGGACCGAAACCAGATGCTGCGACGATTGACTATTGCCGAGACCCCAGCCGACGTCAGTGACAACGGCGAGCAATCCCTCATTGCGCGCATCTGTAAGGGCGATTCATCCCTGTTTGCAAAACTGGTCAAGCCCTACGAGCGCCGCGTTTATGTAACCGCCCTCGCCCTGCTGCGGAATGAGGCGGATGCGCAGGATGTGGCGCAGGAGGCCATTCTCAAGGCGTTTGCCAACCTGCGGCAGTTTCGCGGCGAAGCCCGTTTCAGCACCTGGCTGATCCAGATCACGGTGAATGAAGCCCGCATGCGTCAACGCAAGGAACACGCCGCCCTGTTCGAGCCGATTGTGGAAGCGCAGGATGAAGAAGCAGCCTACACTCCGCGGGACTTTGCCGACTGGCGGGAAATTCCTTCCGAAGCCCTGGAAAGAAGCGAGATTCGCGCCCTGCTGGCCCAGGCGATGGACAGCCTGGCGCAGAAGTATCGCGAAGTGTTTCTGCTGCGTGATGTGGAGCACATGAGCATCGAAGAAACCGCGGAAGTTTTGAATATCTCGATTGCCAGCGTCAAGACCCGTTTGCTGAGGGCAAGGCTGATGCTGCGGGACATTCTGGCGCCCGCGCTGGCCGATGGCTGGTTCAGCCGCGCGCCCTTCGGGAAAGGAAGCAAGCCATGGTAGTCAATTGCGAACAGGTTTGGCGGGAGATCTCGAACTATCTGGAAGGCGAGGTAGACCCCGAACTCCGATCGGCGATGGAGGCCCACATTCGCGAATGCCGGCATTGCACTGCGATACTGGATGGAACCAGAAATGTCGTCCAGCTGTATGCCGATGATCGTTTGGTAGAATTGCCCCCTGGTTTTAGCGCGGTTTGGCAGAGAAAGCTGGCTGGATCCGTGCCTGGTCCGCGAGGAACGGCCTACGGATGGCTGATCGCGGTGGCCGCGGTGGCCCTGGTTTCCGGCAGCTTCGCTCTGGCCAGATTTCAGGCGCCCCCGCCCACCCCTTTACGTTCCCATCACGCCGAGCCGGGCGCCGGCGTTCCTCCGGAAATGATGGTGGAGATTGCGGCCGACGGAAAGACTTATCACGCCCCCGGTTGCAAGTTTCTGCATGAACACCAGGGTGGAGGAAACGTGCGCATGGTAACTGCGGCCGAGGCGATTCGTGAAGGATACGTGCCGTGCGTTCGGTGTCTGCGCCGCTACCTGAACCGCCAAAGCGCCGGACTGGCCTCGTCGCGGATCTCTCACACGGAGTTGGGGGAGGGCTCGGTCATAGCTTCTCCGGGCGGCGAGTGACCACCACCCGGGTCGGCGTCAGGACAGCTAGTTCTTTTTCATCTCATCCTTGCTCATGTCGTCCTTCTTCATGTCGTCGTGCTTCATGTCATCCTTCTTCATCTTTTTCTTTTTGAGCTTCTTGGCCTTCTTACCCTTGGCCATGTCATCCTTGGCCATCTCGTCTTTCTTCATGTCGTCTTTCTTCATGTCGTCGTGTTTCATGCTGTCCTGCTTCATGTCGTCATGCTTCATGGCATCCTGATTTGGGTCCGAAGTGGATTGCGCAAAAGCGTTAAGAGACAGGGCCAGGACGCACATCACCATCAGCTTGCCGATCAGTTTCTTCATGAGATCCTCCAGAGTTTTTGCGCCCGGCATGGCCTGGCGTGAAAACTGTGATGTGTCAGAAATAAGGAAGTTACATATCCGACGGATTAGGCGGCAGTAAACTTGCAGGACTCGACCGGCCGCCAGACGGCACCCCAGAGCTCAGACTCCCTCCCAATACCGGCGTCATCCTGAGGGACTTCAGTCCCGAAGAGCCAGCCTGAGCGAAGTCGAAGGGATCTCGCGCGTACCGCGACACAGCATATCCGCTCCGCGCCAGATGCTTCGCAAGCTCAGCATGACGGCTTTGGGGGAGAGAGCGGGTGTAACCGGTAACCGGATCTCAGTTCCTCTGCCGGGCACGCGGTATCGCATCTTTGCCGGCGGCCGCCGCGGCAAAAACGGGAGATTCTCCGACTCTTGCGCAAGCAGCCCGGGAATCCTACTGGCTACTAGCCCTCACCGGCGACTAGAATCATTATTAGACTGGTTTATAGTTTTGTTGGGAGGTGGAGTGATGTTCAGTCGTAGATGTTTGTGCGTGATTCTGGGAATCATAACGCTGGCGGGTTTGGTCAGCGCTGAGGATCGGGTTCAATCTGAATTGAAGTTCGTCGCCCACAACAAGGCGGAGAAAACTGCCGGAGTCTGGGTAGACGGACAGTATGTGGGCTTTGTGAAAGAACTGACCGGCGACAAAAAGATCGTGCTGCTGCCCGGCCGGCATGAGGTCACGGTGCGCCAGGCCTGGTATCAAGATTATGTCCAGCAGATCGTACTCGAGCCCGGACAAGTCACCACCGTCAACATCGCGCTGGTGCGAGAAGCGCACCCCGCCGCGCACGAGGCGACCGGAGAATTGAAAATCTCGGCCACGCCCACTCGGGCGGCGGTATTCGTAGACAACCAATTCGCCGGACACGTCGACGAGTTCGACGGAGTGGGAAAAGCCATGCTGCTCACTCCGGGACGGCACAACGTCCGGGTCGCACTGCCCGGCTATCTGCCGTTTGAAACGGTAGTCGACCTCCGTCCTCACCAGAAACTTAAACTTCAGACCGATCTGGTCAAAGGCAGCATTACCGAAGCCGGCTCGCTGGTAAACCGGCCGCAGTAAAACCCGAGACTTGAGACGAGCATTGCGCCTGCCGCTGGTGATTATGGCGATCCTTGCAACCGGGATCGTCGGCGTGGTGCTCTTTCGGGCGGGGGCCGCGGAGAAACCGCACAGCGTTCTGCTGAAGTGGAATCCTGCTGTCCCCAAGGCTGGTCTGACGATAGTCTCGTACAAGATCTACCGCAGCAGCTCCGACGGAAACTTCGAGCCGTTGGATTCCGTCCCCTCCCCGAGCTACGTTGATACCAAGGTGAGCAGCGGGACAACCTACCAATACTACGTAGTCGCCGTGGACAGCGCCGGCAATAGAAGCCCTCCCTCGAATATCGCATCGGCCATCGTCCGTTAGCTGCTTCCTGGCGCTCTTCGCCATTTCTTGCCGCCAAGCGCCAAAATCTTGACCGCAAAGATCGCAAAGGAAGGCCGCAAAGGGCGCAGAGAAATCAAGGCGCACCTGCTAAGGATTGCCTTGACTGTCGAACGGCAAGATCCAAGTAAATCGATACTTAGCAGGGTTTTTCAAAAAGAAATCCGGTTTTGTCGATCCTGGTGACGCCCGTTCGACGTCTAAGTAGAGACGGAACACCCGGCTCAAAATCATGCAACCATAAAGGGGATAAGACAATGCGATTCATGGTGATCGTCAAAGCCGACAAAAACAGCGAAGCGGGTGTCATGCCCAGCAAGGAAATCCTGACCGCGATGGGGAAGTACAACGAAGAGCTGGTGAAAGCCGGCGTGATGCTCGCTGGGGAAGGACTGCACCCCTCCTCGAAGGGCAAGCGCGTGAAGTTCTCGGGCGGCAAGCACACCATCACCGACGGCCCCTTCACCGAGAGCAAGGAGCTGATCGCCGGCTTCTGGCTATGGCAAGTGAGGTCGATGGAGGAGGCGGTCGAGTGGCTCAAGCGCAGTCCCTTCGACGGTGGGACCGAAATCGAAATTCGCCAGGTCTTCGAGGCTGAGGATTTCGGCGCCGAGTTCACTCCCGAACTCAGGGAGCAGGAAGATCGTCGGCGCAAGCAGGTCGAAAAGCAAAAGGCGTCATAACCTCGCAGTCGCAATTTTCAAAGGCCCTGCCCTCGTCGTTCCATTTTTCTGGAACGGCAGGGCGGGGATGCTCAAGTAGGAAATTCCTTTCGGAAAGTTCCTCAAAGACCCTTGACTCCGGCATCCTCGGCCGCCAACTGCGAGAAGGCCGACCAGTCGAGCGACTCGCCGCCTCGCGCCAGCAAGGTCAGGAAGCGGTTGTAAATCAGACTGGCGAGCGGCAGAGGCACACGCAGAGTCTGGGCTGCGGCCAGCACCAGTCGGTTATCTTTGAATCCCAGGGGCGCGGCGAACCCGGCGGGTTCGAATTTCCTGTCGGCAATAATTCCACCATAGGTCTTGTAAACCGGCGCGTTAAAAAGCGTGGAGGTCAGGAAATCGACATACTGATGCTGATCCAGACCGGCCTTGCCCACCAGGGCCATGGCCTCGCCCAGAGCTTCGATCACGGATGAAATCAGGAAATTGCCGCTGAGCTTCACCAGATTCGCGTCGGGAGCTTTGGCGCCGAAGCGGAATGTTTTCTGCCCGATGGCCTCGAACACCGGCATACATGCGTCCACCGCATCCGCCGCGCCGGCGACCGCGACAAACAGCTTGGCCGCAGCCGCAGCCTCAGGCCGTCCAAACACCGGCGCCGAGACGAAACGCTGGCCTTTCGCCGCATGCGCGGCCGCCATCCGTTCCGACAGCGCGACGCTGATGGTACTCGACGAAATATGAATCGCGCCTTGCCGCAGGCTGGCGATGACACCTGGATCTCCGAAGACGACGCCCTCGACCGCGCCGTCATCCGCCAGCATGGTTATCACCGCGTCGCCCCGGCAGGCGTCCTCCACCTGGGCGGCGTGGTGCGCGCCCTGCTTTACCAGCGCCTGCGCCTTGCTGGCGGTGCGGTTGTAGACGGTAACTTCATGCCCGCCCTTGAGCAGGCTCGCCGCCATGCCCGATCCCATATTGCCCAGTCCGATCAATCCGACTTTCATCACTCACCTCGTTCTGCATTAGATTGCCGGAACGGTTCTGGCGATGCGGCTGGAGCGGAAATCTGTAACGGTTTTCCATCCCCTGGCCTGGGCAATGCAAATCACATGAAAGATCAGAAACAGCGGCACCAGAAAAGTAGGAATCAGGCTTAGCGGCAGCACCGTCATGGCCGCCATCGAAGGGCCGTGCGGGCTAAGCAGGCCGGCGGTGGTACCCAGGCTCACCGCGGTAATCAAGTCTGTGATTCCAAGCAATTGCCAAACGATGAAGCTGCTGCGGTGAGCGGGATTGGCCAGCTTCCAGGCCACGAATGTGGCGGTCGCTCCGATGGCCATGTCGCCGTATCCCGCGGGGAGGGAAAAGATGGCAGGCAAAACGCTGCGCGCCTCTAACAGGACGAAGGTGAATCCCATAATTCTCCCGGACTGCGCCAGGGTCAGGAGCTGCGGGTTCAAAGACAGAGCAAACTGCCGGAATGTTTTCGAGGCGGCGAACCATAACGCGAACACCAGAATCGGCGTTACCGCGGCGATCGCAACCGCGACTCCGATTCGATTCGCGTTATTCTTGAATAAATCAAGGGCCGAGGCGGACAAAGCGAAGAGGAACCATGCGGCGATTAATGCTGCGACGGGCTTTCCATAATTTTTCATAACGGGTCTCCTTGTGTCGTAACCAGATCTGTCACTTGATAGGTAGTTTCCAGAAGGTTGTTCCAGGCCTGCTCGCCCAGCTGGCGGCGCACGCGCGCCTGAACTTTTTCCCACGCCGGCAGGGCACGATTGAATTTTGTCGCTCCACCCTTAGCCAGACGCAGGCGGCGTTCACGGCGGTCTTCGCCGCGACGTTCCGCGATCCAGCCCTCCCGGACCATGATCTGGAGGGTTCGGGTTAGGGTCGTGCTGTCGATCGCGAGCATTTCGCCCAGCTGGTTCTGGGTCACTTCTCCCGCCAGCGAGAGCGCTTGCAGGATGGTGAACTGCGTGGCCCGCAACCCCAGCGGGCGCAGCGCGTTTTCGTAGAGCTGCGTCAGCGTCCTTGAAGCCCGGCGTAGGCTGCCACACATGCAGGGAAGTTTCGGTATCCGGGAGCGTTGCATGCCTGATAGATGTATATACATCTATCAGGATGCATAAAATCTTCGCCCGGAAGAGCGACGGCCGCGGGCCGGTTCTCAACAAATTTTTTGCACACACTGATCGCGGATGTCGATTACGACGCCCCTGGTTCGACATACAGGTAGAGGAAGGACGTTCAGGAGGCGGTTATGGCAAGACGGAACAGGATCTCTGAGACCCTCAAATCCATCGCGGGAGGCATCATGGTCGGGTTCGGACTACACATTTTGTCTGCAAATGTGGATCAGGCCGCAGCTCAGTTGAAACACCTCGTCGCCACCCCCACGGGAGAGGCGCTAGGGGTCGTGCCGGCGGCTGTTCTGGCGGCGTCGCAGGCGGCCCATGTGTATGCCTTTGACCACCAGGGGGTTTTGCTTGGCCTTTTTCATCTGCTGGTAACATTCTGGCCTCTGGTTTTGGTCATCATTGGAACCTTCTTGTTGCAGGACGTTCTCAGGGATAAAGTGAAAGCCTTGCCCAAGCCAACGAAATATTTCCAAAACAAAGATAATGGATGTCGATTTTGCTGTCCCTCGTTCGACGTGTAAACAGAGGCCAGGTTCAGCCGGACACTCCGGCTACTCAGCTCGCAATTCAAAATAATGAAGGAGATCCAACAATGCGATTCATGATGATCGTCAAGCATGCCGAGAAGCAGGGTCCTCCACCCAAGTCGCTTATGGATGCCATTACGAAGCTCGCCGAAGAGGATTCCAAAACCGGCAAGATGCTGGGCAGCGGGGGGCTCGGACCAACTGCGCTGGGCGCCCGCGTACGGCTTTCCAGCGGACAGGTCACCGTGACCGACGGCCCTTTCACCGAGGCCAAGGAGGTGGTCGGTGGCTATGCGCAATTTGAATTGAAATCGAAGCAGGAGGCGATCGACGGAGCAGTTCGATTCATGGAGCTCCACAAAAAGCACTGGCCGGGCTGGGAGGGTGAGACCGAAATTCGCCAGATGTTCGGGCCGGAAGACTTCAACTGCAACCCACAACAATAGGAGAGGTCCGTGGGCGGCCCACCCTTCGTTTTTGAAGGGTGGGATTCAGCGGGTGCTTTAGTCTTGGGATTTTTTCCATCCCTCGACTGCGCTCGGGATTTCCGGCAGCGGGCTTAAATCCTTCTCAGGCCTGCTGCGCGGCGGCGCCGGCTTAACCCCGGATCCCTCGGCTGCGCTCGGGATTTCGGCAGCGGGCTCAAATCCTTCTCAGGCCCGCTGTGCGGCGGCGCCGGCTTAACCCCGGGATCCCTCGCTGCGCTCGGGATTTCGGCAACGGGCTCCCGCTTCGCTCACGCCCGCTAGGCGCCTCAACTTGCTTTGGCGGATTAAAGATGTTGTGATCGGTAGCAAATGCCCGCTACCGATATCCATCGCACGATTGACGCCGTCTGGAGGATCGAGTCGCCAAGGCTCATCGCCGGGTTGACCCGGATCGTGCGCGACGTAGGCGTCGCCGAGGATCTGGCACAAGATGCTCTGGTGGCAGCGCTCGAACAGTGGCCGGGATCGGGCGTTCCGGACAACCCCGGCGCCTGGCTGATGGCCGCCGCCAAGCATCGGGCAATCGATTACTTCCGCCGCAACACGCGGGTTGAACGCAAGCACGAAGAACTGGGCCGCGAGGGGGTGGTGCAGAAGATCGGGGCCCGGGAGGTACGTGCTGGCGAGGTCCATATGGAAGATCTCGATGCGGCACTCGACGACGATGTCGGCGACGATCTGCTGCGCCTGGTATTCATCTCCTGCCATCCCGTGCTCTCGACCGAGGCGCGGGTTGCGCTCACGCTGCGTCTGCTGGGAGGCCTGACTACCGGGGAGATCGCGCGGGCCTACCTCGTCCCTGAATCGACCATTGCGCAGCGCATCGTCCGGGCCAAACGCACTCTGGCCCAGGCGCACGTTCCGTTCGAGGTCCCTCGTGGACCCGAGTTGGCGGCGCGTCTGTCGTCGGTGCTGGCTGTCGTCTACCTGGTTTTTAACGAAGGCTACTCGGCCACTGCCGGCGACGACTGGCTGCGGCCGGCGTTGTGCGATGAGGCGCTGCGACTGGGACGGATCCTGGCTGAGCTGGCTCCGCGGGAGCCCGAGGTGCACGGCCTGGTGGCACTCATGGAGATCCAGGCCTCTCGCGCCGGGGCACGGGTAAGCCCGTCGGGAGAACCCATCCTTCTTTTCGATCAAAACCGCGCGCACTGGGACCAGTTGCTCATTCGCCGGGGCCTCGGGGCGCTCGCTCGTTCGGAAAAGTTGCGTGCCGGGAAGCTCGAAGACGGGCGGGGTCCGTACGTATTGCAGGCCGAAATTGCCGCCTGTCACGCCCGCGCGCGCACGCCGGAAGAAACGGACTGGGCGCGCATCGTAGAAATTTATAGCGAGCTGGCGCAGGTCGCGCCCTCCCCGGTCGTGGAGTTGAATCGGGCAGTCGCGGTCGGGATGGCCTTCGGTCCCGCGGCCGGACTCGAACTGGTGAATGCGCTGACCTCTGAGCCTTCGCTCGAAAACTATCACCTGTTGCCGAGCGTGCGTGGCGACCTGCTCAGAAAGCTCGGCCGGTTGGAGGAAGCGCGCGCGGAGTTCGAACGCGCGGCCGGGCTCACCCGCAACGCCCGCGAGCGCGAATTGCTGCTCGATCGCGCCCGCACAACTGCACTCCCCGCGAACCCGCTCGAGTCGAACTGATTGCTCGAATCACCTTCGCCCGGCTCGGCGCTGGGATAGACAGCGGACGACGCAGGCCTTCATCAATGGGGTGGCGGGTATGCTTGAAACGCCCGTCCCCCCGGCGTCATCCTGAGGAACCGCGGCTGCAGATCCGTTTCACGCCAGATGCTTCGCAAGCTCAGCATGACGCTTTCCATTGGCGGGGACATTTCTAACTGACTCCCTATCCCACCCGGCATTGCTTTTGACGCTCGATTAGCAGCACTGTCCAAATTACGAGCGTAATGTTGCAGCCTTGGGCACGCGACGATACGCTGACTGAGTTCCCATTTTGCGCCGGTGCAGCAGTCGAATTTCAGCCCGAAGTGCCACCCGGGTTCCTTGCCGGAAGCGACGGGATGTATTTTCCGGCGAGCGGAAGCTGAACCATGACTACAGAAACAGCTCCGGCATTCTCGCTGGATCGCAAGCCCAAGCGGAGAATCCTCGCTACAAGCTAGCCGTGCCTTTGGATCTCACCGTATTGCGCGCGGGCGTCCCGGACAGCGTTCCCGGACGCACCCTCGAGATCGGCGAGGGCGGAATGGGAGTTGCGGTCGCGTCAGACCTGCTCGTAGGCGAGTCCGTCCGCGTCGAGTTTCTGCTTCCGCACATGACCACACCGGTGCGGGCTACGGCGGTGGTGCGCTATCAGCGAGCCCTGGGCTTTGGCCTCCAGTTTCTCCGTTTGCCCGTGGAACAGCAATCGATAATCCGTTACTGGACACGATGCGAAGGCGAGATCCTGCTGGGAGCCAGAAAGCCCCAGACAGACCTTACTTTGGGAGAGGCAGCAGCCGAACTCGCCCCGCTCCCGGACTCCAACAACTCTGAAGATACAAAACGCAGGTTCCGCATCCGATACATTCTGGCATTCGCCGTCTTTATGATTGTGGTCGCGGCCATGTTGGGATGGTGGCGATGGCAGCAAGGATGGAAAGAACTGGAGGCGCGGCTACCGGCCAAGGCGGCCGCGGTCACGCCCGTGCTGCAGGTACCAGCAGACGTAATGCAGGGGCGGATCAGGCACGCGGTCACTCCCGAGTATCCGGAGGATGCCCGGCAGGCGGGAGTGCAGGGCACGGTGGTGCTGGATGCCGTCGTAAGCGCGGACGGTGCGGTGTCACGGCTGGAGCCTGTCAGCGGGCCCGAGACGCTGTCGCCCGCGGCCATCGCTGCCGTGCGATGGTGGCGCTATGAACCCTATTTTGTGAATGGCCAACCGGCGCCAGTCGAGACCACCGTAGCCGTGGACTTCCGGCTGGCGAACTGACGCTCCACCTGTGTGCCGGGACAGAACCGACGGAAATTCCGCAATTCGCAGCGTCCGCCCCGGATGCTTGAGCCGTTTCAATTCTTCAGTTTCTGCCGCTCGCACGCCTCCACCGTTTTGGTTGGGTCCACGGCTTCATCATCGACCTGCTCATTGACAATCTTTCCCGATTTGTCGATGAGGAAAGTTGCGCGCCTGGCGGTTTCCATCGGAACCCCCTGGATCTCGAATTTCTGGGTCAATCCGTAAAGGCTGGTTACCGAGCCGCCCCAGTCGCCAAGTATGGGGAAGCTGATTCCGTTCTGTTGCGCAAAAGCAAAGTTCGAGAAGGGACTATCCATGCTCACACCCAGAACCTGGGTGTCGGAGCCATCCAGCCGGCCAATATTCTGCTGGAGAGCTCTCATTTCCCGGGTTCAACCGCCGGTGAAAGCGAAGACGAAAAATGCCAGGGCTACGTTCTTCTTTCCCCGATAGTCCTGTAAAGACACCTTCTTTAATTCCTTTCCGTCGAAGTCCAGCAAGGTGAAATCCGGCGCGGTGTCGCCCACTTGCAGCTTCATGGGCGCCGCTTTTTTCCCCTCATTCTGCGGCTTCTTCTGTGCCTGCAAAAGATGGGAAGAAGCTAACACCAGGCTGACATTCAGAATTAACAAACTAACCAACTGCTTCAAGTCTCTTTTCATTACGCACTCCTGTACCTGGCGTTGACGCCTGCAGGTTCCCTACCCGGTTCATTCTAAGACCGCGAGGCTCTTTCCTCTGAGACTCCGGTCGATCAATGAAGAACCTTCGCCCCTTGCCTGGGGCGAACCAGCAATTGTATCTGGACTGCTGCAGGACGTCGCAATGCGAATCGCAGGCGGGGTTCAGTCGGCGCCAGCCAGGTGGAATTTCCGGCATAGCCCCCTATCCGGATCCGGGGAATTTAAACATGACAACTCTGCGCCTCCTTGCTAACCTGCTCGCGTATCTTCACCGGCATATGCCACTAAAAATCGAGACGGACATCTCTGGCGACGTGGTCATCTTATACTGCTCTGGGCGCCTTGTATTCGGCGATGAGACCGCTGCCTTCCGCGAGAGAATAAACCACATCCTCCTGGGAACCGCCGAGATTGTCCTGAACCTAAGCGGGCTGGAATACATTGACAGCGGAGGCCTCGGCACTCTGGTGGGAACACTCGCATCAACCAGAAACCGCCACGGGGAGATCAAATTGGTTCGTCCCAATCAGCGCGTGGTTGAGTTGCTTCGACGGACAAGACTGGACACCGTGTTCAAGTCGTATGAGAGCGACGAAGAGGCTGTTGCCGCTTTCCGGACCCACCCATAGCCGGTTACGCCAGGTGTTCCCGGTTTTGTTTCTGCTACGGCCCAGCCTTCTTCGCCTGAAGATCAATGAGCAGGATGTCAGAATTTTCCCGCAACCGGTCGAATACAATCCGGCCGCCGTCGGGAGTGATATCGAATGTCCGCATGGCGGCGGAATTGCTCAACTGGGTCAAACGCCGTGATTGCATCGTCTTCAGGTCGAGCAGCCAGAAATCCTGCCCGGAGATCGTACTTCCGAGCATGTAAACCAGGCCCGAGCCATCCGGCAGGAACCGCGCCCGCTCACCATCGCGCCGCACGCTGAGTTCGGGCAGCTTCGCCGGCGAACCATCCGGATGCACTCCCAGGAGCGGCATCACCGTAAACACCTGGGTGCCGCTATACACGATCAGGTCCCCGCGTGGAGACCACACCGGATCCAGGAACGGTCCCGTTGCAATCCGGACTGGAGAGCCGCCGTCAGAGGGTAGTTTGAACAAGCCCGCTCCGTCGCGGTCGCTGCCGGCCGCGACAATCCATTTGCCGTCGGGAGACCAGGACGCCGTGCCCCGAACATCGACGTCGCCTGATAGGGGATGGAGTCCCGTGCCATCCGCGGAGATTACCTGCATCTGCCGCTTCCCGTCCCGCTTTAGCGCAAAGGCGACCCTGCTCCCGTCCGCTGAGACGGCGGGAGGCGAGTGGAGCGGGCCTTCTGACCCCTTCCAGATCTCCAGCGCTTGCCCGTCGCGAAAGCTCCACAGTCCGTCAGCCCCGTCCCGCGAGGACAAATAGAACAACGATCCGCCTCCGAAGCGCGGCGCCTGCGCGCGCACCGTGGGCAATGGAAAGGCCTTGACGTCCTGTTCTTCGCTGATCCGGCTGGCAATCGGAACGCTCCACAGGTTGACCCGGGTATTTACGACGCTTGCGGCCAGACGCCGGCCATCGGCTGTGGCTGCCACCGCGGTGTATTGTTCCAGTCCCAGACTCGCGCGGCGGGCCGTTCGGGTCTCCACATCAAACGCCCACAACCACGGTCCAGCCCCGTCTTCGTCCGGCGCAACGAACAGAACCGTCCTCTCGTCGATCGGAGTCGGGTACTCGATATTGGTGTTGAGACGGGTGAGTTGTTCGGGCTTTCCTCCGTCCGGCGAGATGCGCCACAGGTCCATCTCGCGCGTGGCGGGCCGGCCGTGGACAAAGTAGATCCAGCGCCCGTCCTTCGACCAGACCTGAAAGTGGTTGTGCAATCCCGGCTCACTCTTCAGTATCTGGCGTGCATCGGCGCCGTTGTGATCCGCCACAAACGTGGGGTCGCCCGGTTCCCAGGTGTGATACACCAGCCGGGTGCCATCCGGCGCCCAGGCAACCTCGGCAGCGTGTTCATCCAGAAAATTGTGCGGCTCTCCGCCCATCAGCGGGAACAGCCTGAGCCTCCTGTTTTCCGTTCCTGAGTTCCACACTTCCGATCCGTCACCTGAGAATCCGATTGCACGCAGGGGTCCGCGCACATCTCCCATCCGGCCGTGGGTAAGGTTCGCGAGGTTGCCACCGCTGGCTTGAATCAGCCAGATATCGGGCGTACCGCTCCGGTCAGAAATGAAGGCAACAAATTTTCCGTCGGGAGAAATGGCCGGGTTGGTTTCGGCTCCTTCGAAGTCGGTGAGCCGTGCGAACTGCGCATTGGCAAGTGGATTCTGGACTGTCTGCGGGCGGCGGTTGGCGATCATCCACACACCGAATCCCGCCAGCAGCAATGTCAGCGTCAGCAGCGCCCACGGCATCCAGGCATGGCTTTTCGGCGCAACCACCGCAGGAGGAAGGTGCTCCGCCGTCTTCTGGCGAACCACCCGGCGGAGGTCCACCACCATTTCCCGCATGGACTGGTAGCGGTCGGCCGGATCGTTTTCAAGCGCCTTTTCCACCAGGCCCCGCAGCTCCGGATGGAAGGTTTGCGGCAAGGGTGCCGGGGTCGTGTGGATGACTTTTTGCAGCACCTCGAGGTCGGTGGCGCCTTCGAAGGGCCGCTCCCCGGAAAGGGTTTCGTACAGCACGACTCCAAAAGAGAAAATGTCGCTTCGGGAATCGACGGCCTTGCCCGACGCCTGTTCCGGAGACATGTAGGGGATGGTCCCCATCAGCACCCCGGCGCGGGTTCCCGCATTGGTGAGAGTGCGAGTTCCGCCCGTCTGGACGGGTTCCTGAAGCTTCGCCAGACCAAAATCCGCCAGCTTCGCGTAGCCATTCTTCGCCACCAGAATGTTGGCAGGCTTGATATCCCGATGCAGGATTCCGGCTGCGTGCGCGGTGGCCAGTCCGTCGGCGACACCGGTCAGCAACTCGACGGCCTGGCGCCACCCGTGTTGCTCCTGTCTGGCCCATGTATCGAGCGTCCCCCCGTCCACGAATTCGGTTACCAGGTACTGCCGGCCCTCAAACTCGCCGGCGTCGTGGACCGTCAGGATGTGCGGGTGATTGAGCGAAGAGGCCATTTGGGCCTCGCGCTGGAAGCGGCGGCGCGCGGCGGCGTCGGACAGCTCCGCGAACAGGAACTTGATCGCCACTGGCCGGTTGAGCTTAGTGTCCACGGCACGAAATACTTCCCCCATGCCGCCCGCGCCCAGCAGTCCTTCAATTTTGTAAGGTCCCAGGTGGGTGCCGGCAATGATCACAGTAGCCGTAGCAGCCGGGCCGGCGAGCCCTGCCACAACAGCAGGGTGATCTGGAATTACCGCTTGCGATGAATCGCCGGTTAACAGGGACTCGACTTCGCGGCGCAGTTCGGGGTCGGCCGCGGCAAGCACCGCGGCGCGCCTGACCGGATCGCGGGCGGCCTGGTACAGTTCCTCGACCTGGCGCCTGTGTGCAGGGTCCATAACCCCTTGCCCCCAAATTGGTTGCATCCTATCACGGCATGATCGCGGCAGCATGGGATGGTGAGGCGGCCCATCTGGAGGCGGTGCTCGGCCACACGGAACTGGACTTTGGAAAAACCGGAGCTCGCGAATTCCATGACGGGATTAAGGAAGATGGGTCGGCTGCGGCAGACAATTTTCAGAAACTCGACGAGGCTACTCATTCTCTAAAATGATTGAGGAGGCATCGCTTCGGAGGCAATGGTTGTCGCGTGGCATAGAGTGACTAGAAGAACTATTGCCCTGGAGTCAAATTCCGCAGCAGCAGGTTTGCTATGAGACAAGAACGAGTACTACAGGTTCTGTTGGTGCTGGTGGGGTTGTTCTTTGTGGCTGGGATCTATCCGCTGTTGACGTCGATAACCCGGCGCCAGCAGTCAGATTACGGCGATCAAATGATGCTTGCCGTTTATTTCGTGCTCGGTCTGTTTTTGCTATTGGCGGTTCGAAGGCCGGCGGCACATCGCAGTCTGATTGCCTTTACCGGCTGGGGCACCCTCGCACACGACGCTGTGATGGCGGTGCAGGCTGCTCAGTTGAAACAACTGCGCTCGGAATTGATGCCGCTGACTGTGGTTGCGGTTCTTTGTGTCGCGTTGATCGCATTGGTTCCTCCGAAAGCAGGGCCGGAGTTCCGGACCCAGTAGCCGGACTGAATCCCGCTTAATCGAGCATGGTGACGGATTGCCCTCGATAAAGACCGAAGACGCTGTCAAGAATAGTTTTCCTGAGCTGTGCGTAAGCGCGATACGGGCGGGCTGCGGCCGCTATCGCGACGTTACAACTGTTGACCCGTCGAAGGCTCCGACTGCTTGGGCAGCCAACCAATTGCAGCTAGTCGCTTTTGATGAAGTCCAGCAACTGTTTCTGCGTGAATGGTTTTTGCAAGACGGGCCAACCCGTAATGATTCTAACGTTCTGCTCCGAATTCTTCTTGCGAATCGCGTGCATTAGTTCTGCACCGTTCATGCCGTTGTGCTCTATGTCAGTGAGCACAAGATCAAACGGGCCTTCCATGCGGTATCGTCGAAACGCTTTGTTCCCATTCGGCTCTGTTACCATTAAATGACCAGCCTTTTCCCGTCTTCTCGGATTACTACCTCAATGACCAAGGGGGTTACGATGTCCCTAGGCATCCTAGCGAAACGTCTCACTCCGCTCAGGATGACAACGCTGAAAAGTTGTAGGGAACCATTTATCTCTTCTTCTCCAACTCACTCCAGCGCCCATAGAGTTCGTCAACCAAATTCTGAGCTTCTTCCATCTCGGCATGCGCCGCCAGCAGGCTTGGACCGTCGCTGGCAATTGCCGGGTCTTCCAGTTGTGCCCGTTTGGCCTGCAGCACCTGCTCGGCGTCGGCGACGCGCTGCTCAATGCCGGCATACTCGCGTGCGTCCAGATATGACAGTCTGGTTTTCGTGGGCTGCGCTTCTTTGGAAACCGCGCGCGGATCCATGCGGGCCGCGACCTTCGACGTCTGCTTGCTCTCGGCCTGCCAGATTTCCCATTGCGAGTAGTCAGCAAAGCTCTTCGCCCCGCCTCTGCCATCCAGGCCAACGACAATGGTGGATACGCGATCGAGCATGTAGCGATCGTGCGTCACCAGCACCAGCGATCCGCGAAATTCGAGCAGGCTCTCTTCCAGGATTTCAAGCGTGGGGATATCGAGGTCGTTCGTGGGCTCGTCGAGCAGGAGCACGTCGGCGGGCTGAAGCATGAGTTGAGCGATCAGCACTCGCGCCCGCTCGCCGCCCGAAAGGCGCTCCACGGGCTGATTGAGCTGTTCCCCGGAGAACAGAAATTTTGCCGCCCACGACGCCACGTGGATGACCCGGTCCTGGTAAATCACCGAGTCGCCTTCGGGAGCCAGAGCGCGGCGCAGGGTTACGTTCGAATCAAGTTCGCGGGTCTGGTCGAAGTACACCATGCGCAGCCACTCGGCCCGGCGAATCTCGCCACCGCTTGCGCTCAACTCGCCGCGCAGCAGTCGCAGCAACGTGGTTTTCCCGCTGCCGTTCGGCCCTACCAGGCCGACGCGCATCCCGGCGGTTATGACGAAATTAAGCTTTTCAAACAGCGTGCGATCTTCGATACGGTAAGCCACATCTTCCAGTTCGATCAGGCGCTTGGTCTTTCGATCCGTGGCTGAAAAGTCGATTTGCGCAGTGGCCGTGCGGGTCCTCGAATTCAGGTCTGCCAGGTCTCCCATCAACTCATGGGCTTTGCCGATCCGCGCCTTGGACTTCCGGGTGCGGGCTTTGGCCCCGCGGCGGAGCCACGCGATCTCGTTGTGAACCAGATTTTCCAGCGCTTCCTGGCGCTTCGATTGCGCGTGCAGGAACTCTTCCTTCTTTTCCAGGAACGTGGTGTAAGGTCCCCGCACCCGCAGGATGCCGTCGGGATAGACTCGGCTCAACTCGGCCATGTCGGTGGCGATATTCTCCAGAAAATAGCGGTCGTGACTCACAATCACGCTGGCGAATGCCGCCTGCGCCAGCGACTCTTCGAGCCATTCGATGCCCTCGAGATCCAGATGATTCGTAGGCTCGTCGAGCAGCAGGATGTCCGGCGCCTGCACCAGGGCTTCAACAATCGCCAGCCGCTTCTGCCATCCCCCGGAAAGGGCCGCCGCTTCGGCATCAGGATCTTCGAATCCGGCGCGCCCCAGAGTTTCGGCGAAGCGAGTGCCGCGCTCGGTGCTGTGGACCTTGCCCCGCTCCATGGCGTCGTCGACCACGGACCGCACGGTCGCGCCTGACTTGAATTTCGAATCCTGCTCCACGTAACTCACCCGAAGCCGTTTCCGGAAGGCTACCTCTCCGCTGTCGGGGTCTTCGCTGCCGGCCAGAATGCGCAGCAGCGTAGATTTGCCCGAGCCGTTCGGACCGATGAGCCCGATGCGGTCGCCTTCCGTGACGGTAAAAGACACATTCTGAAAGAGCGGATTCGCTCCAAAGGCTTTCGAAATTTCCTGAACGTTGATGATGGGCGGCAACGGCTGGCGGTCTCCTGAGTCTCTAGTATTGAGGGTATCAGCAAAGGCGGACTACACATCAATCATGGAGGCATTGCCTTAGCGCCCTTTGCGAGTCCTTTGCGACCTTTGCGGTTCAAGCTTCTAACCGCAAAGGTCGCCAAGATACCGCATAGTACGCAAAGGAGGTCCTGGTTGATCAGACTTTCACTTCACAAAGGTCAGTCCGTGGGGCACGACATGAGGAAAGACGTAGGCGTATAGCATGGCGATGATTCCGACGATCGCGCCCAGCGCAACCGAGTGCCACACCACGAAACGAAAGATAACGCCTTCGTTCCCTACCTGATTCGTGGCAGCGGTTGCAATCGTGATGGATTGCGCATCGACCATTTTACCCATCACGCCGCCCGCGCTGTTGGCGGCGCACATCAACACCGGATCGATGCCGAGCTGCTGCGAGGTAATGCGCTGCAGACTTCCAAACAGCGCATTGGACGATGTGTCGCTCCCAGTCAGTGCCACCCCCAGCCAGCCCAGAAAGGTGCCAAAGAAAGGATAGGCCCATCCGGTGCGGGTAAACGCCAGGCCCAGCACCGCATCCAGACCTGAATAGCGGGTCACGAAACCCAGTCCCAGCATGAAGGAGATAGCGATCACCGCTAGTCGCATGCGCCTCAGCGTGTGCCAGAAAGTCTTGCCCAGCCGGACCGGCGACATGCCCAGCAGCAATCCCGAAATAAGGGCCGCAAAAAAACAACCCGTCCCTGTCGCCGACAGCCAGTTGAAGTCATAGCGCGCCCCTTCGGGCGTGGGCTTGGTTACCACCGGCGAGGCACGGTAGACCGCGTTGTGCAGATAGGGCACATCCCAGCCCGGCGGTCCGGGCCGCACTTTGCCATCGGCCTCCACAACCTTGAAAGCCGGAGTGGTGGCCTGGTTCATCGCCAACTTAACCGGCGGCAGTCCCCAGACAAGCACGACCACGGACAAAATTCCAAAGGGCATCCAGGCCTTCAGAATCTTCCCTGGCGGATAAGAGCGAACCGTCAGATTCTTGTCACAATCTTCGGCAACCCACTCGCCCCCGAACGAGTCAGCAATTCCCCCGGCGGACGATGCGGTTGGATTTTGCCCCTCGTCATAGTCGAAGCGCCAAATCTTTTTGGGCTTCCAGAACTTGAGGAAAGCGACCGTGGCGACGATCGAAACCACGCCACCCATAATGTCCACCAGGCTGCTATCCACGTAGTTTGACCAGAAAAACTGGGTGAGGGCAAAAGAAACGCCGACTACCAGGATGGCGGGGAATACTTCAAGGGTTTCCCGCCAACTCACCATGGTCCGGACCAGCCAGAATGGCACGATCACCGCGGTGAGGGGCAGGATGCGCCCGATGGTCGCGCTCAGATCCGACTCAGGCAGGCCGGAAACCGCCGCCAGTGTGTGGATGGGAATCCCGATGCCGCCCCAGGCCACCGGGGCCGTGTTCGCGATCAGATTCAGCGCCGCCGCATGGAACGGCCGGAAGCCCAGCCCGATCATCAATGCGCCGGCAATGGCGACCGGCGCGCCGAATCCGGCTGCACCTTCGATGAAGGCGCCGAAACAGAAGGCCACCAGCAGCACCTGCAGCCGGCGGTCGGCCGTGATGCCGGCCACCGATTCCTTCATGACTTCGAACTGGCCGGTTTCAACAGAAATGTCATAGAGAAAGACCGCCGCCAGCACAATCCAGGCAATCTTCAGCAGCCCAAACGACACGCCGTAACCAAAACTCGCAATCGCCAAAATCACCGGCATTTTAAAAAACACGACAGCCACGATTGCCGCAGTCATGGCGCCAGCGATGGCGCACCAGTGTGGCTTGACCTTCAGCCCAACCAGTAAACCGAACAACACCAGGATGGGCAGAGTGGCGATCAGGGTTGAGAGCCACCAGCGTCCGAGTGGATCGTAAACCTGGGTCCAGTACACCAGCCCGCCCTCTTTCGTTAGTAGGTGATAGTGGCGCTGATTGAAGAAGGGCCCCAAGTTTGCTTCATCCTGAGGGCCCTCAGTCCCGAAGAGCCTGCCCTGAGCGAAGGCGAAGGGATCCGGCGCGCATCGCTACGACTCCTGACATTTTGTATTCACTTCACGCCAGATCCTTCACGGCCTGAAGGCCGTTCAGGATGACGCCATCCACGATCAACCAGCGCCACTACCCTCTTTCGACAGCCGACCCTCACCGCCAGTTCGCGGGCACTTCCACGTACGACCGGTCCAGGGCAGCAATGGATGTGCATCCCAGCAGCTTGAGCGTGCGGTCCACGTCGGCCCGCAGGATTTGCAGCGCCCTGGTGACGCCAGCTTCGCCGGCGGCGGCCAGGCCGTAAGCATAAGCGCGTCCACAAAGCACCGCCCGCGCACCCAGGCAGATGGCTTTTACGATATCGGCGCCGCGACGAATGCCGCCGTCCATCAGCACTTCAACCTGACCATTCACGGCAGCCACAACTTCGGGCAGCGCCCGCAATGAAGGAGTCACTCCATCGAGCTGGCGTCCCCCGTGATTGGAGACCACCAGTGCGGCGGCTCCTTCATCGACGGCGCGGCGAGCATCGTCGCCGGTGAGCAGGCCCTTGATCACGATCGGTCCGGGCCAGAGTTCGCGAATCCAGCGCAAGTCTTCCCACACCACCGCCGAGCTGGCCAGCGCAGCGGCGACATCGATCAGCTCCATCGGCCCCTGCCCGGGGATGACAACGTTCGGCAACTTCGAGAGACCGCCGTCCAGCAGGTAACTGAGAATCCATCCCGGACGCGCCAGCATCTGGGGAAGGAACGGGATTTTCGAGAACACGCTGCCGCCCATCAGCTCTTTCATGCCATTGCGGAAGTCGCGCTCTCGCAGTCCGGCAACCGGGGTATCGATGGTGACCACCAGGGCGGCGCAGCCGGCCGCCCGCGCCCGTTCGATCACGGCTTCGGAAGCCGCGCGCCCTCCCATCAAATAAAGCTGAAAGCAAACTGGTCCCGAAGACGCCGCCTTGACGTCTTCCAGCCGGTGTCCCGAGATAGTTGAGAGAATGTACGCCGTGCCCGCAGCTCCGGCGGCTCGCGCAGCCCCCGCTTCGCCATCCGGATGCATCAGCCGGCTGTAGCCCACCGGGGCCAGCAACGCCGGAAATGAAACGTCGAAGCCCAGCACGTGCGTCCGCAAATCGCAGGCTGGTACGGGTACCGCGTAGCGTGGCCGGAAGGTAACATCATCAAACACCCGGCAGTTCTCGCGCAGCGTGACTTCGCCGTCGGCCCCGCCATCGAGGTAATCAAAGACGGGTCTGGGCAGCCGAAGGCGCGCCAGGGGCCGGAAGTCATCAATGCTGACGACATGGGGAGATGCCACTGACCGCGACGCCCTGCTCATCGGCTACTCCCAGCAGGAGAACCAGTTCGCTCCATACATGCCCTCGAACTCTGCATCCGAATTTCCTGAAGCACGCGATTATACCGGAGAGCGCGGGCCAACGAATCGGAGGCGGCCACCCCGCCGGAAGCGTCATCCTGAGGGACTTAGTCCCGAAGAGGCCGCCCTGAGCGAAGTCGAAGGGATCTAGCGCGTACTATCACAGTGGACGAGCCATTGGGGCTTGTCAGAAATCCGCAGGGTTCCCGTCTCGATTCCCTCCATGCCGCCAGGCCGCGCCTCCGATCCGTGCGTCACCGGCACGGAGACCTGGGATTCCAATTTCATTTACGTGTGCGTAGCCAAAAACACCTGGAAGCGCGCCCCGCTCGCATCCTGGTAAGCGTGTCATCCTGAGCGCAGCAAACCGAATCGCTCGCGATTCGGTTTGCGTAGTCGAAGGACCCCTATAGCTTCGACGCTGTCAGGGTCAAATTGTTTTGTAAGCAAAATATCAAGCGCAAGAAGCGGTCGAGCACCTTATAGAGGTCCTTCGACTACGCCGCTGCTTCGCGAAGCGAAGCAGCCGCTCCGCTCAGGATGACAAGAGGTCAGGATGATGCCACGAGCCGCTTCAGGCGCCCGCAAAGGCAGTATTCGATTTGACCGCCGGGGATCCCGCGCCGGAACCATTCACCTTGAGCAACAGATCGGAGATGGCATTGTGATCGGCCGGTTTCGAAAAGTAATAGCCCTGGGCGAATCCGCAGTCCAGCGCTTTGAGCTGGTTGACCTGCACTTCGGTTTCAGTTCCTTCGGCCACGGTCACCAGGCCCAGGGTCTGGGCCAGCATGATAATGACCTGCACAATCTTGTGATTCTCCGCGTCGCTGTCCATATGCGAGATGAAGGCGCGATCGATCTTCAGCGAATCCACGGGGAACTGCTGCAGGCGGCTCAACGACGAATATCCCGTGCCGAAATCATCCACGCTGAGGCGGACCCCAAGGGACTTGAGTTCGGAAAGCACGGAAGCTGCCTTTTCGGGGTCCCCCATGGCGATGGTTTCCGTAATCTCCAACTGGAGATGGTAGGGATCGAGCCCGGTCTGTTTCAAGGTCTCTGAGATCCCTTTCGCCAGGTTCGGGTTCGCGAATTCCTTGGAGGTAATGTTCACGCTCATGCTCAGCGGCGGTTCCGCGGGAAATTGCGCCTGCCACGAGCACAGCTGTTCACAGGCCTCGCGCAGCAGCAATCGATTCATGGGGATGATCAGGCCGGTCTCGTCGGCCACCGCGATGAATTCAGCCGGCGAGAGCAGGCGCTCCGCGCGTTGCCAACGGGTCAGCGCTTCGAAACCGGTAATTCTGCCGGTCTTCAAGGAAATGATGGGTTGGTAGTGGGTCCTGAATTCGCCCAACTCCAGGCCTTTACGAAGCTCGGTCTCCAATTCAAGACGATGGACCGCGCCCTCATGCATGGCGGTGTCGAAGACTTCGCAGCGCGCCTTCCCCGCTCTCTTGGCGCGATACATGGCGATGTTAGCGTCCCGCAGCAGATCTTCAGCGTGGGCGCAAGCTGCCGTGCTCAAGGCAATTCCGACGCTCGCATTCACCACAATTTCGTACCCCTGCACGGTGAAAGGCACAGCCAGTCTGCTTTGCAGGCGCTCCGCCACGCGTATGGCATCGCTCGGGTTGCGAATGTCTTCCAGAAGTATCGTGTACTCATCGCCGCCGAGCCGGGCCAGCGTGTCGTCTCTTGAAGCTTGACCCAGCTGGGGACGTGCGATGGTGTCTATTTCCCGCAGCGATGCGGTCAACCTCTCACCGATTTGAACCAGAACTTCGTCCCCGACTTTGTGTCCCAGGCTGTCATTAAAAACCTTGAACTCGTCTACATCAATAAACAGAACGGCGAATTTGTAGTCGGTATGCCGTTTGGACAGCACCAGGGCGCGCTGCAACCGGTCGAGAAACAGAGCACGGTTGGGAAGGTTGGTCAGACCGTCGTGGAAGGCATTGTGCGCCAGCTTTTCCTCCGCCCGCTTGCGCTCGCTGATGTCGCGGTTCACAATCACCAGCTTTTCCGTCTTCCCCTTCGCGTTTTGAACGGCGCTGGCGGTCGATTCCAGAATGCGCCAGGAACCGTCCTTATGGCGTATCCGGTATTCCAGTCTCTGCCCCTGGCCCGTGGAGCGCGCCTTGTGCGCCGCCTCCAGCACCCGCTGGCGGTCATCGGGATGAATTTGCTCGATCGACGAGGTGGTCTTCAGTTCTTCCGCGGAGTACCCCAGGATGTGCTGGTATGCCGGGCTGTTGTAGATACGCTGGCCGGTGCCGTCCACGACGGCAATCATGTCCGCCGCATTTTCGGTGATCAGTTGAAAAAGCTGGTCTCGCTCGGCGAGTTGGCGCCGTATCCGTTGGAGTTGCAAGTGCTGATAGAGGGTGTAAATGTCGAACAACAGCACGACGAAGGCCAGTCCGCGGACCCATTCCTTGAGATCGGTCCAATACGCGCCCTCGGTTTGCGGGTGCAACTGGAAATAAGTCAACGAGACGATTCCGAACGTCAAAACCAGAGTTACGACGACAGCCAGGCCCCATAACCACCACTCGCGCCCCTCGATCTGCCATCTCTGGATCGGGGCCGGCGCGGGCCGGTTCCTGCTAACGGTTGGGAGTTCTTCTTGAGTCATGCCGCCGGTCGCTTTTTCGTCACAGAGACGATTCTAGACGGCTAAAAATTGTACGAAAGTTACCGAAGTTTAAGATCGCAGCACAGAATCTGATCGACACGGGTGAGCCGGACCTTCATCCCGTGGGTGGTTCCCGTGGCCGGACACACTTTCGACTGGATTGACGGACTGGTTTTGGCTGCGGGCGGAGATGGTTTTTTGCCGGCGAGCCCCTAGATCACGGCGCTGGGGCCGACTCCGGTTGCGGCGAAGACGTCGGCGACTTCTTGCTTGGCAATTTCCACGAAGGCTTGAACCACGGCGGGATCAAACTGGGTTCCGCCACTCTCCACCAATCGCCGCACTGCTTCTTCATGGGAGATTCCGCGGCGATAGCAACGATTGGAAATCATGGCGTCATAGGCATCGATGACCGCGACGATGCGTGATCCGATAGGGATCTCCTCGCCTTTCAGCCCCGCTGGATAGCCCGCTCCATTGAAGCTCTCGTGGTGATGAAGAGCATAGAGGCTCGCCTTCTCCAGACCCGGGAGCAAGCGCAGGATAGACCAGCTATATTCCGGGTGCTTGTTCATCAGCTCGCGCTCGGAGTCGGTAAGCTTGCCTTCCTTTTTCAGGATGGCGTCGGGAATACCGATTTTCCCGATGTCATGCAGCAGAGCCGCAACTTCGATCTGATACAACCCGGTTTCAGGAATTCCCAGCTTGCGGGCCACCCGGACCGCCCACTCCGCCAGACGGGTGCTGTGAACTCCGGTGCCCAAGTCGCGCAGATCAAGCAACTGGTTGAAGCCGCAGATTACCGACTTCAGCAGCGAGTGCTGTTGCTGCTCCAGTTCCTTGATCCGCAGCCAGTCTGCGCCGCGCGACAGATCAGCCGACATCTTGTTGAGCGAGAGCATAGTGTTGCCTTGAGCCACGCTATTTCAACCCCATTGCTTTGCGCCATGCCTGCATCGCCTGATAAGTGTCCAGCCGTCCGTACCCCATCTGCACATCAGAAATCGGCTGGGCATGGGACAGAGCCGCTCCCGCCTGGGTCTTGGCTCCGCCACCCTTCAACAACGATTTCAAGGTCGCCTTGGTCGGGCTCGTGCCCACCATCAAGGCCGCGGTGCCGGACACCAGGGGCGCGCTGAATGAAGTTCCCCATCCTGCGGCCCACGTGCCGTAGGGATACGTGGTCATGATGCCTTCACCCGGGGCCGTCAGCCACACCGGCGGCGCCCCGTAGTTTGAAAACGTGGAGCGAATGTCGTTGTCGCCCGTCGCAGCCACGTCGATTACACTCTTCAGAGCCGCCGGATAAACCGTCGCTTGTTGACCGTCATTGCCGGCAGCCGCCACGCAAATTACGCCCAGCGAATTTGCATAGTTCACCGCATTCGCCAGTTCCGGCGAGGAACTGGAATAGTTGAAGCTCATGTTGATCACTTTGGCGCCGTGGTTTACGGCGTAGTAGATCGCGCTCAGGATGTCCGAGTTATAACCGGTCCCGTCCGCATGAAACGCCTTCAACGGCATGATCTTGGCTTGCGGAGCCACCAGGTGAACGATGCCGGACACCATGGTGCCGTGACCGAACGCCGCATATTCTGAACTATCCAGAACCGCCACCGACGACTGGTCCAGGACCGCCACCGTGGACTGGCTGACCTTTGCCGGCTTGCCGTGGTCCAGCACCGCGACCGTCGACTGGTTCACATCGGCGGTTTCGGAGCCGCCACTCTTGCCGCGGGTGAAGTCGTAGCCCGTCACCAGCGAATTCTTGAGCACGGGGTGCGTGGGGTCGACGCCGGTGTCGATGACCGCCACAATGACATTGGCTCCCGCTGCATTGAATGTTGCGTGCGTCTTGTCCGTCAGGATCAGTTGATTTCCGGGCTGAGTCAGGTAGCCCCGCCAGACCGTGGAGCCGTAATAGCTCACCGGGGTGGTGTCCGTCAGATAATCGGGAGCAGGCCCAGCGTCCGCTCCTTGCGTCTGGACCACCTGGTCAGTCTCAATCGAGATCAAGCCCAGGTTGATGTTCAACAATCCCGTGATCGCATTGAGCGCCCGTGGCGTCTTGATCAGGAACAATTGCCCGGAAGGATCACCTAGTCCATGGTCCACGCTGCAGGTAAGCAGCTTGCACAGGTTGAGCAGGTTCGTCAGGCCGAGCTTGTCTCTGACCACCAGCCGGGTCTGGGGTGCTGCTTGCGCAGCCAGACTCTGGACCCCGAAACACAGAACCAAAAGCAACGCGAGATAGGCGCGCTTGGCCCTCGGCTTTTGGGGCGGTGTGACGCTGGTCTTGGATTGATAGGACTCGGATTGATCAAACTTTCCCACTGGTTCCCCCTCTGACTCAACCTTCCCGGTTCTTGCCGGAATATGAGTCTAGGACAAAGTTAGAATTCGCTAAACTTACAGCCGTAATCGGAAACGAGTTACCAACAGGCCATACTGACCTACGTTAAGTCGTTCTGATTGTTAGGCTTATGCTGAACTCCGTACAGGGGGAGGACAATCTCGCTCTCCTCGTGCCCGATCGACAGGCAGAGGTTCTGGCCCGCGTCGAACTCGAGTTGAAATTCTCCAAACTGGTTGGTTGTGGTCGCTGCCCGCGGCGACTTCCCTTCCAGCAGACGAATGGGCACTTCCCGGGCGGCGCGATCAGCGCGTTTCCGGTGCAGCACCTGTCCCACTACGCAGGCGCGATCCGCACCCCGGCGCGGTTCGAGACGAAGGTCGATGTAGTGTTCGTCGGTCTCATAGAGAAATTGCCGGGCGGAAATCGTACCTCGTACTCCCGGCGTTATCGGCTGCAGACTGGAATCGAAGAGAAGACGAAGGCCGTGTTTCGCTGCAGAAACTGTGGATACAAACTGACTTTTGCTGACTCGAACCACGTCCTCGGGGGGAGTAAAGGCGTTCTCTGTCCGGGCAATGGACAGAACGCTCTGCCATGCCTGGAGCGCCGCTTCGCATTGGTTGCAACCGTCGTCAATATGTTGTTGCATCGTCGTTTTCACCATGGGTGCGGCCAGGTTGCGCACGAAATCTGCCCAAGATTCTTCACTGAAATGCTTCACCCCTGCCTCCGCCGGGGAGCGGACCCAGAACCTGCCTGCGGTCACTCCAGTTAATTTTTTTGGACTCTGTGGAATAAGGGACCCGACCGGCCCAGAAAATATAGGGTGGGCGAAAATATATTGGGGCTAGGCCTTACCCACCAGGACAAACGGAGCCCATTGATAAGGATGGGGATAGCTCGATCGCAGTTCCAGCATGGCCAGGCGCAGGGCGGCCGCTTTGGTTTTTCCCTCTCCCAGGAGGCGGTAAAAAACGCCCATAAACTGGGCGGTGCTTTTGTCATGCACGTCCCACAGGCTAAGGATCAAGGACTGGGCCCCGGCATGAAGCAGGCCGCGCGCCAGCCCGATGAGTTCATCGCCGGCACTGACGACGTTTAGCCCGGTGGAACATCCACTTAACGTGATCAGTTCCACGGGAAGGCGCAGCTGGTAGAGGTCAAACAAACTCAAAAATGAATCTCCCAGGCGGATGGCGGAAAACATGGGATTGTCCTGGCGGAAATGGCCGTGAGTCGCTATGTGGATGACCCGACTCTTCGGTCCCTTGCGGCGCAGGACCTGTTCGCTGGCATTTTCCCCGACAAACAATTCCGCCCCATCGAGGACGCCGGCGAGCGCCTTGACCTCGTCCAGGATTGCGGGCGCCTGGGGATCGGGAATGCCGAATATCAGCGCTCCTCCTGAGGAGTTCGCGGTTCTGCTCTGCCCCAGCGCAAAGATGCTGGCGCTGGGGGAATAGGAGACGGTGTAGCGATCAATCAAATGTTGTGTGCCGTCGAACAAGGCATGAAACGGGATGTAGTGCAGCAGGCCATGCGGCACGAAAACCAAATGATCGGCGTTCAGCCGGGACGCAATCGGCGCGACGAGCTCACCATAAAGCTCGGTCAAATGCGCCTGGGTCGATTGCACCAGCGCGTCCTTGAACACTTCGAGGTATTGCGGGTTCAGGCGGAACTTGGATAGCTGAAACTGCAGCAAGCGCAGAATCTCCGCCACCCTGCTTTCCAGCGTCACGGGAAGAATCTCGAGAGTTCCTGGCCCCAGCAGGCACACCAGGATGCGGTCGTGGACCCGGAAATATTCGATCAACAGGGTTGCGGGAGGAATGGCGGAGCGAATGGCCGCGATTGGCAGATTGGTGGGAACCTGCAAGCCCGCCTGCTCGGCATCGGTCTGCGTCGCCTCCTGCAGCATGTGCAGCAATTCTTTCTCGCGGGTTCTGGCCTGTTCCTGAAGCGTAACCATTCGTTCCGGCGATTGCTGCTCGGGTTGAAGCTGTTCCCGCTCGATGAGGTTGTAGTACCAGTTGAGTTCCTCGCGCAGGTCCCGGATGGAACGCACCAACTCGCTCTGGCCTGGCTGGTCCTCCGTAATGGTGGGCACGGGCCGGAAAAACAAATCCATCAGGCTGCGCGACTTGGCCTGCTCGATGTAGGTAAACGCTTCTTCGATCGCCGCGGAATCGCCACTTCGTTTCAGACAAAGATCAACCAGATGCTCATACACTTCCAGGCGATTTTTTATGAACGAGACTTTTAACTCTTCGCCGCGCAAGCTGCTGCGCAGAGTTTCCAGGGCCTGCCGGGCCGCCTGGTAGGAGGAATATGCCTGGTCGAGCTTGCCGCCCGCGGAATGGATATTCCCCATCAGCAGATGTGCCTGGTAGGCCAGCACCGGGGCACCCAGTTCTCCCAGTTTCGCGATGGCCTCATGGCCGAGGCGGTGCGCTTGATCCAGGTCCTCGGTGCGCAACGCAATTTGCGCCAATAGCATTAGCGCCAGGGCGGCCTTGCTCGGCAAGCGCAGCGCGTCGAAGGATGCCAGAGCTTCGGCGGCGAGCCTGCGGGCCTCGAACAAACGTCCTTCGTTGTAGAAAACCAGGGCCCGATACAGATCGATCAGCGAGGGCCACGCCTGGTTCTTTTCCCGGACGAAGACCTCTCGGGCCTGGGAAAAAAGCTTGAGACCTTCAAACGCGTGCCCCTGCTGGCTGGCGGCGATCGCCGAAAAGGCCAGGCACTTGGCGCTTTCGTAACCCATGCTCAATTTGCTGAAGCCTTCGTAACCCTGCTGGGCGAGTTCGGCAGCGTCCGCGCTCAGGTTCAGTTCGAGGTACAGTTCCGCCAGATCGAGGTTGCACAGCGCCAGGTGATAAGCGTCGTCGACTTTCTTGCAGGCCAAACGCGCCGCCCGCAGCATTTCGATGGCTTTGCTGTACTCGCCTCGCTGGTAGTGAAGATAAGCAATGTTGTAATCGGCCTGCGAGACCAGCAGCGGCATTCCGTGCTCTACGCAAAACTGGCGGGCTTGCTGGTAGGCATCGACCGCCTTGGAGAAGGCGTGCAAGCTGATGTAGCAAGTCGCCATGTTGCTCAGGACGGCAGCGATCCCTTCCGCATCCTTTTCGTCCAGCAGCCCGTGGTAGGCACGTTCATAGCAGGCCTGGGCCTCATTGAAGCGGTCCTGCCGGTAGTAGATGTTGCCGATATTGATATCCAGACGAGCGAGGCGCCAGGCATTCCCTTCCGCGGTAAAGATCTGCCGGGCACGCTCGGCAGCGGCAAAGGCACGGTTGTACTCGCCCAGCAAAAGCATGGGCTGGATTGATCCGCTGAGGGTGCGCGCCACCTCGTGGCTCTGCCCTACAGCCTCGAACCAACCGACCGCCTGTTGATGAAGATCGACTGCCGTGGAGTGCTCGCCCCGGGCATACAGCACATTCGCCTTCCCCCGCAGCGCGCGCGCCAGGGACCCCTTATCATCGATGGCGGTGGCGATGAAGAGGGCAGCGTCAGCCAGGCGCAGGGCCCGCTGCACATCAACCCGGATCTGTTCTCGTACCTGATCGGTGAGTGCAGTCACCACTTCTGCCTTAAGCAGGGACGGGTTCGGCGAAATAAATTCCCGCCGGCTCGCCTGGTCGGGCAAGTCCGCAAGTTGCTCGAACAGCTTTTCCTGGTTCGTTGCCGGTGAGGGCTGGATCAACTGAAACCCTCCGTCTCCAGCCGCTTGCGGAGCAACTTCAGGCAGCGCCCCCGGATGAAGCCAATCGAACCGGTTGCGAGTTTCAGTTGTTTGGCTACTTCTTCATAGGGGCGGGGCGGGTCGTCAAAAAAGAGCAGCCCAATCAATCGATTGCATCGCGCGGGAAGGGCAGCAATGGCGTCGCGCAGCATTTGTTCGCGCTGCAGTTGGTAGAGTAATTCTTCCGGCAATTCTTCGGTGTGTGCTTCGGGCCGTTCCTCAATTTCCACGGTGTCATCGAAGAGCTCGATTCGTTGCTTTTTGGTGCGCAAACACTTGTGGTAGCTGGTCTGCATGAGCCACTTGGGAAGAGCGCGCGGCTCCCGCAATCGGGGCAAATCGGAAAGGAGGTCGAGGCAAACCGCCTGGAAAATGTCGGCCGCGTCTTCGCGCGACAGCCCGAATTTTATCGGGACCGAAAAGATGAGATTTTTATATTTCTCGATCAGTGCGGCCCAGGCCGCCTGATTTCCCTTGCAGCACTCGCGAACCAGGCGCTCGCTCGACCACGAGAGCTCCGTCGCCTGGGGTTCGGGGTTCACGGCTTGGCACCGGCGCTGCTCCCGCTTCCATCCCGAAAATAGAGCTGTTCAACATTCCACAACGTGTTGGGCTCCAGCACGGCCGGCTTGAAATTAGCCAGGTTTTTCCGCGCCCCCACCAGAATGTCGGGTGTCGCCAGGAAAACGAATGGCAGCTCGGCGGCGACGATCTGCTGGGCTTGATCGTAGAGGCGCTTACGCCGGCTGTAGTTCAGCTCAACCATCTGCTTCTCCATCAACTGGTCGAGTTGCGCTTCCCAATCCGTGGCCGGCTTGGTTTCCCCCAAGTGCCAAAGGTGAGTGCCCCCCGACGAGAGCCACACGTTCATCTCGGGATTGGGGTCGGCGTCTCCACCACCCAGCCCCATGATCGCAGCCTCGTAATCGAAGGTCTGAAAAACGCGGTCGAGCAAGGCGCGAAACTCCAGCGGAACCACATGGACATCCATTCCGAGCTGGCTCAGGTCATCTTGAACAACAGTGGCGATTTTCGTTCGCTGATTATTTGAGGAACTCACGATGATGGAGAATTCCACCGGCCGGCTCTGGCCGTCCAGCAGCCTCCCATCGCCGCGCCAGGAAAAGCCTGCCGTCTTCAGCAGTTCGCGAGCATGCTCCAGGGAGCGAGCAGGATGGGGCAGAGACTGATCGATCAAGAGCTTGTTGGAGGGACTTACGTTTCCCCAAAGCGGCGTCGCGCGCCCGGCATAAACCAGCTTGACGATCCCCTCCCGGTCGATGGCGAAGGAAACAGCTTGCCGGAACCTGAGGTCCGAGAACCACCCGGGCCGGCTCGCCCCGGGCACCTTCACGTCGTTAAGGTTGAAGAGAAGAAAGTTGTATTCGAGGCTGGGACCGAGATCGAACAGCTCATAGCCGCGATTTTGGGCGTCGCGGGACAAGAGCGCATAGTTCTCGGCGTTGATGCGGCCCATGATCGCCGTGTCCCCCGCCTGGAAGCGGATGACCTGGGCATCTTCATTTCCGACAAACAGAAAAACCAGCTCGTCGAGGTACGGAAGCCGGTTGCCTTTCCTGTCCACTTTCCAGAAGTAGGGATTGCGTTCGAGCACAACCCGCTGGCCCGGTACATATTGTTTCAACCGAAACGGGCCCATTCCCGCCATTGCCGCGGGGGACTCGTTGATGTTCCACACCTGCGCGAACTTGTCTTCGCGATACGCCTTTTCCAGAAGGTGCCGCGGCAGCATGGCCAGGCTGTCGAAGATGCGCTCCGCCGCGGCGTAGGGTTGGGCCAGAGTGAAGCGCACGGTGTACGCGTCAAGCTTTTGGACTGCGATAGGCTTTCCGCCCACGATCAGCAGGTCCCGTTGAGGAGAATGGATCTTTTCGTCCAGGTAAACCTGGAAGGAAAACACGACATCGTCGGCACTGAAGGGCTGGCCGTCCGAAAATCGCAATCCGCGGCGCAGTTTCAGAGTGAACACCCGCCCGTCGCGCGACGTCACCCATGACTTGGCCAGGGCCGGCTCGGTCTTTTGCGTGTCACGATTGATGTGGATCAGATCAGCCATCATTCGGCCGATCACTTCCCGCGAACGAACGTCCGCGGCCGTAACCGGGTTCAACGTTTTTGGCTCGGTGGCCTGGGCAACCACCAGGCTTCCCCCGTAGCGGCCAATTGGGTTGTCCGTGATTTGCAGTTCTTCGCCGGCTTGCGGCGGTTGCGGAGGAGAAAGGGCAAGAGAGCCAGCCCCGAGAACCAACACTACGGAGGCGAGCCATGCCAGATGGCGCATATAAGTCGGGCGGCCTGATTGATTAGACCGTGGTCGATTGTAACCGCTGCTGGAATGCGTCCGCTACGGCCAGGTAACCAAGAGAGAAAACTACCAACGCCAGCGCCGGCGCGAACATCCACCAATATGAAACCAGGACGTTGTATTGCTGCAAGCTCGCCAGCAGGTTGCCCCAACTGGGCAGCGGCTCGCTCAATCCCAAGCCCAGAAAGGAGAGCGTGACTTCTGCAATCACATATTGTGGAACCAGCAAGGCGGCCTGGGTCAGGAGAACGCCGTACGCATGCGGCAGTATGT
>JBOGLC010000049.1:0-16328 GCA_050746005.1 Terriglobales bacterium
GTTGTAGCCCGCGTCGTAAATTGCATCCGTCACCGTGTCGCTCTTGTTGAGCGACTTTCGCACCAGACTGGCGCGATGCGCTGACGCATACCCTTTGGGAGTGAGGCCCGTTGCCGCCTTGAAGACACGGTGAAAATGATAGGTGCTTAAGCCGACATGCTGTGCCAGCAATTTGAGGGATGGCTGCGTTTCAGAGTTTTCGATCACGCGACAGGCGGAAGCAATCTTCTCCGAGTGTTCGACCACTGAAGCTTGATCCGGCTTGCAGCGTTTGCAGGGACGGAACCCGGCTTTTTCCGCATCCGTGCAAGTCCGGTGAAACTGTACGTTTTCAGGTCGGGCGAGACGAGCTGCGCAAGAGGGTCGGCAGTACACGCCCGTCGTCTTGACGGAATAAAAGAACGTTGCCTGGGGATCGCGGGCGACGACCGCAGCCCAACGGGGATCGCTTTCCGTGGTTGTCGCGAGATGTGCATTTTTCGTGGAGGTACTCATGGGTGCTCCTATTGAATTCGTCCTTACAAGCACGAATTTAACAGTGATTCCAGCTACCGACACCCCGCTTCTTGCTTTCAAATTCCGCCTGGTCTGATGCGAACGTCGTTCAATGGCCACGCTATGGTTTCAACTGCAGAAATGGGATGTGCGGCCACCAGTGGTCCGAACAGGAGACGCGCTTTCAAAGCGCAATGCTGGGCCAGTTCCCATCCGACGAAAGTGAGCACCCGATTTGAGGGAAACAAGTAACCCGGGATTGGGGGTGGGTAAACCCCTACGGAACTCCCGGAACCCCGCGAAATCGAAGCGCAGTCGTGCGCATGGGTGTTTGGGAGGGTACCGCTCGTGGCTCGATTCCATCGGTACTCCGGTGGGTGTACAGCAGAAGATGATGCGACATGCTGACATTCGCACCACGATGAATTATTACGGGACCGCGCTCAAGGCTGACATGCGGAAGGCTCACGAGGGGATTGTGCGGGTTTCAGCGTTTCAGCGGGTTTCAACGGGTTTCAAAGCAAGCTAAGTGCTTTGAATTCTGGGGTGGGAGACGGGGATTGAACCCGCAACGTCCGGAGCCACAGTCCGGTGCTCTACCAATTGAGCTACTCCCACCGTTTCTTAACGATTATAGCAACTGGGGTGGGAGCTGTCAGAGATGAGGGGAGAGCTGTAGAGACGACTGCGAAAGCCTAGTGGCGTCCCACGCCAACATACTCGAATCCCATCGCGCGCAGGCGCACCGAGTCGAGAAGATTCTTGGTGTCCACGATCACAGGCCGCTTCAGCAAATGCTTGATGCGGTCGAAATCGAGGCTGCGGAACTCAGGCCAGCCCGTCCCGACCACCAGCGCATCCATGCCTTCGGCAGCGGCATAAGGGGTCTCGCAGTAGTGAACCGAGCCGTTCAGTTCCATGCGCGCCTCCGGGATGGCGACCGGATCATAGGCGCGGACCCGGGCCCCTCGGGCCACCAGATTCTGGGCCAGCCGCAGCGAAGAAGAGCCGGCGACTGAGTTGGTATTGGGCTTGAAGGCCAGCCCGAGAATTCCGACGTCCTTGTTCTGCACCGACTTCACCAGGACCGAAATCTTGTCCACAATGCGGTCGGCCAGACTGAGATTTACCTCCCGCGCCGCGCTCAGCACTTTGAGCGAGACTCCCTTTTCGCGCGCCAGCAGGGCCAGCGATTCCATGTCAGACTCGGCGAAGATTCCGCCCATCCCGGCTCCCGGCTGCAGACAGCGAGGGGCGATTTTCTTGTCCAGCCCGAGCGCCATCGCCAGGCTGACAGCATCGGCGTTCACCTTCTCGCACAGGCTTGAAAGCTCATTAATGAATGAAATCTTGGTGGCAACAAATGCGGTGGAGGATTCCCGCACCAGCTCCGCGGTCTCGTGATTGGTCACGATCACCGGAACGCCTCGCATCACCAGGGGATGGAGAATCTGTTTCAACGCCAGCACCGCGTCGTTGGCGGACGTGCCCAGAATGATCCGGTCAGGCCAGTTGAAGTCCTCCACGGCACAGCCCGGGGTGAGAAATACCGGCTGCGATACGATGATCGCCTTCAGGCCGGCATCTTTCAGCCGCTTCTCCACGCTGCCGGCGGTCCCGACCGGCACCGGTGTCATAATGGTAAGAATAGGCGGCTTGGGCGCCAGACGGGCAATTCGAACCGCCAGGTCGGCCAGATGCTGCGGGGTATCTTCGGCCAGGAAGATCACCTGCGCCTTGCGGGCAAAGGAATCCATGTCCGTCGAATACGCCAGCCGTCCGGAACGCACGTTACGTTTGATGACTTCGGTAAGGTTTTTCTCGAAGAAGGGCACGTTGCCCTGGGCCATCTCCACCATGCTGGAACTATCGGGATGGCAGCATGTTACTGGAGTTCCAAAGTCAGCCAGACAGGCCGAAACAATCGTCCCGAGGTAGCCCGACCCGTAAACTCCTGTCTGCATAAGCCTCCTGGCAGCAATGTCTTAGAACCCGCGCGGGAAGCGGCTTTACGCAGCAACCCCAACATCTTTATGTACGCCTCTACGGTGAGCTTGGCAATAGACGGGAAGGCCATGTACTTCGGAGGCGGAACGGGGATACCGCAGAAGAATCAGCCACTGAGTTGTACGAATTAAAGGGATTGCACGGCTTCCCCCGTTTAGGAAAAAGGAAGAAAGACCCCGACCGGCGAAATCCGTGGCTGATTTTCCGGAGATCTGAGGACCGCCTAAAACACCAACTGGCGTCCCAGCGGCACTCCGGCGAGATCGACCCAGCAATTCTGTTCGTCTTCGCGAACGAAAGTCAGCTCGCTCACCTGAATGTCGCGGCTGCCTTCGAATTGGGCCCAACACTCGTGGGCGATGCGATGAGCTTGCTGGGCCTGCGGCTCGGCGCCCATCTTTACGATGGTCAGATGAGGCATGTAAGGCCACTCTTCCTGAGCCGCCAGGGCCTTGGTGTTGAGCTGATCGTGCAGTTCGTGCATGCGAGCGGCCGCTTCGGCCACCCGGATGAAAACCGTGGGCGTACGCGGGCAGAAAGTTTCGACATCGCCCAGCCTGACCTTAAACGGCGACACCTGACTGCACACTTCTTCCAGCATGTCCATCGCCGAGCGCTCGGTGCCCTGCAAAACGCGAGGCGGCAGCACGGTCAGATGGGCTGCAAGATGAGGAAGGTCGGGATGCAACTGGCGGCGGAGACGTTCGACAAATTCTCCGACAGGATTTCTTACGTAGGCCACCAGGGCATAACGCGGCGTCTGCATGATCAAAGGCAAATTATACGCCGTGTGCGTAAACGGAGCACACTGGCGGCCCGTCTGGCGCCCCCCATCCGGTTATCCGGCCGGGAAATCTACCGCTCGATTTGAGTCTGTTGCTTCTTTCAGGATGGCAGCCACCAGGAACGGAGAACCCTCCCACTGCCCAGGTTTGGGCATGGCATTGAACAAGTGGCGCAAGGCACGGAAGCACCGGCCGTGGTGCGGTTGGTGGACTTAATTTAGAATCAGTAGAGCAATAATGTCGGGGCGTAGCGCAGCCTGGTAGCGCACCTGCCTTGGGCGCAGGGGGTCCGCGGTTCAAATCCGCGCGCCCCGACCAATCCCTCCTGAATTTTCAATGCACTCTTTTTGATGCCGCTTGCGTCGCAACCTAAATCATAACCTCCGAGATACACTCTTATTTGGGGCCGAACTTGCCAGGAAGTTTGGTACAACCCTGTCCGTGATTGCCCGCCAGGGCGCCGAGTATGCCGGGCACTCGCTCACGACGCTGGAACGAAGCGCTGCCGCCTGATGCGTGGCCTTGAAGCTCCACGCGGAAAAGTAGCTGAATTTTGATCGCGAAGTAGCGCTGGGGTAGCCTGGTAGCCAGAAATCTAGGTCACGACTCGCCTGGCAATTCAGCCGCCAGACGCTGCCGCAATCGCTTGCCTTCGTCAACTCACAAATCAGCAGACCATCCAATTTTGCTAGACTCTGGCTGTTCATGCGCTTGCGTATCACCCTCGCCTGTTGTTTCGCTGTCCTGCTGTTGTGCCGCGTATTCGTTGTGAGAGCTACGGCCCAAGTACAGAGGAATAGCGACGCACGCAACATCAGTCCAAGCGTCCCCTTGAAGGTTGGCGGCGACGTAATTGCGCCTCGACCTGTCTACATGCCCGACCCTGAATATTCAGAAAAGGCCCGGGCAGCCGGTCAGCAAGGGAGTTGCACACTCCGCCTGATCGTAGGTACCGATGGCAAGCCTACGAAAATCAGAGTAGAGCACGGACTCGGGATGGGTTTGGATGAAAAAGCCATTGAGGCGGTTCGTACCTGGGTATTCGAGCCCGCACGACAAAATGGCGAGCCCGTCGCTGCAGAGATAGGTGTCGAAGTCAGTTTTCATTTGTACAACGACGCAAAAGAGATGTTCTCACCTAACCAATTGGAACAGTTTGAATCCCTGGAGCGATGGAAGAAAGCACAGGTTTACCGAGATCCCGAACGCCAGGGCCCGAGAGTCTGTCCCTCATCGTCCTCTTTAAACGGCGGTCAGAGTTCAGGCCCGGCGTTAACGGTTGCGAAGGTGAGCTTCGAGGGTAGCCTTCTTATCAGCGCTACAGATCAAGAACTGATCTCAGCTTCGATCAGGCAGCACACATATTCCGGTGATCTTGCTGACGTGACATCCCAGGCTCTGGAGCGCGCGAAGGCAGCTTGGCTCGAGCACGGATACTTTAATGTGCAGGCGAACGGGGATTCGAAAGTATTGAGCAGCAACCCGGTGAGCGAGCAGGTCGCGGTGTCGATTCACTTGAATGAAGGTCCGCAGTACAGGCTGGAACGGATCACAATCAACAATAATCGGGAGGTTACAAACGTCGAGGCATGGCGCAGGCTGTTTCCTATTAAGGATGGCGATGTATTCAATCTTGCTTTAATCACCAAGGGGCTCCACGCGTTGCGCAGTGCCTACCTCGAACTAGGCCATCTCAACTTCACTTCGATTCCTAACACAACGATCGATGAAGGAGCCCAGACGGTTTCACTCGATATCGACGTTGATGAAGGCAAGAAGTTTTACGTAAGCCGCATCGACATCCTGGGTCTCGACGAGAATGTTTTCCAGAATTTGAAGAAGGCGCTGTTGGTCATGCCGGGCGACGTCTATGACCAAAGGCTAGTTGACCTCTTCCTGCAGCAGCAAGCCTCTTTGCTGCCCATTGATGCCTCCCCGGCTTCCGACATTGATCTGCGACTGGACGAGCGTGCGGGGACGGTTGCTATCACGTATGACCTCCGCCGCTGTGGCGTCGAGTAATATTCGATCCTCTGTCAACTTCAAACCACTTCCGGCGCTGCTGCGGCAATCTCAAACTCGACCTGCTGCTTCCCTAATACCGGATGCGTTGCCGTCAGCCGGACCGTCCCGGCCTGCTCTTTGGCTCGAATCCAGATCGCCCCGGTGCCGCCCACCACGGCAAACGGATTGTCCCCTATAATCTCCGCCGGGCCTTCGAGTTCAAACTTGATGGGGTCGTTGGCAAAGGGACGGATAGCATCAAACTCATCGGTGACGCGCAGAACCACGCGAGTGGTGTCGGCTCCGTCCGCGAGCAGGCTTTGGTCGTCGGGCAAAAGGGTGAACTTCTGATCGATGCCCTTGCCCGAATACTTTTTTACGATGACTTGTTTTCCCTGGAGGTAGCCCTCCAGCCGTAGGTCGCCCCATTTGTGAAAGAGCTCGCCCAGCTCTACCGCGAACGGAGCGTATTTCAGATGCTGAAAGTTTTTTCGGTCAGGATCGATTTCTGCCACCAGTTCATCGGCGATGTAGAGCTTCAAGTGATCGCAGTTGGAACACACCACGGCGTTCGAAAACCCGACGGACGCGTCGCCCCGGGCCCAGTGGAAGGCCGGTTCCAGCACCACTTCCTCCGCCGGGTCGCACTGTGACTTGTAGAAACCGGCCGCCGGCTTGGGTTCGCGGAAGATATCCGTGACTCCGTGATAGCAGATACGATCACCCGAGCCGAAATCGCCGTGGGTGTTGTAGTCGAAGGCGCACCAGCCGATACCGCCGGCGTACTGCGGATTGGATGCCAGCTGATTGTGGATGCGGGCATGGCGCAGCGTATGTTCGGTCAGCCGTTCCACCTGGTCGATGGTTTTGGTGGGATAGGTATGCCCGACGAACTCGGTGTTCAGATAGCGCGAGTGATTGGGCGGCTTCAGCGGAAAACCGAAGTCGTTCATGGTGAAAACGTCTTCCAGGAATTCCGATTCCTGAAAGTACCGGATGCCTCCGGTCTGGCGGGTTGGATCCAGCTTGTGCGCCAGCGCGTTCGTGCGCACGTAAAAATCGTGGTCGTCTTTCGATTCGTTGATGCGCACGCCCCACAAAATGATGGAGGGATGGTTCCAGTCGCGGCGAATCATGCGGCCCACGTTATCAATCGAGATCAGCTTCCAGGGCTCGTCTCCGATATGCTGCCAGCCCGGAATTTCTTCCAGCACCAGCAAGCCGATCTCGTCGCAGGCGTCGAGAAAGTGGCGCGACTGCGGATAATGCGAGGTTCTCACGATATTGCACTTCATCCGGTTGCGCAGAATTTGCGCGTCCCGGCGCTGCACCCGTCCGGGCATGGCCTGGCCGACAAAAGGAAAAGTCTGATGACGGTCCAACCCGCGCAGCTTGATCACTTTGCCATTCAGTTCGAATCCATGATCGGTGAATTGCGCTTCGCGAAAGCCGATGGTGCGCGAGACTTCGTCGGCCGCCTGCGTCCCGCGCAGCAGCCGAACCTGCACGGTGTACAGATTGGGGTGCGAGAGGTCCCACAATTTGATCGAACCAAGGTTGTCGATATGGACGGTGTGGACGACTGGATCAGTCGCGGCTGGAGCGGAAGGAATGCGCTGCGTACCCTTCGCCAGCACCCGATCGCCCTCGCGCAGACTGACTTCCAGAGTCAACGGCTCTCGTGAAGCCTCCGTGTGCTGGATGTGGCAATCCACATCCAGACTGGGATTCCCGGTCAGCACATCTTTGGGCTTGGCGAAAACATTGTCGATAAACGTAGGCGGCACGATGCGAAGCGACACTTCGCGGTAGATGCCTCCGAAAGTCAGGTAGTCGATCTGATATCCAAACGGAGGAATGTCAGGCCGCTCGCTCGAATCGACGTCCACCGCGAGCAGGTTCTCTCCGTCGAAATCGATATGTGGGGTAAGGTCAAAAGAGAAAGGCGTGTACCCGCCTTTGTATTCGCCCAACCGCTCCCCGTTGATCCACACGGTCGAAGCAGTCATGACGCCTTCAAAATCCACGAAGACGCGATGGCCCTTGGCTTCAGGCGGAAGCTTGAACCGGCGACGGTAACTGGAGACGAACTCATAGTCCTTTTCGTCAAAGCTGTGCCACGGCAGGCGGACGTTGGTGTGGGGAATGACGATGCGCTGGTATCCGGAATCGTCGAAATCGCGCCCGTGCGCTCCCTGCACGACTGAGCGGCTGAACCGCCAGTTCCGGTTCATAGGCAGAACCAGTCGTCCTGGGCCCGGGTTCGTCTCGGCCGTGTTCCTGGCCAGCGCCGAGCGGGCGATTGTGGCCCCGGCGATGAATGTGCCGGTAGTTTTGAGAAAGCCCCGCCGGTCCATGCCTTGTGCGTTCATACTTCGTTTGTCCATGCTTCCCTTGGGTGTCAACTATTGTGGAGGAACGATGGCTGCATTATCTAACATTGAACTACATCTGTAAACGCTTACAATCCATGGGTAGTGGGTCAGCTTGAACTGCCTCCCGCTCATGAAGGCGTCATGCTGAGCTTGCGAAGCATCCGGCGTGCAGCGGATATACAGCCGCTTCAGCAATTGGTACGGCGCGCGCCAGATCCCTTCGACTTAGCTCAGGGCAGGGATCTGGCGTGCAGTTGCGCAATGGCTGGCGTTCTTCACATCCAATCCACGCCAGATGCTTCGCAAGCTCAGCATGAGGCCCCTGAACGCAATGGTCACAAATTCAGCGCCAAGTCATGACCATACAGCCTGGAGATCCCCCTCCCATGCCGCTCCCGCGAACTGCGATTCCTTCGTCCGGCGATCGTTGCTAGAATGACATTTCCTTCCCCCGCTCTCCGCGTGGACACGCATGAACATTAAGGAAGTCGCAAAGCGAGCGAAAGTCTCCACCGCCACGGTGTCGCGCACCATCAACGACTCCGAGAAGGTGAAGCCGGGGACTGCGGCCCGGGTACGCAAGGCCATCGAAGAACTGAACTTCTATCCCAACACTCACGCCCGCACTCTGGTGTCGGGCAGAAGCCGGATGCTGGGGCTGATCATCTCCGATATCACCAACCCGTTTTTCCCGGAACTGGTAAAGAGCTTCGAAGATCAGGCGGTCGAGCGCGGCCAGGAAGTCATCATCGGGAACACGGACTACAACACCAAGCGGATGGCGGGATGCATCCGGCGCATGGTCGAACGGAAAGTCGATGGCGTTGCCATCATGACCTCTGAAGCCGACCCTGCCATGGTGACGGAGCTAACCCGGCGGAATATTCCTACTGTGTTCATGGACACCGGGAAGACCGGTCCCCACAGCGCCAACATCCGCATCGATTATGCCCAGGGCATTCATGAAGCCATGCAGCATCTGTTTTCCCTCAATCATCGGCGAATTGCCTTTATCGCCGGCCCCATGAACCTGGAGTCGGCTCGCATGCGGCGCGACGCTTACCTCTCCAGCCTCAAATCCAGGGGCCTGTCCGACCAATCCATGATCGAAAAGGGAGACCACCGCATCGAAGGCGGAGCCATGGCTATGCGGAGCTTGCTGAGATTGCCGCAGCGCCCAACCGCAGTCATCACCTCGAACGACCTGACCGCGATCGGAGCGCTGGGGGCGATTCTTCACGCCGGTTTGAGAGTTCCCCACGACATGTCGCTGATTGGTTTTGACGATATTTCTTTCGCTCATCTCACCCAGCCCCCCCTGACCACGGTGATCCTGTCGCGGACTCAGCTGGCGGTCACTGCATTTGCCGCGCTCGAGGCCCTCATCCGAAAAGATGCCGGACCGCATTCGGATTACTCCATCCCCACCCACCTGGTGATGCGCAGTTCGACCCGCGCTATCTAACTGTCATCCTGAGCGGAGTGGCTGCTTCGCTTCGCGAAGCAGCTACGCAGTCGAAGGACCCCTGTAAGCTAAAACTCACTTTGCGTCGCGGGTGCTACAGCCACTGCCGTGCGCCAAGCTCTCACCCCGGGCAGCGCCTCCAATGCAGGGGTCCTTCGACTCCACCAGATCATTCGCACGCGAATGATCTGGTTGCGCTCAGGATGACAGCCTTTAGAAATTGCATTTCAAGTTCAGCCACTACCGCACTGGCTCCTGCGTGAGGTCGAAGGGGCCCACGCCTGGCACGCACTAAGCCGATCCATTCGATTCCGCGCTGGCTCCATTCGCCGCAGAACACACATACACGTCAGGCTTGATCCCGGTGGCTGCGTGATATCTTTCAGAGATCTGTCCGGCAAACCGGGATGCGTCCGCGCTCCCCACCAGGTTTACAGTGCATCCGCCGAAGCCGCCGCCCGTCATGCGGCCGCCACAGTAGCCTTCCAGCGACTCCGCGATTTCCACCATGACATCCAGTTCCCGGCAACTGACTTCAAAAAGGTCGCGCAGACTGCGATGCGATTCGCGCATCAGACTGCCGAAACGGTTCATGTCACCGTCCGCCAGATATTTCGAGCCTTCCAGCACCCGCTGATTTTCCGACACCACGTGCAGGCAGCGCTTATAGATGGTCGCCGGCATTTCCGCCTTGTGTTGTTCGAGCTGTTCCCGCGAAATGTCCCGCAAAGCGCGGGCCTTGGGATACCACGAAGTCAGGATCTGAACTCCCTGGTCGCACTCTTCGCGCCGGCGATTGTAGGCGCCGCTGGCGTGTTCATGCTTCACCATGGTGTTACAGATCACCAGGCGCACATTCTCCGGAATCGGAATCAGCCTGAACTCAAGCGAGCGGCAGTCCAGCAGAAGGGCGTGTCCGGCGCGGCCGAGACAGGAGACAAACTGGTCCATGATGCCGACCCGGGCGCCGATAAATACGTTCTCCGCTCTCTGGCACAATCTCGCAACTTCCGGCAGTGAAAGCCGCGCCCCGTTAAGGCTCATCAGGGCGAGCGCGCTGGCCACCTCAATCGCCGCGGAGGAACTCAAGCCCGCGCCGATGGGTACCTCGCCCCGCACCAGCAGGCTGGCGCCTGGAATTCGATGCCCGATTTCCTGAAGCATCACAGCAATGCCCAGAACGTAGTCGGACCATATGCCCGTGCCTCGGGTGGGCAGGTGATCCAGGTCGAATTCAAATTGCTCGGAAAATTCTTCCGACCGGATGACAAGTTTCCGGTCAGCCCGGGAAGAAATAGCGACCCGGGTAGAAAAGCCGATCGCGCACGGCATCACAAAACCGTCGTTATAGTCAGTGTGCTCGCCCAGCAAATTGACTCGGCCTGGGGCGCAGAAGATAAGTGGCCGCGACCCAAAAGCGTCCTCAAAATGTTGCGCTAATTCTGCCGACTTCATATAGTCCGGAATGAGACCAGGGCCGAGCGTAAAACCGCACGTAAAATCCGGGTTGGCAGTATAAAATGCTTCATATGTAAGCGATTACAGGAGCCACGATAGGCGGCTTGGCCCTTCCTGTCAATTGTCTCCTTATGTATCGTTTTTCGGCGGGCGTCAGGCTTTCGGATACATTGTAACTCAAGCCCAGAGGCACGTTATTGAAGCTTACCGAGGATCCACATCGCAGATTCAACCCCCTCACCGGCGAATGGTTGCTGGTATCTCCGCACCGTGCCGGCCGGCCCTGGCAGGGGCAATTGGAGAAGGTCTCTACGCAACGCGAGCCCGAATATGATCCTGCCTGCTACCTTTGTCCGGGCAATGCCCGCGCAGGAGGCGTCCGCAACCCCCGCTACACCGGGACTTTCGTTTTTGACAATGACTTTGCCGCCCTTAAACCCACGGTTCGCGATGATCGCATCGACCTCGAAAACCGGGGATTGCTGGTCGCAGAAGGCGAGCCCGGCCTCTGTCGTGTGATTTGCTTCTCCCCACGCCACGACCTTACGCTTGCCACCATGACCGCGAAAGACATCGAAAGTGTCATCCGCACATGGACTGATCAATTTCGCGAAATGGGAGAAATGCCGCAGATCAACCATGTTCAGATCTTCGAAAATCGCGGCGCCATGATGGGGGCCAGCAATCCTCATCCGCATGGTCAGATATGGTCCACGCATTCCATTCCCGACATTCCGCAAAAAGAGCTGGTTTGCCAGACCAGCTATTTCGAGCAACATAACAAATGTTTACTGTGCGAGTACCTCGCCCTGGAAGATCAGCAGCAAGTTCGCCTGGTCTGCCAGAACGAAGGCTTCGTTGCCCTGGTGCCCTTCTGGGCGGTGTGGCCCTTCGAAACGCTGGTTTGCAGCCGGCGCCATCTGGGAGCGTTTCCTGAATTTGCCGGGGAGGAAGCCGCTCAACTGGCAGAGATATTGCGGCTGGTCACGTCAGCCTATGACAAAGTTTTTGACGTCCCGTTCCCGTATTCCATGGGCTTTCATCAATCGCCCACCGACGGCAACCCGCATCGCGAATGGCACTTCCACGCGCACTTCTATCCGCCGCTGCTTCGTTCGGCGACCATTCGAAAATTCATGGTGGGATTTGAAATGCTGGGAATGCCGCAACGCGACATTACTCCGGAAAGCGCGGCGGCGCACCTGAAATCACTATGCGTGTCCTCCTGAGCGGAGTCGGCCGATGCGTTCGCGAATCGGTTGGCGGAATCGAAGGACCCCTATGAGCACCACCGAGACGGGATGTAAACACGAATGCCACAGCAACTCGAGTGCGGAAAAGAGAATGGTCGTGGCCGGGTGTAGGGGCCCTTCGACTCCGCCCATCCGTTCGCAAGCGAACGGATAAGCTGCGCTCAGGATGACACTTCAGGCAGCGTCAGAAGTTGACAAAGCCGTTGCCGGGCTGCAATCGTTCACACCGTTTGCCGAAAATGACAGGCTCTCAGTCCAGTTCACGATTCACGAAGGAGAACTATTCATGTTGAGGACCATCGATTGGACCATCATGATTGTGTATTTCGTATTCGTGCTGGGCATCGGCGCGGTTCTGAAGCGCTATGTGAAGACCAGCACGGATTTCTTCCTTGCCGGCCGCTCCATTCCAGCCTGGGTTGCCGGCCTGGCCTTCCTTTCCGCGAATCTGGGCGCCCAGGAAGTGATCGGCATGGGCGCGTCCGGTGCGAAGTACGGCATCGCCACCAGCCACTTTTACTGGATTGGCGCCATTCCCGCCATGGTCTTTGTCGGCGTATTCATGATGCCCTTTTATTACGGCTCGCGGGCCCGGTCCGTGCCCGAATATCTGCGCCTGCGCTTTGATGAAAAGACGCGCGGGCTGAACGCCGTTTCGTTCGCCATCATGACCCTGTTCTCATCCGGCATTTCCATGTATGCCATGGCGAAGCTGATTCAGATCCTGCACATCTTCGACGCTCCCTTTGCCTGGCTGGGATTGCCGCAAGCCTGGATATTTCACTTCTCCCTGGTGATTTCGGCGCTGGTGGTGCTCGGCTACATTCTGCTCGGCGGATTGACCAGCGCGATCTACAACGAAGTCGTCCAATTTTTCCTGATCGTGGCGGGGTTTCTCCCGCTGGTCTGGCTGGGCTTGAAGAATATCGGGGGCTGGCACGGACTAAAGGCCAATCTCGACCCTTCATATGTTCACTCCTGGCAGGGCATGACCAACGCCCACACCAACCGCCTGGGGGTGGAATGGTTTGGCCTGACCATGGGGCTGGGTTTCGTGTTGTCGTTTGGATACTGGTGCACCGATTTCCTCGTCATTCAGCGAGCCATGGCGGCCAACTCCATGAACTCCGCCCGCTGCACCCCCTTGATCGCCGCCTTCCCCAAAATGCTTTTCCCCTTTCTGGTAATTCTGCCGGGGTTGATTGCGATTGCTCTGCCCACACAGAACTTCGGCAATCCAGCGGGCCTTCATGCCGGTGCCACTATGCAGGGACAGGTCGAGGGGCGCGGATTGATCCCGCCGAAGATGGATGCGTCGGGACAGCCTATCCGCGACAAAGATGGCGTGGTTGAACTCGACTACGACCTGGCAACTCCCAACATGCTCCTGCACTATTTTCCGACCGGCATTCTGGGCCTCGGCCTCACCGCTCTGCTGGCCAGCTTCATGTCCGGCATGGCGGGAAATGTGACCGCGTTCAACACGGTGTGGACGTATGACATTTACCAGTCCTACATCAACAAAAAGGCCAGCGACGCGCACTACCTCTGGATGGGCCGGATGGCCACCATCTTTGGCATCGCGCTGTCCATCGCAACCGCTTACATGGCGACCCGGTTCAACAACATCATGGACATGCTTCAACTGGTGTTCGCCTTCGTGAATGCTCCGCTGTTCGCGACCTTCCTGCTGGGCATGTTCTGGAAGCGGACAACGGGTCATGGCGCGTTCACCGGATTGCTCAGCGGCACCATGGCCGCCGCGCTCCACCACGGCTTGACCCTGCCGCAGGGCGGCGTCCCCGGAGTGAAGGGCGGATGGATCGCCGCCATGCACATTTACCCCAGCGAAATGGCACAGAACTTCTGGACCGCCATCTATGCCTGGACCACCTGCTTTGTGGTCACCATCGTAGTCAGCCTGCTGACGCGGGCCCACGAAGAGAAGGAACTGGCAGGCCTGGTCTACTCGCTCACCGAACGCCCCACACAGCAAGGCCTGCGCTGGTATCAACGGCCTGCGGTACTGGCCGTGGTGGTGCTGGCGGCCACCGCGCTGCTGAACGTTGTCTTCCGATAGGTTTTTCCGATAGGAGATAAAGATGGGACTCGACATTCGACTGCCAATTGGTTTCCTGTTCTCCATCTTCGGCGTGTTACTGATGGCCTTCGGCGCACTCGGCGACAAGGCTATCTATGCGCGTTCCTTGGGCATTAACATCAACCTGGAATGGGGAATCGTCATGCTGCTGTTTGGCGCGCTCATGCTCTTTCTGGGCAGGCGCGGAACCAAAGTTTGAGCCGGACTGCCGCAAACGTCGGCCCCGGCACTAGTCAGGAGCACGCAATGGACAAGATTCGATCGCACGGCTCGCAGATCACAATTTGGGTAGCCATTGTAGTCCTCGCAATGGCAGCCATCGCCCATGCCCAGACCCCACCCCCTCCGCCCATCATGGTGGGGACTGCCTGGTATCCGGAACAGTGGCCGGAGTCACGCTGGGACGCCGATCTCACCCTCATGCAGCAGGCCGGAATCCACATGGTGCGGGTAGGCGAGTTCGCATGGAGCCGCATGGAGCCCAGCGAAGGCCACTATGACCTGGACTGGCTGGATCGCGCCATCGGCGCCGCCGCAAAGCACGGCATCTACACCGTGGTCGGCACTCCCACCGCCGCCCCGCCGGCCTGGCTCACGCAGAAATATCCCGAGACCTTGCGCGTCGATGAAGAAGGCCACCGCGCCGAACATGGCAATCGTCAGCAGTTCAACTTTGCCAACGCAAAATATCGCGAACTGGCGCGCCAGATTGCCGAACAGCTGGCCCTGCGCTTCGGCCACAATCCTTACGTCCTGGGCTGGCAGATCGACAACGAGTATTCCGATGTCTCGTTCGATCCCGACACCAGAGCGCAATTCCAGCAATGGCTCAAAGCCCGTTACGGCACGCTCGACAACCTGAACGCGCGCTGGACCACCGCCTACTGGAGCGAAACCATTTTCGACTGGAGCCAGATTCCGATTCAGACCCGATACGGCAATCCCGGCCTGCTCCTGAGCTGGAAACGATTTGTCAGCGACACCTGGCGCAGCTATCAGAAGAATCAGTTGGACGTCATTCGCGCCAATTCCGATCCTAAGCAGTTCATCACCACAAACACCATGGGATGGTATGACGGCTTCGATCATTATGTAGTCGAAAAAGACCTCGACCTCGCCGCCTGGGACGACTACGTAGGCGAAGGACATCTCGACCCGGCCAAGAATGGTTTTGCCCACGACCTGACCCGGGGATTCAAAGGCAAGAATTTCTGGGTCATGGAAACCCAGCCCGGCTCGGTAAACTGGGCCCCCATCAACAACTCTCTCAACAAAGGAGAAGTCCGGGCTATGGCCTGGCACGCCATCGGGCATGGCGCCGACGTGGTGAGCTACTGGCAGTGGCGCAGCGCCCTGAATGGACAGGAGGAATACCACGGCACCCTCCTGGGAGCGGACGGGACGCCCGTGCCCTTGTATCCCGAAGTGCAGCAGATTGGGGAGGAATTCGCCAAAGCAGGTCCGGCGCTGGCCGGAACATCGGTCAAATCCGAAGTTGCGATCTTGCATTCCTACGACAGCCGTTGGGCCATCGATTGGCAACGCCACAACAAGAACTACGATCCCGCCGCGGAACTCATCAGCTACTACGGACCGCTGCGGGCCATCAGCCAGTCGATTGACGTAGTCGAACCGATTGCGTCACTGAATCGATACAAACTGGTGGTCGCACCCGGCCTCAATGTGCTGTCCGATGCAGCCGCCAAAAACCTGATCGAGTATGTGCGGCAGGGTGGACATCTGGTCCTGGGCCAGCGCTCCGGCATGAAAGATGAAGACAACGGCCTGCAGCCGCAACGCCAGCCCGGACCACTCGCCGACCTGCTGGGAGGACGGGTTGAGCAATACTACGCATTGGTCGATCCGGTCGCGATCAAAGGCAAGTTCGGTTCGGGACAAAGCAAGCTGTGGGCTGAACTGCTTAGCGCAAACGATAAAGACACTGAAGTCCTTGAGACCTACGGCAAGAGCAATGGATGGCTCGACGGCAAGCCCGCAGCCATCACCCGAAAAGTCGGCAAGGGCCGTATCACGTACATCGGGGCCTGGCTGGACGGCTCCGCCATGACCGCGGCAGCCAAATGGATGACGGACATCAGCGGCGTGAAACCCGCGCTGGGCGCGGTTCCCGACGGAGTCGAAGTGTATCCGCGTTACGGCGATCGCGTGACAGTCTACATCCTGGTCAACCTATCGAAAGCGGAGCAAACGGTTTCACTGCCGTCCGCCATGGACGATCTGCTCGCAGGCGGATCGAAGCAATCGGTCAAGCTTCCAGTCTACGGCGTGGCCGTGCTGGCCAAAGCACGCTGATTGTCATCCTGAGCGGAGTGGCGGCTTCGCATCGCGAATCCGCCGCGTAGTCGAAGGACCCCTATAAGCGAA
>JBOGLC010000050.1:0-50387 GCA_050746005.1 Terriglobales bacterium
CGTTTAGCCTGGTGCGGTGTTCACCGGAATTGTCGAAGAATTGGGCGAAGTTGTCGGCCGGGATGAACTGACCGACGCCGCGCGTCTGGTCATCCGCGGTCCCGTCGTCACCGCCGATGCGGGGCACGGTGACTCGATCGCCGTCAACGGTGTGTGTTTGACGGTTGTCGAGGTGCTGCCGGACGGTCAGTTCAGCGCGGACGTAATGGCCGAAACACTGGAACGGTCCAGCCTGCGGGTGCTCGACGTCGGTAGCCGGGTGAACCTGGAACGTGCGGCCGCGCTGAATAGCCGCCTCGGCGGCCACATCGTTCAGGGCCACGTGGACGGCACCGGCGACTTCCTCGGGCTGGAACGGATTCCAGGGGCCGACGATTTCTGGCTGCGAATTGAAATACCGCCGGAGCTGGCGCGCTACGTGATCTTCAAGGGTTCGCTATGCATCGAAGGCATCAGTCTTACGGTCGCGAGAATCGAAGGTACGAAAGTGACTGCCGCGATTATTCCGCACACTGTGAAGATGACCAATCTGAAGTCGCTGAAGGCGGGCGATCCGGTAAACCTCGAGGTCGACATGGTGGCGAAATACGTGGAAAAGATGCTCAAGGGAGAATCTGCAAACTCGTCGTTTACAGTGGAGCGCTTGGTGCAAGAAGGATTCTAGGATCAGCGCAAGAACTCGCGCGGCTGAGGTGTCATCCTGAGCATAGGTTGTTCATTCGCTTGCGAATGAACAAACGGAGTCGAAGGACCCCTACTTCCTCAACCAATGTTCATGCTTGGGCTTTTCCGCGAGACGCCACCCAGAACCGCAGCCGCGGGTTGGCCCCAGGGGACCTTCGACTGCGCGGCGGCTTCGCGAAGCGAAACAATGGTTCCGCCCAGGGTGATAATCCGCTCCCGCAGGTCAGGACCTCGGACGGTCGTCCGCCGGCGCGGCGTCGGGCGACCCATTGACTTCAATGGATGCCTCTATGCCGGGCTCGTCCAGCTTGAGAAATTCCTGCACGATAGGTTCTTCACACTTTTCCATCTCATCATAGGTTCCGAAGAAGATCGCTCTGGCTTCGTAGAGAAACACCACGCGGTCGGCCAGTTTCTTGGCCAGGCGCATGTCGTGAGTGACCACCACGCTGGTCAGATGCAACTGAATTTTCAGGCGCTTTATCAGGTCGCCCAGCAACTGGGCCATGAGCGGATCGACCATGGTGGTGGGTTCGTCGTAGAGCACGCACTCGGGTTGGGCCGCCAAGGCGCGCGCGATTGCCACCGAGCGCTTCATCCCCGTCGACAGATCGGAGGGCAACTGCTCGCGCATCTCTTTGACCCCGACCATATCCAGCAAGCCGTCTACGATCTGGTAGATCTGCTCCTCTGAAAGCTGGCGCCGTTCGCGCAGCGGAAACGCCACATTCTCGCCCACCGTGAGCGAATCGAACAGCGCTCCGTTCTGGAAGACGATGGTGACTTTTTTGCGGATGCGCTCCAGGTCTTCTTCGCCATAGTCGGTGATGTCCTCATAGTCCACGATCACCCGGCCGGAATCCGGTTTGAGGAATCCCATGATGTTCATCAGGGACACCGATTTGCCGACGCCGCTGCGCCCCAGAATGCAGACGGTCTCGCCGGGCATCACACTGAAGCTGACGTGGTCGAGCACGCGATTCTCCCCGAAGGCCTTGGAGACATCCTTGAACTCGATGTAGGGTCCGGACTTTGCGGTGCTGGACATAAGCTGATGGTTCGTTGATTATTCGCTGTTGGTCATTCGCCGTTGGTCGTTACTTGTTCTTTGCGACCCTTGCGATCTCGGCGGTTAAAGCAGCTTTGACCGCAAAGTGCGCCAAGAAGTCAGGACCTAATAATAAATCCTCCGATCACCGGGCCGGCAATTTCAGTTTCGCTTCCTTGAAGTCCTGCTCGGTGTTCAGATTGCGGAAGATCTCTTCCGCGAAACCGTTCCGTTTCAGGTCTTCCTTGTCGATCACCAGGGTCTGGACTTCGTCGAACAAACGGTCGATCTTGTTTTGTCCGGCACGCAGCGATCGTTCCGCACATTCCGCAAAATTTCGACGGTACACAGCACAGAGCGGCTGCAAGCCCCCGCCGGCCTCCGGCACTACTACCACGGCCGGGCTCTCCCGCGCCCGAGCGATCAAGTATTTCAAAAAATCCAGCGGAAGAAACGGCATATCGACCGCGATCATCAGATTCAGTTCGGTGCGTGTTGCAGCCAGAGCGGCATGGATCCCTGCCAGTGGTCCGCACCCAGGATAAATGTCTTCCACTACCGCACCCATCGACCCGAATTTCTCAGCGCTGCCGGCAATCCAGGCGTTTCCGGTCGCAGCCTTTGCCAACTGCAAAGCATGGAACAGTAATATGCGCCCTTCCCACGGCATGAACGCCTTGTCCTGATGCATCCGGGAACTCTTTCCGCCCGCCAGGACAAATGCCGTTACAGAATCCACGCCGTGATGATACACGCCCTGACCGCTGTTATTCGCGGCCCTGGAGCGCACCGTCACGACCGGAAAATCGGGGATGTGAAAAACGTCGATTTGCAAATCGGGGATTTGAGAAGCGTCGATTTGCGTATGGGCACGCCTTCCTCCGCGGGGCTCGCCCGGCGCAATGGCCCGTTCACAGAACTGCCCTTATTTCCAGTCAGTTGCAGGACCATGATCGATTAGACGAAAGTAACCTAGCCCAACTGCCAACCTTGTTGGATGATAGGTCGTCCCGGCGATCCCCTCCGGAAGAAACGACCATGCCCCAGAAGTTAATGGATGTCCTCATGCTTGGCCGCTGCTCTCACGAATTTTCCTGGCCTCGGCGGGCCGCTGACGGTCATTACTACCAGGTGTGCCTGCTTTGCGCCGCAGAGTACAAGTACGACTGGAAGTCGATGAAGCGAATCAAGCGCGAAGCCAGCGCGCCCGAAACCGCCACCGAAACCCAGCGGGGCAGGATCAGCCGGAAGCCGACGTGGGTTCCGCGGGCGCGGCGCCTGAGTTTGCAAACTCCAGCTCGTTATCGTCCCAAGGGCTTGGGGACTTGGCATGAAGGCACAGTCGAAAACCTCAGCCAGTCTGGCGTACTCCTGCTCGGGCCCCAGCGATTGCCTAACAATACGCTGGTGGAAATGGTGTTCGAAATGCCGGAGGAAATCTCCGGCCAGAAGAACAGCACCGTTCTCTGCCAGGGTCGAATTATCCGCTGCAAAGATGCCCGCGATCCGGAGTCGGTCGGCCTGGCCGCCTCGATTCTCGATTACAAGTTCCTGCGCCAGCATTAATCCGATTGTGGGAAAGCCGCGATCGGGGGCTCACCATTTTCCTGCTTCCGGAGCCTAAATGGCGCTCCGCCATCGGGTTACAGGTTTGGTATCCACGTTGTTTCCGGGCGCAATTTTGCATGAAACCAGCAGCTTTTGTGCATCTAAGCTAGTAATATTCGTATTAGCTCAACCAGGAGCATTGCTTATGAAGGCGAAACTTTCCCTCTATGTCACCGCGATCATGCTGCTCGCGGCTCTGGCGATTGGCGTGGGCTGCACCAAGGCCCCGAATGACGCCCAACTGACCAGCGACATCCAGAGCAGGTTGGCATCAGACTCGGGCTTGCAAGGCAAACAACTGGGGGTGAAAGCGGAAAACGGCACCGTAACCCTGTCGGGCACGGTGGACAATGACGCGCAGCGCGACGCCGCCGCCCGGTACGCTTCTTCCGAGCCCGGAATAAAACAGATCATCAACAATTTGCAGGTCGCAGGCCCTGCGCCGGCGCAAACCGCCGAAGCTGCTCCGCCGGCCCCGGTCGAAGAAAGCAAACCTTCGCCGGCACCGATCCACAGGGCGCGTCGGCACGAGCCCCGGGAGCGCAACATGCCTTCGTCGTCCAACGACGCCACCCCGGCTCCTCCGGTAGCCGCAATGGCGCCTCCGGCCCCGATATCCGTCGCGCCTTCCGCGCCACCGCCTCCGCCACCACCGAAGAAAGTCACGATTCCATCAGGGACCACTCTGGCGGTCAGGCTGGTCGATACCATCGATTCTGAAACCAGTCAGGCCGGCCAGACTTTCCATGCCACGCTGGATTCTCCGCTGGCATATGAGGGCGAGGTGGCCATCCCCTCGGGGTACGACGTCGAGGGCCATATCGTGGATGTGAAGAGTGCAGGCAAATTCGCCGGTCAGTCGGTGCTCGCGCTGCAACTGGATCGCATTTCGGCAGGAGGCAAATACTACAACCTGCAAACCGACCAGTATCGGCGGCAGGGTTCGTCGCGGGGCAAGAATACGGCTGAAAAAGTCGGGGCTGGCGCCGGCATTGGAGCGATCATCGGCGCTATCGCCGGCGGAGGCAAGGGTGCCGCAATTGGCGCGGCCGCGGGTGGTGGCCTGGGTGGCGGCGTACAAGCTGCGACCAAGGGCCAACAGATCAAGCTGCCGTCGGAGACTGTGCTGAACTTTACCCTGCAGGCTCCCTTGACCGTCATAGCCACCAGCCGGGGGCCGCATCAGGGGCGCCACCGGATGGATTCCGCAGATTCGAGCCAGGACTCGAACCAGACGGACACGAACCAGTCGGACCCGAACCGTCCGGTCCTGAATCGGCCAAATACCAATTCGACGGATTCGAGCCAGCCGGATCCGAATCGGTAAAGTTTTGTAAATCACTACAAGGCCGGCCTTTCGCCGGCCTTTCTTGTTCCAACTGAGGCAAAATATACCGACCAAACCGCTGGTTCCCACATCCATATAGGTTTGTAGAGGACCCACTTTTAAGAGGCATTCATGTGGATTGTTGCGCTGGCGCTGCGCCGGCCTTACACCTTCGTGGTTCTCGCTCTGCTGCTGCTGATATTGGGCCCGATCGTTATCTTCCGGACACCTACCGACATTTTCCCCAACATTGATATACCCGTGGTCAGCATTCTGTGGAACTACGCCGGCTTGAACGCGCAGGAGATTTCCAGCCGGATTGTGACCTTGAACGAACGCGTACTGACCACCACGGTGGACGACATCGAGCACAGCGAGTCGCAGTCCCTGAACGGGATCGCGGTGGTGAAAGTATTTTTTCAGCCGCACGCTAACATCGAAAAGGCGATTGCGCAGATCACGGCCATCTGTCAAACCCAGCTGCGGCAGTTGCCGCCGGGGACGACTCCGCCGCTGATCATCACTTACAACGCCTCCACGGTACCTATCCTGCAGCTGGCCTTGTCGGGACAGAAACTCTCCGAGCAACAACTCTTCGACTATGGCGTGAACTTTATCCGCACTCGGCTGGTGACGATTCCGGGCGCGGCCATTCCGTACCCGTATGGCGGAAAGCTGCGGCAGGTGCAGGTGGACCTGGATACCAACGCCTTGCAGGCGAAAGGTCTGTCGCCCAGCGATGTGGTCAACGCCATCAGCGTTCAGAACCTGATCCTGCCCTCCGGAACCTCCAAAATCGGAAAGTTCGAATATGACATTGACCTGAACGGCAGCCCGCAAACCGTGGCGGAGCTGAATGACCTGCCCATCAAACGGGTGGGAAACACGACCATCTACATCCGCGACGTGGCCTTCGTGCGCGATGGCTTCCCGCCCCAGACCAATATTGTGCGGGTGGACGGGCACCGGGCTTCCGTGCTGACCATACAGAAAACCGGGAACGCCTCGACGCTTGACATCATTTCCGGAATCAAGGAAATGCTGCCGCGGATCCAGACCCAGCTCCCGCCCGAACTGGAAATCAAGCCGTTAGCCGACCAGTCTATTTTTGTGCGCGCCTCCATCAACGGCGTGCTGCGGGAGGGTGTGATCGCGGCCTGCCTCACCGGCCTGATGATCCTGATCTTCCTGGGGAGCTGGCGCAGCACCTTGATCATCGCCGTCTCCATACCGCTTTCGATTCTTACCTCGATCATCGTAATGAGCGCCCTGGGCGAAACCATCAACATCATGACCCTGGGCGGGCTGGCGCTGGCGGTCGGGATTCTGGTGGATGATGCCACGGTAGAAGTTGAAAACATCAACCGGAACATCGCCGAAGGCAAAGAGATCCAGAAGGCGATTCTGGATGGCGCGCAGCAGATCGCCGTCCCCGCCTTTGTTTCCACGCTCGCCATCTGCATCGTGTTTCTGCCCATGTTCTTTCTGACCGGCGTCGCCCGCTACCTGTTCGTTCCCCTGGCTGAAGCTGTAGTGTTCGCCATGCTCGCCTCGTACTTGCTCTCGCGCACTCTGGTGCCGACCATGGCCCGATATCTGCTTCGCGGCCACGAACAGGAGGCCGGGCACCTGAATACTTCCAGCCGCAATCCTCTGATACGGATGCAGGTAGCCTTCGAACTCGCCTTCGAAAGATTCCGGGAGGGCTATCACCAGAGGCTGGAACGCTGCCTGCATCACCGGAAAATGTTCCTGTGGGGCTTTGCCGTGGCGTGCGTGGGCTCGTTCCTGCTGATTGGACCATGGCTCGGACGGGACTTCTTTCCCCGAGTCGACGCTGGACAATTCAAACTGCACCTGCGGGCGCGGGCGGGCACGCGCATTGAAGACACCGCGGCGCTTTGCGACCGCATTGAAACCTTCATTCGCCAACAGATTCCGCCCCGCGAAATTTCCAGCATCCTCGACAATATCGGTTTGCCCTACAGCAGCATCAACCTCTCCTACAGCAGCTCGGCGCCGACCGGGCCCGCCGATGCCGACATTCTGGTCACGCTGAGCCAAGACCATCGACCCACAGATGAATATGTCCATGATTTGCGCCTGAAGCTGGCAGATCAGTTTCCCGGCGTCAATTTCTCTTTTCTTCCGGCGGACATCGTGAGCCAGATTCTGAATTTTGGCCTGCCTTCGCCGATTGACATTCAGGTCACCGGATATGACGTGCAGAATGACCGCCTGTTTGCCAACAAACTGCTGCGCCGCATCCAGATGGTTCCGGGAACCGCGGACCTGCGCATCCAGCAACCGTTCGATGAGCCCCATCTGCACATTGACGTAGACCGGACCAAGGCGCAGCTGGCTGGGTTCACCGAGCGCGACATTGCGACGAACCTGCTGATTTCGCTCAGCGGCAGCTTCCAGACTTCGCCGACATACTGGCTCAATCCCAAGAATGGCGTGAGCTACTCGATCGCAACTCAGACCCCGCAATATCGCATGGATTCGCTACAGGGCCTCGAGAACATCCCGATCACCGGATCCAGCGGCGCGACTCCGGCAATTCTAGGCTCGCTGGCATCGATCCAGCGGGGCACCGGGATGGCCCTGGTCTCCCATTACGACATACAGCCGGTGATCGACATTTACGGATCGGTTCAGGGACGCGATCTGGGCGGAGTGTCTGACGACATCAAGAAGATCATTGACGACAGCCGCAAGGAGCTGCCGCGCGGTTCCGAGCTGGTGGTGCGCGGTCAGGTCCGGACCATGCAGACTTCATACTCCGGCCTGTTTTCCGGTCTGGCCTTTGCCATCCTTCTGGTGTATCTCCTGATCGTGGTGAACTTTCAATCCTGGCTGGATCCGTTCATTATTATTTCAGCCCTGCCGGCAGCCCTGGCGGGCATCGCGTGGTTCCTGTTCGTCACCAGGACCAATCTCAGCGTGCCCGCCCTTACCGGCTCGATCATGTGCATGGGCGTCGCCACCGCCAACAGCATTCTGGTAGTCAGTTTTGCCAAGGAACAGGTGGAGGAAGGCAAGGACGCGCTGACCGCCGCGCTGGCAGCGGGATTCACTCGCTTCCGGCCGGTCTTGATGACAGCTCTGGCCATGATCATCGGTATGGTGCCCATGGCCATAGGCCTGGGTGAAGGCGGCGAGCAAAATGCGCCCCTGGGCCGCGCTGTGATTGGCGGCCTGATTTTTGCCACGGCGGCAACTCTGTTTTTTGTGCCTGTGTTCTTCAGCCTGTTGCACGGAAAATCCGAACTGGCCGGGCAGCAGAAGAAGAATCCGTCCGCTACCTAGATACAATTGGTTTTCCTATGCATATTTTCGCCAGCCGGGAGCTTGAATGAAGGTCGACAACGACAGCGGAATTTATAGGCAGAACGGCCCCCAGGTGACGGCCCCGCCCGGGGGTCCAGGGCGCCGGCGCCGGTCGCGCTGGTGGATTCCTGTGGTGGTGATCGCCGCCGCGGCCCTGCTGGTGATCTTTGGCATTCTGCCTCGCATTCAGGCGCGTACAGCCTTGCGCCAGGAAACCCTGCGCATGGCCGTGCCTGCGGTGGCTGTGGTGCAGCCCAAGCGTTCGGCGCCGACGCAGGAGATCATTCTTCCCGCCAATGTGCAGGCTTTCGCGGACGCTCCTATCTATGCTCGCACCAACGGCTACCTGAAACGCTGGTACGTGGATATCGGCAGTCATGTAAAAGCGGGCCAGCTTCTGGCTGAAATCGATACCCCGGAAGTGAATCAGCAGCTGCGGCAGTCCCGCGCCGACCTGGGGACGGCCCAGGCCAACCTCAATCTTTCAAGGATCACCGCCGACCGCTATGCCGGATTGCTGAAGACGGATTCAGTGTCCAAACAGGAATCGGACAATGCAGCCGGAGATTTCGAAGCCAAGCAGGCAACAGTGCTGTCCGCGCAAGCCAATGTGAAGCGACTGGAAGAGCTGCAATCATTTCAAAAAATCTATGCTCCGTTCTCCGGCGTAATCACGGCGCGCAATACCGACATCGGCGCCCTGATCAATTCCGGCAGCGGCGGCAGCAATGGGAATGAGCTGTTTCACATCGCGCAGCCGGATAAACTGCGCGTGTATGTCAGCGTTCCCCAGATTTATTCCCAGGCGGCCCGGCCGGGTCTCACCGCAGACTTGACTCTGGCGGAGTTCCCCGGACGCCGCTTTCAGGGAACTCTGGTGCGCACGGCCAATGCCATCGACCCGACTTCGCGCACCCTGTTGGTCGAGATCGCGGTGAATAATCCAACCGGGCAGCTGTTCACCGGCTCCTACGCCGAGGTGCATCTCAAGCTGCCGACTCCGGCGTCCTCGTTAATCCTGCCTGTGGATACGCTTCTTTTCCGCTCCGAAGGTCTCCGGGTAGCCACGGTGGGCCAGGACGAAAAAGTTGAACTGAAGGCCATCACGCTGGGCCATGATTTCGGCGGTGAAGTCGAGGTGGTTTCCGGCTTGACTGGAAATGAGAATGTAATCATCAATCCTCCGGACTCAGTGGTGAATGGCGAAACCGTTCGCGTTGCCCAAACCGCGCAGGGTGCGCAGTGAGAACGTGTGCAGTAAGAAGGGGCGCAGTAAGAACGTTCGGAGCAAATCAAGCGGACGCCGGACTTCCGCCTTCAGCCCTTCGGGGTGTCGGTCGACGCATCGGGGCGGAGGCCGGGGTTATCGCGCTCATGCTCCTGCTTAGTGGGTGCGCGGTCGGACCGCGCTATTCCAGGCCCACGGCGTCTGCTCCCCCCGGTTATAAAGAAGTGCCCCCGGACTGGAAGACGGCCCAGCCCAGCGATCAGATTGCAAAGGGCAAGTGGTGGGAGATTTTCCAGGATCCACAACTGAACGCCCTGGAAGATCAGGTCAACGTTTCCAATCAAAATTTGAAAGCGGCGGAGGCGCAGTTTCGACAGGCGCGGGCATTGGTGCGATTAAATCGCGCGGCTTATTATCCTACGGTGACGGCGGGCGCTTCCGCCGAACGCGAGCATGTCTCGGAGCACCGTCCACTCGTCTCCACGCTTACCCAAACGAACGGAACCGATCTGGTCATCCCGGTCGACGTATCCTACGAAGCGGATGTGTTTGGACGTGTGCGCCACACGGTGGAAGCTGCCCGTTCGAACGCGCAAGCCAGCGCAGCCGACCTGGAATCGGTGCGCTTGAGTCTGCACGCCGAACTGGCCTTCGATTATTTCCAGATGCGCACCCTCGATGCGGAAGAGCAACTCCTTCAGTCGAATGTCACTTCATTTGAAAAAGCGCTTGAACTCACCCAGAACCGCTACACAGGCGGGGTGGCCTCGGCGGTCGATGTCGCACAAGCCCAGACTCAACTCGAAAATACCCGTACTCAAGCGATTGATGTGAGGATCCAGCGCTCGCAGAACGAACACGCCATCGCAACGCTGATCGGACAGCCCGCTTCCCTGCTTACCGTTTCGGTCGCGGCGTGGAATTCCCCGCCGCCACAGATTCCGCCGGGACTCCCGTCGGAACTGCTGGAACGCCGGCCCGACATAGCGGCGGCGGAGCGCCGCGTGGCGGTCTCCAATGCCCAGGTAGGAGTAGCCAGGGCCGCCTACTTTCCGATTTTTACCCTCACCGGCTCAGGCGGCTTTGAAAGCACAGCGATCACAACTTTGATTCAGGGCCCGAGTGGCTTCCTGACTGCAGGAGCATCCGCGGCTGTGACTGCCTTCGATGGGGGCAGGCGCCGTGCCGTGTCCGATCAGGCCCGGGCGGCTTACGACGAATCCGTGGCGAATTACCGCCAGACAGTTCTCACCGCTTTTCAGGAAGTAGAAGATAACCTGGCAGCCTTGCGCATTCTCAACGACGAAGCCAGGGCGCAGGAAGCCGCAGTGGCGGCGGCCGAGCATTCCCTGCAACTTTCCACCAACCGCTACCGAGGGGGCGTGGTCAGCTATCTGGAAGTCACCACGGCGCAAAGCACGGCCCTGGCCGACGAACGGGCTGCGGTGGATATTCTGCGCCGGCGCATGGCCGCCAGCGTTTCCCTGATCAAGGCCCTGGGCGGGGGATGGAATTCCGCCAGCCTCCCGTCGGTGAAGCTTGAAACGCATCCCCAAACCGCAACTGGCCAGTAGTCCAACTTGCCCATCTGCAGGTTGTGCCTGGTACTAAAGTAATGCATGATCTCCCGGATTGCGGCTCTTCGTGGTCGAGCCCATCATCTATACGTGTAGCAAATGATTTTCAGAGTATGCGTCATGCCACTTAGTCGGAATATTGAAGATCTGCGGTTCACGAAACAGTTGAAGCGGATAGAGCAGCGCGACCAGTTCATCCATGCGCTGGCAGGGATGATTCTGCCCAACCACGAGGAGTTTGAAAGCGTCCTGAGCATCGCGAATCGGGTGTACGACCGGCATTGCTCACCTCGAGCCGGATATCTGAAGCGCTCTGGGTTTGACCGCTCGGCGCCAACCGCGCTCAGCGCATAGCCGCCTTGTCATCCTGAGTGCAGCATCTCCGTTCGCTTGCGAACGGAGATACGGAGTCGAAGGACCCCTATCACCGCACTATAGTTCTGGAAGCTTGGTTTTCAGACGGCCCATGCGCACATGGAACTTCCAGGGACGACAAGCTCGTAGCGGTCCTTCGACTCCGAAACTGCTTCGCGAAGCGAAGCAGTTCCCGCGCTCGACCGGCATTACTCACCCCGAGCCGGATATCTGAAGCGCTCTGGGTTTGACCGCTCGGCGCCAACCGCGCTCAGCGCGTATTTCGCCCCTGTCATCCTGAGCGCAGCATCTCCGTTCGCTTGCGAACGGAGATGCGGAGTCGAAGGACCCCTATCACCGCGCTATAGTTCTGGAAGCTTGGCTTTCAGACGGCCCATGCGCACATAGAACTTCCAGGGACGACAAGCTCGTAGCGGTCTTCGCTCCGAAACTGCTTCGCGAAGCGAAGCAGTTCCTGCGCTCAGGATGACACTTGAAAGCTCACAGCATTTGCGCCGGGACACGAAGCAAATGTATGCTCTCCCTCCATGGTCCGCTCTCTTCTTGCCGTTTTCGTCCTTCTGTCAACCGCAACTCTGGCGCTTGCCCAGCAACCGTTTCTTTCCCCGGAACAATGGGTCAAACTGCGCGATGAAGCCAGCGGCGCGGCGCCGTATGAAAATCTACGCTTCCTGACACGCCTGCATCGCGTACCCGCCACCGCGGAATTCGATCAGGCCGCGCAGTTCGTTCTGCAACAGGCGCGCGAATACGGACTCGCCGATGTCCAGAGCGAGCAGTTTCCGATCGACGGGAAGATTCAGTACGGCCTGATGCGCTCTTACCTGGGCTGGAAGGTCGAGGCCGGCGAATTGTGGGAGGTGCAACCGCGCCATCTGCTGCTGGGCGACTGGGCAACCGATCCGATCCGGCTGGCCGACTACAGCCACACCGCCGACGTGGAAACCGCCCTGGTCGATGTCGGCGACGGTTCCAACGACTCCGACTACACCGGTAAAAACGTGCGGGGAAAGATTGTTCTGGCCGATGGCGTCCTCGCCCGGGTGCAGACATTGGCAGTGGCAAAGTATGGAGCGGCCGGCATTGTCAGCGACATGCCCAACCAAAGTACGGCATGGTCAGGCCTGGACCGCACCCTGGTGCGCTGGGGACATCTGGATGCGCGCCAGCCGTCAGGGTTCGCTTTCATGGTTTCGCAGGATACGGCCGAGTCATTGCGGGCGCGGTTGCGGGCAGAAGAGCAAATCGTTCTCCATGCCAAAGTCAAAGCGGAGGTCGGGCCGGGACACTGGACGGTGGTAAGCGGAACGATTCCCGGGACTGACGCAGCCAGCGGGGAAATAGTTTACAGCTGCCATCTGGATCATGAGCGGCCCGGCGCCAATGACAATGGGAGCGGCTGCGTCACTATTCTGGAGTCGGCCCGGCTGCTGGCTCGACTGATTGGCAGCGGCGCCCTGCCGCGCCCCAGACGCACCCTGCGCTTCGTGTGGGGACCCGAGGTGGAAGGAACGATGGCTTATCTCAGCCGTCATCCCGAGATCCGCGCCCGGCTGCGCGCTGACATTCACATGGACATGGTGGGCGGCGATCCCTTCAAGAACAAATCCATTCTGCATGTAACCGAGACGCCGTGGTCGCTGCCAAGTTTTGTGACTGACGTCGGGGCTGCGCTGGCGGATGTCATCCGCGCAGGGGCAGCCAAATATGCAGGCAGTGGGGACTCGCCGGAGGCAGCGGTCATCGAGACCCGGGCCGGCGAGCAGGGCACGCGCAACCAGTTTTTCGCCGACGTGGGTCCGTATACCGCCGGCAGCGATCACGACGACTATGACTCGTCGACCATCGCGATTCCCTCTCTCTACCTGGCCGACTGGCCGGACATCTACATTCACACTGACCATGACACGCTGCAACAAATCGATCCGACCAAGTTGCGCCGGGTGGCCCTGCTGGGAGCCGCAGTCGGATACGTCTATGCCGGCCTGGATGCGGAAAGCGCGCGTAGCCTGCTTCCCTTCTATGTCTCAAAATCTCAAATACGGATGGCGCAACTGTTCCAGCGAGCACAGCAGGAGGTGGGGAACCCGAAGCGGGATCCGGTCACTGCCTGGTACGAGGCGCGCAACCTGCTGCGCCAGGGCCTTCGTCGCGAGGTAGCGACGTTATCCTCCCTGCTGGAATTTACCGGCTCCAATCCACACGACTCAGCTCACGAGAAGGCTCTCGCCGATCAGGCGGCAACCTTCAACGCCTGGATTGACAGCCAGGCTAAAGCTCGGGGAGCCCAGGGTACGGAGCCAAAAGTGCCATGGGCGGGACAAGCCGGGGCTCAGAAGATTCCTCTCCGCGTCGGCGACTTCGGTCCGCTTACCTATCAAAATGACAATGTTCTCCAGGCGCGCCTGGGCCCGGAGCGCGTCGCGAAAATCAAGTTGTTGAGCAGCGGGGCCACGCCCCTGCTCAAGACGCAGGACCTGTCGGAGCTGTATGCGTACGAGATTGTGAACTTCGTCGATGGCAAGCGGACCGTTGGAGAGATCAGGGATGCAGTTTCGGCGGAGTATGGCCCGTTACCAGTCGAAATCGTGGAGGACTACCTCAGCGCCTGCCAGGAAGCCGGCCTGATTCGGTGGAAATAAAACAGGCGCCGCTTGGCCCACCAGCGGCGCCTGCTCTTCCTGTTGGTCTAACTTCCAGCCACGCCAGCTAAAAGCTGAAGATGGTGTCGAACTGCCAGCGTTTGAGCCAGCGCTCCTCTATGGGACTCTGTGCGGTCACGAGTTGACGACCGACCAGACCAGTCACGCCAATCTGCACGTGCTGATAGGCCTGGTAGTAGGCCTCTACACGGTGTTCGACGACGTTGGTCGGCGCCCTCAAATCGCTGAAGTCGAACGCGGAGAGGACTGCGTCCCGCTCGATGCGAGCAAAGGTATAGCCAAGGAGAAGGTCGCCCTTGTTCTTGGTCTGACCAACCTTGAACTCTCCCCAGTAACCGTGACGTTCATGCGAATTGCACGCTGGAGCGGCTACTCCGGCGGCGGCGAAGGCCGCAAGATTGTCGCAGGCTTTGGTGTTCTGGGCAAAGTCAAACAGTGCGTAGACAGGCCACCGTTTACGACCGGAGTCGAAGTCCAGGCGCGCGATCGCATCCACGATGCCGTATTGCGAGGCGAAAGTGCGTTTCCCGTTGATGACTCCGAAATTGTTGCTCAGGCCAGAGGCGCTGAAGCCGAAGTTGCCGCCGCCAGCGTTGGTGATGCCCTGGGTCGCAAATCCGTTGCTGGGACTCTGCGCCTGGTTCTGAGCGATGGTATCGGCGTTATGAAAATCGTAGTAAGCGGCGTCGGCGGAAAATTTCAATCTGGGGAGAAGGGTGAAGCCCGCTTGCACCTGACCGCCTTCCATGAAAGTGTCGGGCCCCCCGCCCACCTCAAAAATAGGGGTTCCGTAGGCGACAACCGCAAAGTGGTTGACCATCCCATGTTTCCAGTCCCAAGCCACTGCCGCGCTCGCGCCTTCAGGATTCAAGTCATTGTCCCAGGTCAGTTCGGTGCGTTGCCAGGTGTATCCGAACTTGCCCACGGTCAGGGTGAAGGGTTTCAAGTAGTGAGGGTTATAGATTCCGTACGCCTTATCAATCGCCAGGGGCTTGCGTGTGAAAAACCCAGTCTCGGTGGAATTGGTGGAGACGGGGTCCCCCAAATCGCCGGACGCGACCGAGAAGCCCACGGCGAAGTCGCTGTTGATCTTGCTGGTGATGTTGAAGCGCAAGCGAAAGCGTTCCCGCATGCGGGGGTCAGGCGCCGCCGCGTTAGCGGGTCCACCACCAAAGAACGGTTCAAAGCGCAGACGCAAGTCACCGCTCATCTTGATGTGGCCCACCGCGCCCTCGAGCGCAGCGAAGCTCTTTTGCTGCTCTTGGGTGTTCACGGCGGTATTGGTCAACGTAGTCTTCACGTCGGCCATGTCATTGTCCAGTTTAACGACCGTGTCTTTCTGACTGCTGGCTGCGCTCTCGGCGGCCGCCGCCTTGCTCTGAGCATCACTGGCAGTGGCCTGAGCCTGCTGCAGCTGTTGCTGGGCCTGCTGCCAGGCCTGGTCTTTCTGTTGCACTTCCTGCTTGAGCTGCTCAATCTGCTGCTGCTGGGCGGTCAGCGCATCGCGCAAAGATTGGATGTCCTGCAGCGTTACTGCCGGCTGGGCAGGCTTAGCCGCCTTCTTAGCTCTGGGTTTGGCCGCAGTTTGCCCCACCAGCGTACCGGCTAAAAGCGGAACTACGCACCACCTGAGAACGGACATCATCATTTCTCCTTTTTGCCTCTGACCTTCGCAGAGGAGCCACAGAATCGAGTTTTTTACCGCTGGACCACGGGCGCCCTGAATCGCGCCTTCTGCCTGCAAATGAACACACCAAGGATCGAAGTGATTGCGTGGACTGTCAATATCCCGTAATTCTTGAGTAACGTCTCTTTTACTTCCGCAGTGTTACGGGACCGTTACAAAAGAATGAAAATCTGATGAATCGAGGAAAAAGACGGGAAATGCTGCGGGCCGTCCGTTGACGAGAATCAGTTGGAAAGGCTCGCTTCCGGCCCGACAAATTGATAGCATCACGGAGCCTGTTTTCAGTAAGTTCAAAGCCCGAAGCCGAGCCCAGGAAAAACATGCTGAACCGCGCTTGCTTCATCTTGCTGGTTGAGATCTGTTTCGCTGGTGGTCTGTTCGCGCAGATGGGAAGCATGACCGCCCCGACGTTTAGCAAAGATGTGGCGCCGATCCTCGAGAAGAACTGCCAAAGCTGTCATCGCCCGGGTGAGGCGGGACCCTTCCCCATGCTTACTTATGAAGACGTAAGACCCTGGGCGGGAGCCATGAAGCTGGCGGTACAGCAGAGAATCATGCCTCCCTGGTTTGCCGATCCGCAAATTGGCCATTTTGCCAATGATCGATCGTTGTCACAAAAAGACGTCGACACGATTGTGGCCTGGGTGACCGCCGGTGCTCCGAAGGGCGATGCCAAAGATATGCCGGCTCCGGTAACTTTTGTCGAAGGTTGGGGTATTCCAAAGCCGGACGCAGTTCTCCAGTTGCCGAAAGAATTCGCTGTCCCTGAATCCGGCATGGTGGAATACCAGTACGTGATTGTTCCTACCGGGTTTACAGAAGATAAATGGATTCAGGCAGCGGAGGTGCGGCCGACCGAGCGCTCCGTCGTCCACCACATCATCGCTTACGTTCGTGAACCCGGCTCCAACTACTTCAAAGATCAAAAGCCCGGCGTGTTCTTTGAGGCGGTGCCCACAAAAACTGACGAGAAGGTCGACACCAGTGCATTGCCCAGCGACTTCCTGGTCGGCTACGCCCCTGGTCAGCCGGCGGAAGTTTTGCCCCCGGGCGAGGCCAAACTGATCAAGGCAGGTTCCGACATCGTCTTTGAGGTCCACTACACGCCCAATGGGAAAGCCGTGATGGACCGGACCAAGCTGGGCCTGGTATTTGCCAAAGAAAAACCTGCCAAGCGGGTTCAGACCCTGTCGGCCAGCAACGGGACCTTCAAGATTCCGCCCCGCGATCCGGACTTCCGGGTGGACGCCTCTTTCGAAATACGCAAAGAAGTAACCCTGCTTTCCCTTCATCCCCACATGCATACCCGCGGCAAAGATTTTGAATACCGGCTCGTGTTCCCCAACGGTGAAACCCGGACTCTGCTTCGCGTGCCCGCTTACAACTGGCACTGGCAGCTCTGGTACAACCTGGAACAGCCCATTGTCCTGCCGAAAGGCACGCGCATCGAATGCACCGCGCATTTCGACAATTCAGCGCACAATCCGGAGAATCCGGACCCCTCGAAAACCGTAATTTGGGGCCAGCAAAACTGGGACGAGATGATGGTGGGCTTTTTCAACCTGGCGTATGACGCCGGGATGTCGCCCAAAGACTTGCAGCCGGAAAACACCGACGCAGCGAAGGAGAAAGTTTCTGCCGCGAGCAAGCGAGGTTTGAAAGAATGAGGCAGCCAGCTTCAGCACTTTATCGGCCGTGTCATCCTGAGCGGAGTGGAAACTTCGCTTCGCGAAGTTTCCACGCAGTCGAAGGACCCCTATCGCCGGCAGGAGTGCAGTCCTCTAGGGGTCCTTCGACTTCGTGAGTTTGCTCGCAAGCCAGCAAACTCGCTCCGCTCAGGATGACACGTGCAGCTTTAACGACCCGTTGATGGGAGGTTTGGAATACACCACAACATGAAGATCAGCCTTCGTTCCCTTTTGCTATTCGCCGTCATGTTCGGCTCGTTTTGCGGAGCCCAATCGGCCGCTCCACAGAAAAAGCACCTTCTCGTAATCGGAGAAGAAAAAGGATATCGCCACGAGTCAGTGTCCCACGCCATGGCCACGATTGAGCGCCTGGGCCGCGAGACCGGCCTATGGGACACCATGCTTCGTACCGACACTGAGGCCTTGACCAGGAAGAAGCTGGAATATAACGCCAAGAATCTGAACAACTTCGATGCCGTGCTCTTTTTTACCGGCGGAACTCTGGAAATGGACGCGCAACAAAAAGCCGACTTCCTCGCCTTCGTGCACGATGAGGGCAAAGGTTTCATTGGCATCCATAGCGCCGCGATCACCTTCGTCGACTGGCCGGAATACGGCGAGATGATCGGAGGCTACTACGATGAGCACCCGTGGGGAACCTTCGATGCGCCCATTATCGTGGAAGACCCGGCCTTCCCGGGAATGCAACAATGGCCACACGCCTTCGTGCTTCGCGACGAAATTTACCAGATGAGAAATTATTCGCGAGACAAGGTACGCGTGCTCATGCGCCTCGATCCCGGCAAGCTCGACTTAACCAACAAGAATGTTCATCGCACGGATCGCGACTTCGCCGTAACCTGGGCGAAAATGTATGGCAAAGGACGCGTTTTCTATTCGACGCTGGGGCACGTGGAAGAAAATTGGGACAAGCCGGAGTTCCAAAAGATGCTGATTGGAGCTATCCAATGGACCACGGGGATGGTCGATGCCGACGTGACGCCGCGACCATTGCCCGCCCATTAGCTACGATTGCGGGCAACCTGAGATGGAGCATATGGAAGCTATGATTACACCCCATGAGCGCGCAACCAACGGGATCACTCGCAGACAATTTGCGAAAATCGCTGCTGCGGGCCTGTTTGCCGCCGCTCTACCCGTGCACGCTTCCGCCACGCTCAACGTCGGCATTGGCGCCTACAGCTATCACAACCTTTCGATGGACGACATGATCGTGCAACTCAATGCCTTGCACGTTTCCCAGATCGAGATGTCCCGGGAAGAATTCATGCTGATGAACCATCCCGGCGATGATCTGTTCCGGTCTGCCCGGACTAAGCTTGACGGAGCCGGCATTCGCTGCGTCTCTTACTATAGCGCGACGCTTAAAAACGATCAGGATCTCGAGAACGCGCTGCGCTTTGCGAAGATCCTGGGCGCCCGCAACGTCACCGGCGATGCCACCGGCGGCATTCTCAACCGTATCGATCAGCGCTTTTCGCAAGCAGACATGACCTTTGGAATCCACAATCACTATTTCAAAGGCCAGAAGTTCGCTTACGAGAGCCCGGAGGATGTTTTGCGGGCCTTGTCCGGACTCTCGCCCACGGTTGGCGCCACGGCCGATGTGGGACACTTCGCATCCTGCGGTTACGACACCGTGGACGCCATCCGGAAGCTGGGCTCACGCTTGAAGCTGGTGCATCTCAAGGACGTCGAGGCCTCCGGCGGCGAAGTGAATGTGTTGCTGGGAAGAGGCATTTCCAAAATTCCTCAGGTAATGCAAGAATTGCAGCGGCAGAATTTCACCGGCCTGGTCGCCATCGAGTACGAAAAAGAGGGCGATGTTGACAATGACATGAAGCAGGACCTGGAATTCGCCCGGAAACTCGCCTAGAGGGCATAGTGGGAGGAAGAAGAAACCAGATGTGGAAGGTCCTGATAATCCTGCTGTTTTCTTCCAGCCTGTGGGCGGCGGATGAGGCGCATCCGATCCTGGCTCTGGGTTCACCCGCGCCCAACTTCGAGCTTCCGGGTGTCGATGGAAAAACCCATAAGCTCAGCGAGTACTCCTCGAGCCCGGTGCTGGTAGTCGTCTTCACCTGCAATCATTGTCCGATTGCGCAGATGTACGAGGGCCGCATTGGACAACTAGCCGCCGACTACAAGGACCTGGGCGTGGCGGTGGTCGCGATCCAGCCCAACGATCCGACCGCCATCCGGATTGATGAACTGGACTCGTCCGACATCAGCGATAGCCTGGAGGAAATGAAAATCCGGGCAGAGTACAAACATCTGCAATATCCCTACCTCTACGACGGCGAAACTCAGGCGGTCACACGCGCCTACGGTCCGCAGGCTACGCCGCATGTGTTTATCTTCGATCAGGAACGGCATTTGCGATATGAAGGCCGCATGGACAACAGCTATCGCACGGAGCTGGTCAAGACACAAGATGCGCGCAACGCCATCGACGCGCTGCTGGCGCACCACGAGGTTGCCGTAAAACATACCGGCGTTTTCGGTTGCTCCACCAAGTGGCAGGAGAAACAGGCTTCCCGTCTGCGCGCCCTGGCAAAGATTGAGGCGCAACCGGTGACATTGGAGCTGGCCTCAGCCGCGGACCTCAAGGCGCTGCGGGCAAATCCGACGGGCAAAACCTTGCTGGTCAGCTTCTGGGCCACCTGGTGCGGTTCGTGCGTGCATGAGTTCCCCGACTTCGAGGACACGTATCGGATGTACAGTGTGCGCGATCTGGAAATGGTAACGGTATCGGCCAACATGCCCGATGAGAAAAACAGTGTGATGAAACTTCTGGAGAAGATGCACGCCACCAGCCGCAATCTTCTGTTCGCATCGGACGACACCGCCGCCCTGCAGGCTGCGTTTGATCCTGAGTGGGAGTCGGCCGTGCCCTTTACGGTCTTGCTCGCCCCCGATGGCAAGGTCCTTTATCGGAAACAGGGGTCGGTGGATATCCTCGAACTGCGCCGCACCATCCTGGCCAACTTGCCCTCTGACTATATCGGCTTCAACCAATACTGGTCGGTACAGTAACAGAACCGGCTTTTCACTGGCCGGAAGTACTTCGGATCGCAATGAGAGATACCTGTTCCAGATCCGGATAATGGTCCTCTTTATCGGCTTTGCGCTCCGCCGGCGCAATTTGCTCGATGATGGTTCGCGCCGGCAGAATACCGCTGAAATACTGGCCATACACTTCGTCGAAAGCCGGCAGGTCGGAGACATCATCCAGGTAAATATTCGTCGCCACCACCTGGTCGAAATTCATGTCGGCTTCTTCCAGGTCGTCGAGCAGATTGCGCATGGTTTGCCGGAGCTGATGGGCGGTGGTCGAGGCATAGACTCCGCCGTGCGGTCCCGGGATAAAACCGCTCTTTGCCGAACAATAAAGCGTGTCGCCGGCAAACACGCAGGGACTCGCGGTTGGACTTGGCGGCATGTTCTTGGGACGCACCGCTTGCCTCTTCTTCAGATCACGCACCGCCACACCGGTGTATTCAATGTGCGCGCCGCCGGGCAAGCTCGACACTTCGATGGTGGCCCGGGCCGGGGTATTGCCGAACTCGAAGCGCTGCGCGTAGTGCTGGTTCATGACTTTCATCGGAATGTCTGAAGTCAGATACGGATTGACGAAGACCATGTGGCGAAGGTCGAGCCCGGCGGCCTCCAGCACCGCCTTCATGCGGTCGAGCGCGAAGTCCACTTGCGCAGCGGGATCATCCGGAACCTTCCCATTGGCCGGATCACTGCCGGGCATGGCGGAAACGAATGCGCGATCGCGGGTGAGAACGGCAGGCGAAAACGGTTCGTTGGACTTGTCGCCCGCAGGATGCACAGCGCTCACGTCAGCCAGATCACGCACCGCTACGGCATTGATCTGTACTGTGCCTTCGGGGAGTTTCGCCACGCCCAGCACGGCCCTGGCCGGCGGCGTCTTCGTTTTGGCAAAAACCTCGGCGAAGGCGCGATTCACTTCTTCATAGTTGCCGACGTCCTCGAGATAGACCTGCGTATAGACCACGTGCTCCATGGTGAGGCCCGCCGCGTCGACCACGGTTTTGACATTGGCAAGAGCTTGCCGGACCTGGGCGTCAAAAGTCGGCGCTAATGTGCCGTCCGGGCGGCGTGGTCCCTGTCCGGAAATGTAGACGTAGTCGCCGGCATTGACGGCGGGCGAGTAGAAACGATTCGCGGCGGACGGCGAGGGCACTACCGCGCGCACCTGGGCTTGAACTGCGAGCGCTGACGAAAGCAATAATATGGCCAGTAATATGCGCATTGGGACCTTCCAGGCAAAAGCAAACCTTACCGCAAAGGACGCAAAGAAACTGGAATCTGTGCGCTCTTCGCGGTTAACGCTTCTCGCTTGATCCACGACAGGGACCACTCCCGACAGCAACTCGCGATTCGTCTTCAGGCAGCCGACTTTTTCTTTTGTGCCTCGCCCAGAATCGCCCGCAGTCTTTGTCCCACTATGATTTCCTGTCCGGGCTGTATAGTCATCGAAACCAGTTCGATGTGGTCGGCCTCTTTGCGTTCCTTCCGGTTCGGATCACCTTCGTGAACCGCCGTCACCAGGCTGGGATTGTCCGAACCCAGCACTTCGATGACGGGATCGTTTTCGCGCAGCTTGCGCACGCAGTCCGAGGTGGTGAAACCCCAGGCGGCCTGGTCCCATGCGACCTTCAGCGTGGGGAAGCGATTGCCATCGTCGGGAATGAAGATGTCAGTCTTCACCCCGGGGACGGTGTCCACCAGTTTTCGAATGCGGCCAACTCGATCGTTCCACTCGCCGTAAATCTTTTTCTCGTCCAGATTCAGCCAGGTTTCGAGTGCCGTCAGACAGCCGATAATTTCTTCTTTCCCGACTTTCATGGGGCGGCAGACCGATCCTTCGCGCGGAGCGCTGTTCATGAGGGCCGCCTCGATCAGGTCTTTTCGGCCCAACAGCAGGCCGCTGCATTGCGGTCCGCACAAACCTTTTCCGCCGGAGAAAGTGTAGAGGTCAATCTTCATCCGAGCATAGAGCTTGGCGTTATCGGCGGGAGGAATGCCGGCGGCGTCATCCAGCAACATCGGCACTTTCTTATCTTGCGACACGGCCAGCTCCCGCTGCAGCTTGTCGCCCAGATCGGTGGTGTAGATCATGGCCGTGTTTTCATTCACCGCGTTGGCCAACTCCTCGGGGGAGAAAACCAGCACCAGTTTCCCTCCGGTCAGGCGGATGGCGCTGTCAAAAGCGCTTCTTCCTCCCACCATGATCACTTCATGCTTCAGGCCGGTTGTATCGGGCAGCTGCCAAACATATTTGTCGTTGGTGCCGGCCATGCAGGCGGCGGTTGCGGCAGCCATGGCGCCGGCCGCGCCCGAGGTGACGATTCCAGATTCGGCGCCGGTCAACTCCGCCAGGCGTCGTCCCACCCCGCGCTGCAGTTCCAGCATATTAACGAAATGCTGTGCCGCTTCGACCTGGGCCTGCCGGACCTCCGGGAACTCCAGCGACCCGCTCAGGTAAGTCCACGTGCCTCGACAATTGATAACGGTTTTTACTCCCAGCCGGGTGTAAACATTCTGCCGCGGGTCTTTGCCGATCGCTGCGGCGGCCTGCGCGTACAGGTTTTGCGCCGCGATCTGGCTCAAGAGCGGAGCCGCCGCCGCCAGCTTCATGAATGATCGTCGACTCCGGGCACCCATTCCAGCACCTCCGGTTAGTGAATCTTCCAGATTGACTCTTCGTGCGTGATAAGCGCAGTGCGGCTCTCACCGCTCGCGACGAAGCGAGTTTGGTATACCACAGAACAACCTTGACGCACATCAATTTATTTCGTTTCATTAGGTTTGTTTTCGATACCAGATCGCCCTGTTTTGGTCGGCAGACTCATCGCCGAAAACGAGGCGCCTGTCGTACACTGGCTGCGCCATCGAGAGGAACAACGATGATACTGCAACTGCCGAAGGCCAACCGGATACAGCGCCTTTGCTGTCTCCTGTTTTTTGGAGCGTTGGGAGTGAACCTGCTTTTTGCCCAGTCAAACAGCGAATCGCATTCGCCCACCACATCCTCCTGCCGGGTTCAACCCGCGGATTACAAGGGCTGGCACTCACAGCAGGTTTCCAATCGCTGGGTCCGGCTCACAGTCGTGCCGCAAAACGGTGGCCGATTAATGCAGGTCGTCTTCGGCGGGCATCCCTTTCTCTTCGTCAATCCGAAGTACGAGGGGAAATATCTGCCACCCAGTCAGGGCGAATGGTTCAACTACGGCGGCGACAAGATCTGGCTCCTGCCCGAAGGAAACGAAGACGAGCAACACTGGGCGGGCGGCTCGGATGTGATAGACGATAGTCCTTTCACCTTTCGAAAGGTTTCGGAAGGCCAACAATGTGAACTCGAACTCACCGGCCCCGCCGACCCCCGGACCGGGGTCCAGATCGTGCGGACGATCCGGCTGGATTCCGACTCTCCGCGCATCCGCTTTCGCGCCACCATGAAAAACATAACCGGCCACGACCTGGAATGGTCGATGCAATCGGTCTCGCAATACGATACCGGCGACCCAAACCCGGCGCCTCCCGGCGCGCGCCCGAAATTCAATCGCGATTTCCGCACATTCACCCCCGCCAATCCCGCCAGCAGCTATCTCAATCGCTATCACGTGCGCTTTGGTCCGGCGGAAAATCGCGCGGCTTCAGTCAGGGAGGATGGGCTGTTCACGCTGCACTACGTTCACATGGGCGCCGAATTGTGGCTGGACTCGACCGCTGGTTGGCTGGCCGTCGCAGACGGCGCCAGCCGGTACGGCATGGTGGAGCGCTTTCCGTTCGAAGAATCCCGGAAATATCCGGGCAAGGCGTCAATCATCTTCTGGACGAATGGTCCCGCGGTGAAGTTGGATTCCGATGGCATGTCTTCGATGCCTTCAGACGATGACGCGTCGCCCTACTACCTGGAAGCTGAAGTCAATTCTCCTCTGTGCCGTCTGCGCCCCGGGGAAAGCTGCGATCTCGATACCGAATGGTTCCCTACCCGTGTAGGCGCCGACTTTCACGGCGTGACCGACGCGGGTCTGGTCGCGAGCCCGCTGCTCGCCACCCGCCTGGCCAGCGGCAAGATAAAGCTGTCCGGCTCCTTTGGAGTGTTCTTCGCCGGACGCCTGGTTGCGCATTTTTACGGCGAACATGGTGCAAGTCTGGGCAGCGCTCCACTGGCAGACGTGGATCCGGTGAACCTGGTTTCGCTCGAAACCGAGGTCGCTCCGCCGGGAAATCCTGGCCGCGTCTCGCTTCACCTGGAAGATGGAAGTGGCTTGGACCGTGGCGCGCTTCAGGAAGTGCGGGTAGGGTCGGAGGAGACCACCAAATAGAACCACAGCCGGAGATTTATGAACCCCAGATTTATGAATCCCAGATTTATGAATCGAAGAGCATTTCTGAAAGCAACTGGACTTGCCGGACTGACGGCTGGTCCCGCCACGACCGCGCTGGGCGAGAGTCCGCAACCTAGTGCGCGGAAGGAGCCAGTCCAATCAGCCCAGCAGTCCCCCGAGCACATACTCCTGAAGGATTACCGGCCAAAATCCATCTACAAGATTCCGGTGACGGAAGTTGCCAAAGCCAGATATCCCATCATTGACATGCATTCGCATCCTTACGCGGAGACCCCGGAGCAGATTGCAGAATGGGTCGGCAACATGGACGAAGTAGGAGTGCAGAAAACAATCATTCTCACCGCCGCCGTGGGCCGCGAGTTCGATGCCGTTCAGAAAAAATATTCCAGATATCCTGAGCGCTTCGAACTGTGGTGCGGCTTCGACTACGCCGGATATGACAAGCCGGGGTTCGGACCAGCGGCCGTCCACGAACTCGAAAGATGCCGCCAAGCCGGGGCGCGTGGGGTCGGCGAACTTCACGACAAAGGAAAAGGCATGGCCTCGGGCAAGTCCATAACCATCGGCTTACATCCCGACGATCCCCGGATGGACCCCTTGTTCGGCAAGTGTGGCGAGTTGGATATGCCGGTGAGCATCCACGTGGCCGACCCCATCTGGATGTACCAGAAAATGGATCGGACAAACGACGGGCTGATGAACGCCTACCACTGGCGCCTGGACAATCAGCCGAACATCGTCGGCCTCAGCGGTATGGTCGAGAGCCTGGAACGGGCCGTGAAGAAGCATCCCCGAACCACGTTCATTGCCTGCCACTTTGCCAACCTGGACTATGACCTCGCGCGGCTGGGTGAAATGTTCGAGCGCAATCCGAACCTCTATGCCGATATTTCCGCCCGGTACGCCGAGACCGCTCCCATACCCCGGTTTGCCTCCCAGTTCTATGCCCGTTATGCCGACCGTCTGGTCTACGGAACAGACATGGGATTTGATAAGCCAATGTACCGGATCACGTTCCGGGTCCTGGAAACCCTGGACGAGCACTTCTACGAAACCGAGCAATTCGACTATCACTGGAGCCTGAACGGATTCGGCTTGTCCGATTCAATTCTCCAGCGCGTGTATCACGATAACGCTGCCAAGCTGCTGGCCGCGCGCTCCACGGCAACGTCAAATTGAGCCTGGGGACAAAAGCCGGACCGGGGCCTTCGAAACACAACAAAACGTAAGAGCGTCGTCAGAGCGGCTGGGATAAGCGGCGATTTCGATGCGTTCTGCTTCGTTTTTGCTTGACTCTTTTACATTATCGAAAGTAAAAGATAACCATCGCAATGATCTGAAACGCTGTCGCCGTTTAGTGAATCGTTTTAATCCGGGGGTAGACATGCCGGGACTACGCCTTGAGTTTCGCCGCCTTCAGTTCCTCTTGCACATCGCGCTCGCGATTTCCTTCCTGCTGACCCAGCATGCCGCAGGTCAGGCCAGTTATACGGCGCAGGTACGCGGCGCCGTGACGGACCAGACGGGAGCGGTGGTACAGAATGCGACCGTGACCATCACCAATGATGGCACAAATGTCTCCACCACCGCACGCAGCGATGAGCGCGGCTTTTATCTGCTTACCGGCCTGCGCCCCAGCACCTACACCATCAAGGTGGAGGCGGCGGGTTTCCGGTCGGAGGAGAGCAAGAATCTGGTATTGGGGGTCGACCAGCAATCCACCCTGAATTTCAGCCTGAAACCTGTCAGCTTCAACGTCACCGTAGAAGTGACCGAAGCACCCCCTCTCCTCGATACCGACAACGCCGCCCTGGGGACCGACGTCAGCAATGAATACGTGCGCGATATTCCGCTGTACAACCGAAGCCTTTTCGGTCTGGTATTTCTGGCGGGGGGAGTGACGGAGACTACGGGCGCTGGAATCACCGATAACTATCCTTCAGGAACCAACTTCGTGTCCAACGGCCAGCGCAACGCGACCGCGCAAGTCAGCCTGGATGGCAGCCCGCTCAGCGCGCCCGAGCAGGGCGAGGGTGGGAACTCCAACGTGTACTATCAGCCTTCGGTTGAGATCGTGCAGGAGTTCAAGCTCCAGAACAACAGCTTCTCGGCGGAATTTGGCAACAACGGAGGCACGATCCTGAACATGGTGCTGAAGCAGGGCACCAATAAATTCCACGGCAGCGGCTGGTGGTATGGACAGCGTTCCGCCTTCGATTCCCGCGATTACTTTAATTCCGGCGAAAAGCCCGATCACCTGCGCGACCAGTATGGCTTCTCGCTGGGCGGTCCGATCAAGAGGAACAAGACGTTCTTCTTTGTCGATTTTGAAAAGGTCCGTTCCCAGGACCCGGTAAATCTTGAAGGCGTGGTACCCACGGATTTGGAGCGAGCCGGCGATTTTTCGCAAAGCGCTTTGAGCACTCCCGGTGGAATTTTTGATCCCAACAATTGCGTGGTTTCAGGAAGTTCCTGTGTCCGGCCGCAATTCTCCGACGGCGGAGTGCTGAACAAGATTCCATCCGGGGAGATTGATCCCATCGGGCAGGCCATTCTGAATCTTTATCCCGAGCCGAACGTAGACGGCGCAGCCTTCCCCGACCCGAATTTCCGCCAGGTCGTGGTGGGAAGGGACCCGGGGTGGCAATTTGACGTGAAGGTCGATCATCAACTGGCCGAAAACCACAAAATCGGTGGACGCTACAGCCGTCATCATGACGTGTACTCTGTCCCCAACGTCATCGGCAGTGGCGACCTCGGCGATGGCGTGATCTATACCACCACGGTGCAGAATGGCGGCCTGGAATATGACTGGGCGATCAAGCCCTCGTTGCTTTGGACCAATCGCTTCAGTGTGGACCGGGTCGTTGCACCCGGCCAGACCAATAATTATCCGACTCTGAGCGATGTTGGACTGCCGTCCGTACTGGCCGCCAATGGGCTCACTCGTGTACCCAGCATCAATGTCGATGATGGTTTTCTGTCGATTTATACCCAGTGTTGCGTGGATACCCATTTCGCGCATTCCCTGTATAGCTACTCTTCAGCCTTGCAGTGGGTGAAGGGCTCTCACTCCATTAAGTTCGGCGGAGAACAACGGATCTTCTTCAACAATTTCTGGCAACCGAACTATCCCACCGGAACGTTTGATTTCTCCCGCGACGTGACCACATCGCAACCCAATGCCGGCCTGGGGGACACGGGAGAAGGGAACCCTTTTGCGACCATGCTGACGGGCTACGCTTTCGGCGGCCAACTGAACGTAGTGCCGGCGGTGGCGGACAAGTCGAAAGAGACGGGGTTATATGTGCAGGATGACTGGAAAGTTACCCGCAAGCTGACGGTCAACGTGGGTCTGCGTTACGAGTGGAGCACTCCCTATTCGGAGCGCTTCAACCGGCTGCAGTTCAGCGACTTTACCGGCGACACGGGGATCAGCATCCCGGGGCTGGGTGAAATTAGCGGGACCACCGTCTTTCCGACTTCCAGCCACCGCAATTCAACAGTGGATCGCAACAACTGGGCGCCTCGGCTGGGCTTTGCCTACCAACTGGCGCCGGACACGGTATTGCGCGGCGGCGCGGGAATTTTCTACGGGATGAACGTGGCCACCAACTTCCAGTATGCCGGCCCTGCCTTCCAGAAGTCAGCCAACATTTATTTTTCCAAAGACAATTTCCAGACACAATACGCAACCCTGGACAATCCCTTCCCGGCCGGGCTGGCGCCGCCGCAGGGGACCAAATACGGCCAGTTGGCGCAGTGGGGCTTCGGCAATGCCAGCGACCTCGATACCGGAACTGCTCGTAACGCCGAAATCTACCAGTGGAACCTCGGGATTCAGCACCGCTTGCCGGGGCAGATCGTGTTGAGCGCGGACTACTCCGCCAACCGCAGCACCCACTTGCCCTGGGCAGGGGCGGGAGGAATCTCTACCCGCGACCGCAACTTCGTGCCCTCGTCGGTTCGCAATGCCCTGGTGCAGTCCCTCAATCCGACCCACGATCCCAACAGCAATGCCGTGTCCGACTACCTCAATAACAATGTGCCCAATCCCTTCCAATGCTTCTTCACGACCGTCGGGGCCCCGGCTTCCTATTGTCCCGCAACTCCGATCTTCGACCCGGCGGACGTCGTCGACTCTCGTTACGTTGACGCGGAAATTCCACAAGCCAACCTGCTGCGGCCCTATCCCCAATTCGACGGCGCCTTCGAAGGGCTACCCAAGCTGATCGCGACTTCCTGGTACAACTCCTTGCAGGTGCGCTTCCAGAAACGCGCCAGCCACTACATCAGCTTTGAAGGTAACTACACGTTCTCCAAGGCCACAGACGATTCCTCGGCAGGACGCAATGCCTGGATTGGCAACCTCATTGCCGATAACCCACAGGTCCTAGACGATCTGAAGGCTGAACACGGCATCAGTTCTAATGACGCCACCCACCGGTTGGCTGCGGGTTTCATTCTGGATCTTCCTGTCGGACGCGGGCGCTGGATTGGAGGAGACCTTCACGGAGTGCTCGATGGCATTGTGGGCGGCTGGTCGTTGTACACCGTCATCACCATCCAATCGGGACAGCCCCTGGCCATCGCCCAGGACAGCCCCCGGCTGGTTGACGGCAATCAGCGTCCGAATGTCATCTGCTCCCAACTGACCACCGGCGTCAGTTACCAGGAAGCTGCCCGGACGGGACAGCCCTTCCTGAACCAGGACTGTTTCGCCGATCCCGGCGACAACATCGCCGGAAATGCCCCCCGGCACTTCTCCGACCTGCGGGGCGATGGAATCAAGAACCTCGATCTTTCACTTTCAAAGGAATTCACCATCAAGGAAGGAATGCTGCTCCAGGTGCGCGCCGAAATGTTCAACGCGGCCAATCACCAGCGCTTTGCCTTTCCAGACGTCGTTTCGGGGGACGGCAGTTTCGGGACTGTGACCTCCACCGTCAATAACTATCGCCGCATGCAATTCGGAGCACGCTTTCAATTCTAGTTGCGCTGCTGGATTTCAGGCGTGCGCGGTAGGTTTGCTTTGTCTTTGGTGCGGGCACAAACTTCTTTAGAAGACGTCATCCTGAGCTTGCGAAGGATCCGGCGTGAAGCACCTGCGCGGCATGGGCGCGCGACGTGCACTTCGGATCCGCTGTAAAAAGGGCATAGACCCTACAACTGCACAAGTTCTCGACCCTGCCAAGGAGACTTTCATCCTGTGCTTACCCCGTCGCGTTTAACCAACCGCTTTCGCGTTGTCCTGACTTTCGCGCTTCTCATCGTGCTTGCCGTGTTCGGCCTCTCCCAGGAATTCCCCGCCGGCCAGAATTGGACCCACTACGTGCGCATCGGAGCCTACGGCCTGCGTACCGGCAACGCGGAGCAGATCGTGCGCAACGCACAAGAGAGTGATGTCTTCGGAATTGAGGTCGACAACGACATTCCGGGTCGATATGAGAGTTTCGTAAATCCCGAAGAAAAATTGAAGGCGATCCGCGCCGTGGCTGAAAAAGCCCATCAGGCGGGCAATCATGCCTTCGTGTATATCGCCGGCACGGAATGCATCACTGCGAATGCGGACCAGACTCCTCACACCATGGCTAAGGAACATCCCGACTGGTTGCAGCGAAAAATTACCGGCGAGCCGGCGATCTTTGGGGGAGGCACAGCCTTTTGGATCCGCAAAGGCGACGAAGATGTCTGGGTCAGCCCGTATGCCACGGAGTGGCGCAAGATTTACATGGAGCGCGTGCGCCAGATTGCAGGCACCGGGATCGATGGCATCTATGTCGACATTCCCTACTGGATGACCCATTTTGAAGGGTGGGAAGACACCTGGGCCAGCTTTGACGACTATACCGTCGCCGAGTTCAAGAAACAGACGGGCCTGGACGCTCGCAAAGACCTTAAACTGGGCGACTTCAACGATGCCAACTTCCGGAAGTGGGTGGATTTCCGCATTCAAACCTTCACCGATTTCATGCACGAGATCGATGTCAATGCAAAATCGGTGAATCCCGAGATCAAAACCATCCCTGAAATCTATCCCGGCATTGAGAAGGAGGCGGTCCGGGTGGGCGCGGATGTGTACAGTCTTTATCCCGTGGTCGATGTCGTCGCGCACGAGTACGAATTCGGCAACGGCAATCACATGGCTTCCTCCCGGACTCCCCTGGACTGGTTCGCCTATCAGGTGGGCATGCATTCCTTCCGCGCTTTTGCCCAAGGCAAAGCCACCTGGATATTGAATTACTCGTGGGACGGAGACAAGAACGTCAGCAAGCAGGAATCGATGATGAACCTTGCCATGTCCGAAATCATGGCGGGCGCGAATTTCTGGGACGCCCCCGGACATTCGATGGCAGGATCGAACGACCTGGCGACGAGGAAAAAGATCTTCACCTGGATTCAGGCCCACGAGAAGACTTTCTACCTGCCACGAACCGCGATTCATCCCATCGGCGTGTACTTCTCCCCCGAAACGCGGAACTACTTCGCGGACGACTTCATTCGTTCCTATCGGGGGATACTGATCCTGCTGATGCGGAAACATCTGGAATTCCAGATCGTGACTCCACGAACTCTTGCCCAATTCGAGGGCGAGACCCTGGTCCTCCCCAACGTGCGCATCCTGGAGGCGAGCGAGAAGAGCTGGTTGCAGAAGTATGCAGCAGGCGGCAAGAGGTTAGTGATCACTGGAGAGGATGCAACCGGACTGGACAATATCGCCAACGTGATCCGGTTCCAGAATTGTCCCGGGGCGGCTTATACGGAAGCGCTGAGGAAGGATTTCGAGCATACCCTGCCGGAATCGCAGGCAGCATTTCTGCGCAGTGTGGAAGGCAAGAAGGCAGTCGAGATCGCAGCTTCGCCCATGATCGCGACCTCGATCTCACGAGTCGATGGCAAGACCCAAATTTTTCTGGCCAACTTTGCCGGGCTGCGCGGCGGAGTCAATCCCGTACAGACTCCGCAGAATGATGTGCGAATCACGATCGCGGCATCGGGCGGCCAGGCCTTTTTCCTTCCATTTCTCGGCGAGGTACAAAGGCTTGAGGGGGTGGAGAAATCGGGTCGTGTGTCTTATACTCTTCCTCCGATTTTGAAGGGTGCGGTTTTCTGGTATCAGCCTTCGCCCGACCGCCAGGCTAACGACGTGCACTGACTGGCTCTTGGTAGTGGGTCAGCTAGAACTGCCTTCCGCTCATGGAGGCGTCATGCTGAGCTTGCGAAGCATCTGGCGTGAAGCCGATATGCAGCCGCTACTGACCCGCTGACCGCCCTTTTCTGCCAGTGGACAAACGAAATAAAACGTTATAAAAGGAAATAGCAAGCAAAAGCTCCCATACGAGCCGGGCAAGGCTCGCCGATTTCAGGATCACTGTGCTGAACGAAGAACGCAGGCGCGCCATTGTCGAGCTTTTGGGCCGCGAAGGCCGGGTGCTGGTAGCCGACCTGTCAAGGCAGTTTCAGACTTCCCAGGTCACCATTCGCAAGGACCTGGAAGTTCTGCATGAGCAAGGACAACTACATCGCAGTCATGGTGGCGCGTTGCCCGCCCAGGATGGAGCGCTTGAGGACCCGACGCTGCGGGAAAAGGAACAGCTCCACCGTAAAGAGAAGGTGCAGATCGCGGCGGCTGCGGCCGCCATGGTCAAGGAAAAGCAGGTAGTGATCCTCGACTCGGGCACAACCACCACTGCAATCGCCCGCGCCTTGCGAGGGTTTCGCAATCTCACCATCATTACGAACGCCGTGAATATTGCGGCCGAGCTGTCGGCCACAACTCTGGACGTGATCCTGACCGGAGGCACGTTGCGCAAGAATTCGTTCTCGCTGGTGGGCCCGATTGCGGAAGAGACTTTACATCATCTGAACGCCGACCTGCTGTTTCTCGGGGTGGACGGGATCGACGTCCATTACGGATTGAGCACTCCCAATCTGCTGGAATCGAAAGTGAACCGGGTCATGGTGGAGGTGGCCAGGCGCAGAATCGCTGTATGCGATGCCAGCAAGTTCGGACGACGCAGTTTGTCGTTGATCGCTCCAACCTCATCGCTCCATGGAGTGATCACCGATCACGGGGCCCCCAAGTCGGATTTGAATGTGCTGAAGAAGTCGGGTATTGAGGTCACGATTGCCTAACCCAGGAAACAACGATCACCACCAAGACGCATCGAGTGCGCCGGGCGTCCACAGTCTGGCCGAGATACTTTCGCAGTGCACATGCTGGAACGCATGTCTCGCCGCGCTTCGGCAAACCGGGCAGTTGCAGAAAATCGCGGACAGCTTTGCCGGCGCCACCGAATGGCTGTTCGTAGGTTGCGGCTCCAGCTACTATGTGGCGCTTGCAGCCGCGGCCACCATGACGAGCCTGACGGGCCTGCGCGCCCGAGCCATCCCGGCCTCGGAGATTCTGCTTTATCCGAACCTGGTTCTGGCAGCGGAGACTTATGTGCCCGTTCTCATCTCTCGCTCCGGGCAGACCTCAGAGGTAGTAGCGGCAGCGGAGATGCTCGAGGCGCGCGGAATCCGCTCTCTGGCAATCACGTGTGCAGCCGGTCAGCTGCTGGAGCGCCTGGCGACACATACCATCGTCCTGTCCGGGGCTGATGAAAAGAGCATGGTGATGACCCGTTCATTCACGTCCATGCTGCTCGCATTGCAGGCTCTGGCAGGCGTCGTTGCGGGTGATGCAGGATTCGTGGATTCGCTGTACGCAATGCCCGAGTCTGCTGCGCCTTTTTTGCCTTCCCTGCCCGAAAGAATCCGCGGCTTTGTCGACGCCCATCGCTTCGCAGACTACGTGTATCTCGGACAAGGTCCGTTCTATGGATTGGCCTGCGAGGGCGCGCTGAAGATCACCGAGATGTCGGTCTCCTATGCCCAATCGTTCCACACGCTGGAGTTTCGCCACGGCCCCAAATCGATTGTAGGACCGGAGACGCTGCTGGTTTTTCTGCTTTCCGACAGCGGCTATCAGGCTGAATGTGAAACCCTGGAGGAAATGAAAGCGCTGGGGGCAACTACGCTGGTGGTTGCAAACCGCGCCGATTCGCGGGCCCGTGGCGCGGCAGACTTGCTGGTGGAATTGCCCCTCGACCTTCCTGAGATGGCGCGGCTTGCCTCCTGCCTTTTCGCGGCTCAGCTGCTGGGCCTCTACACCGGCCTCAAGAAGGGTTTCGATCCCGATTCACCTCGCAACCTCAGCCGGGTGGTCCTGCTCGACGGAGAAAAACCTCGAGCCAAACCTGAGCATGCCTCAATCTGAAATATGCCCGGCTCGTTAGGCTATGGCATTGGCCGGCTCGCGGAACCTGTCTTCCGTGTCGGCTTCGTCCTCCGTGGGTCGTACGTGAGTCCTGGCCACCAGCATGTAGATGGACGGCACTACGAACAGGGTAAAGATCGTGCCCACAATCATGCCGCTGACCAGCATCACGCCGATGCTGTTGCGCGCCCCGGCCCCCGGTCCCTTGGCCAGCACCAGCGGGAAGTGGCCCATGACCGTGGCGGCGGTGGTCATAAGAATCGGTCGCAAGCGGGTATCTGCCGCGCCAATTATCGCCTCCAGCTTGCTTAGTCCAGTCTCCTGCAGGTGGTTGGCAAACTCCACGATCAGAATGCCGTTTTTCGACACCAATCCCACCAGCGTGATCAGTCCGACCTGGCTGTATATATTCAGCGTCGTGAATCCCAGGAACGAGAACAGCAGCGCGCCTGCGATCGCCAGCGGAACCGAACCCGCGAGGACGATGAAGGGGTCGCGGAAGCTCTCAAACTGGGCCGCCAGCACCAGATAAATCAGAATGGCGGACAACAGGAACGTTCCCAGAAATTTGCTGCCTTCGACCCGCAGCTGGCGCGACTCGCCGGCGTAGTCGACGGTGAAGCCCTGAGGCAGAATCGTTTTTGCTGCGTCCTCCAGCATGGTCAATGCCTTGTCCAGAGGCACATTCGGCGGAATTACACCCTGGATGCGCACCGCATTGAGCTGCTGGAATTTTTTCAACTCTCGCGGCTCGGTGGTGGTCTTCAAGGTGGCGAAGGTGGACAGGGGCACCATTTTGTTTTGCGATCCGGTGACGTAGATCTGCGAGAGTTGATCGGGGGTGAGCCGGTCCACACGCTGCACTTCCGGAATCACCTTGTAACTTCGGCCCTGGATGCTGAACCGGTTTACGTAGTTGCCGCCCAGCAGCGTGGAGAGATCCTGGCCGGCCTGACTGAGGTCCACGCCCTGGGAACGCAATTTGTCGCGGTCGAAAACGATTTCGGTTTGCGGCTGATCGAACTTCACATCCGTATCCGCGTAGATGAACAGACCGCTCTCGAACGCCTTCTTCACCAGCTGGTTGGCAAAGGCGAGCACCTGCTGCGGTTCGGCCGCCGAGGCGATTACAAAATCAACCGGAAAATTTCCCCCGCCGGGCAGTGGTGGCGGAGTCAGCGGAATTACGCGAACGCCCGCGATCTTCGACAATGGTCCGGTGGATGCGACCAGCAGTTGCTGGGCCGTCCTCTTCCGTTCGCTCCACGGCTTCGTCACCATCCCGCCGAAACCGCCGGATGGCGAAGTGATCTGAAAGATGCTCTGGCTCTCCGGGAACGCATGATAAACATCGTAAACTTCCTGGGTATAGAGCCTGGTCTGATCGATGGTGGAGTTGGCCGCGGCCTGAATCACACCGAAAACGACCCCCTGATCCTCTGCCGGCGCCAGTTCACGTTGCGAAAACATGTAGAACGGCACGATCAGAAGGGCCACAATCGCCCACAGGGTAAGGACCACGGGACGATAGCGCAGCGTTCCGGTCAACAGACCGCTGTAAGTGCTGCGAAGCTTGTCGAAACGGCGGTTGATCCAGCCGGCGAAGCCGCGCTCGGAAGCTCCCGCCACCAGCAACTTCGATCCCATCATCGGGGAGAGAGTCAGGGCCACGATGCCGGAGACAATCACGGCGCCGGCCAGCGTAAAAGCAAACTCCCTGAACAGCGCCCCGGTCAGGCCGCCCTGAATTCCCACCGGCGCGTACACAGCCGCCAGCGTGATGGTCATGGCGATGATTGGACCGACCAGTTCGCGGGCCGCATCGATGGCCGCGCGGTATGGAGTCTTGCCCAGCTGAATATGTCGCTGGACGTTTTCCACCATGACGATCGCGTCATCGACCACCAACCCGACCGAGAGCACAATCGCGAGCAGAGTTAAAAGGTTGATGGTGAAGCCAAACACCAGCATCAGGAAGACGGCGCCAATCAGCGAGATGGGAATGGCAACCACGGGGATGAGCACGGAGCGCATCGATCCCAGGAACAGGAAAATCACCACAATCACGATCAGCAGGGTTTCGCTGAGCGTGCTCAATACCTCGTTGATGGCGTCCTGAATGTACGCGGTGGCGTCGTAAGGAATCCCGACCTTCATCCCCGGAGGCAACTGCGCCTGAATCGCGGGGATGGCATTGCGTACTTCCTTGATCACCTGTAAAGAGTTCGCGGTGGGAAGCACCCAGATTCCCATGAAGGTCGCGGTCTCGCCGTTGAAACGGACTTCCGAGTCGTAGTTCTCGGCGCCCAGCACCACGTCGGCGATCTGTCCCAGCCTTACTACCACCCCGTTGTCCTGCTTGACCACCAGTTGGCGGAAGCCCTCCGCGGTAGTCAGGTTGGTGTTGGCCACCAGGTTGACCGATACCATGGAGCCTTTTGTACTGCCCACGGCGGAAAGGTAGTTGTTCTTGGCCAAGGCGTCGTGCACTGCCGAAGGAGTGATGCCCAGAGCCGCCATCTTGTCCGGCTTGAGCCAGATGCGCATGGCAAACGTGCGGTCGCCCAGGATATCTGCGCGCTGCACTCCGCTGATCGCACTCAGCTTGGGCTGCACCACGCGCGTCAGGTAATCGGTAATCTGGTTTTGATCGAGCTCAGAGGATGAGAACCCAATGTACATCGAGGCAAACTGGTTGTCCGCGGTTTGCAGGTCAATGATCGGCGCTTCCGCCTCCGGCGGCAGATCATTGCGCACCTGTGCCACCTTCGCCTGGATTTGAGTAAGGGCGGCGTTGGTATCGTAGTTGAGCTTCAGGTGCACGGTGATGGTGCTGAGGCCCTGAGCGCTCGACGACTCCATATAATCGATCCCGTCAGCGCTCGCAATCACACGCTCCAGCGGCGTGGTGATGAACCCGCGCACCAGGTCGGCATTGGCGCCTACGTAGACCGTCGTAACCTGCACGATCGCGATGTCGCTGCGGGGATACTGCCGCACACTCAGAGAGCGAATCGATTGCAGGCCGGCAAGCAGAATCACCAGGCTGACCACCACCGAAAGAACCGGCCGCTTGATGAATAGATCCGTAAACCTCATGGTTAGCTTTCCTCGGGCTTGGGAGCCGGATTGTTCTCGGGCTGGACCTTGTTATTGACCTGGACCGCCGCACCGTTGCGCAACTTGAACACGCCGGAGGTCACAACTTCGTCGCCAGGCTTCACCCCTGAAACCACCGCTACCTGGTCGCCGCGCGACCCGTCAACCTTCACAAACTGCTGCTGGACGCCGCGGTAGGTCTTTCCCTTGGGATCTTTGAGATCGGTAATCACGTAAACCGAATCGCCGTAAGGCGCGTAATTGATGGCCGATGCCGGCAACGCAATGACGGAACGGTCGGCTCCCACTCCAACTTTCACCTGGACAAACATGCCCGGCCGCAATTTCCCGTGCGGATTGGGGAGCGTCGCCTGCACCTGGATGTTCCGGGTCGACTGGTCCACCACCGAATCAAGAGCGGTGACCTTCCCGGTAAATGCTTGGCCCGCCAGATTTTCGGTTGTGACCCGCAAACTGTGGCCAATCTTGACCTTGCCAAGTTCTTGTTGCGGCACGCCAAAGTTCACGTAAATCGGATTCAGTGCCTGGAGATCGACGATCGGATTGCCGGCCGCAAGATACTGCCCAAGGTTCACCTTGCGAATACCCAGCACTCCCGAGAACGGCGCCCGGATAGTCTTGCGCGCAATCGTGGCCCGGATCTCTCCCACATTGGCTGTGGTTTGCTTCTGGTCGGCGGTAGCGCGGTCGTAATCCGATTTGGAGATAACCCCGTCCCTCGACAGTTGTTTCATCCGATCGAAATTCACTCCGGCAAGATCCCGCTGGGCTTCGAGCGCAGCCAGCTGGGCACGCTCCTGCCGGGTATCGAGCTCGACCAGCACTTCCCCCGCCCGCACCGATTTTCCGGATTCGAAATTGATGCTCGCCACCGTGCCGGGCAGGTCCGCGCTGACGGTCACACCCTGGACAGCCTCCATGGTCCCGATGACGTCCATGGTCGTGGGCCATTGCTCCTGTTTGGCGACAATGCTCGTGACCGACTCAGGGGGCGGCGTGAACGAGGACGCTTGCACAGCCGACTGGATTTGCCGGAACTTCAAGAAGCCTAAGGCCGCGAGCACCACCGCGGTCACGCCCAGCATCAGGAACATTCTCTTTGCCATATTTCCCTCAGGTTAGGAAAAAAACTCTGATTAAAACGATGAGATTAAGATGTTCGATAGAACGATTCGGACTTAATTTGTTTTGTATCATCGTCCTACCCCGAACAAAACAAGCCAGATCTGTGAATGCAGCGGGATCGCGCTGGTCCCGGCTCTCTATTCGTGCGTTTCTCCCTACCCAAATATATGACGAACGGGACACAGCTAAATCGACAGATAGTTCGACGAAAATTGAGTCATTTCGTTATCTTTCCCGAGCACGATGTGCGAGGCGGGGCACTGAGCGGAAGAGGACAGGAGGTCAAAGACAATCCGCAAGGCGGCGCCGACCGGAAGATTCTAAGCCATCTAGTTAACTATTTATAAATTAATGATTTAGAAATGATTTAGAAGGGTGTGAACTGCTTCAGACGGTTCTGGCGCGCGAAGTCATTGCTCAAAATCCAAGTCCCGTGTTCGCAAAGCAAGGGCCCACTCTGCGTGAGCTATGCGCTCCGACAGCTTGCTCCTGTCGCTCTCGAAACAGCACAGCTTGGTGGAATTCTCTCGAGCTTATGTTAATTGAGGAGGTAGCAACTCCGGCGTTTACGTTGCACTTTTTCGCTGACTTGCCGAATGGACTGGCGTCCGAGTGGCTTCACAAGGACAGACGGGTAAGCGGATGCTCCACTCCGAATCGCTGCCATGGAGCCACATTGTCATATCCAGCGATTGCATCACCGCACCACAGAGGATGCAAAAGCGCTGCTGCTCACCACGCATGGACATGGCGGTGAGAAATGTTCGGATGGAGTCGACCAGCTCTTCTTTATCGCTTTCGGTGGACTGTGCCACTGAGACACCGCCTCCTGGCTGCGGATGGGTCGATGCTACGTCGATCTACGAGGTCTCGTCTGCTCGATGTTTGATACAGCTAAGTGCGGTTTCGGACATACATTTGACCTCAAAGGGTGTACGTTCAGGTCGTCTCTTCTAGCAACCCTCCGCCACGCCCCCATCGGGCGTCGGTTCCTTGCGAAAATCAGACAGCGTTTCACGCTGCCCAAGGAGCCTATGGCAAAATACAACCTCGTCTCGCCCAAGGCCGCCTCGCTCGCCGCCTCGAAAGACGGCGATGGAAAGGCGATGGGGAACCTTATTCTGCTCGCGCTTCCTCGTTCAGAAGGCAAACGGATATTTGAGTCTTTGGAGTTTGTGCGCTTGAAACTTCATCAAGTGCTGCACGAATCGGGCGAAGTCATCAAGTCGGGATATTTCTGAACAACGGATTAGGTTCTGTCCTCACGGTTCAGCCCGATGGAAGGAGTGTCGAGGTTGGACTGATTGGTAAAGAAGGCTTCGTCGGTACGGCGGTCGTGTTCGGATTCCAAACGAGTGCTCTGCGGGTGGTGGTTCAAGCGGACGCAACGGGTTACAGGGTAGATGTTCCAACCTTGCGAACCATTCTGCCCGAATGTCCCGTACTGGAACGACTGCTGCAGCGTTTCGCGATGATTTTGGCGATGCAGTCAACCCAAATTGCTGCCTGCAATCGGTTGCACGATGTCAAAGAAAGATTGGCCAGATGGCTTCTCATGAGTCATGACCGGATCGGCGGCGAAACCATGCCTTTGACGCAGGAATTCTTGGGACAGATGCTCGGAACTCGCCGGTCGAGCGTCAGCGTGGCCGCCAGTATTTTGCAAGCAGCGGGGATGATCACCTACACCAGAGGAAATGTGACAATCGTCAATAAAGACAAGCTGGAGGAAGCGGCGTGCGACTGTTACCACGTAATCGTCAATCAGAAAACCAGGTGGCAGTCGGAAAGTCGATAGCCAAATCGCCAGGCGCAAGTTCGTCCCCACGACGTTGCGTATTACCCAGTGACGGCGCCATCGTATCCAACCACCCCAACCCAGACCAAGAGTTGAAAAATGGCCGGGGAACTTTATAGCTTCGGTAGCAGAGCTTGGGCGGTCACCACGAGCCTGCCCGCATCGTTTTTGTCAATGACCTTGGAAAAGGCAGAACGTTGCCCGCCGTCGGAGCTGACGATCCCGCTGAAGGAAGTGAAAAGAATAAGAGGCGTCTGAGGCACCAGGTCTTTCAGAATGTTCCCCGCCTCGAGCCCGTTCATGACCGGCATCGAAAGGTCGAGAACGACAATATCGGGCTTGAATTGTTGCGCTTTCAGAACACCTTCCTGACCATTACAGGCTTCGCAACAAACCCATCCGGCTTGCTCAAACATCTGCCGCAACGATTTCCTTACAGCTACGCTGTCGTCAACCAGAAGAATACGCAAGAAGACCAGATTTCATGGGACGTATGTGGGGATTTTACGACCCGCGTTCAGGCAGAAACAATACATGAAGCACTGTACGCTCTCGCACATATGAACGTCGAAAACCGACGGAAGGTAAGCCTGAGGAGGGCGACCCCAGCCCCGGAAAACTGGCGATTAGGCTCGCCACCGGCTTTTATGAAAAATGGCGTAGTGGTCTACACCCGCGTAAGCGACGCCGGCCGCATCCGGCATCATTAATGCAACCCAGTTAGATCTCCCCCTTGAGGAGAACTGCAAAGTTTTGCGGTAACCGTTACCGTTGCGGCGCACAAAACCCTCGATTTCGACCCATGAAATTTGGTACTTAGCGTGCAATTCACATCCTGAGACGATTGTTGATTCGTCTAACGATAGTTCACTAGAAACAGTTTCCCACGGCCCCCGCCGGGAAAATAGCGGAGCCGAGTGAAGCTAGCCATCGCAATTCTTATATCCGTTATATCCGTTTCGCTATTGGGGTGTGGCGGCGGAGCAGGCTCTCCAACCCCGACAGCCACAGCCGCTCCAAAGCTAAGCAAGATCAGTCTCTCCCCGGCAGCGGCATCCATCCATGTCGGGGAAAATCAGGCGTTTGTCGCTCAGGGCCTGGATCAGTACCACAATCCCATGAGCGGAATTACGTTCACGTGGAGTTCATCGGATTCGAGCGCCGCTAGCGCGATCGTCCATGATGGGCTGGCAACCGGTCTCTCGGCAGGGGTGATCTATGTCACAGCCTCGGCTTCTGGAGTAACCAGCGCATCAGCAGCTCTGACGGTCCTTGCTCCTCCTCCCGCGCTGGCCAGCATTCTCGTGACTCCCGCTCAGCCGTCAATCTTCACCGGCGGAAGCCAGCAGTTCAGCGCCGTGGGCAAGGACCAATACGGAAGCGAGATGAGCGGAGTCACGTTCACCTGGTCGAGCTCCAATACCAGCATCGTAAGCATCAACGGCGAGGGACTGGCGACCGGTCTGGCGGCGGGCACTGCCACGGTCAATGCATCGGCACAAGGCATCCAGGGCAACGGGAATGTTTTGACGGTTGCGAAGCCGGATTCCGTGCTCACCAGCATTGCCGCAACTCCCGCAACGGCCACCGTTCGGGCGGGAAGCACAGTCCAGTTCACAGTCACAGGGTTCGATCAATTCGATTCCCCGATGACCGGAATAACGTTTCAGTGGGCCAGTTCCGACCCCACCGTCGCAACCGTCAACTCTCTGAATGGGGAAGGCCTGAACACGGGGATCGCAACTGGAATCGCAGCCGGGAATGTAGCCATCACCGTGAGCGCCAACGGCAAGACCGCTCCACCTGTTTACCTCACGGTCGCGCCCGCGCCGCCAGTTCTGACTTCCATCAACATCTCCCCGCCCGGCGCCAGCATCGAAGTGGGCAGCACGCAGGCATACACGGTCACGGGGTCGGATCAGTTTGGTGCGCCCATAAGTCTGCCGCCGGTGGTCTGGCAGTGCGCATCCGGCGCAGCCACCATAAGCAGCGCGGGCGTAGCCACGGCATTGTCTGCTGGTTCCGCTCAAATAACGGCAACCGCGGGCGGAGTAACCGGGCATGTGTTTTTGACCATAACTGTGCCTCCGCCTCCTCCACCGGAAGCCCCCACGGTTTCTCGACTGTCCCCGCCAATCGCATTGACGGGAAAGCATGACCTGACGAATCTCACCATTGCCGGCAGGAATTTCGGCGCCAACGCCGTGGTGAACTTCGGCTCCGAGGTCCTCGTCCCCGTTTCTATCAGCGACACTTCGATCACGGTCACCGTGCCGGCGGCTGAATTGCAGGCGCCTTCATCGCTGCTGGTGAGTGTTTCGAATCCGGAGCCGGGCGCGGCAACGTCGAACGCCTTGCCCTTCACCATTACAGACCAGGGCTTCGTCTCCATCGACTTCGACGACGGGTACCAGTCCATGTACGACAATGGTCTGCCCATCTTCGACGCGGCTGGGATCAGAACCACCCAGTACATCATCACCGGCGGCTTTCAGCCTGAGAACAATGGCGCGGGTTGCGGCTGCATGGTGGGTGTTGGCGCGGATGGGTACGTCACCTGGGATGAAGTGCGTACCATGGCTGCTCACGGACACGAGATTGGTGCACACACCCAGACGCATCAGCCCTTGTCCCTTCTTACCCCGGAACAACAAACCGCTGAGATTGCCGGATCAAAGCAAGACTTGATCGCTCAAGGTCTCGCGCCGCTCACCTTTGCCTACCCGTACGGGGACTATGGCTATCCCAACGGCTCGATCGGAATGACCGTCCAGAACTCTGGGTACCTGGGCGCGCGCGATTCCGACCTGGGCTACAACGGCTGTCATTCCGGACATGGCCAGCCCGAGCCCTACTACCTGTGGAGCGAAGCCGGAGAGACGGATTACAACACCACGCTGGACAATTTAACCGGCTTCATCGACTACGCAGTAACCCACAAGTTGTGGCTGATCGTCCTGCTGCACCGTGTTGACGACAACGCTCCCGGGGCCGCGGCGATCAGTATCAGCTCCGCGCTGCTGCAAGGGATGGTGGATCACATCGTGAATCAACACGTTAATGTGGTGACGAACTCGGAAGGGCTAACCATCGAAAACCTGAACGGACAGACTTCAACCTTCACCTTCCCGCAATAGCAGACTCAGCGTCGACAAAATGGCCGTTGGATGGTGTCGGGCTGCAAGACCGGAGGAATCACTTCCGCCGCGTTATACCATCTGACTCAAGGGCACGTTCCCTTCGCTGGCGGGTCCGCGCAATGCCAGGACTTCATGTTCCAGAGTATCGAGATGGTGGAGCGCCGTTTCTACCGCAGCAGCGCCCTGCTCTTTCACTTGTCGGGCGCGAACCAATGCCTGCTCAGCAATTCGGCTGATTTCGCGGAGCAGCTTGCGAATCTCGACTTCCAAATAGCCGCGGCTCTCCTGTACCCGATTCAAAATGTCGCTTTGCACCCGGGTGCTGTTCACTATGAGCAGCTTATCCACGAAATCATGACCGGCCTTCTGGATGAAGGAGTAGGCCCCAACCAGTCCCACGGCGGCGTCAGCCAACCAACGAAGAGGAGAAGCAGGTTGCGCCACTTCGATGAAGTCCATAAATGTGAACTTCGAACGCACGCGAAAACCCACTTCTGCGTCGAGGGCATGTGGTAAACGCGCCAGTTCGGGAATGCCGGCGTCGGCAAGCTTCCTCAGAAACGTGTTGCCCATCTCCACAAAGCGGCGCGCAACCCGCCGATATTCTTTCTCCGCCTCCTCCTGCTCGGGCCGCAGCCAGGGGACCACGAAACCGCGCACCACCTCCTGAGCTTCGTGCATCATGCGTCGCCGATAGGAGGGTCCGAACCCACGCCGCAGAGCGCCTACCCGGTGCAGGAATTCCCGGTCCACTTGAAGCGACACGGAGGAAACAAAGGCCTTATGGCGATCCACAAAAGTATCGGATAAGTGTTGCTGCTCGGCCATGAACAGATAGCTGAGCTCTCGCATGGACTGTTCGGCTTCGGCGATGGTTCGCTTCATGGCCGCAATCCGGCATTCCGATTCCTGGATAGGCCTCACCAGCGCGTGCCGCTCTTCCGTCACGATGGCCAATAATTGCTCACTCACCCGTTCCCGTCCGCGGGCACAGGCTGAGCGGATCAAGGTTCGGCGGGAGATCTGAACGAGCCGTTCCAGCATCGCCACCAGTTCTGGCCAGTCCCGACCGGGTTGGCCTCCCGCAATCCTTTCGCAGGCGCTTACTTCAAGAATCTTGTCAATCTTGCGTTTAAGCCTCTTCTCCAGCTGGCGGCGGGCGAAAGCCACTGCCGCAAGCCTTTCTGCATCCGTGGTTCGATCGGCCTTGTTCAGCACAACGATCAAGTCGTTTACGTGCCTGGCCACAGTCTCGATCAGGGTCAGTTCTTCGCCCGCGAGAGGAGGATCGGCTCCAATTACAACTAAGGCCGCATCCACATGAGGGATGAAAGCCTGGGTTGCGTTCGTGTTCCCGGCAAAAACCGAGCCGAGACCCGGCGTATCCACAAAACACATGCCAGTGGAGAGTAACGGGCTGGGCGCAAAGATCTCCAGTCCCACGACACCCTTTGAGTTTTCCGGATTCTTCTCTTCAGAGACAAATTCTTCGACCTCCTGTATCGGGATGCTGGTCCAGTCTCCGGCGGCAAAGCGCACACGCGCCGCGAGTCGCCCGCCGTAGCGGACAATCGTCGGCACCATGGTGACGGGCACGATTCCCGTAGGCAGCACCGTTTCGCCGATCAATGCATTGAGCAGGGTCGACTTGCCGCGCTTGAACTGCCCCAGACAGGCTACGTAGAAGCGTCCTTCGGAGACTCGTTCCGCAACCGACCGGGCATCGCCGGCTATGCTTTCAGCGCCGAACTCGTGGGCCAGTTCCGCCATGCGCAACAGGGCAGCCTCGCCATGAGAGTTCTCCGCCAGATGGTGATCGGCGGCAGACCCAACTGGCGCGGACACAAGCGCGCCGCTCGCCGATTTTCCAGTGGTTGATTCCATGCTCCGACTCTCTAGAATTCCGCGCCGCCGGCGTCTGCCGGCGCAGCCGGAGAGCGAACCCCATCCTCATGCGCATATCGGATCACTTCCACATCGGACATGGCGATCAAGCCTTCATCCACCATCTCATCCAAAACAGGAAGTAATTTCTTGATCTTGTCCTCCGTATCGATCACGGAAACCATGATGGGGAGATCCGAGGAACGGAGAAAGTGCGGGCGGTGGATCAGTGAACTCGCACCATAACCTTCGATCCCGCGAAAGACGGTTGCACCAGCGATGTCCAATTCGCGGCATTTTTGCACCACCGCCTCGTATAGAGGCTGGTCGTGCCACTTATCGTCTTCTCCGAAATGAATGCGGAGCATCTTGGCGCGTCCCGCGAGTTTCATGACCGTACCTGCTGTCGCCGGTCCGCATCCTTGTAGTCGTGGGTGTATTTGACGATATCCACATCGGAAAGAACCACGATGCCTTGTTTCACCATCTCATCCAGCATGGGAGTAATGGCCTTGAGCTTTTCCTCGGTTTCGACGATCGAGAGCAAGATGGGACGGTCGTGGGAAAGGTGAAGCGCTTTGTTCCGGTGAATTCTCCGGTTGGCGCCGTAACCGAGAATGCCGCGATAGACAGTCGCTCCCGCGATCTCGTGAGCGCGAAGACCCTCGACGATGGCTTCATGCAACGGCTTGCCGTTCCACTTGTCATTCTCGCCGATGTAAATGCGCATCATCTTGGCCTTGCCCTGGCGTTTTAGCGCCGGCCCCTCTGTCCCCTCGCCCGCCTTATGCTTTTTTTCAGCCGCCTTTACGATTGTCGTGTCGTGCATTTCGATGAGCCCGGTACCCACCATCTCATGCAACTTCGGCAACAAGGTTTCGACTTTCTCGGCGGTCTCGATGAACTCGACTTTCACGGGGAGGCGAGTCGCCAAGTCCACGAGGCGATTCGTGTGCAGGTGATGGTCGGCGCCGAAGCCTGCGATACCGCGCGTCACCGTTGCCCCAGAGACTCCGTGGAAGAAAAGAAAATCCAGGACGGCGGCATATGCCGCACTGCCGTGATATTGCTGATCTTCCGCGACGTAGATGCCGACTTTCTTGCCAGTTCCAGCTGTAAGCACGTTGTCCTCCTAAACGGAACTACAGGCCCCTTTGTCCAACCAGAAATTCTGCACCTCGCCCCAGGAGACCCCCTCGCTCGTGGATGCCATGAGCAAGCTGCTCGCGAAACGCCTCGAGTTGTTCTTGCAGTTCCGCACGATTGCGTTCCCGAATGGCATGCGCCGAACTATCGGCTCTCATGATAATGCTCTCCCCGCAATCACTCCGCCCCATACCGCAACAAAACCAACAAAAACACTGAGACCAACGTAGAGAATGCCAAGTCCGACCTGTCCATCCTGTATCGTTCGCAGCGTTTCATACTCAAAGCTGGAAAAAGTGGTGTATCCGCCAAGAAAACCTATGGAAGCCAAATATCTCCAATTCGGACTCCAATGCGTTTTCAAACCGAAGAGAGTGAGAATCATCCCAATGGCGAACGATCCGGTAATGTTGATGAGCAGTGTCCCGTAGGGAAACCGGACCCCCATTTTGCTGCCCACATAGCTCCCCACCCAGAAACGCACGACGGACCCTAGGCACCCTCCCAATCCGACCATTAGATATTTCAGCAATTCGTCCTTCTCCTTTCCCAATCATAACCACCACTTCGAAGTGGCGACTCCTGGCTCAGGAAGTCACGGGCTGTTGGTCTGGTGCGTTCATGATCGCCTCTAAGTTCTGGCGTATTGCTCCCTCCTGGTCCGGATCCAGATCCTGGGCCTCCAGCGCTCTCTCCAACTGAGCTCGATAGCCGTTGGCGTAAGCATCAAAGCGGCGCTGCATTTGAGTCAAAGTCCGCTCTGCCCAATCGCCTAAGAGCGCTCTGTAGGCCGACAACGATGTCGCCAGCATCGGACCCATCAACTTCGTCAGGCGTGTGGCGATCGCGGACTCCGTAAGCTTCCGGCCGGTCAGAAGAAGCAAGCTGGGACGGTTCATGCGGAGATCCAGATTCCCAATGTCAAACCCCGGCATTTCTCGTAGCAGAGTCGTGAAATCCTCTTCAGAGAGCGTGTCCTTCATCTCCATGACCTGGACCGCCGATTCCAGGCTGCGATACAGGTCGCCGGCGAGTGCTACCATGGCCCGCTGAAGTTTTCCCGTCCATTCTTCGACCGTCCCCAGGACGGCTTTTTTCACGATCTGATTTAAGTTCGTGTGGTTTGCGTCAGACTTCCACGACGCGACCACCGACGCCGACGCCCCACGCAAGGCCAATGGGAACAATCTCTCGATCTTGTCGGCAGCGTGCCTGGCGTCCTTTCGCAACTCCTCGATTTCGCCATTCGCCTGGCGAAGAGCCCTCTCCACGCCCCGGAGCGCTTCCACCCGCCGCGGAGAGAGTTTGCCTTTCCGGCGCAGCCGTGAGCTCAATGCAAGCTCCAGCGACCGTCGCAATGCTCCGATTTTGCGCTTTACCGAACGCAGCTTCAGCTCCTGGCGCTGGTTGTACAGGGGCGCGATGTCGTTCCGAAACCAATCGGTCAGAAGATCCCGGCACTGCGGCATCACGCTGACCGGATGAACTGGGAGGTCAATATTGAGTTCCGCCTTGATGTGCTGCGTGACGTAGTCAATGGTCCGCAGCCGGTCATCCGGAGAAAGAATGTCCGCCTTACTGAGCAGGACAGTGGCGGGTATGGCGGCCTCGTATAGGATCTGAATGGTCCGCAAGTCGTCCGGGGTCAGAGTCGACCCGGCGTCAATGAGTACGACACCCAGATCACAGCGCGGCAAATAAGCGATGGTTTCAGCCGCTCCGCGCGTTGCCAGTGATCCCAAGCCCGGCGTATCCACGAAAACGACTCCCTCACGCAGGCGAAGTGAATCCAGATGCACAAGAATCTTGGTAATGTGCTTCTCATTGCCGGGATTGTGTTGCTCCGCCACAAATTCCGGCAAGCGGGAAATCTCAAATTGCTCCGCCGCCCGGTTCGCGAACCAGACCTCAATGCCAGACTCCCTGCCGAAGGTGATGCGGGTGGGCAAGGCCGTAATGGGTGTCACTCCCACCGGCAATATGTCGGTCTGCAGGATCGCGTTCAGCAACGACGATTTACCGGAGCTCACGCGACCGAAGATAGCAATCTCAAACCCGTTGTCCTCAAGACGATCAAGGATCATGGAGAGTGTCGAGCGAAATTCAACCAGGCCATGATCGGTGATGGCAGTCTCCAGTTTCTTCAGCAAGGCCACGTCGTCGCCGGCTTGCTCCAAGAGTTCCAGCCTCTGCAGTAAGTTCTCCTGAGAGCCCCGCATGACGTAGCGCTCCAACTCGATCACCAGCCCGCGCAACTCACCCGCAATACCGTTCAGATCAACGGCGGCCGCGGCGGGAACTTCGCCATAGCCCCGCATGTATTCCGGTTTCAGCTCCTCCACTGCGATTTCAATGAAGGTCAATACCGCGTGCAGGGATCGCGAAACCGGAATTTCGGGCGCAGGCCGCTCGATTCCCTGGCCGTCCAGCACGCGCGTGAGTTGAGCCCGGATTCGGGCAATGTAGTCCTCGATGACCCTTCTCTGTGCGGGAGCCAGATCGGGGATGTATTGGGGAAAGGCGAGCCTGGAGGCAGAAATATTGAGCGCGTTTTCCATGTCCGCCAGCAGCTTGTCCAGATAGCGGCAAGTAACGCTCAGGCGGCGCACATGATTCGAGTTCAGAGAATTCGTATCGTCTTCGGGCATGACTATACACCCTCACGAAACCCTTGACACAAGATCAAAGGCTCGGTATGTCACGAAACGAATGGAGTTTTTAGGAGGGGACTTTCTCACACCAACCCCTACCAAGAAAACTGCCATTCTTCGTAGGAGTCATCTGCCCGGAACCAAGGGCGGTTAAGGGCGAACTCCAACACCCAATAAAATTATGCTCTCTGCCAAAATTAGAGTCAATCCGCAAAATACGACTCAAATTCCTGCTGCCGAAGGTTTTTGCGGTTCGGGTTTTTCGGAAGACATTTGGCGCTGGAATACAAGGTCGTGCTTGAGTTGTGATCTGAGCGACACAAACCGCAAGGTGATCAGGTCCACCGTTTAACCGCCTTTCAAGGCTGATGACCACTACCCCGCAGGGGTAGTGTGATGATAGCCAGACCCGTATCCACTCAAAGCCGGAGAGGTCACCTTCCGGTCGGGCTTTGTCCCGATCATTCTGCTCGCCACGAACGCGGCAGGATTTCTGCATGAATGATGTCGTTCTCCAAGTTCCTTCAGGTTCTCAGCGTTCTATTGCTTACACTGCTGCTACAAGGTTTCATTTCGAAGGCGAAAGAGCGCGTGCAACGCAGCACAGGACCAAGCATTTTTCAGCTCTACCGGGACCTCTGGAAGCTTTTTCATAAGCGATCGGTGGTTCCTGAGTCGGCTGCCTGGGTATATTTTGCGGCTCCCGTTGTTGCTTTTACCGCGATGCTGATTGTGGCGGTGATCAAACGCGGGAAGCCGGTTGGGCCTCGATCCCGTTCATGCAACGGAGAAAGGTTCGTTCGAATTCCTCGATTACGACCCGTCGCCCTTGGCCCAAGGCAGCTGCCAAGTCGGCGCCGGCTGAAATCCCGAAGAGTTCTCTCGGGCACCGGGCAGAACTGCAAAGCCTTGACTGCCCGCCTCCGGTCTGGTATACTTAAGTTATAGAAAACAAGATAAATAGGTCTTAGCAAGCGGCGCCGAACCCCTGCCTTCGCCGTGCTAGAAATGTCGTTAAAAGGCCATCAATTCGCCAGGGAGATTCGAGACATCGATTTGAAAATCACTCGCAATGTGCATATGGAACTGAAGGATGGGAAACAGAAAGAGTTCATTAAGTTGTTCGAGTCGGAGATTCTGCCTGTTCTCCGGCAACAGAAGGGCTTCCAGGATGAGATTACCCTGGTCGAACGGAACCGGGCGGTTGCCATTAGCTTCTGGGATGAGCGCAAGAACGCGGAGATGTATCACACCACAGCGTTCCCCAAGCTGGTGGAAAAGCTGAATTCAGTGATTCAAGGGGCTCCGAGAGTCGAGACCTATGAGGTCGCTACCTCGACCCTGGCCGTAGCGGCCTAGTCCGTTCCTTCCCGATTGCAGCTGCATTTGTAAGAGGCCCCTCCCGGGGCCTTTTTCTTTTGCCTGGAAGGACCCGGACGGGCGGTTCTGCCGTGGCGTTCGCCAATCCCCAAGCAGCATCGGTTTTCCACTACACCCGATCTGGCTCAGTGGTAGATTCGAACCCCTTGCACAACCCGGTTGATCACACCACTCGGGCTAGGGCTGTCCGGATTGAGACCTGCTCGCACGCTTAAATGGTAGCCAAAGAGTTGGACGCCCAGAATCTCAAAAGG
>JBOGLC010000051.1:0-5021 GCA_050746005.1 Terriglobales bacterium
CCCTGCGGTCCGTCTTCCGATCCCCCGGCGAATTGTGCGGTTACCAGTTCGCCTTTTTCCGCGGTGCGTTCCAGGATGGTTCCGGAAATGGGGGCGCGAATGACAGTGGCCTCAAGCTGGGATTGGGCCAGCGCCAACTGACCCTTGGCCTGTTCCAGAGAACCCTCGGCCCTTGCGATCTCCTCCGGGCGAGAGCCCATTCTGACCAGTTGCAGCGATTGTTCCAAATATTCAACCTGCTGTCGGCTGCTTTCGAATCTCGCCTGCGCATCGTCGAGGGCTTGTTTGGCCAAGACACCCTGGCCCACGAGTTCCGTGGTGCGCTGCAATGTGAGTTGAGTGGCCAGCATACCCGCCCGAGCTTGCTGAAGACTGTGTTCCGCCTGGTGGATCTCCTGCGGTCGGGGTCCGCTTCGAAGCTGCTGGAGATAGGCCGCCGCGTTGGACACGGCCCCTTCGGCCTGTTGCACCTGGGCGCGGAATTCGTCATCTTCGAGCCGGACCAGGATGTCGCCTTGTTTGACCCGGTCGCCCTTCTCGACCCCAATCCACGCCACTCTCCCAGTCACTTTGGAATTCACGTTGATGCGATGATGAGCGACGATGTAACCGCGCTCAAGAATCTGACCGCTGTTTTCCGCTTCTCTGGTTGAGGCGCGAACCACCTGGACCTCGGGGAACGAGGGGGGCAAAATGCGACGGGAGAAAATAATGACGATCAGTAGTGCCAGGGTTGCAGCGCCCAGCGCGGCGATTGCGCGCCAACCGAAGCGAAAGTTGGGGCGCGAGATGAGAGGCAGCGCTTCCGCGCATTCTCCCGATGTGGCGGGTAACCGGTGGCGCAAAGTTTCGGACTCCCTGAGAATGGACAGCCGCAGCAATCGAAAATCTATAGTGACAAATATGCCATGTCAAGCTAAAGTTGACCGGTTAACCTAGACCGCATGGGGGCCATGGGTTGAGGCTTCGCTCCGTTACATTCAGTCCCAGTAGCCTGAATGTGGACCACCGCAGGCAGACGGTTCCAACGCCTGCCGCTCCGACCCCACGTTACTTTCCCTGGCCCAAACGTGTAGACATTGCCGCTCTGTGTTTCGCCGCGCTGGTGATTGCGTACTGCGATCGCGTCAACATCGCCGTGGCCGCCCCGCGGATTATGGCCGAGCGCCACTGGGACCTGGCTCAGATGAGCTGGGTTCTCTCCGGATTTTTTCTGGGATACGCCATTTTTCTGATTCCGTCGGGTCTGCTGGTACAACGGATTGGGCCCTACAAGGTGCTCCTGGTAAGCATGGCGGGGTGGTCCTTGTTGACTATCCTCACGCCAATTCCGCGCACGCTGCCCGGCATGTTCGCTGCCCGCGTGGCGCTTGGCGTGTTCGAGAGCGCGATGTTCCCGTGTATGAACGGCCTGTTGGCAGCGTGGTTCCCCCGGCATGAGTATGCGCGGGCGGCCGGGTTCTGCTGGAGCGGCGGATATGCCGGTCCGATTCTTGCCTTTCCGGTCGCGGAGCAGATTCTGGTGACATGGGGATGGCCTCCCATCTTCTGGGTATTCGGTTTGCTGGGAATTGTCTTGCTGCTGGTATCCCGACTGGTTGCCCGCGACACTCCCCCCGGGGCACAGGAACTCGCGCCCCAGGCGCCGTTTCTGTCCAATATCCGATTACTCGGCCGGCGAGAAGTGTGGGCGGTATTTATTTTGCATTTTTCCTCGAACTGGTTTGTATACCTTTTACTCACATGGCTACCCACGTACCTTAAGGAAGCGCGCCACTTCTCGGCGTCATTTCTGGGAACAGCTTCAGCCCTGCCTTTCCTGGCCGCGCTCTGCGGAGCCAATATTTTCGCCGTGGTCATTGCCAAGCTGAGCGCTCGAAGTTCAAAGACGCGGGTGCGCAAAGGCATTCTTGTGTTCTACGTGCTGGGTGGGCTGGCGCTAATGCAACTTCCGCGCGCAGGCAGCCCGGTAGCGATCACCGCTACTTTGATCGTGGCGGCTGCCCTCATGACATCGGCGACTCCGGTTTATGCGGCGGGCTCGCTAGAGTTGGCTCCCGGAGCGGCCGCAGCGCTGGTTGGCATGCAACAGGCGTTCGCAAATCTGGCGGGAATCTTCGCGCCGGTGGTCAGCGGATATTTGGCGCGGACATCGTGGAATCGCGTGTTTGCAGTCGCGGCGCTGATCTGTTTCGCGGGCACTGCGGCCTATATCGCCATGGGATCGGCGGAGCCGCTGAGTTCCCCTGAACCCGAAAGCAGCGCATGAAATCAAGACAAACGAATATTGAAAGCGAAAAATCATTTGAGGAGAAACCCATGAAACAAGCGCGCCGCCTGGCCTATTCGTTGGGACTAGCAGTCTTACTACTTGCCGGAACAGCACTCGGTTCCGGATACACCGACTTCCGCGTTTTGGAAACCGACACGCATGATGTCCGCTTCGTTTCGGGACGAACTGTGTACGTGGAAGGCCTGGTCAAGGGTATGTGGTCGGGACGTTACTGGAGCGCAGGGGGCTGGATCAATGTTCCATATGAACTGTCGGCGGATGATGCCTTCGGATTGCGAACCAATGACGCCTCGCTCAATTCCGGCTGGCAGTGGGTTGGTGCGCACGAAGAAGCGCATACGCCAAATGGCGCGCGCCACTTTGTGGTGGAGTTAACCAATACTCGGCAACCGCTTTCCCTGCGCATACACACCGTCCTGGACGGAACCCCCATCCTTGAACGCTGGCTGGAAATCAAGAATACGGGTCAGAAACCCATTGCGCTTCGCCAGGTATTTCCCTGGACAAGTCGTCTGTGGAGAACGCCATATTATGACGGCGCCGGTGTGCCCAAGGATAGCGCCGTGTTTCAGTTGGGCTCTTTCACCAGAATTACTCACGGCTGGGAGGGCTGGCTGCAGTGGGACCCGCTTACAGACAGCTTTACACACGTGGAATCCCACGTCGGGCACGGGTTTAAGGCGCCCTTCTTCCTGGTGCGAAATCAATTAGCCGGCGAATACTTCATCGGCCATCTGGCTTGGACGGCCAATTGGGACATGGATTTCTTTACCAAGCAGGAGGCTTTTGGCTCTTCCCAGGAAGGACCGGGAGGATACGGGCCGGGAAAATTTGCCGATCTTTTTTTCAAAGCCGGCCCCTGGGCCACATTACCCCTCCGGGTGGTTTCGGCGGGCGAATCCGTTACCTCTCCCGCTATTCACATGGGCCCAGTGCAAGGCGACCTTGATTCGGCGGTTCAGGCGATGCACGAACATGTACGGCAGACGGTGATGCCGCATCGCGATCCGAAGCGGGCTTACTTGATTGAATATGCCGTGCCCGGAGACCAGGGATATATCGCTAAGTTCCCCGGCGATCTGACAGGAATGAACGAGAAAAATATTTACCAGCAAATCGATCTGGCCAAGGAGCTGGGCGCTGAACTGTTTATCGTCGACGCCGGGTGGTGGGATGTTTATGGCGAATGGACGCCTTCTCCATCGAGGTTTCCGCACGGGTTGCGGCCGATCGCAGACTACATTCATAACAAAGGAATGTTGTTCGGACTCTACAACGAAGTAGAAGGAGGTCGTGGAGACTGGACTCATAGTGTGATGTATCGGCAGCATCCCGATTGGTTTATTCCGCCGTATGCCCTGGTGGACATGACGAATCCAGACGCTGTTGCCTTCGTGCATCAGCAGATCAAGAGGATGGTGGAGGACTACAAGGTCGACCTGTTCCGCCTCGACTACAATCCAGGCTTCGACTACGAAATGGGCCAGCACACCCGCGAGGGCATTGCGGAGAACGACTACTGGCGCCAGTACGAAGCGACCTACAAGCTCTTTGAACAGGTCAAAGCGGAATTTCCCCAGCTCATTCTTCAGCAAGCCGCTGCCGGAGGTGGCCGCAACGATTTAGGATTCGCCAGCCGATTTGACGAGCAGTACACCACCGATGGTCTCGACATGCCCGTAGTTTTGCAGAACCTGAGCGGACAAACGCTGGGGCTTCCCATAGAAATGTTCGCCACTGCCTACGGAATTCCTGCCCACTCCGTAAACCGGGGCCACCTCGATACGCATCTTCGAGTCACTTTCTCTCTTGGAACTCCATGGCTGACGGCCGCGGCCCCCGATCTGAAAGATATGAACCCCGAAGTTGCCGAGGAATACCATCACTACGTAGGGCTGTACAAGAATTTCATCCGTCCGATTATGCCGACCAGCAGGATCTATCATCACGCCCCGGTGAACGACCAGGAAGGAGTGCAGAACCCATGGTTTGCCATGGAGTTCGATTCCCCCGATCGGACGAAAGGCTGGGCCACGCTGGTAAAACTCTATCCCGGAGCGAACGAATATCTGTTCCGTCCCAGAGGTCTCGATCCCGGCAAGAGCTACAAGGTGACGTTCGACAGCTTGCGAAGTTCTGCCGTGATCAGCGGCGTGCAATTAATGAGTCAGGGTCTGCCCGTTCATCTGGAATCAACCCTCGATTCCGAGCTTCTCCTATTCGAGGCTGTGACCGCCCCATGAAGTGGGGATGCAGTTTGACGGCGCATTTAGGTTAATCGCTTCACTAGACTCGGCGCGCAGAGCGGGATGCGGCGCGATCGACGGGAGGACTGCATACCCATGGCGACATACTCCGAAGACCTTGCACCTTTTCCCCGCACCGGGGCCAACCGAAGCACAATCGAGAAATGGTTCAAGTCTCTCAGCAACTGGGACCGATGGGGGCGGGAGGACGAACTCGGCGCGCTCAACCTCATTACTGCCGAGAAACGCGCCCAGGCGGCTTCCCTGGTGAAGCTGGGAGAATCCCTGTCACTGTCGCGCGATGCCATCAAAGAGCGCGTCGGAGTTTCGGCTCCCTTTGACCACGTAATGGTGGAATCGGGAGAGACTCCGGGTGCGGAGAGCGCCGGAGACATCTTCTCCGTGCAATACCATGGCTTCACCCAGACCCACCTCGATGCCCTTTGTCATATTTTCCATGGCGACCTCATGTTCAACGGAGT
>JBOGLC010000052.1:0-7733 GCA_050746005.1 Terriglobales bacterium
CCCCCACCCTCGCTAATCGCCCCGACCCGGACGGCTTTCCCCTCTTGGCTTGCATCCTGACACTCTATTCGAGTGTCACCAATCATTCTGAACGAGAACACCTGGGGGAAATCTGGGGAGTGGGCTGTTTGAACCCCTCGTCATTCTTGCGTCATCCTGAGGAACTTTAGTTACGAAGAGCCCGCCCTTGAGCGAAAGTCGAAGGGAGATGGCGCGGCCACTCCCAATTGCTGAGCAGCCGCAGATCCGCTTCACGCCAGATGCTTCGCAAGCTCAGCATGACGCCTGCGTGAGAGGGCGGTCAGGCGTAGATGCCGCGCTGGCGGATGGTGTAGGCGACGCGATCGATGGCCAGCATGTAGGCCGCGATGCGGTTATTGACGCCATGGGTTTCGGAGAAGCGGACCACATCCTCGAAGGCGCCTTTCATGATGTGTTCGAGCTGCTCATTGACCACGGATTCCTTCCAGAAATATCCCTGACGATCCTGCACCCACTCGAAGTAAGAGGTCGTGACGCCGCCGGCATTGCACAGAATGTCGGGAATCACGAAGACGCCTTTGTCGGCCAGAATATCGTCGGCGGTCGCGGTGGTGGGACCATTGGCGCCCTCGGCCAGAATCTTGCACTTGATCCGGTCGGCATTGCGGCTGGTGATCTGGTTCTCGGTAGCGGCGGGGATCAGTATTTCGCAATCCGCAACCAGCAACTCCGCCGGGTCCTCCGCGGAGGCGCCGGTAAAGCCGTGGATGCTGCCGTTGCGCTGGCGGAATTCCCAGAGGCCGTCCACATCGATACCGTCGCGGTTGACCAGGCCGCCATCCACTTCGACGATTCCGATCACTTTGTAGCCGGCTTCCGCCATCAGGCGGGCGGCGTTCGATCCGACATTGCCAAAGCCCTGCACGATGACCCGCGTGGACTCGGGACTGAGCCGGAGCTTCTTGACCGCTTCGTCGCACACGATCATGATGCCTCGGCCGGTGGCTTCGCGGCGGCCACGGGAACCGCCGATATTGATGGGTTTGCCCGTAACCACGGCGGTCACGGTCTGGCGCATGTGCATGGAATATGTGTCCATCATCCACGCCATGGTCTGTTCATTTGTGTTCATGTCGGGGGCGGGCACATCTTTTTCCGGCCCGATGAACTCGACCAGCTCCGCGGTATAGCGGCGGGTCATACGCTCCAGTTCGCCCTGCGACATTTTATGGGGATCGCAGATTATTCCGCCCTTGGCGCCCCCGAAGGGAATGTTGACCACGGCGCACTTCCAGGTCATCCAGCTGGCCAGGGCGCGAACTTCATCCAGCGTGACATCGGGCGAATAGCGAAGGCCACCCTTGGCGGGGCCGCGAGCGATGGAATGCTGCACTCGGAATCCGGTAAAAACCTCGAGATGGCCGTTGTCCATCATGACTGGAATGTGCAGGATGATTTCCCGGGTGGGATAGCGCAGGACCTTCATCAGACCTTCATCCAGGTTCAACTTCTGGGCAGCAAAGTCGAAACGGGCGGCTTGTGCCTCCCACGGGTTGATTTCCTGTTCCAGGGAAATGGTCTTCAAAGCCATGGCTGGTCTCCGATGGTGCGGTCAGACGGTAAGATGCTGGCCGGCGCCGGGAGATACAAACCCGGAGTGGGCGGGCAAACGTTCAAAGTATATGAGGGCCAGAGCGGCGAGGCAAGTTACCGCTCGGCTGCGCGCTGGCTCAGTTTGAAATTCAGGCGCCAACCGGTTGTTGGTCGTTCTATATCTGGAGTCATGCTGAGCTTGCGAAGCATCTGGCGTGTAGCGTCTTTGCGGCCGGGCCACGATTTTGAGCAGATGCGGCGCCAGGGGAAAGATCGGTTCAAACTGAGGCTATTGCAGTTGTGCGGCGGGGGCGGCAAGAGCTTTCTTAGCCAAAGCGTATTAAGATTCTCTTAGAGAGATCGTACGAGAGTAGGGGAAGTCTGGTGGGCAAGTCCTTCAGCACAGCGCAGAGTCAATCACACGCCACAACGCCGCAAACCACCCGTTCACCATTCTGGTTGCGAGTCGGATTCTGGGGCTGCATAGGGATTTCAGTTGCTGTGGTTTTGCGGCGGGTGATCGCCTTGGCATATCCGCCGCGCTCCGCTCCGCCACAATTGGCCGGGCTCGATGCAGTATTTGCGTCACATGCCGCGCTCACCCTGGTCCATATTCTTCCCGCACTGGCTTTCGTCGTTCTCGTTCCCTTTCTCTACCTTCGCCGCTTCGCAGACGCGGAATGGCCAGAGCGCTTCCTGTTCCCCCTGGGAGTGGTGGTGGGCGTCACCGCGTATGCGATGAGCACCTATGCCATCGGGGGATGGGTGGAACGGTCGGCGGTCCTCTTATTCAACAGCCTGTTTCTGTTCTCGCTGGCCCGGGCATGGCAGTCGCGCACCCATCCGGCGCTGAAACTGCGCTGGATGACGCGAGCCATTGCGATCCTTCTCGGCATCGCCACGACTCGGCCGGTAATGGGCATATTTTTCGCGACCAGCAGGCTCACTCATCTGGCGCCCAGGCAGTTCTTCGGCATCGCGTTCTGGATCGGTTTCTCCATCAACACTTTGATCGTCGAGTTCTGGCTGCGGTCGAATCAAGGGCGATCGCAAATCGAAAGCATGGCGCTGCGTCGGGCACGGTGATGGAAAGCAGCCCGATCTCCACATGTCATTGGAATCCGGTCCGGATTGGCTGCGCCAAAAGAAAGCACCGAGGCTAACGCACAGGAAAATGGAATGCGTTTTGCAGATCCACCAGGCAGGATGTTTATCAGTCTAGGACAAACCGGTCCAGCTCAGATCTTTATAATTCAATTTCCAAACCTTCTGCCGCCGCCCGCACTTTCTCATAGTGATTGCGAGCTTCGGCCACGACTTTGTCGATGCAGGCGTCATCGTGGTCGGGATCGTGATGAAACAGCACCAGTTCTTTCGCGCCGCTCTCCATTACAACGTTGATGGCTTCGCGCCAGTGGCTGTGCCCCCAGCCGCGCTTGCGAGCCTCGTATTCCTCGGGGAGATACTGAGCGTCGTAGATGATGACGTCGGCTCCGGCAGCGAGCTTGCGCACATTTTTGTCGAAAACGGGATCGCCTGGCTCGTTGTCGGTGGCGTAGACCAGCACACCGTCTTTGGTTTCGAGGCGGTATCCCATGCAGCCCTGGGGATGATTGAGCCACATGGCTTCGACCATTACCTCGTCCAGCGGCACTCGGCCCTGCTCCAGGTTGTAGAAACCGCGCTGCGCTTTCATTTCACTCATATCGACCGGGAAATAGGGTGCGGCCATCTGTTCTTCCATCACCCGCTTCAGGGTGCGGGTACGGCTGGAGGAATGGAAGGAAAAACAGTTCCCCGGGTTTTCATAGAGCGGGCCGAAGAAGGGAATGCCCTGGATGTGGTCCCAGTGAAAATGTGAGACGAAGATGTGGGCGTGAATCGCCTTGCCTTCCGAGTCATGCTGCAGCTGCTGCCCGAGGGCGCGAAGCCCGGTGCCGCAATCGAAGACGTATAGATTGTCACCGAAGCGTACTTCGACGCAGGAAGTGTTGCCTCCATAACGCAGGTTGTCGGACTGGGGAGTCGGCGTCGATCCGCGCACGCCCCAGAACTTGATCCGCATACGCCCCCATTGGCAGATTTGAACTGATTCGCCATCTTCCGACGGTTGCGCCCATCCGTCAATTCATTCGCTGGTTACTCTCGCCGGTTACCTTCGGCATCGCGGCTGGTCATATTTTCGAAAGTGTCATCCGCATTCCGTGTTTGGGACGAAGGGTAATGCTGGGAAGGGTGGCTACGGGATGCCCGGGAACCAGCCGCAACTGAAAGCGCTGCGCAATCGCCGCGAGAAGCAGGTTGGCTTCCATCACGGCGAAGGAAGCTCCAATGCACAGGCGCGGACCACCCCCGAAGGGGAAGTAGGCGAAGCGCGGGAGCTTTTGCATCAACTCCGCGGTCCAGCGGTCCGGGTTGAAGTGTTCGGGCTGGTCGAAGAAACGGGGATCGCGGTGGAGAATCCACGGGCTCAGGACGACGTTCGCTCCTACCGGAAGACGGTAGCCGGCGATCTCGGTCTCTTTGGCCACGGTACGGGCCAGACTCCAGGCCGGCGGATAGAGGCGCATGGATTCCTTCACCACTTTGTCGGTGTAGGGAAGACGGGCCAGATCTTCGAGCTGGGGCGTGCGTCCACCCAGCGTCTGGCCTAATTCCTGGTGAAGTTTCTGCTGAACTTCCGGATGCTCACTCAGCAGATACCAGGTCCAGGAGAGCGAAACTGCAGTGGTTTCGTGCCCGGCCAGCAGAAAGGTGAGGATTTCGTCACGCAGCTGACGATCGTTCATGCCGCTGCCATCTTCATCGCGGGCCGCGATGAGCATGGAGAGCAGGTCCCCGGTGTCTTCTCCGCTGGCGCGCCGCTGCCGAATGATCCGGTCAACGATTTCATCGAGTTCGCGGACCGCCCGCTTGACCCGCATCATGGCAGGCACGGGAACGTGGCGCAGGACGGGAGGCAGAATCATCCGGCCTCCCGAGGTGTGGCGCATCAGGATGTTCAGCGCCCGGGCGACCCGTTCGGCGTCCGCTTTTACCTCAACGCTGAACAGCACTTTGGCCACGATACGCATGGTGAGCTGCATCATTTCCTGGTGGATGTCGCGCACCTCGGCGTCCTGCCAGACGGCCAACATATCCTCCGCGTAGGCGGACATGGTCCGCCCGTACGATGCCATCCGTTCGCGGTGGAAAGCGGGCTGCGACAAGCGCCTCTGGCGCAGCCATCCCGGTCCTTCGCTGGTGAGCAGGCCCTCGCCCAGAAACCAGCGGCTGTTCTGGATCACTTTATCTTTGGCGAAATTCTGCGACTGCGATACCAGAACCGACTCGATGAGAGCGGGATGGTTCAGGAAGTACACATCCATCCAGGCAGCCCGGTAATAGAAGATGTCGCCGTATTCGCGGGCCCAACGGGTGTAGATGGTCAATGCGTCGGCGGCGAACAAGGGGAGGTTGCCGATCAGGAATCGGGGCCGGGGACCAGGAGGACGATGGGATGTTGCCGGCATGATCGGGGAGAGTCCGGAATATTCCTGATGTGATTCTACAGGCCTTTCCAGGGGCCCGGCTTGTATGGCGCCGGCATCCTGCCGGGGCTGCTTTTTCGGGCTTCTCTATAATGAGTCAGGCCGCATATTCAACCTACATGACTCAAGCCATGCTTCGTCCCGACTACAAGGAATTTTCCCGGCTCGCCGGCGAGGCCACGCTGGTGCCGGTGGTGAAATCGGTGGCAGCCGACCTGTTGACGCCGGTTTCCGCCTTCCTCGCCATCGCCGCGGATGAACCTCACGCATTCCTGCTGGAATCGGTGGAGCGCGGGGAGCAGATCGGACGTTACACCTTTCTGGGAGCGCGCCCCTACATGCAGGTGCGTGCGCGCGGCGGCGACATCGTGGTGCAGCGTGGCAAGCATAAGGAGAAGCGCCAGGGGAGCGCGATTCAGGTCATCAAGGAACTGCTGAGGCAGCATCGGCCGGCTGCCGTGCCCGGGCTTCCTCCGTTTACCGCGGGCGCGGTGGGCTACTTCGCCTATGACGCAGTCCGGCAACTGGAGGACATTGGCGAACGAGCGAAGGATGACTTTTCGCTGCCGGATTGCATGCTGATGTTCTTCGACCGGCTGCTGGCATTCGATCATCTTCGGCACCAGATTCATATCATTGCCACCGCCGATGTCTCGCGCGAGAGTCCGCGCCGGGCCTATGACCGGGCCTCTGCGGACATCGCGGTGCTGGAAAAAAAACTGGCCGCGGGACTGCGACCGGCGCACTGGAACAAGACTTCGCGGCCGGCCAGGAGCAAGTTGAAAGTACACGCCGGCAGCAGCCGGCAACGCTTTATTGCGTCCGTCGAACGGGCCAAGGAATACATTGCTGCCGGTGACATCTTTCAGGTGGTGCTTTCGCAGCGCCTGGATTTCACTCCGTCGGTTGCGCCTTTCGACGTGTATCGCGCCTTGCGCACGGTGAATCCTTCGCCGTACCTGTATTTTCTGCGCATGGGCGACACGCATGTACTGGGCTCGTCGCCCGAGATGCTGGTGCGGGTGACTGGACGCAAGCTCGAATATCGTCCGATTGCGGGCACGCATCCGCGGGGCCGCGACGAAGCCGAAGACCAGCGCCTGGCCCAACAGATGTTGCAGGACGAGAAAGAACGCGCCGAACACGTGATGCTGGTCGACCTGGGGCGCAACGATCTGGGACGAGTGAGCGAATACGGTTCCGTGAAGGTAAAGGACCTGATGTACGTGGAACGCTATTCCCACGTGATGCACATCGTTTCAGCGCTCGAAGGCAGGCTTCGCAGCGACCTCGATGCGCTCGACGCCTTCGCAGCCTGCTTTCCGGCAGGGACCTTGAGCGGCGCCCCGAAAGTTCGCGCCATGCAGATTATTGAAGAGCTGGAACCTACGCGGCGGGGCATTTACGGCGGCTCGGTCCTGTATGCCGATTTTGCCGGAAACCTGGATTCCTGCATCGCCATCCGTACCATGCTGCTGCAGGGGAAGAAAGCATTCCTGCAGGCGGGAGCGGGCATTGTCGCGGATTCCGATCCGGCGCGGGAGTTTGAGGAGTGCATGAACAAGGCCCAGGCGGTGTTGCGGGCGGTGGAGGCGGCGCGGGGCCGTAAATAGATTTTGCGTTCCAACGCCAACCTGTCATCCCGACCGGAGCGAAGCGGAGTGGGGGGACCTGCTGTACGGCCCCCGCGCTGCGGTCAGAGTCCCTATTGAGAACGCTGGCGTCCTGTCACAGGGACCAGGCAGTATCTACGATTCAAAAGCGCAAGCACAGCAGGTCCCTCCACTCCGCTTCGCTCCGGTCGGGATGACAGTTCCCGTTTTGAAGTCAGCTGGAAAGTCATTTTTCTTACATTCCCTCCGTTTACGCAAATAACCAAAGCAAGGATTAAAATGAAAAGAGGAAGGCAATCATCCATGAACAGTTTTGGCAGCCGGTCCGTCCTGCGTGTGGGCAGCAAGGAGTACGAGATTTACCGCCTTAAGGCGCTGGACGAGAAGGGGGTTTCCACCCGGCGTCTTCCCTACTCGTTGCGTATTCTTCTGGAGAATTTGTTGCGCACCGAAGACGGGCGCAATGTAAGCGCCGATGACATCAAGGCGCTCGCCGCGTGGGGTACCAAAGGGACGAATGGCAAGTCGACGCCCAACCAGGAAATCGCATTTACCCCCAGCCGGGTATTGTTGCAGGACTTTACCGGAGTGCCGGCGGTGGTCGATCTGGCCGCCATGCGCGATGCCATGAAGCGGCTTTCCGGCGATCCGACTTTGATCAATCCCCTGCAGCCGGCGGAGTTGGTGATCGATCATTCGGTGCAGGTGGATCACTACGGCACCAACGATGCGTTTGAGTTGAACGCGCTGCTCGAATTCCAGCGCAATCAGGAGCGCTACTCATTTCTGCGCTGGGGGCAATCGGCGTTTCAGAATTTCCGCGCGGTGCCGCCCGATACCGGCATCGTGCATCAGGTGAATCTGGAATATCTGGCATCAGTGGTCATGACCATGGATGGCGCTGCCTACCCCGACACCGTCGTCGGCACCGACTCCCACACGACAATGATCAACGGCCTCGGCGTGGTCGGCTGGGGCGTTGGCGGGATTGAAGCCGAGGCGTGCATGCTGGGAC
>JBOGLC010000053.1:0-5682 GCA_050746005.1 Terriglobales bacterium
CCGCAGGGGGGCGCGCCTGGTGGTCGCCACTCCTGGCCGGCTCGAAGACTTTCTTGATCGCCGTCTGATCGCTTTCCAGACGCTTCAAGTCCTGATCCTCGACGAAGCCGACCGCATGCTGGACATGGGATTCCTTCCCGCGCTTCGCCGGATCGCAAGAGTCCTGCCCAAAGATCGCCAGACCATGTGTTTCTCGGCCACGCTCGAGGCGTCGGTGGTTCACCTGATCAGCGACTACACCAGAAATCCAGTTCGCCTGGCCTTCGGCTCAACTTTGAAGCCGTCGGAAAACGTGCGCGTTCAGGCCTTCGAAGTTACCGCCGATCGCAAACAGGACATGCTGCATCGCCTGCTTTCGAAAGAAACCGGAAGATGCCTGATCTTCGCCCGCACCAAGCGCGGCACCGAGCGCCTGACCAGGAACCTGAATCGCGAAGGCTTTGCCGCCGCCATGATTCACGGCGACCGCTCGCAATCCCAGCGCACCGCCGCCCTGACCGGCTTTCAGCAGGGACGCTACCGCATCCTGGTCGCTACCGACCTGGCTTCGCGCGGCATTCACGTGCAGGACATCGCCCACGTCATCAACTACGACTTGCCTGAGGTCGCGGAAAACTTCATCCACCGCGTCGGCCGCACCGGACGCGCCGGCGAACTGGGCGTGGCCTCTACTCTCTTCGCCCACGAACAGCGCTCTGACTTGCACCAACTGGAACGCACCCTCGGCATCCGCATGGAAAGAATGCAGGCCGACGAGACTCCGTACGAAAGGCCGGCCCGCAGCCGCGCCGAAGTCGCACCCCGGGAAGCGTCAGCCGGAACAAGAATGGTCCGCCTCCCCGGAGAATTCCTGCAAATCCAGATGGGAAGCTAGCACCGCTCCCGTAGGGGCGGGTGTCCTCACCCGCCCAGCGGAGTAAGGCTCCACAATGCCATCGAACTAAACTGAACTTTCGGGATCAGAGGTCCGTACATGTCTCAGGCCTTACTATGGCGAAGCTCCGCCTGATTCCAATCGTGCTCCTCGCGGCCGTGTCCGCCCTGCCACTTCCAGCCGACGAGCTCCCAACCGCCGACGCCATCATGGCCCGCGTCGCCACCAACCAGGACAGCAGCGAAAAGCTACGCAGCCAATACATTTATCAACAACACATTCAGATCATCACCCGCAAGACCAGCAGCAAGGTCGTGCGCGAAGAGGCTGTCGACTACCAGGTCGTCCCCAAGCCCGACCATAGTGAATGGTCTCTCCAGAAACTGGCCGGCCGCTACTGGCACAAAAGCAAGTACGAAAACTTCAACGGCGAGCCTGCACCCGAAGCCGACAGTATCGACGGACAGCTGATTCATGATTTTCGTGAAGGCCTGACTAAACAAAACTCCAGGGACGGGCTGGCCCGCAACCTGTTCCCGCTCACTACCGAAAAACAGAAACAGTACAAGTTTAGCCTGATGGACCAGGAACCCTTCGAAGGCCGCCCGTCCTATCACATTGCCTTCACTCCGAAAGACAACAACGAAATTGATTGGGCCGGCGAGGCCTACATCGACGCCCAGGAATTCCAACCGATCTATGTATTCACCAAACTATCGCGTCGCATCCCCTTCGGCGTCCGGACATTCCTCGGCACCGACCTCCCCGGCGTCGGTTTCGCCGTTCATTACCGGCGACAGGAAGATGGCGTCTGGTTCCCGGTCAGCCTGGGAAGTGAATTTCGCATCCGCGCCCTCTTCTTCTTCAATCGCAAGATGACGGTATCACTCGAAAACAAGGCCTTCGAGCACACCCACGTGCAAACCAAAATCACCGCCGCCGACCAGTAAGCAGGAGTCATCCAACCTACCTAATGTCATGCTGAGCCTGCGAAGCATCTCGCGCGCAGCGGATACGGCGCCGATTGTCGGGCTAATCGTCGCCCGCTCCTGCGAGTTGCCCGCTACCACAACCATTCCCGTATAATTTTCTTCAATATCAATCAGGAGAAAATCATGGCCACGGTTCCCGACAATTTCACCGAGCTAAAACAACGCATGCGGGCCAGTTGGATGGCCGGCGACTTCGGCGAGATTGCAAAACTAAACGCCCGCGAGGGCGAAGGCTTCATCCAGCGGATCAAACTCAAGCCCGGAACGAAAGTCCTCGACGTGGCCTGCGGCACCGGAAATCAGTCCATCCCGGCAGCCCGCGCCGGCGCCCAGGTCACGGGTTTCGATATCGCCCCTAACCTTCTGGAACAGGCCCGTAGCCGGGCCGCCGCGGAAAACCTGAAAATCGAATTTGTCGAGGGCGACGCCGAAAATATCCCTTACGAAGCGGCCCGCTTCGACGTGGTGATGTCGATGTTCGGAGCTATGTTCGCTCCCCGCCCCGAGGTCGTCGCCTCAGAACTGCTGCGCGTCTGCCGTCCCGGCGGCCTGATCGCCATGGGCAACTGGACTCCGGAAGGCTTCGTTGGCGAGAGCTTCAAAATCACTTCGCGCTATGCCCCGCCGCCTCCCGGCATGCTGCCGCCAGCACTCTGGGGAGTCGAAAAGGTGGTCAGCGAACGCCTGGGCGGAGGTACAGGAAAAGTCGCCCGCCTCGAGATGACCCGGCAGCACATGCTTTTCGATTATCCCTTCCCTCCGTCCGAGACTGTCGCCTTCTTTCGAAAATTTTTCGGCCCCACCCAAATGACTTTCGCGCGCCTCGACGAAGCCGGTCAGTGCGCCCTGACCGCCGAGCTCACCTCTCATTGGACCGCCCACAATCAAGGCGACCCCGACCACACCGTGATAAAAGCCGAGTACTTGGAAGTGCACGCCCACACAATCTAAGCTGTCATCGCGGGAGCCTGTCATCCCGAGCGAAGTCGAGGGACCTTGCGTCTCTCCGCCAGGCGACCGATCTGTATCGACTGGTTCGCGAAGGTAACAACAGTATCCGCAACATCGCCAAAACTGACCATGACCAAGGCTTCATCGCAACCGAGGCCTCCCCGCCCAGATGCTATGATTGGCAGTCCACGAAGGCTTGCTGTCCCCACGATCTCCGGCTGGCGTAAAGAAAGGTGAATACATTAGTCAACCCTAAATGAGCCGCAGATTCTCCATCCTCACCCTTACCATCCTGTCTCTCGGAATCTACGTCGCCACTGCCGCCCAGCCTGCACTCCTCGATGACGCCGACGCCTCCCACGCGCTGGTCTCCCGCGAGATGCTGCAGCGCGGCGACTGGGTGGTGATGTACCAGGACGGCATTCGCTATCTCGAAAAAGCTCCCCTGCATTACTGGATGGTTGCCATCAGCTACAAGCTCTTCGGCCAGGGCGCCTTCCAGACCCGGCTGCCGCTGGTTCTCTCCGTAGCCCTGCTGGTGCTGATGGTCTATTTTTTTGCCCGCCGCTTCTTCGGCGAGACTGCGGCCTTCTATTCCGGGCTGATCACTTGCACCAGCGTGGGCACGTGGCTGTTCACCCGCGTGATGGTTCCCGAGGCGATCTTTGCCCTCGAGTTGACCGCCCTCTTCTATCTTTTCCTGCGCGCCTGGCAGGGCAGCCTCGACCCGCGCATCGGCTACTGGGGCGCGTCCGTGGTCATGGCCCTGGCCACGCTCACGCTGGGTTTGATCGGCGTGCTCTTTCCCCTGGGCGTGGTCTTTTTCTTCATCCTGTTCACTCGCAGTTGGGGACGCTGGCGCGAGTTGCGGATTTTCTCCAGCACTCTGATTTTCCTGGTCATCGCTGTACCCTGGCATTGGCTGGCGGAAGAGCGCTCACCCGGATTCCTGTGGTCTTACTTCATCAACGAGCACTTCAAGCGCGCTCTCGGCACCCGCTATCCGCCCGATTATGAAGCCGTGCCTCTGCTGCTGTGGTGGGCCCTGCACATGGTCTGGTTTTTTCCCTGGAGCTTTTTTATCGGTTACACCTGGCGCGAATTTCCCCGGCCCAAGTCCTGGGCGAAGGACATGGCGCCGGCGCAGCAGGCGCGCCTGCTGCTCTTTATCTGGGCCGGTCTGATTCTGTTTTTCTTTTCCCTGACCAGCGGATCGCGCATGGAGTACTACAGTTTCGGCGCCTGGCCGGCCATTGCCGTCCTGCTGGGAATCGGGTTGAGCGACGCCGAACAGGCGCGCGACCGCTGGCTGCCACGCCTGCAGGCGGGACTGGCGGTGATCGGGCTGCTGGCCGCAGCCTGTCTCAGCTACCTGGTTATCTCTTCGCTCGATGTTTCATCGAAGGGCGGCATCTCGCGCCTGCTGCAGTATCACGATCTGGACACCTACCGGCTCTCCATGGCGCACATCTTCGACCTGACCCCGCAGACCTTCGCCGCGCTGCGCGGTCCGGCAATCTTCGCCATCCTGATTTTTATCGTCGGCTTTGGACGGGCTTGGTGGTTACGCCGGCGCTGGAAGAATTCCGCCGCTACTCTGACCCTGGCTTTGACTATGGCGCTGTTCTTCTTCGCTGCCAACTGGGCTTTCAAAAGGTTCGAGCCGCGCATGTCCTCACGCGCCCTGGCCGATGCCATCCTGCCCTATCTCCGCCCCCAGGACAAGATCGTGCAGTACGGGGATTTCAATTCCGGCTCCAGCATTCCCTTTTATACCCACCGCCATGTTTGGATCTACAACGGACGCATCGGTACCAACCTTGAAATCGGCTCCAACTATCCCGACGCGCCGCCCACTTTCCTGGACGACAACCAGTTCCCTGCTTTCTGGAGCGGCCCCGAGCGGGTTTTCATTTTTGTGCCCGAAGAATTTCGCAAGCAGGCGCTTTCCCGGCTGCCGCCGGACTCCAGCTACTTGCTGGCAGAGAGCGCCGGGAAGTACATTTTTGTGAATCAACCGCTGCGTGCCGACTTGCCCTTGCTGGCATCCATTCTCAAGCGGCATCCGGCGGAGTAGCCAGTTGAGCGCGGACACTCCTGCCGTGACGCCCTCGCCAAACTCCGACGAACTGTTCATGGAGGAGGCTCTCCGCGCCGCCCAGCGCGCTCTTGAAGCCGGAGAAGTTCCGGTTGGCGCCATAGTCGTGAGTGCGGGCAAAATAATCGCCCGCGGCGGCAACCGTAATCTCAGCGATTCCGATCCCACCGCTCACGCCGAGATCGTGGCTCTGCGCCAGGCCGCCGCCGCCCTCGGCAACCATCGCCTGGAAGGCTGCGAGCTGTTTGTTACAATTGAGCCGTGTGCCATGTGCGCCGGCGCCCTGGTTCACGCCCGGCTCAAACGCCTGGTGTACGGCGCTGACGACTCCAAAGCGGGCGCGGTTCATTCGGTGATGCAGGTGCTGAATCATCCCAGCCTGAATCACCAAATGGAGGTCCGCAGTGGCGTTCTGGCCGGCCGATGCGCCGAACTGGTGCAATCGTTCTTCCGCCTGCGGCGGGAAGAACAGTCGTCGGTCGTCAGTCCCCAGCCGTCAGCGACCGGCGAATCGACGGAAGACTAGAAGACTGCTTTCCGGAGAGGTGCGTGAGTGGTTGAAACGATCCGCCTCGAAAGCGGACATACCTTAACGGGTATCGGGGGTTCAAATCCCCCCCTCTCCGCCATCATTTCCTTTACTTCTTGCAATCTGACAAGACGATGACAAAATTAAGACAATAAGCGTCTTGAATTGACAAGTTCTTTGTCGCTCTGCCTTCCTCACGCGCTATAGTTTCATTGCTCAACCTTTAACACATAGAGGG
>JBOGLC010000054.1:0-116931 GCA_050746005.1 Terriglobales bacterium
CGGGCTCCCGCTTCGCTCACGCCCGCCAAGCGCCTCAAGTTAAGCCCCGCAGGGCCGATTGTACTGCACGCGAAAGTGTGTGGGAGAGTAGGTCGTCGCCGGCTTAAATAAAGGCCACGTTGCGAAAGCAGCGTGGCCTTTTCCGTTAGTTAGGATATCCCGCGCGATAGAAGGCCGCGCTGCGAGTGACGTGCCCCTGACGTGCCCCCGTCCGATTGACGTGCCCCGAAATTCTGGCAGTGGACGAAAACAACGGGTCCCTCGACTTCGCTCGGGATGACAAAGAAAGGGGGCGGTTACTTCGTTGACGTGAGATTGGCCGCGCGCAGTACGGCCTTCTCGGCTGCCTGGGGCAACTGCACAGAAACGAAATACTCTTCCGGATAAAGATAGTCCTCGCCCGACTCATCGATCACGCGGATCTGATGGTGCCTGGCGGCGGCATCGTCGGCGACGACCTGATACAGCTTTCGCAGCTCGAGCGAAGCGGGATAGTCCTTGTTATTCACACAAACGACGAATCGGGGTTGGCTCTCGGACCGTTTCATAGCTCAGTCATTCTCATCACACTCAGTCATTCTCATAACGCAAGATACGTTTAATCTTGAATTCTCTTGCCCCGACGCCGTGGGCTTCGTACCAGTGAAGCTCCGCCCGACATATCGTACCATCTGCAAGTTTGATCGTCGCCGTTCCTTTCAGCTTTCTCCACCGGCCCGCGCCGTACAGCTTTCGTAACCGCCGCCTCTCCCGGATTCCTTTGCCGGAGGCTATCGTCTCGATGTGGGCGATGCGACCGATAACCTTGAAGGCCATGCCGAATCAAAACTCACTCCTGGACCTGTGTCTGTGACGGATGAACATTGGCTTCTCAGGAACGTTTGAGATGGGCCGGTGGCCCACTCAAGCCCGGTTTTGGCTTGAGTGGGGGGTGTTGCTGCTCGCACGCGAAACGTCAGAGTGATCTTTTCGGTTACGGTGTTGCGCTCACCAGCCGATCCGTTTGTTTCCTACTACCAGGTCGAAATGACGATCGCGACTTAACAAAGGCAGAGAATGCTGCCGGCACAGCGCGGCAATCCAAAGATCGTTGGTTGGAATCGGCTTGCCCTTCCGCTTCAATTCGAGAGTGATTTCTGCGTAATAATGCGTGGTCGGCTCCTGAATGTCCAGCACGATGCAGTCGTTGAGCAGTCCTGCCAGCCAGTTTTCGTAACTGGCCCGGTTCCGTGATTGCGCGATTCCGTAGCGATACTCTCCCAGCACAATCACGGGAATCGCCACCTGCTCGGCGCGAGCGAGAAGCGCGCTGACCGCCGGATCGTCGTCCGCCGCGGCGGACAAGGCGTTGGTATCGAGAATCATTTACAGAGCGTCATTTCCAGAGCTCCCGGTCAATCTGCTCGAAGGCTTCCTGCACCCGCTTTTCGACTTGTTTTCTCTCTTTACGCAGGTGTTTGAGCTTTCCGAGATGTTTCATCCAGGGCTTTTCCTGAGACGTTGTTTTCAGCTTTTCCTGGACCGCCTCGGTGACAAGCTGGCGCAGGGGAATACCGCGCTGGGCGGCGGCTGACTTTGCGCGGCGGAAGAGGAAATCGGGGATTTCGAGGGTCGTCTTCACCCTCCCATATTACCATATTTACGGGTTACCTCCCCACGCGACGGTTCCCCGCTCCCATGCCAAACACGGAAGCGATATTCCCCCAGGGCCTGCGCAAGGGGCCTTCCGCAAATAGGGCGGACGACGTAAAAAGCAGGTCCCGGTTCGACTTCCCCTTCGTTGGCACTCGGGATGCCCTCAGGGCAGGTTCTCGACTGCGCTCGCGATGACAGATTTCAGAAGAGGGTCCAGATGCTCGGATCCTCCGGAGAAAATGTATGCCTTTCCCCGTCGTCCGGTTAAAATCGGCGGAAAGCCCTAACGATATGTGTCCGCGGAATCCTGGCGCCATTCGAGCAGCAAGATTCCTGAGAAAGATGTTGACCGGCCAATGCTCGATGCCAAAAAATATGTACGGCCCTTCGAGAAAGCGGTTTCGAAGGGGCGGTGCAAACTGAGCCTTGTCAGTCAGGAGATATGAGCGCAACCTGCAGTCATTGCGGAGCACAACTTGCCGAGGGGCAGCGCTTCTGCGCGGCCTGCGGCGCGCAGCACAGCGAATCCCCCGGCCCAGCCCAGAAATTCTGTATCAGCTGCGGCAGCCCCATGCCGCCGGGCGGAGCATTCTGCAACAAGTGCGGAGCCCACGCTGCTCCGGGTACGAGCCCGCCGCTGGTTTCAGCTACGTCGCCAGGCCCGGCTGCGCAGCAGGCGGCTCCGTCCGTGCCGTTGCCGGCGGCGCCTGCGAACGCCGCCGCCGTGAATCCTCCCGTGCCCGCAGTTGCGGCAAGCAAGAGCGGAGGCTGCGGCACCATTCTTATCGTGGTACTGGTGCTGGTCGTACTCGCGGTCGGTGCCGGCATTGGCGGCGTGATCTACGTGGGCTACAGGGTCAAGAAGAAAGCCCATGAACTGGCCAGCGAGTGGCGCGGCGGTCCGGACGGCCACGACGGGTCGGGCCTGCATGGCCTGGGCGGCATTTTGGGTAACGCCGCCACGACGCCCGCAGACCTGAGTGATGTCGCGGGAAGCTTCAAGGCAGGTTCCCAACTGGTGGCGGCTTGCCCGGAGGCGGCCCCGACCACCGCGTCTGACAGCGACCACGCGGCGGCCAAGGTTCCCTTGCGCGAAGGCCTGAGCTGGGTGAACGCGTGGCGGCGCTTCAATGGCGACGTCGAAATCATGTACAAGATTACGGCGACGGCGCCCAACTATGTCGATTCCTCAAATTCGGGGATCGGATTTGTCGACAGCCGGGCGGTCGAGGGGAAAGAGGTGGATACCCGGCGCCAGGTGTGCCGTGCCGACCTGCAAAGCGCCAGCACGTACATCACGGAAAACGACGCGGCTTATCCCTCGATCATTCCTCACACCACCGCATTTTCTCTCTCGCAAAGTTCGCTGCAGCAACTGAAGACAAATGGGAAAATCACAATTAACTACGAAGGCTACCTTCATGCCGCCGGCAACCGTATCGTACCCGTGCTGCAAACGGCTGAAATGACGCGAGTGGAACCGTCGGATGTGAACTATCCGGTCATTCTGAACGGCCAACCCACCACCTTGCCCGTCATACACGCTCGCGGCAGGTTTCACTTCAGCGGGGATGAAAGGGTCAAAAAGCTCTATCGCGATCCCTCCTTCCTCGATGAGGATGGCGAAATCTTCGTGGTGGACGATGCCCACGATCCTTTCATGCTGCTCTGGAAGATGGGCCCGGTGTTCCAGGTCCGGGTCGTAAGCATCACGTTCCCCGTGGACCAGCCCAAACCGCAGATCGAAGAGCAACTGGCCAAGCAGAAGAAGGCGGTGATTTACGGAATTTATTTCGATTTCAACCAGGCCACGATCAAGAAGGAATCGCAGCCGGTACTGAAAGAGATTGCCGACGCGCTGAAGAACAACCCGGACTGGGTCCTGGCGGTGCATGGATACACCGACAACATCGGTGGCGACGCCTATAACCTGGACTTGTCCAAGCGGCGTGCGGCGTCCGTCAAGTCAGCGCTGGTCCAAGAGTTCGGCGTCTCGCCCGAGCGCCTCACCACGGAGGGTTCTGGATCGTCGAATCCCGTGGACAGCAATGACACCCTCGAAGGCCGGGCCCGCAACCGGCGGGTAGAACTTGTCCGCCCATAAAGGCTCATGCGCTTCGTCGGATGGGAAATGTACGCGGAACCTGAAAAGCCCGGGGATGAAACGCGATCAGCGGAAGCTGCCTGACCAGGCGATGACGATCGCTTTCGCTGCCATGATATTGCCACCCCATCAACCAACTGAACCCACGGCGAACGATCGGGGCAATGAATCGGTTGCGGCGCTCGTAATCCTTTATCACCCCGACTGCTTCTTCTTCCCCGAGAAAGCGATGCGACGCCACGAAATGCTGCAAGCCGACGTTTACTTCCTCGCCCGGTCCGGCTTCGATGTTGCGTACCCAGTCGGAATCGCGGCCGAAGCCGTTGGCCACCACAACCTCGGGACCCGCACTCCGATACTCGACCACTTCCAGAACGGTCTGACGCCGCAATCCGGAGCGGCGTCCGATATGAGTCAACAGCAGGCAACGGTGTCCGAACAGCCAACCTAACCGCCAGCGATACAGGTAAACGGGTGCGCGAAAGAAATACCACAGCATCCCCTTTCTTTTAAGTGTGACCATATCGAGTGCCTGCTTCTTAATTGTGACAGGTTAAGTTCGCGGCAGCCATACTGTCGATTCCCTAGCTTCCGGCATTCGGCTGAAATGGACCCTCGTGAAGTTTGCGGACGCGCGTCCACCTCTTTGTTTCGAGCCGCGGCATGTTTTTTGTCAAAGACGAATGAACATCTGAAACGACGCAAGGTCCCTCGACTTCGCTCGGGATGACAGCCTGATCGCGGGTATCATAGACATCGCGTAAGCTGTAGCGACGGCAGTTTTCATCGGAGGACGGCTTGGAGAGGCGAGAGTTTGTCACATCGGCGATGGCTATGGCGGGGGTTGCGTTGAGCGGGGCGGCGGGGCAGGCGATAGCACAGTCTGCTCCGGAGTTCTACCAATTGCGGAAGTATGCGCTGCAGACGGGACCGCAGTTGGCGTTGATCCAAGACTATTTTGAGCATGCTCTGATTCCGGCGCTGAACCGGTTGGCGATGGCTCCGGTCGGGGCTTTCAAGCTGGATATCGGTCCGGAGACGCCCATTGACTATTTGTTGATTCCGGCAAGCTCGGCGGAGGCGCTGGTTACGCTGGACACGCGGCTGACCGAGGATGCGGAGTTAGTCAAAGCGTCGGCGGCGTTCTGGGGAGCGCCTGCGGCGGCGCCGGCGTTTGTGCGAGTGGAGAGTTGGCTGCTGTCGGCGTTTGCGGGATGGCCGAAAATCGTTGCCCCTAAAGCCGGAAAACGAATGTTCCAGTTGCGCACCTACGAGAGCGCAAGCTATGCGGCCCACGTCCGCAAGGTGCAGATGTTCAATGAAGCCGAAATCGCGATCTTTACCCGAACCGGATTGACTCCCGTGTTCTTCGCAGACACTTTGATCGGGTCCCGGATGCCGAGCCTGACGTACATGCTGACGTTTGCGGATGTGGCGGAGCTGAATGCCCGGTGGGCGGGGTTTGTGAATGATGCAGCATGGAAGGAGCTCTCGCACCGTCCGGTGTATGCGGATACGGAAATTGTGAGCAATATTTCCAATTTATATTTGAGTCCGCTGGGGTGTTCGCAGATTTAGAAATGCTGGTGAAGCAGTAGAAGATTGATGGGCGAGAACGCAAGGTCCCTCGACTTCGCTCGGGATGACAATTTGTAACCCGGCTTTCTCGACTCCCGCAGTTGGAAGCGCCCACTGCAACTGCGGTACACTTTGTGTACGCACTGAATTAGGAGATTTTTGTGGCAACGCTGCGCCAACCTGTGTTTGACAGCTCACCTGTAGCAGTACGCAGAGCCCGGGCAGAGGATGCTCCCATCTGTGGCCGCATCTGCTATGAGGCATTCACCCGGATTTCAATCGAGCACGCTTTCCCGCCCGACTTTCCCTCGGCTGAGGTGGCGACGGGCGTTCTTTCCAGGATGTTCGATCATCCCGGCTTCTATTGCGTGGTTGCCGAATCGGGCGGGCGGATCGTGGGCAGCAATTGCCTTGACGAGCGCTCCGCGGTTGCAGGCGTTGGGCCGATTACCATCGATCCCGAAGTTCAAAATAAGGGCGTTGGACGCACACTCATGGAGGCGGTTCTGGCGCGCTCCGCGGAACGGGGCTTCGAGGGCACGCGCCTTCTGCAGGCTGCCTTCCACAACCGGTCGCTTTCTCTTTATACCAAGCTCGGGTTTGACACCCGCGAGCCGATCTCCACGATGCAAGGCCCTCCGATCAAGTCGCCGACTCCGGGTTACAGCGTGCGCCCCGCCCGCATGTCAGATCTGGAGGAATGCAACCGGCTTTGCCGACGTGTACATGGTCACGACCGCAATGGCGAGCTCCGCGATGCAATCGCACAGGGTAGCGCGGTTGTCGCCGAGCGGGAAGGACGAATCGCGGCGTACGCCACCGTGATCGGCTTTTTCGGACACATGGTCGGCGAGACCAACTCCGATGTCCAGTCGCTGATCGCAAGCGCCGATGCGTTCCTGGGTTCCGGCATTCTGGTCCCCACGCGAAACGCCGGGCTGTTCCGATGGTGCCTGGAGAACACTCTTCGCGTGGTGCAGCCGATGACCCTCATGACGGTCGGTAGGTACAACGAGCCCAGAGGCGCTTATCTGCCGTCGATACTCTATTAGTAAAAACTTCGTACGAAAACAATCCCCGCCCAGGCGGACCCTGACGGGCATAGGTAGAAAGAAAAAATGCCGTCTCAAACACTGGATCCTGCTTTCGAGAAACTAATTCAAGGACGCTACATTGCAACCTTCGCATCCGAGAACGCAGATGGAAGCCTTCACCTGACTGCGGTCTGGTATCTCTTCGAGGCTGGTAGTTTCTATATCGCGACATCATCGAAGGCCCGAAAAGCTCGTAACGTGGAGGCACGGCCGAAAGCTTCGCTCATGGTGGATGTGCGCAGGGCTGGGGCTGAGCGTGGTGTAACTGCTGCTGGAAGGGTGGAAGTGATTTCAGGCAGCCAGGCCCAGGAAATAAACCGCCGGATACACAGCCGGTATATGAGCGCGGCTGCGATGTCCGATCCTCATATCGGGCCGGTGTTTGCTTCGTTTGATGATGTCACGTTGCGACTCACGCCGGCTTCGTGGATCTCGTGGGACATGGCAGTGCTGGATGCGCAAGCTCTCGGCGGACGATTGGGAGCGACGCCCGGGTATCTTCTGCCGCTGGATTGAGCCTGAGGATTGACGATTGCGGGTTGGCGAAATCGATGCCGGGAGGGTGTCAACGGTTTGTCAAAAGATGTTTGCAAATCGTGACGAAGGAACGCGTCGTCGAGAAGGTTATATCTCTCGCTCTGCTTCGCGTTTCAAGTCGTTGGCGTAATGCTCGAATATTGGTCCGAAGTCAGGTAGCGAGCGCTTGACCAGCGGCAAAATGAGGCCGGAGAAATCTTCCTGCATCACAAAATCAGTCGAACTGTCACTGCCCGGCCTCAATTCGAAGGTACGGACGCCTTTGAACATTGGCGCAAATCCGCCGGTCCAGGTCATGCGCTGGTTGGGCACGATCCCCGAGACTTTGGGAGTGAAAGTGCGGTCTGTCCCTGGAGCGCGAACGCGTAGCCGGTGGCCCTCGCGGATCTCGCCTTCGATGCTCGTGACCGTGGAGTTCCATCGCGAGAATCCCTCGGCGTCGGTCAGGAGGCTCCAGATACGCTGAGCGTCTGCCAGGATATTGGCTTCGACGCGGCAGCTCAGGGTAAAAGTTCCGGCCGTCTTCGTGATTTTTGGTCGGTTCATTCTTAGCTGCACCCGCTTAGCTGCTCCCGCTTCCGATCCCCCGGCTTTTCCCCTCGCTAAACTGAGCCACCACTTTTCGATGGTACTCTACCTCTTCGCGTTGCGTGCGAAGGGCGGGAGTCTCAGCCTCCGGGCAGAAACCGGAAAGCCTCGACCCATGCGTCCGCGGAAGAAAATCCCCCGCCGATGCGGAGCTTCGACGGCACACCGCTATCAGTAACAAGGATCCGGGGCCGGGGCTGTGGATAAATCTCTTCAATGTGGCTTATAAGGTTTTTTAATTAGCCGCGGGCTGGAGCTCGCGATATCCTGAATGTTGCGAACCAGCCGTACGATCCCCACTGTAGGTCAGATCGAGAGTCACACCTAAGGAGATTCATGTCGAACGAATTGCGCGAATTCATGGCACTGTCGTATAGCGAACTGGAAGACCTGAACCTGAAAGCGAAGGAGCAGCGCAAGAACCGCGTTGCCCTGCACAAGATTCAGGAAGATCGGCTCAAGTACCTGACCGACCAGAAGCGAATCAAGGCGGTCACAGTGTTGTTCAGCGATCTGGAAGGCCGTCTGCACATGCTGGACTACGACAAGAAGTTCCTTATCAAGAGCTGGGACAATCTGACCTTCGATGGATCGTCGATACGCGGGTTCACGGCGCAGCGGGAAAGCGATTTGCGGCTGGGGATCGACTGGGCGGCATTCTATTGGGCGCCGGCTGACTACTTCGGATCGGGCAAAGTGCTGGTCTTCGGAGACGTGATCGACAAGGGCGGGACACCGTATGGCGCCGACATTCGCGGCATCCTCAAACTGTATGCCGGCAAGCAGTTCAAGGATGAGGGCTATACCCTGAACGCCGCCAACGAAATTGAAGGCTTTCTCTTTAAAGGGGCCGATGCCGAGCGGCACTACCATGAGACCGGCAAGTTTGAATACGTCAACACCGGCGGCTATTACCATTCACTGCCGGGCGACTTGCTGCGCACCTTCATCGACCGGGTTGCCGAAGTGCAACGCGCTATGGGCTTCCAGAACGAGAAAGACCATCCTGAAGTCGCGCCTTCGCAGTTTGAAATCAATTACGGATACGGCGAGGTGGTGGCGGCGGCGGACCAGATCCAGATCTATAAGCTGGTGTGCCGGCAGGTCGCGACCCACATGGGCCTGACTGCCAGCTTCCTTCCAAAACCTGTGGTGGGCGTGAATGGCAGCGGCATGCACACCAACGTGTCCATCAGCAAGGGCGGCAAGAACCTGTTCTGGGATCCGAAGGGTGAGGAAAAACTGAGCAAGCTGGGCTGGTCGTTTGTGGACCGCATTCTTACCCACGGCAATGACATCTGCCTTCTGCTTAATCCGAGTGTGAATGCTTACCGGCGGCTGGATCCGCACTTCGAAGCGCCCAACCAGCTCAAAGCTTCAGCGGTGGACCGCGGGTCCATGATTCGCATTCCCATCGGCAACGAAAAAAGCATGCGGGTGGAAGTGCGCTCAGTGGCTCCGGACGCCAATCCTTACATGGTAATGCTCTCCATCTTCAGGACGGGCATTGACGGGGACACGGCGAAGATCAAGAATCTCCGCCAGGCCGAGCGTTACCTGCCCGACAATGTTTATGACGCCATGGCGAATTTCGAGAAGGCCGAGTGGACGACGACACTCTTTGGCAAAGACGTGAAAGGACGGTACCTGGATTTGAAAAAGGCCGCGGCCGACCGCTGTCCGCGCCTGCTGGGCACGTTTGTGAAGGCGCCCGAGGTGCAGTATCACCATGACGTTTACAACCAGTTCCTGTGGAATTTATTCTAGGCTGCAACAGGGATAACGGTCCGACAGACATTAGATCGGTACATGTGATGGATTTCGCATTGCAGCAAACCTGGGTCAATTTGAAACCGTATTGATTCTTAAGGATGTTATGCCGGTTATTAGTAATCTAAAAGTACTGTAGTTGAGATGTAATTTTATTCATTGGTAAACAACGATTCCTTTGAAAACAAAGGGACTTACAGCCCTCACTGCCAAAGACCGTCTCTTCTTGACACGCCAGCGTTACCTTCGTCACCCAGAATGACTCAATTTGAGTTTCCCACACGCCTAAAGCCCATAGATTGAGTTCATGGAATTGGGCCCCTGTCCGTCTCAATTTGAATCAGGAAGGCTAGCATGGACCGCCGCCACTTCTGTCGTCTGTTGTTAGGTGCTCCCGCCGTAGCCGCAGTCAAGGCTGAGCCGAAAGTCGCTCAGGAGGCGGGAAAGGATCCGCCACACGAATGCGTTGACCGTCCCACCCTGCCTTGCCCCGCGTGCATCAAGGCAGGCGTCTATTCCAGTTTTCCAATCGAGCGGTCGGGGAAAAGCTAAAAAGCTCCCGCAGCGGAAGCTGAACGCAGGCTTCCCATGTTCCTGTGGAATTACAAATGTTTGCGGGAGTTGACCATGTCTTTACATTGCGTAAGCGCTCGCATTCGTAAAATATGCTTGCCGGAGTCATCGCTATGGAACCCGTCTCCATAAGCGGGAAGGAGAATGCAAGGTGAGTCGACCAGCCGCATTAGCGATTGGGATGGTGTTGCTGCTCTGTACCGGCACGGTGCTGGCTCAACACGGCGGACACGGTGGCGGTGGTGGCGGCGGTCGCCGCGCGCCCGGAACCGGGACTGCTGGGACCAGCGACGCGGGCTTGACGGATTTCAACCATGCACTGGCGGTCCAGGCTACGGCTGATCAGGCGTCCCGGTTCCAGGAAGTGAGCAAGAGCACACAGACTGCGATGAAGCTGGTGCAGGATCTGTTACAAGTGAGCGCGGAGCCTGGTAACGCGGCAGACCTGTCCCCCAGGACCGCGGCCTTGAAGGATGCTGTGGAAGATGCGCAGGGTGGCAACCAGGATTTTGTGAAAAGCTTTTCGAAATCGCAGAAGGCCGGCTTGAAAGAGTTGACCAAAAAGTTGGAGAAAGCGGATTCGGAGGTCGCAAAGCAGCAGAAGGCCCTGGAAAAGCAGCTTGCGGAGGCGAAGGCCAACACGCAAGCAATAGCCGGCACCGCCGACAAGCTGGAGAAGGCGCTAGCGGAGCTTCAGAGCCAACAGATCAGTCTGGGTAAGGAGATGGGGATTCAGCCGCCGGCTTCGCCCGGAGGGTAGATAAATAGAGTGCGGAGCGCGGGCGTCATCGCCCGCGCCGCCGTAAATCAGAGTCAAAGTCCGCGGGCGAGGGCGCCCACGCCACATATTCCGATTCCCTTCCCTCGCATCTTAGAAAAGCGCCGTCGGGCGGCGCTTCCAGTTCTTCCCCTTTTCTTTGGCGATGTTTTCCATGTCGTTCACGTAGGCGCCAGCCTGGGTCAGGACGTGGTGCAGGTCGTTGCCAACGCTGATGAAGGTGAAGCCCTTCTCCAGGAACTCGCCTACGCGAGCCGTGCCGAATAGAAAAAGTCCGAGAATGAGATTGTTCTTGCGCGCATGATCGACCAGCTTCTGGGTGGCCGCCCCCAGTTCGGGCGAGGTGTACATGTGGGGGAATTCGTACTTCTCATAGAGGCCCATCGACATACACAGATCGTTCTGGCCCAGAAACAGAATGTCCACGCCAGGGACGGCGGCGATCTCCGCAATATTGTCGATGCATGAAGCCGTCTCGACCTGCAGGGCCACGATGCCGTTGTTATTGAAATTGCCGGCGTAACCCAGGAGGCCCGCCTTGTTCATGCTTCTCTGTGGAAAGTAGACCGAGCGCGTGCCCACTCGCGGGTACTTCGCGCAACTCACCGCCTGGCGTGCTTCTTCCGCGGTATTGATGTAGGGGATGAGAACGCCGTCGGCGCCCATGTCAAGGGCCTGCTGAATTCCCGGTCGATCGTCGTATCCCCCAACCCGCACCATGGATTTGGCGCCGCCGTTTGAAATTCCGGAAAGCATGGCGGAAAGTTTTTCGTAGCCCATGGGACCGTGCTGGGTATCGACCAGCAACCAGTCATAGCCGCTGTAGGCCAACTGTTCGGCGACGGTGGGACTGTGCGCGTTCAGGAACAAACCCATCTTGGGCAAGCCTTCGCGCAGCTGCTTCTTGAAATCGGCGCCACTGAGGGCGGCATCGGGCATAGCGGATTCCTCCTGAGAGTCGGGTGAAAGTTTCCTAGTGTAACCCACCGGAGGCGCGGATTTCTTGCAGCGATGTGACCCATGGACATGAGTCGCAGCGCGGGCGGCCTCGTCCGCGTGCCGACGGGATGACCCCCAGCCTCCGCTATCCAAAAATAAATTGTGGAATTTCGTTTCGCTGCAGTTTCTGAAGGGCGACTGCTGCAGGACGATCGCGCGCTTACGCGACCGTCCTCGCGGTTGCAAGCTGGAGTCAAGAGCGCAGGTGAGGGCGGCGGCGCCAGATCGGCTTCGTAATTTTATTTTTTCTTAGTGCCGGTCGTGGTCATGATCGTGGTCATGGTCATGATCCTCGTGGCTGTGGCGCCACTTCCAGTATTCCTCTTGCTGATGGCGATCCAGTCTGCGGAAATCCCCATCATTGCGATGATTCTGGACTTCCCACTGACGGTAGTAAACATTTTCGTTACGGTCCCAGCGGTGATAGTCGTTGCCATAGGGATCATAAACACGATAGCTCCGGGTTGCGCAGCCAGCAGTCACCGCCGGCACAAGGAATGCTGCAGCCAGCAGCAGAGAACTGAGATACCGGGATCTACAATGCATAGCGTAATGCCTCCTCTGAGTGAATCCTTGTATTCCGAAACTTGGGTGCGGCATAGGACCCTAGAGTTGCCTGGTCTTCGCTTCTCTACAGTGTCCCCGAAGCCAGTATCCCGGAAGGCCCCGGGCCGCTGGTGCCTGGAGAATGTTGCGACAACATACCTCTTTCATTCGGGGAGAGTTACATCCTGGCTTGTGGTTTGCGAACTTGCTCAGGATCGCGTTGCCCGCGTATGATGCAGCGTTTATGACTGCGAAAATATCTCCCCGCCCTGCGAGCCTGCGCGAGAAGTCGCAACTGATGTCGCCCTCGGAAATCGAGCGAACCCTGGTCCGCCTGGTCCACGAAATCATCGAGAAAAACAACGGCGCTGCCGATCTCGGACTGGTCGGGATCAGGCGGCGCGGTGTGCCTCTGGCGCAGCGTCTGGGGCAGATGATTGCCCGCATTGAGAAGACGCCCGTGCCCGTGGGCACGCTGGACATCACTTTGTATCGTGACGACCTTTCCACGCTGGGACCGAAACCCGTGGTGCAGAAGACCGAGATCGGATTTCCCATTACCGGCAAGAACATCATTCTGGTGGACGACGTTTTGTACACCGGCCGCACGATTCGCGCTGCCCTGGACGCGCTGTTCCGCGAAGGCCGCCCCAAACGGGTGCAGTTGTGCGTGCTGATTGACCGCGGACATCGCGAATTGCCGATCGAGGCCGGATTTATCGGACGCAAGGTGCAAACCTCGGACCGCGAAATTATCGAAGTGAAACTGCGCGAGGTGGATGACAAGGAAAAAGTTCTGCTGGTCGAACGGCAAGACTGATCCATGAGTGAAGGGAACTTCCAGTCCACGCGCTCGTGGTTCACATAATTCTGGCAAACCGCATTCTGGTAAATCATGAACCAAGCTGCACGCGGTTCCCTGCTGGGCATTGAACATCTCGAAGCAGCGAACATTCTGGGCCTGCTCAAGCTGGCCCGGCGCATGAATCCGCTCAAGGCCCAGCCCTTGCTGCGCGGCAAGCGGGTGCTGTTGCTGTTCTACGAAGCTTCTACCCGCACTCGCAGTTCGTTCGAAATCGCGGCCAAGTCGCTGGGGGCGATGACCACGCTGGTGCTCTCCAGCGGATCGAGCATCGAAAAGGGCGAGTCGCTGCTGGACACCGGTTACACGCTGCGGGCGGTGGGCGCGGATGTGATCGTGATCCGCCATCCGCAGGCCGGCGCGGCCGCGCTGATGGCGCGATATCTGGATATTCCTGTGATCAATGCCGGCGACGGCATGCATGAGCATCCCTCGCAGGCCCTGCTCGATGCCTACACCATACTGCGCCACAAAAAGACGCTGAAGGGGTTGCAAGTCGCCATCGTGGGCGACATCTATCACAGTCGCGTGGCGCGCTCCGCGATTCACCTGCTCAGCAAGTTCGGGGCGAGAATGACCCTGTGCGGTCCGCCGGAGTTTTTGCCTGAAACCGCACTCAGCCTGGCGCCGGGCCTGCACATCACGCGTACAGTGGAAGATGCGGTCCATGGCGCCGACGTAATCCTTACGCTGCGGGTTCAGAAGGAACGCCTGGCCGGCACAAAAATCAGTTTGCAGGATTACATTGCACGCTACCAGATCACTATGGCGCGGCTCAAACTGGCAAAGAAAGATGCCATGCTCATGCATCCCGGGCCGATTATCCGCGGTCTGGAGTTGACCTGGGAGGTGGCTGATTGTCCGCAGTCGGCCATTGTGGAAGAAGTGCGGAACGGAGTGCCGGTGCGCATGGCGATTCTGGCCAGGGCGCTGGGGAAGGCCCGATGAGAAGGATTTCACCACGGAGACGCCGAGGCACGGAGAAATACTTTAGTTTTGCAGTGAATGGGGTTGCCTTTATCCGTGATTCCGTGGCTCCGCGGTAAAAGTTTTTTGTCGGAAAGACGAACTGAAATTGAAGAGAGAAAATTACAGCCTGCTGATAAAAGGGGGGCGGGTCATCGATCCCGCCGCGAAACTCGACGCCGCCATGGACGTTCTGCTGCGCGACGGGCAGGTGGCCGAGGTCGCGCCACCGGGCAAGACTCGTGGCACGGCGCATGAAAAAATCGACGCCCGCGGGCTGATTGTCGCCCCGGGATTCATCGACCTGCACGTTCACCTGCGCGAACCCGGTCAGGGCTACAAAGAGACCATCGCCACCGGCTCTGCCGCTGCCGCCGCGGGAGGATTCACTTCCGTCTGCTGCATGCCCAACACGCAGCCCGTCGTCGACTCGCCGGAGTGGGTCACATGGCTGCAGCAACCGGAGCGGGGCGCGGTCGTAAATGTCTTTCCGATCGCAGCCGCTACCCACGCCAGCAAAGGGGCCGTGCTCACTGATTTCCGCGCCTTGCAACGTGCGGGAGCTGTTGGAGTGAGTGACGACGGCAAGCCGATTCTTAACGACAGCGTCATGCGCGAGACGCTGCGCTTGTCTTCCGAGATCAATCTGCCCGTCATTCAGCATGCGGAAGATACGCGCGTGACTGACCGCTGCTCCATGAACGACGGTCCCACCTCTTTTCGCTTAGGCCTGCGCGGGATGAATGCAGCCGCCGAGGCTTCGATCGTGGAGCGTGATGTGCAACTGGCGCAGCAGTTCATCGGCGCGCGCCTGCACGTGGCCCATCTTTCGACGGCGGATGCGTTGAAGGCCGTTCGCCGGGGAAAGCGCAGCAAGTCGCATGTGACCTGCGAAGTCACGCCCCATCACTTCGCTCTGACCGACGCGGATGTCGGCGAGTACGACACCAACTTCAAGATGAACCCGCCGTTGCGGTCAGACTCGGACCGCGAAGCCATCCTGGTGGCGCTGGCCGATGGCACTGTAGACGCGATCGCCACCGACCACGCGCCCCACGCTCCCCATGAAAAGATAATCGAGTTCGAGCGCGCCGCTTTCGGGATTACCGGCCTCGAGACTGCGCTTGGCCTGGCGATCACTCATCTTCATCGCGGCCACAAGATTCCGCTCAGCCGGATTGTCGAGCTCTTCACTTCAGGCCCGGCGCGGGTCTTCAGCCTGCGAGGCCGGGGGACGCTACTTCGCGGCAGCCATGCCGACGTCACCATCTTCGATCCCCAGAAGCGCTGGACCTTCGACGCGGCCAAGTCGCACTCGCGATCGCACAATACGCCGTTCGGCGGAATGCAGTTTACAGGGAAAGTTGTGGCGACGATTGTGGGCGGACGGATTGTGTACCGGGCGGAGTCGTCAATGTAGGCGCGAGCGCCCCGCTCGTGCAAGAGGCAGTCGTGAAACTCGCATCATTGGGATTGGCGCCGCACGAGCGAGGGCGCTCGCGCCTCCATTAATTCAGTATTCCCATCCTCTTCCCCACGCGCTTCAGAACTTCCAGCGCCTGCTGCAATTCTTCGCGAGTATGAGTTGCTGTCATGATGGTGCGGATGCGGGCCTTCCCTTCCGGCACCGTCGGGAACGCGATCCCGGTTCCCATCACGCCCTCCTTAAACAACTCCCGCGAAAAGTCCATGGTGAGTTTGCCGTCGCCGATGATGATTGGCGTAATCGGCGTTTCGCTGGCGGGCGTGGTCTTGCCCCCGATATCGAAGCCGAGCAAGTCCAGTTCCTGTTTCCAGAAGTGGGTGTTCTCCCATAATTTCTCGATGCGCTCGGGTTCGTTTTCGAGGACATCGAAAGCTGCAATGCAGGTGGCTGCCACCGAGGGTGGATGCGAAGTCGAGAACAAGAAGGGCCGGGCGCGGTGATAGAGAAAATCAATCAGGTCGCGAGTGCCGCAGACGTATCCGCCGAGCGCGCCGACCGCTTTTGACAGCGTTCCCACCTGGATGTCGACACGGCCGTGCACTTTGAAATGATCGACCGTGCCGCGGCCGTTGCGGCCCAGAACGCCGGAGGCATGCGCGTCGTCGACCATCATGATGGCGCCGTACTTTTCCGCCAGGTCGCAGAGGGCGGGAAGCGGGCCGATGTCGCCATCCATGGAAAAGACGCCGTCGGTGATCAGCAATCTCTGGCCGGGCTGGTCTTTGATGCTGGCCAGTCGCTCCTCCGCCTGCGCGATGTTCTTATGCTCGAAGACCAGAATCCTGGCGCGTGACAGGCGGGCGCCGTCGATGATCGAAGCATGATTCAACTGGTCGGAGATGATGAAGTCCTCTTTGCCCAGCACCGCCGACACGGTGCCCGCATTGGCCGCGAAGCCGGACTGGAAGACCACGCAGGCTTCCACATTCTTGAAACGGGCGATTCTCTCTTCCAGTTCCATGTGAATCTTCATGGTGCCGGCGATGGTGCGCACCGCTCCGGAACCGACCCCGTACCTGCGGGTGGCTTCGAGCGCCGCCTCGCGCAGTTTGGGGTGCGTGGTCAGGCCAAGGTAATTATTCGAAGCCAGGTTGATGACTTTCTTGCCGTCGAACGTGCAGACGGCAGCTTGCTCGTCGTCGAGTACCCGCAATTTGAAGTGAGTGCCTTTTTCTTTCAGTTCATTGAGCTGGTTCGTCAGGTAGGAAAGAGGATTAGAACGGGCGGTGGTGGTTGTCATCTCGTGATCTCCGATTGCGGCTCGGGATTATGCCGGTCGCTACCAGTCTAATACCGGCTGGGGAGGGGAGAACCAGTTTGCAGTTTTCCGTTCCCGGTTGCCAGTTGGGCGAGAGTTCGCAGATCGGGAACCTCGAGACCGGGTTGCGCGGTTGCAGTCTTGGCGGCGCCGGATCCGGGGCGGGGCGAGGCGCGGTTCACCCACACCGTGTCAATTCCAAGGAAGTTGGCGGGGACCACGTCGTGGTAGACGCTTTGACCAATGTGAAGCCATTGGCCCGGTTCCACCCCGGTGCATTGCTGCGCGAGCTTGAACATTTGTAATGAGGGCTTGTAGGCGCGGGCCTGCTGCGCGGTGATTACGAAGTCCAAGGGCACCTGGAGACGGCCGGCCGTGGAAGCGAAAAGGTCGTCGTCAACATTGGAGACCACCGCCAGTTGGTAGCGCTCTTTGAGTGTGCCCAGCGCCGCAATCGTATCTGGGAAGGGCAGCCACGCGGGCAGCGACTCGGAGAGTGAGCGGATCTCGGCTTCAGTCGGGATGAATCCAAGGCGCTGGCCGAATCCGCGGACAACCGATTGGAGGACCTCGCGATAAGAACGGTATTCTCCCTGCTCGGCGTCGAATTCGAGTTCGGAATAAAGCCGCAAAACTTCAGAGTCGGAGACAGCCACGCCATGGGCAGCGAGAATGGGGCGAAGCGCAGAGAAGATTCCCGTCTCCCAGTCAATGAGAGTGCCGTAGCAGTCGAAGCTCAGAAGGCGATATTGAGCGAAGTTCAGCACGGGATGGACCCGGTTACAAAAACCAGCCCAGGGTTCTGCTTCCTGGGCTGCATTTTTGCGAGCGGAATGGCTATTTTACTGTCAGCGGTTGCTCCAGCTTGAAGCTGAGCGCCGACTCGGCGGGCAGGACAATGTCCTTATTGCCAGTGAACGCAGCACCGCCCGTACCGGCGCCGGCGCCGGCGAGTGCGCCGATCGCCGCACCTTTGCCGCCTCCAGCCAGGCCGCCGATGAGAGCGCCCAGCCCAGCGCCACCGCCTGCCAACACAGCCGTGCGCTTACCCTTGCCCTGCTGCGAGCGAACCACCGAAGATGTGGAAATCGACTGCTCCGCTCCTCCCAGTGTGACCGAAGTCAAACGCACCTGAAGCGAAGCTCCGCCCTTGAAGCGGCCCAGCGGCTTGGCGTCAACTACGGTTCCGGAAGCGGCTGCTCCGGAAGGAATCGCCGTCTTGCCATTGACCACTACCGGGGTCGCCACCGTGGCGGTGAAAGTCTGACCGACGGAACTGATCTTGGATCCAACTGTTTCTCCCAGGCGAACCGTCAATACTGTACCGGCCGGCACCACCAAGGCCCTCGCTGGTTCGGGTTTCATCTTCGACATTTCGGTACTGGACATCGTCGAAGCGGAACCGGGCGCGGTCGAAGTATTGCTGCTGTCATCTGAAGACGATGAAGAGGTGGAAGAATTCGAATCTGCAGGAGCTGCCGGCTTGTTGCAGCCGAGCAGGGCGAAAGATAGATAGAGACCCAGGGTGAGTGCGGTTAAACGGATTCTCATTTGTGCCCTCCAACGGAATGGTCTAACGGGACGCTGACCAAGTTTCAGAACGATTTGGCCTAGATTTTATCCTCACGCGAAGCGGATGTCATGGCGGCGCCGCTCTTTTCTTCGGTCGACGGAGTGGGCTCGGGGCTGGCCAGCGGGGCCGTGCCGGCGGCCGCATCGCTGCCGGAAAGCGGCAGCTCGGGAATATGCAGGTCTTCCTCGCCGGAAACTTTGTGTGCCAGGAACTTTGCCGTATTCAGCACGGGACGCCCAAGCGACGGATTGTACCCGGTCCAGGCCCCTTCCGATTCCCCTCCGCGCTCCAACTGCGCGCGCATGGCTTCCATCTTGGAATCAAGATCGTCAAGATAGTGCAGCATGAGCGCCTCAGGAAACATGGGCAGCTTGGGCGAGCCGAAATCGTACTGGCCGTGATGGCTGATGATGAGGTGCTCGACCAGAGTCTTCAGCGGCTCGGGAAAGCCCGGCACTTGCGGCAGCTTGGCCTGAAGCATTTCCAGTTCGATAATCATGTGTCCCAGCAGCTGGCCGCGTGTGCTGTAGGAAAACGAGCGGTTATAGGTAAGCTCGTGGATTTTTCCGATATCGTGAAAGAAGGCGCCGGTGAGCAGCAGGTCGCGATTGATCTGCGGATAATTGCGGCTCATCAGGTCGCAGGAATTGAACAGCGAGACTACGTGCTCCAGCAATCCGCCAATGAACGCGTGATGCAGAGTCTTGGCTGCGGGGGCGTTGCGGTACGCTTCCGCGATTTCCGGGTCGGCCATGAACGCCTCAATCAGGGCCTTCAGATGAGGATCTTTGATACTCGCGACGTAGCCTGCCAGCGTCTGCCATAACTCGCCAATGTCTTTTGTGGTCTTGGGAAGGTAATCGGCGAAGTCGACTTCATTCTCTCCCATGCGGCGGAGCTTGTGGATGGTGAGCTGGAAGCGATTCTTGTACTTATTGATCAGGCCCTTGACCTTGACGAAGTCGTCCTGGACGAAGGCGTCGATGGCGTCCTCGACGTTGTCCCACATCTTGGCTTCGATGTGGCCGCAGCGATCGCCCAGGGTCAAGGCCAGATAGGGTTCACCGCTTTTCTTGGGTTTGACCTGGCGGGAAATCACCACGAAGCTGGAGGTGATGATCTTGTTCTCGTACTGAAGGCAGTCGGAAACGAAAAATTCCTTCATAGCTCACAGCCTGTCATTTCGTTTCCATAGGTCCGCCTGGAAGATCGTGTCGCCGTTCCCGCGAGATGCCTCGCAACCTCGGCATGCCATCTGGCCGAAGGCGGTTCGAGATAAACCTTCGACCATCTCGACTTGATTCAGGCCCAGTCTAATCTAGAGAATGCCCAGCTTTTTCTGCTTTTTCTTCAGTTCCTTGGCGCCGTTTTCCTTGGCGGTGGTTTCAATGGGCACGGTCTGGTTGGGGCTCGCGCCGGTATCCACGTAACCGGGTTTGATCGCGATGTAAGCCTCTTCGCGCAGCTTCTGCAGGTAGGCGCGCAGAGCGGGCTGGAGCTTCTGCATGTAGATTGCGTCCTGAACCTTGCCCTCAACCTGGCTCAGCGGAGGCACACCGGCCTGCTGGTGCTCGGTGACCTTGAGGATAACAAAGCCCTGCTTGGTGCGGATGACGTCGGAAACGTCGCCCGGCTTCATGGCAAAAGTCTTGTCTTCGAGTTCCTTGGCCAGTGTCCCGCGCTTGAAGTAGCCGAGATCGCCGCCCTGTGCGGCTGTGGGTCCATCTGAGTTCTTCTTGGCGACTTCGTCGAAGGCAGCTCCCTTCCTAATCTGCGCCAACAGCTCGTCCGCCTTGGCTTGCGCCGCAGCGAGTTGCTGCGTTTCATCCGTGGAAGCGTCTTTGTCTTTCTTTTCGGTGGAAACCAGCAGTTCACTCAACCGGATCTGTTCCGGCTGCGCCATCTGGCTCTTATGCGCGTCGTAGAATTGCTGCAATTCGTCCTTGCCGATGGACATCCGGGAGCCGACTTCCTTCGAGATCACCTCCTGAGTGATGATCTGGTTCTTCATATTCTGCTTGAAATCCTCATAGGAGATGCCTTGTGCCTGGGCGGCCTTTTCCAGGTCTTCCATCGATCCCAGCTTCATTTCCTTGCGCATTTCGTCGAGCCGTTTGATCACTTCGGTATCGGCCGTGATGCCCAGGTCCTTGCCCTTTTCGAGCAGCAGTTGCTGATCGATTAGGTCGCGCAGAACGTCCTTGTCTCTTTCGGCGACAATCTTGTCGACGTTGGCCGGGTCCTGTTGCTGCGCTTCCTGCTTCAACTGCTCTTTGCTGCGCTGGTATTCTGCACGGGTAACAATCTGATTATTAATGCGGGCTATAATTTCCTCGACCACCGTATCGGCGGACAGAACCATAGGCAGGGCGACGGCGCAAGCCAGCAACAGCAAGGGGAGTTGTTTTTTCATAGCAATGTGGGTGGCCGTCCCCTCGAGTCAGAAGACCCAGCGCTGACGGCCTGGGTAGATTGTAACTCTGAAGGAAGGTCCGCTGCCACCGAATGTGCTGGTATCCTGATCGGTTTATTGGCGCTGGCCCCAAGGAGAGTGAATGAAGTTTCAGGCTTATGTTGCGATGATCTTTGGTTGGACCATCATTCTTGGAGTGGCCATCGCTCCCGCTAGGGCCCAAAAGTCCAAGGCCCGGAAAGCCAGCTCTCCCGCACCCGGACTGGCGCAGCTCCAGAAGATGACGGCGCGCTTTGCGCCGACTACCTTGCGGGTGGATACATCGAAGCTTTCCGCCGGGGACCGGCAGGCGCTGGTCAAACTGATCGAGGCCGGGCGCATCATGAATGACATATTTCTGGTCCAGTACTGGAGCGGCAATCCCGCTCTCTATTCCCGGCTGCAGAAGGACGCGACGCCGCTGGGCAAAGCACGCCTGCAATATTTCTGGATCAACAAGAGCCCCTGGTCCGCATTGGATAACTTCAAGGCCTTCCTTCCCGGCGTCCCCCCGGAGAAACTTAAGGGCGCAAATTTCTATCCCGAGGACATGACTCGGGAGGAATTCGAAACCTGGGTTGCGTCCTTGTCGAAAGACGACCAGCGGGCGGCCAAGGGATTTTTCACCGTGATCCGGCGAAAAAATGATGGAAGTGCGAAAACCCTGGTGGCCGTTCCCTACAGTGAAGAGTACAAGGACGACCTGACCCGGGCGGCAAACCTGCTGAAGGAAGCAGCCGATCTCACCGATAACGACTCGCTGAAGACTTTTCTCAACCTGCGCGCCGATGCGTTTCTCTCCAACGACTACTATGCCAGCGACCTGGCCTGGATGGACCTGGATGCGCCCGTCGACATCACGATTGGACCGTACGAAACTTACGACGACGAACTGTTCGGCTACAAGGCTGCTTTCGAGACTTTCCTGAACCTGCGGGACGATGAGGCGACCGCAAAGTTTTCCGCCCTGAGCGCGCATCTGCAGGAAATCGAGGACAATCTCCCCATTGATCCAAAGTATCGCAATCCCAAGCTGGGAGCAGCGGCGCCGATTCGCGTGGTGGATGAGGTTCTGTGTTCCGGAGACGGCAACCATGGCGTCGCGACCGCCGCCTACAATCTGCCCAATGATGAGCGCGTGGTGAACCAGAAGGGCAGCAAACGGGTGATGCTCAAAAATGTCCAGGAGGCCAAGTTTCGCAGCGTGCTGCTTCCGATCGCGCGCACGATGCTTCCTCCCGCCGCGCGGGACGTCAATTTTGAGTCATTCTTTACTCACATCGTGGCCCACGAACTGATGCATGGGCTGGGGCCGCACCAGATCAAAGTGGACGGTCGAAACACGACTCCACGCGCCGAACTCAAAGAGCTCTACAGCGCCATTGAAGAAGCCAAAGCCGATATCACCGGCCTGTTCGCGCTGCAGTACATGATGGACCATGCCCAGGAGATGAAGTTGTCGAGCGTGCTGCCCTCCGACGGAGCGGCGCAACGGCAGCTCTACACCACCTACCTGGCTTCAATGTTCCGCAGCCTCCGCTTCGGGCTGAACGAAGCTCACGGCAAGGGCATGGCCATCCAGTTCAACTACCTCATGGATAGAGGAGCATTCACCCAACGGGCAGACCAGACTTTCGCGCTGGACCTGGAAAAATTCAAGCAGGGGGTGCGTGACCTGGACCACGATCTTCTGACTCTCGAAGCCCAGGGCGACTACGCGGGAGCGAAAAAGCTACAGGATGAAATGGGAGTTATCCGCCCCGGCCTGAAGAAAGCGCTCGACCGCCTGCAAGGAATTCCGACCGACATCGATCTTATCTTCGTGACTGCGGATGAACTGGCGCCGGAGAAGCCGGAGGCTGCGCCAGGAACGGCTGGCAGAAAGAGAAAGAAAAAGTAAACCGGACGACCAATAACACCACCAATCACTGGGGACCGCCGCCGCGGATGCTCCTGCTAGGTTGTTCCAGCGGGAGCGGGCTAGGAGCGGGAAAACTCGATCAGGGGAACAGTGTCTCCCGCATCGGCCGCTCTCATAGCCTGCAGGTACTTTTCCCGGGCTTCCCCTGGTTTTATGAGGCTGAGCCCGCCCCAGGTGAAGACGGTTCTTCCTGACTTGAGCGCAATGACATCGGCAATCATCCGGGCATGTCTGCCATTTCCATTTGGAAAAAGATGAATCAGCGCCAGCCGGTGATGAAACCGGATGGCGATCTCGTCAGCGGGGTGAGTATTGTGTTCCTTCCAGTACCTGGCATCGCCGAGCAGTGCGCCGAGCATTTCCAGCATCTCCCCCGCCGGAACCCCGATTGTCTTTTCGGTTTTGCGATATCTGCCTGCCCATTTCCAGGTCTGGTCGAACATCCTGCCGTGAAGTTTTCGTATGTATACCTCCGAGAAGGGATCGGAACTCCTGACGTTCCTGCGCGCCAATGCCCACTGCCGTGCCCGCAGGATGTTCTCGCGCTCCCATTCGTTCAGTTCTTCACGCACAGCCAGGTTGGGAATGAGGTCAGCGAGTTCTTCGGGCGTAAGCGGGGTGTTACCATCTCCTGCATTTAACAGCGGCATGATTACCTCCGCTTCAAAAGACGGTTGGCTTCTTCCTTAATTTTCTGTTTCACACCGCCGACTGCCTGGTCCTCGAGCGCCATGGTGTGTTCTACCGCCAACACGTCCGGGGTAGCTAGTTCGATCGCGCGCCGCTCCGCCAGGTCGCGCAGAGTACCCTGCCTGGGCACGAGGGCGTACACGAGGTCGCATTCGAGAGCGTCCGCTGCTTGTCTGAGGCTTTTCAGTGTGATTCTGTAGCCGGCCTCCGACCTTTCAAATTGTGCTGCAAGGGAGAGGCTGCTTTTCATCCGTGCGGCCAACTCACGGAGCGTCATGCCGGAGGCTTCACGGATTGCCCGAATCCAGCCCTTTTGTGGCCGCGAGACTTCCCGAGCCGGTAGAAATGGCCGCAGAGTTCGCTCCAATTGTCGACGCCGCAGAATCCTGAATTGCGACTTCATATTGCCCTTATATTACACCTAAAGATGTAACTTACAACTAACGGAATATATATATAAATATAATAACACGTACATAATTATATTTATAAGTGTACTTATAAAGGGAACAAATACGACCGGTAGGAAGTTTGAACTAGGGCTTGCCGGTTGGAGACGCTTTGCTGTTGCCCGTTCGCACCAGCGCCAGGGCGGTCACGTCGTTGTGAACTGGGGGTTTGCCCATAAACTCTTGCACGCCATCGATCATGGTGGCGCACAGCTCCCGGGCAGTTTCGTTGCTGGCCTGTTGCAATCCGGCTTTCACCCGGTCCAATCCGAATTCCTCACGCCTGCGCCTGCCTTCCAGCAACCCCCGGGAAACCAGCAGCAGGGCGGCGCCGGGAGGCACCGCAACCAGGGGCGCCTCGCAGGTGGAGTGGGAAAAGAGTCCAAGAGGCAGTCCAGTGGCCTTGAGTTCGGAGATGCCAGTCAGGTCGCGGAGGAGTCCGGGCGTGTGGCCGGCGTTAAAGTAGCAGACGGTGCCCAGGTCTTCGTTATAGCAGCCGGCAAAAGCGGGGCACGACCGGATGCCGCCCTCGGCGGACATGATGGTCCGGTTGAGTTCGAGACAGAGTTCGGCCATGGCGTCCGCCTCGTTGATGTCCTCGCCTGAGAACAGCTCCGGGGACCGGGTGCGGAAGGTTTGCTGGGCGGCGGAGACAATGCCATTGTTCTGTTCCAGGCGTCCCGCGATATCCAGCAAACCAAAGATCACCCGGTTTGGAGTCACTCGCACAAAGTCATACAGATCGCCGCCCTGGCGTTCACCGTAGTAAGCGGCAGCCATCTGGGCGGCGTGTAGCTCCGGAACCTCAGCCTGAACCGGTTCCTGGGGCGCCGAGCGGGACTTCTCGTGGTTAAAGAGAAAGGGCATGGAACAATTGACCGCCGAACTTAGCACAAACCACTGACTTGGGCAATGAGTGCAAAGTGGCATCTCTGCCGCAGATAGTGGGCCAGTTTGAAACGCCCATCTCGCCGGCGTCACCCTGAGGGACTTCAGTCCCGAAGGATCTGGCGCGCGCCGTGCCAATTGCTGACGCGGCTGCATATCCGCTGCACACGCCAGATGCTTGGCAAGCTCAGCATGACGCCTTCATGAGCGGGGGGACAGGTTCAAACTGACCCACTACCCTGCCGCAGTCCCTTCCCGCGAAAGTGCGTGCCGACATTCCCTTCGATTCGAAGGAGGGTCCGCCCCCCCTCGGCTGATTCATGCCAGGTCGAACAGCAGCACTTCGGCGTCTTCCCGGCCTTTGATCAGCAGCCGCTGTTCGTCGCTTACGGCGGCGCCGTCGCCCTGTTTCAGGCTTTGGCCGTTCAACTCTACCGCTCCCCTGGCGACTTGCAGCCAGGCATAACGTTCCTGGCTCAGTTCGTGCTTCACTTCCTGTCCGGGCTGGAGCAGCGACACATATAGCTTTGCATCTTGATGGATGGTCACGGAGCCGTCCTTGCCGTCCGGGCTGGCGATCAGGCGGAGCTTGCCGCGCTTCTCGTCTTCCGGGAATACCCTCTGTTCGTAACCGGGTTCGTGGCCTCGCCGGTCGGGCAGGATCCATATCTGCAGCAGATGGGCTGCCTCGGTGTTCGAAGCGTTGGCCTCGCTGTGCCGCACTCCGGTTCCGGCGCTCATGCGCAGTCCATCGCCGGGGCGGATGATGGAGCCGTTCCCCATGCTGTCCTTGTGCTCGAGCGCGCCCTCCAAGAGGTAGGTAATGATCTCCATGTCGCGGTGCGGATGCATGGGGAAACCGTTCCCTGCCTGCACCCAGTCTTCGTTGAGTACGCGCAGGGAGCGGAAACCCATGAAACGCGGGTCATGGTACTGATCGAAGGAAAATGTGTGGTGAGTACTGAGCCAGCCGAAGTTGCCTCCGCCGCGCTCTTCACTGCGTCTGATATTAATCATGATTAAATCCTCGTTATAACGACTATTTAGATGCGGTGACCTGAAAAACGACTCATCCCGGATGTCATAGCTGGAGGTAATCCGCCCGGTGGACGATAGCTCCCTTGGGGGAAGCGAGTTCACCGGAAACCATGCGCCGACATCTCTGGCAGCTGTTGCTGATGGCGATCGCCTTACTGGGATGTGGCGGGCAGCCCGACGCGCTGAGAGTGGGTTTTGTTAACCATACGAAGCATTCAGTAGGCGACCTGTTGGCGATCTGGAAGGCGGCACAGGAGACCATAGCTCAGGAGGTGGATCTCAATCCATTGCAGCGCTCACTTTATGGGGCGCCGGCTGAGATTCGTCCCGGCGATGCCCGCGCTCTGGAGGTGATGCCGCATCAGCTCGAGGTAGCGCCCGAGCCGGACGTCTCGGCGAGTACGCTGCTGGCGGCAACCGGCCAGGACCGCGCCGATCCCACCGGAATGATCGCGTGTCCGCAGCCTTGCAACATCCGCTACGCCGCGGCCTACTCCTTTTACCGGCGCGATCTTACCCACTACGCCGCTTCGTGGGAGGACCAGGGCGAAAGCTTTTCATTTGTGCTGGAATATGAGTTCGAGAACCAGATTCTGGCCGCGCTGGGTTACAGCTTGAGATGGCGATGAGGTTCATGTAGGCGCGAGCGCCCGGCTCGTGCGCCCTGGCTGATTTTACTTCTTGCTGCTTTTCCTCGAGGAGTCCTCCGATTTTTTCGAACCCTCAGACTTGGACGCATCCGATTTAGCTGAGCTCTCGGCCTTGGCGGTATCCTCCGGCTTTGACTTGGAGTCCTTACTGGAGGCGGAGTCGCCATTGGAAGATGAAGCCGAACCGGTGGAAGATTTCTTGGCGTAGTCGGTGACGTACCAGCCCGATCCCTTGAACTGGACCGCCGGGGCGGAAATCACCTGTTCAATCGGGCCGCCGCACTTGGGACATTTCTTGACGTGGGGATCGGAAAACTTCTGGATACGCTCGAAGCGGTGATGGCACTTCTTGCACTCGTATTCGTAAAGTGGCATGGACTTCCTGGGTATCTCCTCAACCGGCAGGTGAGCAATGCGATGCTTGCGAGCTTTCAGCCCTCTTCCATCAGCCAGAGGCGGTCTGCTGAAAGCCCACAGCTGACGGCTCAAGCTGTTACTGATTCTAGGCATTGGGGCTGACCCCGTCAATTAACCACCAGGGTGTGCTGGGCGGCGCCAGAAGTACGAAGCTCTTGTCCCAAAACGCTGCATTCGCAGCACTCAGGCTTATGCGGTGGTATCAATTTTTCGCCGGCGCTGCGCAATCAAGAGTATAAAATCGTGATCGCATCAGCCGCGCCCTGAAGGTCTCGTTTTCCGGATGCAGTCCCTGCGCGGATTTTGGGCCCCCTCTAAAGCAACACTCCTGTTGGCACACTCCCGGAACGGAGGTCCCATGTCAACGCCTGCGGTAGCTCGCGAGTCTTTCATCCCTTCACGTTTCCTTAAACGCCAGCTGTACGCCATCGGGGTTGCGGGAGCGTTAATCGTCTGCGCATTCGTTATTTGGCCCAGGCTGGCAGCGTGGTTTCTGGCGACCGATTTCCTGCCGCATGCGTATTGCTATTTGGGGAATCCCGGGTTGGTGTGGACCCACGTGGCCGCGGATTCTCTTATTGGAATCGCGTATCTGGCGATCTCCGTGACCCTGGCGTACCTGGGATTCAAGGGACGCCGCGATATTCCCTTTCACTGGATGTTCCTGGCGTTCGGGCTCTTCATCATTGCGTGTGGGGCTACCCATTTCATGGAAGTGGTCACCATCTGGATACCGGTGTACATCCTCTCGGCGGCGATCAAGATTTTCACTGCCGTGGTTTCGCTTACGACGGCGGCCGTGCTTCCCTTTACCGTCCCCCATGCTTTCGCCCTGGTGCGACAAGCGAAAGCATCTGAAAAAGTAACTGCCCACCTGCGAGCCAGCGAGGAAAGAAAAGAAGCTCTTCTGCGGGAAGTTCATCATCGGGTCAAGAACAACCTGGCGGTGATCTGCAGCCTCTTCTATCTTCAGTCTACCCACACCCGAAACGAGGAAACCGCGGATATCTTTCGTGACATGGAAAATCGCGTGCATTCGATGGCGCTGGTGCACGAGAGTCTGTACGGCTCGGAGAATCTGGCGCGCATTGACTTTGCCGGATATGCGCAGGCCCTGGCGGAAGATATTTTATCGTCGCATGGAAGTCCCAGCGTCGCCGTGAGTTTGAAAAGCGAGTTGGAGCCGGTAACCATGGGCGTTGATCTGGCGGTACCGTGCGGCTTGATACTCAACGAATTGATATCAAATGCGCTCAAGCACGGTTTCTCCAATAGCGCTGGCGGCCAGATCAAGGTGACGCTGCGCAGCGGACCGGACGGCAGGTGTACGCTTTGCGTAGCCGACAGCGGTATCGGTATTCCTGCCGATTTAGACTTTGATACCAACCAGTCGCTGGGCTTGAGGTTGGTTCGGTCCCTGACTCAACAGATTCGCGGAACGTTCACATTGATCAGGAACGATCCGGGAACCTCAGCCCTATTACATTTCACGGTGAATCGACATGCAGGTTGATCCTGGTTGTCCCAGACCGCGCGCCCTGATCGTTGAAGACGAGATTCTGGTTGCCGAAGAACTCAGAGAGCGGTTGTCATCTCTAGGTTTTTCGATAATCGCCGCGGTGGATTCTGCCGAGGAAAGCATTGCCATCGCCATCACAGAACGCCCCGACCTGATCCTGATGGACATACGGTTGAAGGGCGAGAAAGACGGCGTGCACGCCGCAGAGGAAATCCACAAGCAGGTGGATGTGCCGCTCATCTATCTGACTGCCTATTCCGACCGGCTGACCGTGGAACGGGCTAAGGGAACTCATTATGACGGCTTCGTTCTGAAACCGTTTCGCGCCCGCGAATTACAGTCGACCATCGAGATAGCGATGAGGCGGCACGCCATCAGGGCGGAAACAAGAAGGCAGGCGGCGCAAGACAAAAGTTGGGACTGAGCATCGCGATCCCTGCCTGCTCAATTGACGAACAGTCCCGGTCGCGATGTTAGACTCGCGTCATGAAGCCGGAAGAAACCGCTGGCACCAACCGGAAAGGCACTCTTACGCCAGCGCTTTACCTGGTGGGTACTCCCATCGGCAACCTGGAGGACATTACTCTACGAGCGGTGCGGGTGTTAAAGGAGGCCGACCAGATTGCCTGTGAAGACACCCGGCAGACGCAAAAGTTGTTGAACCATTACGGCATTTCAACCCGCACTGTCAGTTATCACGAACACAATGAACTGACCCGCGCTCCCGAACTGGTGCTCGATCTCGAGGGGGGGGCCCGCATCGCCCTGGTGACGGACGCCGGCATGCCCGGCATTTCCGACCCTGGATTCCGCCTGATTTCGCTGGCCATTCGACACCATATTCCAGTGGTCCCGATTCCGGGTGCGTCGGCCTTTCTGGCGGCGCTGGTGGCCAGTGGCCTGCCCACGGATTCATTTCGCTTCAGTGGATTTCTTCCTCCGAAAAGCGGCCAACGGCGGCAGATGCTGGACAGCGTGAAGAGTTCTCCGAGAACGCAGGTTTTCTATGAAGCTCCGCACCGGTTGAAGGAAGCCGTCGAAGACGTGGTCGAGGTCCTGGGAAAAGACCGGCAGCTGGTGATCGCGCGCGAGGTCACCAAGATCCATGAAGAGTTTCTACGCGGCCGGGCCAGCGAGGTTCTGGAAGCGCTCAACGCCCGCGGCGACATTAAGGGCGAGGTCACGCTGCTGATCGGGAAAGCGGAAGAAGGCCAGTCGAAAGCGGTGGCGGGAATAAGTGTGCGACAACGGCTGGAGGAAGTCATGGCGAAAGAGAAGCTGGACGAGAAGACGGCGCTCAAGCGGGTTGCCAAAGAGATGGGAGTATCGAAGAGCGAAGCTTACCGGGAGTTGCAGAGGAATCGGTGATCCCCGGCCTCGCGAGCCTGGCGCGGCGTCATGCTTCACTCACGCCGGGCAGCGGCGGCTTTCTCGCCGGCACTTGAGCGATGACAGCGGTTCCGTGTTCGTCCGACTGAATTTCCAGCAGACCTCCGAGTTCCGCGATGCGTTCCCGCATCCCACGGAAACCTACACCGCCCCTTCCTGAAGAACTGAAAGCGTCCAGTTTTTCTGCCGGGATGCCTTTGCCCGTGTCCCTGATCTCAACCTGGACCCGCCCGTCTTCCCGTGCAATTCGGACCGCCGCATGGCGACTGCCCGAATGACGATGGACATTTGTCAGACACTCCTGAACCACACGAAAGATGGCAATCTCGGTCTCGTTATCCAGGCGAGCGATTTCACCTGCAACATCGAGCTCCACGGCAATCCCGCTGCGCTCTGAAAACCCCTGCACATACCAGCGGAGAGCGGATGCCAGGCCCGCTTCATCGAGCAAAGGCGGGTGCAGCAGATGCGAGATGGTACGAATTTCATCACCGATCTGTCCCAGCAGGCCGACATTTTCGGCCACCGCCTTTTCCGCTTTGGGAGCAAGCGGCGTGGACTGGACCACGGCAATGTTCATCTGTATCGCCACCACCAGCTGCCCCACACTGTCGTGCAGTTCGCGAGCCAGCCGCCGGCGCTCCTCATCCTGGATTTGCAGCAGGCGGGCCGAAAGCTCACGCAAACTTCGATTGGCGACACGAAGCGCTACGGTTCGTTCCTGGACCCGGCTTTCCAGTTCCTGACTGGCTTGCAGCAGAGATTGCCGCATCTCCCGTTGCTCGTGGATATTGGCGTTGGTTCCAAACCAGCGGACGACTTTGCCGTCGCCATTCCGAACCGCTTTGATACGCGTCAGGAACCAGCGAAACACTCCATCAACCCCACGCAAGGGAAACTCCATTTCAAAATCCTGCCCGGTCCGAAGCGAGGCTTCCCAGCGCTCCAGAACCGCAGGCAAAACCGAGGGGTCATGGACTGCTTGCCAGCCCCATCCTTGCATTTGTTCGGCAGTGGTTCCTGTGTAGTCGTACCAGGTCTGGTTGTACCAGAAGATATGCCCGTCGCCATGCGCCATCCAGCATAGTTCCGGGAGCAAATCCGCCAGGGCGTGAAATTGCCGTTCGCTACTGCGCAGAGCGTCCTCTGCCTGTTTGTGGCTCCTCAGGTCCTGGCTGACGCCGATAATTCCTGCGTTATTCCCGCTCTCGTCGAGCATGGGGGAAAGTGAGACCAGGGCAGTCAGATATTTCCCATCTTTACAAAGTACCTGGAACTCTCCCGCCCAGCTCTTTCCCGCATTCAGGTCCGCCATGCACTCTTTTGCCTGCTGTTCAGTGTCCGAGCTGACGGTGATTTCCATGATGGGTCGACCCATCACTTCGCTCGATGACCACCCGTAAAGTTCCTGCGCGAATGGATTCCAGTACGTGATGGTGCCAGCCAGGTCGGTCACGATCACGGCGGCTCGAATCGCACGCAGCAGCGGGATCTGTTCATCAGTCGGGAGGGCCCTGAGTGGTTTGGGGGCGATCGTCAGGCGGCGAGTCACGGCTCAATTACCTCTTCGAAGCTGCAGCACCGGGCATATCGTGCTCTCTCCCACGAAGCCCTGCCAGCGTACTCTAACCGGTCGAATTACTGTCATTTACGTAAGGCTCTACGGAGTGCTCCCCGTCTTCTCTCCACGCGAATTCCGGCTGGCTAAAGTGAGCCAGGACGTTCTTAAACGTGCATTACGCGGCGGCCTGATTTCTATCCCTAGGCTCGCCCCCGGAACTGGATGATTCTGCGGCGATCCCGTTTGGACGGCCGGCCCGCGGGCAACTCTTCGAACTGCCGCATCGCTTTACGCTCGGCCGCCACTTTCAGACGCTGTTCCTTGCTGGCGTCGGTCTCACGGTAGAGGGTTTGGGCCACCGAGGCTGGGCCGCGCGCCTCGCTCAGCTGCAGCACTTCCACATGAAAGTCGCCGCCATCGTTGGTGACCCGCAGCATGTCTCCAATCCGGACCGGACGCGCCGCCTTGGCCGGCTGCCCGCTGGATTGAATTCTGCCCAGCTCGCAGGCTCGGGCCGCCAGGGCTCGCGTCTTGAAGAATCTGGCGGCCCAGAGCCACTTGTCGATCCGCACAAAGGCGTTCAGCTTATTTTCCTGCCAATTCTTTCTTTACCGCGTCACTGACCAGCTTTCCATCTACACGAATTTCCGCTCCCGAGAAGCGGGCCATCACATTCTTCATGACCGTGCCCATCTCTTTCATCGTGGGCGAGCCCATTTCCGCGATGACCGCTCTTACGCCGGCCACGATCTGGCCTTCGCCGGCGGCCTTGGGCATGTAGCCTTCGATCATTACGATTTCGGCGGCTTCTTTGTCGGCCATTTCCGGGCGGCCGCCTCTGGTGAACTGTTCGACGGAATCCTTGCGTTGCTTGATCAGGGTGGTGAGCACCTGCTGCGATTCCTTGTCGTCGAGCGGGGCCATTTTTTCGATCTCGCGATTTTTGAGCGCGGTCTTGACCATGCGCAGCGTGGACAGCCGGTGCTCGTCGCGCGCCTTCATGGCGACGGTGATGTCTTTTTGAATCTGCTCAGTCAGGCTCATGAGGCGATTATAGAAGGCAAAAACCATAAACCACAAAAAGGGCCCCACGGCACACGCGGTAATCCGCAGTTCTTCCGGCCTTCTCTCCTTCGTATTCCCTTGCGTCCTTTGTGTCTTGCTGCCGTTCCGCCCTGAAACATGCGTAAATTCCTGTGATTCGGTAAACTATAACGACCGTTTCAAAGCAAAGGACTCCTTCGTAAATGTTGCGTAAGAACCGTCTGTTTACTCCCGGCCCCACTCCCATACTACCTGCGGCGCAGACTGCCATGGCTTCGTTTGCCATGCACAATCGCACCGCCGACTTTCGCGCTTTGTACACCCGCGTGCTGGCGGACATGAAGGAATTTATCGGCACCCGGAACGACGTGCTGGTACTGGCTTCCTCCGGGACCGGCGTCATGGAAGGTTCAGTCTCAAATCTGACCTCGCCCGGCGACAAGGTGCTGGTGCTGACCGCGGGCAAGTTCGGCGAACGCTGGCGCGATCTGGCCAAGGCTTTTGGGTGCGTCGTGGAAGTTCTTAGCGCGCCCTACGGCGAAACGATTTCACTGGATGACATTCGGCAAAAACTGACTCCCGCCGTAAAGGCGGTTTACGTACAGGCGACCGAGAGTTCGACCGGCGCCCGGCACGATGTGAAGGGAATCGCGAAGCTTGTCCGTGCGCAAGGCGACGAAACCTTGCTGGTCGTGGACGCCATCACCGGCCTGGGGACGACCCATTTCGACGTGGACGGCTGGGGCATCGACGTGATCATTGGGGGTTCGCAGAAAGCACTGATGATTCCCCCGGGCCTCGCTTATTGCGCGGTCAGCGAGCGCGCCTGGAAGCGAATGGAGACGGCCAAGTCTCCGCGCTACTATTTCGACTTCCGAAAAGAACGGAAAGCCGCAGCCAAGGGAGAATCGTCCTATACGCCGGCGACTTCGCTGTTTGCCGCGCTCGGGGCGGCGCTCGACTTCATCCGCCAAATGGGAAACGGCGACCTGGCGGCAGGACGCGAAGCCCTGGTCGAGAACGCCGAACTGGCGGCGGAGATGACCCGAGCCGGTGCCCAGGCGCTGGGCCTGAAGCTGTTCGCTGCGTCATCGCCGGCAGCGGCGCTCACCGCGATTCAATCGCCGGCTGGAACCGACTCCAGTGCCATCGTGAAAGAGTTCCGCGAATCGTTTGCCGCGGTCGTTGCCAATGGCCAGGGCGAGATGAAGGGAAAGCTTTTTCGTATCGCTCACCTTGGCTACTATGACTATCTCGACACTATCGGAATCCTGGCGGCGCTGGAACTGGTGCTCTCCAGCGTGACCGGGAAGCCGGCGGAGTATGGCGCGGCAGTGCGGGCGGCGCAGGAAGTGTACGCGCGCAACGCCGCGGAAAAGCGGCAGCCGGTTGGCGCTTGAGCAATCCCCTGGGAAATTTATTGCACGGTAAAGTTCACCATGTTGGAATTCTGGGCGGGATGGGTGTCGTAGATTCCCATACCGCCCGGATTTGTCACGAACACCGGCATATCGGCGGGATTAGCGACGTCCGCAGCGGTGATTGCAGCGGTGAGTTGCCCGCTGGTGACGAATGTGGTGGCATGCGCCATCGAGTTCCAGCATACAACCAACTGATTGACGAACCCGCTGCCGTTGACGGTCAGGGTGAAGGTAGCGCTGCCGGCGGTTGCAATGTTGGGTACGAGTGGAGCGGAGATGCTGGGCGCTCCTGCAGCCATCGCGCCTGAGCCGGACCCGGATCCATAGCCGCCGCATCCCAGTGCGGAAATTGTGAGCAGAACAAGAAAGATTGTTTTCATCGTGCCGATGGCGGCCGCGGTGATAACCATGGCCTGGCAGGCCTGTGCAGCTGCGCGCCGGGTCCTTCACCCGGCTGAAGCCGGGTTCAGGATGACGATGTCGTGAGTTGGAAACGCTGGGAGCAATAGGCATCTCAATTTTGAGGAGAGCGGGCCCCAAAATATGAAAGTTGTGGTGGCGGAAAAGATTTCACCCTCGGCAATCGATCTGTTGCGCGAGCCGCGCTGGATCATCGTCACGCCCGACCAGGTCGAGGGCAAACTGGCAACCCATCTGCAGTCGGCCGACGCGCTCATCGTACGGTCGGCAGTGCAGGTGGACGCCGACCTGCTTGAACATGCCAAGAAGCTGCGGGTCGTCGGACGCGCCGGCGTGGGCGTCGACAACATTGACCTGGATGCCGCCACCCGCAAGGGCATCGCGGTGATGAACACTCCCGGCGCCAATGCCGTAGCCGTGGCGGAACACGCCCTGGCGCTCATGCTGGCCATGGCCCGCCACATCGGCCGCGCCAACGAACTGATGCACGCCGGAAAATGGGAGAAGAAATCTCTGCAAGGCACCGAACTGCGGGGCAAGGCCCTGGGCATCGTGGGCCTGGGAAGAATCGGCATGGAAGTGGCGCGGCGGGGACGGGCGTTCGGCATGGAAATAATTGCGCACGATCCCTTTGTCTCGACCGCGGTGGCCAAAGAACAGGGCATACGCATGGCGAAACTGGAAGAGGTTTACGCCGCTGCCGATTACCTTACCCTGCATGTCGGCCTGACGCCGCAGACGGCGGGCATGATCAACGCGGATTCAGTCAAGAGAATGAAGCGGGGGGTCAGGCTGGTAAATTGCGCGCGCGGAGAACTGGTCGATGAAGCCGCGCTGGCACAAGCCGTCAAACAGGGCATCGTGGCCGGCGCGGCGCTGGATGTTTTCACCAACGAACCCTTGAAAAACTCGCCGTTGACGGCGTTAGACAACGTTATTCTGACGCCTCACATCGCGGGCTCGACCTACGAAGCCCAGGAGGCTGTCGGCTATCAGATTGCGCTGCAGGTGAAGGAGTATCTGAAACACGGCGTCATTCAGAATGCCGTGAATGTGCCCTCGGTCTCGCACGATGAATATCTCGAACTGCAACCTTACATCGTGCTGGCGGAAAGGCTGGGTTCGTTTCTGGCGCAGGTGAGCGAGAGCACGCTGGAGGAGATTTCCTTGCGCTACTCCGGGCACATCGCGGAATCGAAGACCGACCTGATCCGCAACGCCGCGGTCAAAGGCATCCTCAATGAAGCGCTGGAGGAGAAGGCGAACCTGGTGAATGCGGAAGCGATCGCCTCGGCGCGCGGGCTGCGAATCCACGAGGCCCGCAAGCCCAACAGCTCCAGTGGAGGGTCGGGCAGCGTGCTTTCGGTGCTGCTCAAGACCGCCACCAGCGAGCATCTGGTCAAGGGCGCGGTATTGCACAAGGATACGCCTCGTCTGCTCCATGTCGATGGCATCGACGTGGAAGCGCCCCTCGAGCGCGACCTCGTTTATCTGCGCAACCGCGACGTTCCGGGAGTGATCGGGAAGGTGGGCACGATTCTGGGCAAGCACCAGATCAATATCGCCAACTTCTCGCTGGGCCGGCGGATGGGCAATACCAAGCCTGGCGCCCCGCGGGAAGCGATCGCAGTGGTGCACGTGGATGGAAAAGTGCCTCCGGAAGTTCTGGCGGAACTGAGAAAAGTGGGAGCAGTGGAACAGGCCAAAGCGATTCGGCTGTTTTAGGACAGCGGCCCGGAGTGCGCGAATTCGAATCCCTGTAGAAAATTATGACCCGGCCGGTGCATCCCTGAGGGCGGTTGCTGGTTCCAACCGCTTTAGCTGGACGAGACAACTGCAAGCGCGCGAGGACAATTGATGGTGAGAAGATTCGGCATCGCAATAGCGGCATTCTTTCTGCTCACGTCCAGCGGGTGGGGCCAGGACAACCGCTACGACATCAGTCTGGGTGGAGCGGCGGTGATCAGCAGGCAGTCGACCGGCAACGGCACGGTGCTTACTCCAACCGATTCGGGCGCGGTTCTCATTACCGGGCGATATCGGTTTTCCGAACACGGTTCAGTGGAGATCAACTATTCCCATACTGCCGACTCACAGATTTATTTTGCCTCGCCTCTGACTTATCGCATTCAGAACACCACCTCCGAATACTCCGGAGCCTACGTTTTCAGCTTTCATCAAAGTGAGAAGATCGAACCATTCGTATTTGCCGGCGCGGCCGCGCTGACTTTTTACCCCAGTTACGATTTCAATTCCATCAACGGTGTGCAAACCAATCTTCCGGCGGCGCAGCAGACCAAGCCGGCGTTCCTTTATGGCGGAGGGCTGGACTGGCGCATCTTTTCGAGCCTGCCCCTGGTTCATCGCTTTTCCCTCTCCAAATATCTCGCCCTGCGGCTCCAGTATCGGGGCCTGATTTACAAGGCGCCCGATTTCAAAGTGCAGAACCTGTTCACCGGGGCCAGAGGACACATGGCAGAGCCTTCGGTGGGAATCGTGGTGAAGTTCTAACGGACGAGCGGCAACTCTTTTGTGAATGCGTCATCCCGAGCTTGCGAGGGATCTGGCGGGAAGCGAATGTGCAGGATGACCCGCGCAAGAGGGTAGGTTCAGGAATTCAATGCCTGTTTGCGCAGCTTGCGGCTTTCCGCCAGCAGCGCCATTGAGTGCATCAGGTTCTGCAGGGTAACAATGCCCACCAACCGCTGATCTTCGACCACCGGAATGATGCTGAGGTTCTTGGTGGTGAGCTTGCGAAAGGCGGAAGCCAGGGACTCGCCTCTCTGTGCTACGTCAAAAATCCGGTTCATCACGGCCTGCACGTAGCCATTACCTTCGGCGCGGAGCGCTTCCAGGATCTTCTGCTTCGAAATCACCCCGACCATGTCGCTGCCCCGAATCACGGGGAAATCGTCCTGCAGGCAATGAACGGCTTTTTCCAATGCATCTTCGAGGGTGTCGGCGGGCGAGAGCGTGGCAAAGTCTGTGAGCATCACGTCTTCCAGGTGCACCTTCTCCAGCACTGACTGAAAGACGGCTGAGCGCTCTTCCATCTGGGATGCGATGAACAGGAACAACCCGACCAGCGTGAGCCAGTAGTTGGGCAACAGCATGCCGCCCAGGATGAACATGGTGGCGAAAGCCTGACCGATCGACACGGCGCGTCGCGTGGCCTGGATCGGGTCCATGTGGCGGCTGAAGAGCGCCCGCAACACCCGGCCCCCATCCATGGGATAGGCGGGCAGCAGATTGAATCCTGCAATATAGAGATTGGCCCATACCAGACTGCATGGCAGATTGCCAGATCGCATGAAGGGCCAGGTCCAGAGATCCACCTGGGGAGCGATGGCCAGAATCAGGAAAGCCGAAATAAAAGCGAACAGCAGGTTGGCCAGCGGACCGGCCATGGCGATTCGAATGTCCCGCTGCCAGGGCACGAGTTTCGCATCCGGCACGGGTTGACTGTCTTCCAGTTGCGTGACCCCCCCGATGGGCAGCAGGACGATCGACTTTACTCGAACGCCCGAGCGCCGCGCTACCAGAGCGTGGCCGAACTCGTGGACCAGGACGCAAGCGAAGATGATTCCCACCAGGGCCAGACCCCGCCCTTCGTTCGCCGTTCTATGGGAGGCGTACTCGGTGTACCAGACAAAAAGCGGCAGCAGGAAAAAAGTCCAGTGAATGCGAAGCTCGATGCCAAAGATTCGGCCTGCCGATATGGACCAGCTTCTCATCTGAAACCCGCCGCCTCGTCCGCTGCTGCCATTCTATATAGTTTAGACAACAGAAGGGGGCTGGGAGTTGCCATTTCAGCGAATCCAAGGTAATAAGCGCGCTCCAGGCAGGGACTGGGCTTCGCCATGCGAGTGATCGCGGGAAGGTTTCGCAGCCGCAGGTTGCATTCGCTCCGCGGTCTGGACCTGCGCCCCACATCCGACCGGTTGCGCGAAACTCTGTTTGATGTTCTGGGCGCGGGGAGCGCGGCCGCTTTAGAGGACAAAATTTGGCTCGACCTATGTGCCGGCACAGGCGCGGTTGGCATCGAAGCCTTGAGCCGGGGAGCGGCCCAGGTCTACTTTGTGGAATCCTCGCCGGCCGCCGCCCGCCTGATCCAAAGCAATTTGCGCTCGCTGGGCGTCGAGGCGGGCTTCGAAATTTTGATCGAGGACGCTCTCCGCGCGCTGCGCGCGCTGGAAGCAAGGAACATCGCCGCCGACTTCATCTTTCTCGATCCTCCCTACTGTTTGGAGAAAGTCTATCTGGAAATACTTAAGCTGCTGTCGCAGTCACAGTCACTGTGCCCGGATACGGTCGTGATCGCCGAACATGACAAGAGGGTCGATCCCGGCGATGGGTTTTCCCCTCTGCTGCGCTATCGCAAACTGGAGCAGGGGGATGCCAGCTTGAGCTTCTACCGTCTGCGGCCTTGAAGAAGATCGGCTGATGTCCGAATTGAATATCGGCCCGAATTCAAATTCGACCATCCATAAAATGCCGATAATTTTTTGTGCAGGCTTGAGGGCCTGCTCCACCCTGGCTCTGGCACGATTTTGGGCGGAGTAGCGCTTTAGCGCTGCATTGCGGCGGGCGGTGTGGCGCGGCTTCAGCAGCTCAGGCACGTCGGGGGCTGAAGCCCCTGAAATGGGCTGGCATTTATTGTAGGCCTGAAGGCCTGCTCCACCCCATAGCTGCGGCACGATTTTGGGTGGAGCAGCGCTTCAGCGCAGCGTTGGGGCGAGCGGTGTGGCGCGGCTTCAGCCGCTCAGGTACCTCGGGGGCTGAAGCCCCTGGAATGGGCTGCCATTTATTGCAGGCCTGAAGGCCTGCTCCACCCTGGGGCTGCGGCACGATTTTGGGTGGAGCAGCGCTTCAGCGCAGCATTGGGGCGAGCGGTGTGGCGCGGCTTCAGCCGCTCAGGTACCTCGGGGGCTGAAGCCCCTGAAATGGGCTGCCATTTATTGCAGGCCTGAAGGCCTGCTCCACCCTGGGGCTGGGGCATGATTTTGGGTGGAGCAGCGCTTTAGCGCTGCATTGCGGCGGGCGGTGTGGCACGGCTTCAGCCGCTCACGCACTTCTGGGGCTGAAGCCCCTGAAATGGGCGCCATTTATTTGCTGGCCTGAAGGCCTGCTCCACCCTGGAGCCGGCACGATTTTGGGTGGAGCAGCGCTTTAGCGCTGCATTGTGGCAGGCGGTGGGCGCGGCTTCAGCCGCTGAGGTACCTCGGGGGCTCAAGCCCCTGAAATGGGGCGCCATTTGTTTGCTGGCCTGAAGGCCTGCTCCACCCTGGAGCTGGCACGATTTTGGGTGGAGCAGCGCTTCAGCGCTGCATTGTGGCAGGCGGTGGGCGCGGCTTCAGCCGCTGAGGTACCTCGGGGGCTCAAGCCCCTGAAATGGGGCGCCATTTGTTGCAGGCCTCAAGGCCTGCTCCACCGTGTAGTTGGCACCGATGTTGGTGGGAACCGATGCGCCTGCATGGAGAGACAAGTGACTGAAATGCAGACCCTTATTGGCCCAGCGCTTTTACCAATCGAGGGTAAGGCGAGTTAGTTACGAAAGTTTCCCTGAGAGATACGCAAGTTGTTGTATTAGAACACCTTAGCTGTTATCAATAAGCTGCGATTCCGAAGTGGAACGCCAACCGGAATCGCGACGGAGGAGTGTGGGCAACGGCTCTCAGTCGTGGAGAGAACTGGGTTTCAGCGCCAAGGTGTTTATCAGCCTTGTGGTGATGGCGGGGACGTGTGTGTTTCTTTACAGCGCCATCCGGCCGACCAGCAAGAATATCGCGCAATTCATTTGCTATCTTCTGATAGCGATACTGGCAGCCCGTCTCAAAGTCCGGCTGCCCGGCATAACCGGCACCATGTCGGTGAACTTCCTGTTCATCCTGCTGGGAGTGCTGGAGCTGAGTTTCGCCGAAACCCTGGTTCTGGCAACGGCGGCCATTCTGGTGCAGTGTTTCTACCGCGACCGCCCCAGCCCTCTGCAGATCACATTCAACCTTTCGGCGGGCGCCATCTCGATCGCCCTGGCGTATTACGTGTACCACGTGGCGATATCGTCGGCCGGGGTGAAGAGCAATCCTCTGTTGCTGGGAATGGCGGCCATCACCTATTTCGCGGCGAATACCGGTTCTATCGCAGCCGTGATCGCGCTTACCGAGGAAAAGTCCCTCCGGCGGATCTGGGTGGAATGCTATTTCTGGTCGTGTCCTTATTACCTGGTGGGCGCTGCCTTCGCAGGAATGATTGGCTGGTTCAACCGTCAGTTCGGATGGGAAACTTCGCTGCTGATTGTGCCCATCATTTACCTGATCTACCGGTCGTATCGGCTGTATCTGGGGAAACTGGAAGACGAAAAGCGCCATGTGGAAGAAATGGCGACCCTCCATCTGCGCACCATCGAAGCCCTGGCTCTGGCCATTGAAGCCAAGGACCACACGACTCACGATCACCTGCAAAGGGTTCGAATCTACGCCATCGAAGTAGCGAAAGAACTGAAGGTGACGCCGGGCGAAATGGAAGCTCTGCATGCGGCGGCCCTGCTGCACGACATCGGCAAACTGGCCGTTCCCGAGCACATCATCTCGAAGCCCGGGCGGCTGACCCCGGAAGAATTCGAAAAGATGAAAATCCATCCCCTGGTGGGGGCGGAAATCCTGGAACGGGTCCGCTTCCCGTATCCCGTGGTGCCCATTGTGCGGGCGCACCACGAGAAATGGGATGGGTCGGGCTATCCCTTCGGGCTGAAGGGCGAGGAGATTCCGATTGGGGCCCGCATTCTTTCGTCGGTAGATTTTCTCGATGCCATGGCGTCTGACCGCCAATACCGTCGAGCTCTGCCGCTGGAAGAGGTCATGAAGCGGCTTTCGGCGGAGTCGGGCAAATCGTTTGATCCCAAGGTGGTGAGCGTTCTGGAGAGGCGCTATCGGCAACTCGAGAAGCTGGTCGAGTCCACCTTCAGACGCGATCCGGCGTCGGCGCTTTCCACCGAACTCAAAGTCGAAGCCGGGGCGGCGCCGGCGGCGGGCTTCGAAGACATCACGGTAAAGGACGCTCCCGGCCAGGAAGCGACTTTCCTGTCGTCAATTGCAGCCGCGCGACAGGAGGCGCAGACCCTGTTTGAACTGAGCCAGGACCTGGGCGCCTCGCTCAGCCTGGGTGAGACCCTGTCAGTGTTCTCGGTGAAACTCCGGCGCCTGGTTCCTTATGACGCCATTGCCATATATGTAAAGCGCGGCGCGGAACTTGTCCCGGAACTGGTGAGCGGGGACAACCATCGCCTGTTCTCGTCGCTGCGTATTCCGCTGGGCAGCGGCCTTTCCGGCTGGGTGGCGCAGAATCGGAAACCCATTATCAACGGCAATCCTTCGGTGGAACCGGGATACCTGAACGATCCCACGAAGTTCAGCACCCTGCGGTCGGCGCTGGCGATTCCACTGGAAGGACTGGCCGGCGTGGTCGGGGTACTGGCTCTTTATCACGCGGAAACCGATGCTTTCACCTCCGACCACTTGCGCATCCTGCTGGCCATCAGTTCGAAGATGGCGCTGGCCATCGAAAATGCGCTGAAATACGAACAGGCCGAGAGTTCGGCGGTCACCGACTACCTTACGGGATTGCCCAATGCGCGATCTCTGTTTCTGCAACTGGATCGCGAACTGGCCCGCTGCAAGCGCGATACAACGTCGCTGGTGGTCATGGTCAGCGACATGGATGGCTTCAAGCAGATCAATGACCGCTTCGGCCACCTGGAAGGCAATCGCGTGCTGCGCCTGTTTGCCCAGGCCTTGAAAGAGAGCGTTCGCGAGTATGACTACGTCGCCCGGATGGGTGGAGACGAATTTGTGGTGGTGGCGCCGGGATTGACCGCGGACGCCGCCGCCAAGAAGGCGGAGAGCATGCGCGAACTGGCGCGGCATGCCGGCCAGGAAGTGTGCAGCGAAGACATCCTTTCGCTTAGCGTGGGGCAGGCTTTGTACCCCGACGATGGCAAGGACGCGGAAGCCTTGCTGGCCGAAGCCGATCGCCGCATGTACATCGAAAAGCAGAAGCAGCCTTCACGCAAGAACCGCCGCTTGTATCCGCGCATGAAGTGCCGGGTCACCATCGAATTGCGCCCGCAACAGGATGAAGTACCGGTTCTGGGCAACCTGATCGACGTCAGCCTGGGCGGCTGCTTTGTAGAAACCAGCGCGCTGCTCCCCGCCGGTTCCAAGCTGAAAGTGATCTTCTCCATCGATGATGGCAGACTTCAGGCCTCAGGATTCGTCGTGCGCATCGATCCCGGGTCAGGCATCGCCATCCAATTCAATGATATGAGCCGCGAGGACCGGGACAAGATGCACAAGGTGCTGGAGTTCGTGCACAACAGCACGATGTTTTACGACAACCGTTACTTCTCAAAGTTGATGAAGTCCTGAGAGCTGGCCCGGACCTGCTTCGGGACGATCTCGGTTCTGTACTGCGCGTGAGCCGTCGTTTCCCTTATCCGATACAGCGCCAGTCTACTTCCGTCGGCTGTGCCCCCGTGGCCCGGTCTTGAAGACGGACCAGATTCGGGTTTAGATTGCCTGTGTCGCGACATCTTCCAGGTGAACCAAGCCGCCAGGGTCGAAATAGCGTGACAGGAGATTCCGATAGTCGGAAAATGCCTCCTGAATAGAGCCGCGGACCCGATTGCACCTAGAGACGAGATTATGCCAGGCCACATCCAGCCAGCTCTTCGCGGCATCGCACGGCCAAGGCTTACGAGTCCCCGCTACGCCCCGGGGGCGCAATGGCTGTTAGCGGGTTTGTTCCTGGTTGCCATAACTATTTCCTGGGGATTTGCGGATACCACCACGGACCGGATCTTATTGCCGGTCGAGGTTCTGGGCGCAGACGGCACTACGGTGAGCAGGACCGTCACCCTGCCAGCGGGACAGGCCGGGCCTGTGCGATCTCTGTGGCTGCAGATCCATGGCCTGCGGTACGCAGATCAAGCCAGCGTCCAGGTTAACGCCAGCGCCTGGATGCCGCTCAACAACAACACCGTCACCATCGCCGAGCCCGGCCGGAGTTTCGGAGGGATCGGCGGAGGCTTTTCCACATTGCTGATGACTCTCCCCCTGCCCAACGGCGCGGTCGTTGCCGGCGCTAACATCATTCGTTTCCGGTTCAACCGGACTGACGGGTTCGTCAGCAGCTATCGCGTGCTGGCCTGGAACCTGCTAAGCGTCGAGGGAAAGAAGGTCTTGCCGCCGGATGATTTCGTAGAGGATGCGCCTGCAGCCTGGGCACCCCCGCTTCCCGACCAGGCTTCTATTCTGGCAGGGAGGGATCTCTGGCAGACTGCTTCCCTGATGGCAAGCAGCCTGCCCAATAGTCCGAGGATTCAGGCGCACTGCGGCGACTGCCATGCGCGGGATGGCCGCGACCTGAAATACTTCAACTTCTCTAATGCCAGCATTATCGCCCGCGCACAATTTCATGGCCTGTCGACCCTCCAAAGCCAACAGATCGCAAGCTACATTCGAAGTTTGCCCGGGCCCAATCCCGGCCGGCCCTGGAATCCTCCCTACCAGCCCGGACCCGGTCTGGATGAGCAACCTGTCTCGAGCTGGGCGGCAGGTGCCGGACTCGCCTGGATACTCGACCGGGATTCGGATGCGTTGCCATATCTGGTTCGCCAACGTGGCGACGGCCTGAACAAAGCGGCGTCAAATCCAGGGGAAAATTCTCCCACCCTCCGTGAACTGGCGGGGCAGATTACCCCGGACATGTTTCGTCCCGACGGCAACCTGAATGCTCGTGACATTCCCATCGCCCTGCAACTTCCGGATTGGAATCAATGGTTGCCGCGCATACACCCCAAGGATGCCTGGGGGGCAGACTTTACACAGAGTTCGTTCGCTGCCCTGTACGGCGGGGAGACGGCCCCGGAAAACAAAAGCAAGGCAGGAAAGAAGATGCCGCTGCGCACAATTCTGGCGGCAACCCCGGCTACCGATCACGACCTTCGCCCGGTCGCAGCCGCCTTCGCCCAGTGGTCTGAGGCCCGGCGTTCTTTCCTGGGACGCTTCGATAAGTCAGACGCCGCGTGGTCACCGGAGCTGACCAATAAGGTTTACTCTACCCAGCTCTGGCAGCTGGTAAAGACGTGGGAGATGACCCAGGAGTTTGGGCTCGAAGCGCGGGGGCGCGATCTGTTCGGGCCGGCAGCTGACGTCCGCTCGTGGTGCAACACCATTCCGGCCGACGCTGCTCCGTCGGCGGCCCACATCCCCAGTGGACCGGCTGGAGCTGGCGGAAGTGCGTTGACCAACGAATATTTATCAGCGGCCTGGTACGAGCTGCAGATTCTCCTGAACAGTGGGAATCATCAACACCGGGAGCGCAGCCCGGTGGATTGGGTATATCTGATCGGCGGATTCCTCGACCTTCAGGCCCAAACCCAGCAACCGGAGCCGGCGCGACTCCTGGTGGCCGTGATCAAAGCGCTGCAATCGACCGATCCCCGCCTGGGCCCCGACAACATCAAGCAGGGTTGGCGGCCGAACGACAACATCGATCCCCGCATCATGATCAGCCCGGTTTGGGCGCCGGTCTTTAAGCCGCTGCCCATCGAGGTACACCAGGCTCTCACCGCATCCCTTCTGGCCGCATGGATGGACAAGAACCTGGAATATCCTATCGCGAAACACTTGCCCGTGGGCCTGCCTCGGCGGGCTTACACTCAACCGCGCGCCTACGGGGACATCAGTGGCGGAAAGGTGTGGGAGTCGGCATCACAGTTCCGCGATGCCGGCGTCGCACCCGAACTGGTTCAGCGATTGCAGCAATGGGGAGCGGCCTACGCCGACCGTGCAGCGCGTCTCCAATACTGAGCTGTGCCCTGATGTCGATTAAGCAAAGCTGCCTGGTCAAACAGTGTTGAATTCTTTTTTTACAAGCAAGAGATTACTGGTAGGAGTCGAAGACCAAGGCGACTGACAAGAGAATCCGCCCTGGTAGTGGCTGAATTTGCGAGCATTGCCATTCAGCCGGGACGTCATGCTGAGCTTGCGAAGCATCTGGCGTGCAGCGGATAAGAAGACGGCCAGCCATTGCGCAGCCGCACGCAATATCCCTTCGCCTTCGCTCAGGCGCCGGCTCTTCGGGACTGAAGTCCCTCAAGATGACACCCTTTGGAAGTTGCATGCAGCCACTATCGTCCGCCCTACGCGCCTTGACTACCTTTTGCCAGGGTGGAATTCGCCGCGACTGGAAAATTGTTGAAAGGGCCACTCGCCTCTCTTCGCAGGACTCGCGGCCGGACTTGCCCCAGCGGCGGTTGCAAGAGCGGCGTCTGAACCCCAGTCTGCCGGGGCTGGATGAACACCCCAGACATTGCCGGGTTCGTCGAGCGCTATGCCCACCATCCACCACTGACCTCCCGCGCCCAGTGGCACGCAATTCGCAATGCGTGCTGTCACACGCATGCGGGTGGGGAGCTCGTCCAGAGAGACGGCCAACCCGGCCTCCAGAGCGCGCGAAAGCCGGACGCCGCAGCCCTGCGGGTTGAGCACGAGCGTGTGCCCGGACTCGGAAAATGGAGCCTCGGGATCCAGGCTGGTCACGCGAAGCGGAATCTGGGCCCGGATGCGGGTACTACGCTTTCCGGCGCCATTCGACGTCTCTGTGGAGTCCATAAATGAGAACTTTCAAATGATTTTACTTGCATACCGCGGCTTTGGCGGCGGCATCCTGGGTTCTGGAGAACACTAAAGTAACTCTCGCTCTGCGGACTAGCCCCGCAAAAACGTGACGGTTGCGGGCGACCGTGCCGGGTATGGCGGGGTCGGCGGGTCACTTTTTTGAGTGAACCGGAATCACAATCTGCCGCCAACCACGCACACGGCGAGCATCATCCCATACAGCCCCAAGAGTCCTCCACCAAGGATGAAGACTTGTGTGAGCCAGGGCCTCTTTCTCAAATACGCTGTCTGCTCGTAAACCAGACCCATGAAGGCAAAAGACGCGTAGCAGCCAGTTCATGCGCTGGCCAGTCGCCGCTGTCCGGTGCGCGCCACCGACATCATGGCATCCAGGCGGGCGTGCAAGGCGCGTTCACCGAGAGCGGTGAGACGGTAGGGGTTGCGTCGGTCCTCGCTCTTCAAGGCCGCGATCAGCCCGCGCGCCTCCAGCCGGGCCAGGGCCCCATACAGCGTTCCCGGCCCCAAACGGACACCGGCAATGTCTTCTATGTCTTCGGTCATGGAATAACCGTGCCGGGAACCTTCGGCCAGGCTCACCAGGATCAACAAGGCCGGCTCCGAGAACCGGCCAAAATCCTCCAGCGCAGCATCGTCTTTGTTTTTCCGTATCAAAGTATCGCTCCACATAATACGTGCTGCGTATTACGCACAGCGATATAGTACGTATGGCGTAGTACTCTGTCAAGGGGAAAACGCGGTGAAATTCCGGTGTCTACTGTTTCACCGCTTGGCGTTCCTCTTTGCCCGGCTCATTCCTGCCCGCAAGCCTTGGCGCACAATGCGCTGGTATCCGGACCGGTCCATCGTCGCCAGGGTAGTGGCGGCGATGCCGCCGGGGGTAGCGGCTTCCTCCAGCAACGCTTGTAATGGCATATTAGATTCACGCCAGGCCAGAATCCCGTCGGCCAGGGCGTGAGCGGCAGCCACTAAAGAGGTTTTGCGGTCCAGTCCGAGCTTCTGGGCAGCTTCGGCCAAAGCCGCCAGCGCATGATATCCGTGGCTGGAAGAGTAGGTCACGGTGAAGGCGTCAAATCTGCTCTCAGGAATTTCGAGGACAGTTCCGACTCGCGAGAACAAATCTTGCACCTCGCGGCGAGCCGCGGCGGGGAAATCGCGGTCGAAGGTCAGCGCCGTGAGACCACGGCCGCTGCGGGCGGCGGGGCTGGGCATGGCGCGTACCCAGCGCACGGGGGCGCCCATCCACGCACGCAGATTCCTGAGCGGAATTCCGGCAGCCAGGCTGACCGCCACCGGCGCTTGAGCTGGTTTTAGTTCCTGCAATAATTCGCGTACTGAATCCGGCCTCACGGCAATCATCAGCAGATGCGCCTGCTCTGCGGCACGACGCAAATCGGGTTCGACCTGAATGGCGTACTGATTCCTGAGTTGGCGCAATTTATGAGGGTGCCGATCGTGCACGACAATGCGCCGGCGATAACCCGCCAGCCGCAACCCGGCCACCAGAGCGCTGGTAATGCGGCCGCCGCCGATAAAAACAACGGCATCGTTTCGGGGCGCTTTCATGTCAGATCGGTGCAGGCCTGGTCGGCGGCTTCGATCAGGGCCGCGACATCTCTGTCGGTGTGCGCGGTCGAGATAATCCAGTGCAGCCCATTGGAAGGAGTCATATAAATGCCTCGCTCGAGCAGGCGATGGACGAAGCGGGAGTAGAGATGAGTATCCACATAGGCACAGTAATCACGATAGTCGCGGATAGCGTCGCGCCCGGTGAAATAAATCTGGAACATGGGACCGAAGCCCTGAACGATCGCCTTCACCTGATGACGGCGAAAGACTTCGCGCAGGCCCGATATCGCTGCATTGCCCACGCGGTGCAGATTCTGGTATGCACCCTCCGCCGATAATAAATCGAGGTTGGCCGCAACCACTTTCATGGTGAGGCGGTGTCCGTTGAAAGTGCCGTAATGCAGCACCATGTTTTCGCTCCAGCGCATGCGATCGAGAATGGATCGCGGCCCCGCCACCGCGCCCACGGGAAATCCCGCGCCCAGCGCTTTGCCAAACGTGCTGATGTCGGGCTGGATGCCGTAGTACTCCTGGCATCCGCCTGGGGCGTAGCGGAAGCCGGTCACGACCTCATCCAGAATCAGGAGCGCGCCACACTCCTGGGTGAGAGCGCGGAGGCGATTGAGATATCCGTCTTGAGGAAGAATGCAGCCCATATTGGCCACGATGGGTTCGGTGATCACGGCGGCCAGTTCGTGGCCGTGCTGTTTCATGACGCGCTCGAGGGCGGCGAAGTCGTTCCAGGGCGCGAGCACGACATCCTCGAAGGTCGTGGCCGGGATGCCTTCCGAGTCCGGGATGCGGGCTGGATTCTCCGGCGACCCCAACTTCTCCGGCGCATGGCTGTGCGCGTTCAAAAGATACGGATCGTACCAGCCGTGGTAGTGGCCTTCGAATTTTAGAAACTTGGTGCGGCCAGTGTGGGCGCGGGCGAGACGCAAAGCCAACATCGTAGCTTCGCTCCCGGTATTGGTAAAGCGCACCACCTCGGCGGAGGGAACCATGCGGCGCAATCGCTCCGCCGCTTCAACTTCGGCGGAGGTTGCCGCTGCGAAGTGCGAGCCTGTTGCCATGGCCCGCGAAACCACTTCCACAAGTTTGGGATGAGCGTGTCCCTGGATGAGGGCGCCGAACGACATCATGAAATCGATGTATTCGTTACCGTCGGCGTCCCACACGCGCGAACCCTGGCCGCGCTCAATGAATACAGGGCCGGGCGAGTAAACGGCGGCTCCGCGCGAAGGCGAGTTAACGCCTTCGACCAGGGATTGTTGCGAGCGCTCGAACCACTGTTGCGACTTTTCGCGATTGAGAATCATTGCCGTCGTGAAGCTTAGCCTGCATGGCGGCCGCGGCTTTTCATCGATTCTCACGGATCAAATCTTTCTTGTCCTTTGCCTGATCGGTGAAGATCCGCGTGAATCCGTGGCTGCTTTCCTAGTCTGCTGTGCCTCCGCCGTCCACAACGAGTGTCGCGCCGGTCATGAATGACGAATCGTCGGAGGCCAGGAACAGAGCCGCTTTTGCGATCTCGTCCGAGGTGCCGATTCTTCCTAGCGGACGATTGCTGCAGCCCGCCAGATAGTCTTCCCACTTCTGGCCGCGCATGCGCGCATCTTCCGGAAGCATGGGCGTGTCCACGTCGCCCGGGCAGATGCAGTTGACGCGAATTCCCTGGCGGCCGTGATCGATGGCCATGGCCTTGGTGAGCAGCACGACGCCGCCTTTCGAGGCACAGTAGGCGATCGCCGCATCGCCTCCCACGATTCCCCAGCCCGAACTGTTGTTGATGATCACACCGCTGCGGCGCTCGATCATGCCGGGCAGGACGAACTTCGACATCAGGAACGTGCCCTTCAGGTTGATATCGATTTGCAGGTCCCATTCTTCTTCGGTGCAATCCGGCGTGGTGTGGGGATAGAAAACGCCGGCATTGTTGAACAGGATGTCGAGGCGTCCGAAAGCGCCGAGCGTTTCATCGACAGCGCGCCGGCATTCGGCGGCTTTGCGCACATCGGTGCGCAGGAAGATAGCCTGGCCACCGCTGTTCAGGATCTGTTCAGTGACGGCGTGGCCGCGCTTCTCGTTGCGTCCGGTGATGGCGACTTTGGCGCCTTCTCTGGCGAAGAGAATGGCAGTAGCTTCGCCGATACCGGATGTTCCTCCGGTGATGAGCGCGACTTTATTTTGCAATCGCATTCTGAAGTCTTCTCGAACCGCCTGCCCCTGCGCATGCGGTGCTACGCCGATCCTGCCAGGCCGCCGCCATCTACCACCAGCGCCGTTCCGGTTACAAACGACGATGCGGCACTCGCCAAATAAAGAGCGGCCTGGGCTATCTCTTCCGGCTTGCCTACCCGCCCCAGCGGCCGCTTTGCGGATTCCGCCAGAAATTTGTCGTCGGGCTCTCCCAGTTGCTGGGCTTCGTTGCGCAGCATGGCGGTATCGGTGTCGCCGGGGCAGATGCAGTTTACGCGAATATGCTGCGGGCCGTGATCGATGGCCATGGCCTTGGTGAGCAGCACCACCGCGCCCTTGGAGGCGCAGTAGACGGCCGCTCTGGGGCCGCCCGCCAGACCCCAGCCGGAAGCGGTGTTGATGATGGAGCCTCCCCCGGCCGACGCCATGATAGGGATGGCCACCCGCGACATCAGAAAAATGGCTTTCACGTTTACCGCCATGACCCGGTCCCAGTCGGCTTCGCTGAGTTCGACGACCGAGGCCCGGCGGATGATGCCTGCGTTGTTGAACAGAATATGGATGCCGCCAAACTCGCGGGCCGCTCGCTCAACCACGCGCCGGCAGTCCTCGGCACGGGTGACGTCGCTGGGTTCGAAAATGGCCCTGCCGCCGTTTTTTGTGATTTCAGCAGCTACATTCTGACCCGCCGATTCATTTATGTCGGTGAGCACAACCGAGGCGCCTTCGCGGGCGAACAGCAGAGCCGCGGCGCGTCCGATGCCGGAAGCGGCGCCGCTGATGAGCGCGATTTTGCCGGAAAGCTGATTCATCGACATGACCGCTGCGGTGTCATCCTGAGCGGAGTGGCGGCTTCGCCTCGCGAAGCAGCCACGCAGTCGAAGGACCCCTATAGCGGATTCGCGGCTGAAGTCTTAGGAGCTGGCCCACGAAAATCCCAAGAATGAAGCATCGTTGAGAGCGTAGGGGTCCTTCAACTCGTCTGTCCATTCGCACGCGAATGGACAGAACTCCGCTCAGGATGACAAGTTCCCCCCATCAAGTGTCCATCGCCTGGGAAGCTGCTTCCTCCTAAAAGCTGAACGTCGTGCTCAACTTACCGGCTGGCCAGGCCCCCCGCGGTCTCTGCGCCATCGATCGTGTACACCTGGCCGGTAATGTAGGCGGCGTCGTCGGACGCCAGAAAGGCGAACAGGGCCGCGATTTCTTCCGGCTGGGCGTGGCGTCCCAGGGGAATCTTGCGATTCACCGCGTCCAGCATTTCGTCGGTGTATTCGGCGCGCTGCATGGGGGTGAGCACATATCCGGGCGCGACCGCGCACACTCGAACTTTGGGCGCGAGTTCGAGGGCCATCGACTTGGTCAGCTCGATCACTCCGGCCTTGGTGGCATTGTAGTCGGCATAGAACGGGTACCCCATCACGCCGTTGGTGGACGCTGTCTGAAGAATGACGCCGCTGCCGCGTTCGAACATGTGCCGGGCCGCGGTCTGCGCCATGTAAAAGACTCCGGTGAGGTTGACCGCAATGATCCTGTCCCATTCTTCGGGCGTGATGTCGAGGAAATTATGGCGGACGCTGATGCCAGCGTTGTTGATCAGCACATCCACGCCGCCCATCAGGCGTACGGCCTCGACAAAAGCGGCTACCACTTGTTTCAGGTTGGAGACGTCGGCATCGACTGCGCCGGCGAGTCCCGGCAGTTGCGACTGGATTTGCGCGCGGCCCCTGGCGTCGCGGTCCAGCACCACCACGACCGAGCCTTCTTCTAAAAAGCGGGCGGCGGTCGCGGCCCCGATTCCGCTTGCGCCTCCGGTGATCAGGACGCGTTTGCCCTTCAGTCCTCGCATGAACCTCCCTTGTCTTAATGTAATGTGGGCGCGGGCGTCCCGCCCGTGCGCCAGCAATCCCAATGATGCTAAATGATGAATGGCTCCAGCACGAGCGGGGCGCTCGCGCCTACATCAGACTTTGCCGCCAAACAGGAAGACTAGTTCTATCACCAGGATGATCACCACCATGAGTTCGAGCACGAACGCGCGGCTCTGGTTGAACTGGTCCACCATGAAGCGGTAAAGGTCCTCGGCGGTTTGCAGTTTCTGGGTGACCAGATCCTTGTAGTCCGGCACGCCGACCTTGGCGGCCGCCAGTTTGTATAGGCGGGCGGAAAACATGTCGCTGAGAAACTTGATGGCATTGTCCGCGCGCTCGGTCAACTCATTCACGTCAAGCAGGACGGTATGCAGCTTGGTTGCCGCCCGGGCCAGCCGCCAGCGAGCCAGCATGCCCGTGCCTTTGTCGAGACCGGCATACACGATTCCCAGTTCGCGGGTGAGCAGTTCATCGTAATGGCGGAATTCCAGCAACTGCGAGTTGGCGTACTCCAGGAGCTGGATGGCGGTCTCGGCCCCGGCCTCGCTGTCATAGAGGAAAGCGGCGTTCCAGCCGATGACGGCCAGATCATTGGGGTAGTAGGAAATGCGGGATTGCAGAATCTCGTTGCGCTCGCCTTCGGAAAGCTGGGCGACTTCTCCACGCACGATTTGCGCGATGCGCCCTCCCTGGGAGGCGCACAACTCGGAGGCCGACGGAGAACCCGCAATCTCCCTGACGTGAAAAATGAAATAGTCTTCGCTCAACCACTCCTGATAGCGCTTCACCAGCGCCGGCGCGGCGCGTTCCAGCTTGTGGTGGACGATGCGGGATGCGTGTTTCTCGAAGTCCACATCCCAGACCCAGCGGCTGCCCATGCCGACCAGGGTGTCCCAGTCGCCTGAAAAAGGCAGCTCGAAGACCACGCTCAGCACACCGTAGTCGTAATACTTGATCTGCCCCTCCAGCCGCTCGCCGCTGTCCAGGACCAGAGGCTCAATGGACTCAACCACCGGGGGCCGCTGGTAGCGAACGTATCCGGGAGCGGGATGCTTGAAACTAGGCTGCTCCAGGGTGCGCGCGCCAAAAATCTGACGCAGCTCGTCCAGCCGAATTTCCTCGCAAACGTCGAACTGGATGAGGACCAGAACCGAACCGCTGAGTGCCGGCCCGACCGCCGTCTGCGAAACGCGGCCGGTTTCAGGGAGATGAAGAACGATTTCGGAGTCCAAAGCCATAAAAGCCTGCTTGCCCGCTGGGATGAAAGGGTAGGAAATGCCCAGCCATCGTAGTTAGTATTGTCCCAGAATCCGCGTGAGTTGGGGAGAGGCCCAGAGGTAAATATGTAAGTGATTGATTATAATAAACTTAATGATGACAGTCGCGATTAGGGGCGGGAGTCCGAGGTTGCGCTCTACCGCCCGATGTCGGGGGGCGAGTTACAGCCCGCACCGTCACACCTATGGCGTCATGCTGAGCTTGCGAAGCATCTGGCGCGGAGCGTATCCGCTCTGCTCGTGGCGCGTGGCACTACGCGCCACCCGCCTACGCCGAGCCCTGAGTTGCAGCGCCGGGCTGGACTTTCGCCCAGGCCTGAGCGGCGGCCACCCGCCGCGAAATCGCCGGATGGGAGTGAAAAAGCCACTCCACCCAGCGGGCCGGTGAACGTTCCGCCAGGTTCTGGTCCGCCAGTTTATTCATAGCCGAGACAAAGGGGTTGATGGTGGGGATGGAGCGGAAGGCGTAACGGTCGGCCTGGCGCTCGTTAAAGCGCGAGTAGGCATTGAGGAACGGCAGACCCAGGAGCGAAAGCGTGGTGGCCACCAGCATCAATAGCGGCAGATTGGCAAAATCGGAGAGGGTTTCGAACATATGCAACCGGTCCACCGCGTAATGCAGGACCCAGTTGGCCGCCCAGAAACCGAGGAATGTGGTGGCTGCCTGCACCAGGATGCTCTTGAAAATATGGCGATGCACATGGTGGCCAAGTTCATGGGCGAGGACGGCCTCGATCTCGTCGGTGGAGTAATTCGCCAGAAGGGTGTCGGCCAGAATGATGCGGCGGGTGCTTCCCAGCCCGGTAAGGGCAGCGTTCGCCTTTTTGCTCTTTTCCGAAAGCTTCCATTGGTAAACCCCACGAATCCGGGTTCCGGCCTTCTCGCCCAGGCGCACCAGCCTGGCCTCAAGTTCGTCATTTTCCAGCGGGGCAAACTTGTAAAAAATGGGAAACAAGATCACCGGAGCCAGTTGGGCCAGCAGTACGAACAATCCCAGAAACGCCGCCCAGGCAATCAGCCACCAGCGCTCCGGCGCCTGGCGCATGATGAAATACAGCAACTCGACCAGGATCGTGGCCAGAACCAGGCTAACCAGAAAGCCCTTGCTCTCGTCCCAGACCCAGGCGCGAAACCGCATATTCGAAAGCTGAAAACGGTGCTCGAGACGAAAACTGTAATAGTCCAGGCCCAGGCCAAGCACTTTGGCCAGCACCAAGAGCATCAGCACGTACACAAACAGAGCCAGGCCATAGTGCTGAAAAGTAGCCTCGTAGGCGATATCCCGAAGAACGCCGCTCCACCCCGTGGCCAGCAACACGATCATAAGGCCCAGCCCGAGGGCGAAGTCGGCAATGCCCAGCCATCGCCGGATGCGGTTGTAACGCCGCGCTTCGGGCGAATCGGCGGGAACAGAAACGATAGCGGCTGCTGAAACCATCTTGGCCTGGTCGATTATCGTATCGAAGAAATGCAAATGCGAGACCCGGAAGTCCAATAACTGTCACTGTCTTCCGCGTTCTCTGTTGTCCTCATGAAACGTCGTTTCGAACAAATGCCTCCGCGACGGAAAGAATTTCCTCCACCAGATCGGGCGACGCAGCCTCAGAGTAAACACGTAACAGCGGCTCGGTGCCGGACATCCGAAACAGTACCCAGGGTACCGCGCCGGAGGCGTCTGCGTCCTGGGCTCCGACCGCTCCTACGTCAAGGAAGAATTTTATTCCGTCGAGGGCCTCCTTCCTTTGGATTCGGTACCGGCCAAGCTGGTTGGTTTGATCGGAGCGGGCCCGCTGGATCGCACCTTGCTTCATCTCTTCCGTGATGTGCAGATCGCGGCGCCCGTAATAATGCGGACCGTACTCGCGTTGCAGATCGGCGACCAGTTGCCCCAAAGGCTTGCGTTCTTCGGCCATTACGTTGGCGAGCAGGAGGCAGTTGAGAATGCCGTCGCGCTCCGGCAGGTAGCGGGAGTATCCGATGCCTCCGGATTCCTCTCCGCCCACCACAATCTCATGTTCCATCATGAGATCTGCAATGTACTTGAATCCGATGGGGCACTCGATCAGTTTGCGCCCGTACCTGGCGGCAATACGGTCTGCCATGCCGGTGGTGTTGAAGGCGCGCACCACGTCCCCGGGCCACTGCTTTCGCTCCAGGGTCCAACGCAGCAGGACGGCGAAGCACTTGTGCGAATCCACAAAGCTGCCATCCTCGGCAATAGCGCCGATGCGGTCGGCATCACCGTCAGTGGCCAGCCCGGCGTGGCAGCTTTCTTTCAGTACGGTCTGCCGCAGCATTTCAACGTGAGGCTCGATGGGTTCAGGATTGATCCCGGGAAACAGCGGGTTCAAGTCCTGGCGGATGGCAACGTAATCAATGCTGCGATCCTGGAATATCCTGGTCAACACGCCGCGGCCGGAACCGTACATCGAATCGACCGCAAACCTGAATCGTGCCCCGGCAATCAGATCGAGGTCCGCGAACCGGCCAATGGTTTCGATGTAGGCCGCTTTCAGGTCAACTTCTTCGATGGCGGCGGCGTTGCCTTTGGGCATCGATCCGGCGCCGACCTCTTGCTCAATCACTTTCATGATGGCGGGCGTGGCCGATCCGCCAAACTTTGCCTTGAACTTAACCCCGTTCCAGTTCCAGGGATTGTGGCTGGATGTCACGACCACTCCACCCGCGGCGCCCTGGCTTTTCACAGCCAGCGAAATCGCGGGGGTGGGCGTGGCGTCCGAAGTGATCTTTACCGGGATACCTGCACCGGCAATCGTCTCAGCCGCAACCTGGGCGGCTTGTTGCGAGAGAAAACGGGTATCGAAGCCGATGACAACCCCGCGAGCGGCATCCTCATGGTACAGAACGTAGGCTGCAATCCCGCCCGCCACCCGGCGGACGTTGTCAAAAGTAAAGTCGTCGGCGATGATGCCGCGCCAGCCGTCGGTGCCAAATTTAATATCAGTCATTGGTTCACTGGCACGGGTCGTTTGTCATTGGTCGTTGGACGCTTGTCTTGAGGGTTGGATTTTGGCCAACGACCAAAGGCCAACGACTTCTATACCAGATTACGCAGTTTCTTCTCGTCCAGATACTTCACCACCTTGCCAACGTCCTGGGCCTGTTCGCGAGTAGTGATCAGCAATGCGTCTTTCGTTTCCACCACCACCAGATTGTTCACGCCGAGCGCCGCAACGAATTTGCCCGGCGCGTGAATATAATTTCCCCGGGCTTGCAGGGTGAAGGCACCGGCTGCGGTAACCAGGTTGTCGTCTTTAGGATGGCTCTTGGCCACGTGGTGTTCGTGCAGCGCCGTCCAGGAGCCCAGATCATTCCATCCGAAATCGGCGGGAAGACAAATGATGTTGGAGTTCTGCTCTCCTTTGCCGGAGCGGGGTTCGAGCACGGCGTAGTCGACGCTGATATTTTCGCCCCTGGGATATACCCGGCGCAGCGTGGCGGCAAACCTGGAGGTGCCGAATGTGGCCGCGATCTTTTGCAGCAATGCGGCGGTCTTCGGCAGGTGCTCCTGCAGGGCGTTGGTCAGGGTGCGGGCGCTCCATAGAAACATACCGCTGTTCCAGAAATAGTTTCCCGCTCGCACAAACTCAGCGGCGTGGGATGCGTCCGGCTTTTCGGTGAAGCGGCGCACGCGCAGTGCGTCGCCCCCAAAGGATGAGCCTACCTCAATGTAGCCGTATCCCGTTTCCGCGCGCGTGGGGCGGATACCCAGCACCACAATGTTTTCTCCCGCGGCGGCGATCTCGATTCCTTTCTTCAGCACCTCACGATACCGTTTTTCATCGCCGATTACGTGGTCCGAAGGAAACAAGCCGATGACGGCGGCGGGATTGGTGCGCATCATGATGAACGCGGCCAGGCCTATGGCTGGAGCCGTATTGCGACCCAGCGGCTCAGCCAGAACCTGCTTCGGGCTGAGCCGTGGAAGCTGGCGGACGATCTCGCGCCGCGAATGCTGGTTGGTGATGACCCAGAAAGTCGCGGGCGAGGCCAGCGGCATTAGCCGCGAGACGGTCTGCTGGATCATGGTCTGCTTGCCGTCGAGCACCAGCAGTTGTTTGGCCCGGCGCTGCCGGCTAAGCGGCCAGAAGCGGGTGCCGCGGCCGCCGGCCAGGATCACGGGATTGAAGCTTGTCTTGGACACAGTTGGTCAAGTACTTAAGATTCCGGATTTCAGATTGAAACTTTTTGTTCCATCTGCGGTCTGAAATCTGAAAATCTGAAAATCAGGAAATCAGGCTGTCGCTTTTACATTCTGGTTTCGGGTTCCTGCACTGCCCCGCTGGGCACTGAGGCCTTCAGAAACTCTACCGACCACTGCGGCCGCACCTGAAATTCACCCACCGACGCGGGGACCACGACAGCATCGCCTCTGGCCAGCGTAACCGGGTTTGCCCCGGCCGCTTCAACGATGCCGCAGCCTTCCAGAGCTACCAGAATCTGGACCGAACGTTTTCCGGTCTCGCTCGGCGTGCGGAAGGAGTGCGGCTGCTTGAGTTCAAACATCTCCACTGTAAAATAAGCTGACGCGATCAGCGGCGCGCGTCGATTCGTCCCGCCGTTCAAATTCGAAGGCGCGGGGCGAACCACCTTGCCGGATCCAACTTTCTCCTTTATCGCGGCCAGCCCTTCTTTCAGATGCAACTCCCGGGCACGCCCGTAGTCATAGAGGCGATAGGTTGTGTCCGACTGCTGCTGGGTTTCCACGATGACCGTCCCCGGACCCAGCGTATGCACCGTCCCGCCCGCCACATAGATCATCTCGCCCGGGTAGACGTTAATCCAATTGAGAAGGTCCTCGGCGCGCTGCTCATTTATCGAACCCTCAAACTCCTCCCGGGTGACCCCTGATTTGAGGCCGAGTCCAATCTGCGCCCCCGGCCTGGCATGTGCGACATACCAGCATTCGGTCTTTCCCCAGGGCTGCCCCACGCGCCGGGCGGCCTCGTCATCGGGATGCACCTGCACGGAAAGCTTTTCGTGGGGAAACAGGAATTTCAAAAGCAATGGAAAACGGTTGGCATCCGCCGCCGCATCGCCGACCAGTTCGCGACCATATTCCACACTCAGCTCGGAGAGCGTCCGTCCACTGAACGGACCATTCGCTACTTTGCAGTTATCGCCGGTGAGCCAGGCTTCGCCGATCTTCTCCTCGAACTTGTGATTCGGGTAGATCGGCGAAAGATCAAGCGCGCCCCAGGGACGCGGGTCGAAAGCCGGCTGCATCGAAAATGGATATAGGGCGCTCACGCGACACGCATGGAATCACAACTCATGAGCAGATCCGAAGCAGTTCGGTCGCGGTGATATCTGCCTACAAGGCCGCCAGAAACTTGCGCATGCGCTCCAGTCCGCGATCCAGTTCGGTCACGGTGGTGGCGTAAGAGACCCGAATGTGCTCGCTGGTGCCAAAGCCTTCGCCGGGTACGGTTGCCAGATGCGCTTCGCGCAGCAACCGGCCGGCGACATCCGAAGCTGATTTAATGCCGCCGCGCCCGATGAACGATGAAATATTGGGATAAGCATAGAACGCCCCTTCCGGCAGCGGGCATTGCACGCCGGGAATGGCGCGCAGTCCCTGGACCACGTGGTCGCGCAGCCTGATGTACTCGAGCCGCATCTCCTCCACGCACTGCTGCGGACCGTTCAAAGCAGCCACTGCCGCCTTCTGCACGATGGAAGCCGGATTCGAAGTAGACTGGCTCTGGAGCTTCGCCATGGCCGCAATCACGGCCACCGGTGCCAGCGCGTAGCCCAGCCGCCAGCCGGTCATGGCATAAGTCTTCGACAGCGAGCCGATGATGACCATGCGCTCGCGGTACTCGCGCAACGATCCTACCGAGAATTGTTGGCCGGTGTAATTCAGATAAACGTAGCATTCATCGGAGAGCACCCAGATTCCGCGCTCGGCCGCGAACCGCACTACCGCTTTCAAATCGTCCGGCGCCATGACGGCGCCCGAAGGATTTGAGGGCGAATTCAGAATGATCATCCTGGTGCGGGAAGTGACCAGGCGCTCGATCATCTCCGCCGTGACCCGGAATCCCTGACTCTCGTCGGCGTGCAGCAGCACGCAATTTCCACCCGCATAGCGCACGATGTCCTTGAACGAAACCCAGTAAGGCACCGGCAGGATCACCTCATCGCCGTGGTCCACCAGTACCTGGATGGCATTGAACAAGGCATGCTTGCCGCCGACGGAGGCCATGGATTCCTCGCGGCGGTAACCGGACTGGAAGTCTGTGGCATGGCGCAGCACGATCGCATCGCGCAGCTCCGCCGTCCCGCCCACTGCCGTGTATTTCGAGAAATTATTCTGAATGGCGGCGATGGCGGCATCCTTGACGTGCTGCGGCGTGGAGAAATGCGGTTCGCCGGCGCCGAAGTCCACCACGTCGATGCCCTGCTGACGCAATTTGTCGGCTTCGGCGACCACCGCCATGGTGGCGGAAGGCTCGATGCGGTTGATTCGTTCCGTGAGTTTGACGGCTGGGGTCGCTTCCGTAACTGGAGTCATGCTCGTTTTCCTGTTCTTTTTCCGGTGCTTCTTTCGGTTCTGGGTCTTGCATCCTTCAGCTTGATCGCGGGATCGAGTTTCTCCCGCAGGCGACGTTCCACCACCCCTGGAACCAGGTCCTGGATCGATCCCCCGAGTTTTGCCACCTCGCGGACCAGCCTGGAGCTCAGGTAGGAATATTGTTCCGCCGGCATCATAAACACGGTTTCCAGCTCGGGCTGCAGCTTGCGGTTCATCATCGCCATCTGCAGCTCATATTCATAATCGCTCAGCGCCCGAATGCCGCGCAACACGGCGCTGGCCTCGACCCGGGCCGCATAGTCCACGGTGAGGCCGTCGAAGACGTCCACCCGAACGTTTTTGAACTCCGCGGTCAAAGCTTCCAACATGGCGCGGCGCTCCCCCAGGCTGAACAATGGGCTCTTGTCCGGATTGCGCAGGATGGCCACGATCAGCTCGTCGAAAATCTTGCTGCCCCGTTCAATCAGATCCAGGTGCCCGTTCGTGGGCGGATCAAACGAGCCGGGATAGATGGCGATGACTTTCTTCAAGAGTCCTCATTGTTCCTGACGGACAACAGGCAGGCTAGGGTTAAAGAAGATTCTATGCGGGCGGGATGAGAGATGGCAATTCTTTTGCAGACTGTAGGGATGGCGGCGTGCGCGCTTTTGCCGATGCCTACAACAGAACTGTCATCCCGAGCGCAGCTCGCGCGGCGCGGGCAAGTCGAGGGACCTTGTGTTGGTGATGGCGCCGGCAAACACAAGGTCCCTCGACGATCTCTGCTCGCGCTTCCGCGCGAGCAGAAATCGCTCGGGATGACAGGGTGTGTTTAGCGCCTTGCGGCTGGCACTTTGGCAGCGTCGGGAACTGCGCTGGGCATGGTAGTAACGCGAGCCCCGTTTCCTTGCGGAGCACCGGCGGCGGCGGCCTGTGCCGGCGCCGCGGCGGGAGGTTGCGCACCTCCGGTGCTAAGTCCCAGATGCTTGCGTACTTCAGATTCCAGTTTGGCGAAGGTCTCGACATTGTCTTTGAGGAACTGGCGTGCATTCTCACGTCCCTGGCCGATGCGTTCGCTTTTGTAGCTGTACCAGGCGCCGGATTTTTCCAGCAGATTGTTGTTGACTGCCAGATCGAGCAGATCGCCCTCGCGTGAAATGCCCTCGCCGTACATGATGTCGAACTCAGCCTCGCGGAAGGGCGCCGCAACTTTGTTCTTCACCACTTTGACTTTGGTGCGCGAACCGGTAACCACGTCTCCTTCTTTAATGGCAGCGATGCGGCGAATGTCCACCCGCACCGAAGAATAAAACTTCAGAGCGCGCCCGCCGGTCGTGGTTTCCGGATTGCCGAACATGACCCCGATTTTTTCGCGGATCTGGTTGATAAAGATCAGGCAGGTGCGCGACTTAGAGACCGTTCCCGTCAATTTGCGAAGGGCCTGCGACATCAGGCGGGCCTGCAATCCCATGTGGCTGTCGCCCATTTCGCCATCGAGTTCGGCCTTGGGGACGAGCGCCGCCACGGAATCGACGACCAGCACATCGATCGCGCCTGAACGCACCAGCGCCTCGGTGATCTCCAGCGCCTGCTCGCCATAATCGGGCTGCGAGACCAGCAGGTTATCCACGTCTACGCCGAGCTTCTTGGCATATCCCGGATCGAGCGCATGTTCGGCATCCACAAATGCGGCCATGCCGCCTGTCTTTTGCGCCTGCGCGACCACCTGCAAGGCGATGGTGGTCTTGCCGGAAGATTCCGGTCCGAAGATTTCGACCACCCGGCCGCGCGGAAACCCGCCCACGCCCAGCGCAGCGTCAAAAGAAATCGCGCCTGTAGGGATCACCGCGATGGGAACAATCGCTTCCTTCGAGCCCAATCGCATGATTGAGCCTTTGCCAAACTGCTTTTCGATTTGCGCGAATGCCAGATCAATCGCCTTCGTCCGTTCGTCAACCATAAGAATGCGGCTCCTTTTGAGCGATCAGGAATGCAGAAGGTGTTTAAGGGCAAATTATACAACCTGATCGAAGCGAAGAAAAGGCGAATTTATTAATTCTCGATGGGGAAGTCCCAAAACAGAACCAGAAGAGGGAACAGCCAGACTCCATTTTCACTGCGGCAGGCCCACTTGCTGCAACAAGGCAATGTAGCGCGGGTCGTTGTGCCACGGGTCGAGCGCACGAATGACCTTGATCGGTTCCAGGCCGCTAGATTTTTCCGCCGCCGCCTTTTCCAGCCAGGCGAAGGTCTGCTCTTTGTCCCCGAGGTAGGCGTAGTCATAAGCAATCTCCGCGGGGTCCACATAGCGTCGTTTTGCCAATTGCTTCTTCAGTTCGATTTCCCTGGCGGCGGCTGCCTTGGCGCCGGACTTGGCATAAACTGCAGCCACGTCCTGGGCGATGGCCAGTTCCTCGGGGTCGTTGTTCAGGGTGGCAAATTTCTTCCACTCCTGCATGGCGAGTTCGTCCTTGCCCTGGTCTCGATAAATGGTCCGCAACTCGACGTGGGCATACGCGAAATTCGGATCCATCTCCAGCGCTTTTTTCAGCTCGTCCTCGGCCGCCTGATATTGCCGTGCATTGGCCATGATCTGACCCAGGTTGCACTGGTACTGCAGATTCAGGGGATCGAGTTCGACGGCGCGGCGAAGATGGGATAAGGCCTCGTCGTGACGCCCCTCCCATGACAGGAAGAGTCCGAACCAGTGATGGGCGTTGGCGAGATTCGGGTTGAGCTCCAGTGTCCGCCGGAACTCGGCTTCCGCGGCGGAGAAATCGAATAGGCTCCAGAGCGCGCCCGCCAGCGCGGCATGAGCCTCGGCTGAAGAACCATCGATCGCCAGGGCCTTTTCCGCCGCCGCCTTCGCTTTGGGAGCAGCCTCATTCTCCGGTATCGGACTGTAGTCCGGCGCGGCCACATAATAGTTGGCGAGGCCGACGTACGCCAGCGCGTAACCGGGGTCCCGGGCGATGGCCTGTTCGAAGTAGTCTTTAGCTTTTTCCAGCGTCTCCGGCGTGCGCTTCTCCCAGTAGTAGAGGCCTTTGAGGTAGAGCTGGTAGGCCTCGGGATCGCTGGTTCCTGACTTGCTTACCTGATTCTGGATCTCGCCCGAAAGCCGCTCGCGCAGCTTGGCCGATATGGCTCCGGTAATTTCCTGCTGCACTGCCAGCGCGTCGGAAAGCTTGCGGTCGTACTGATCGCCCCAGAGGTTGCGGCTGGTGCGGGCGTCGATTAGTTCCGCACTGATGATGAGCTGGTCTCCGTGCTGCACGATGCGACCGGTGACCAGGGCCTGCACCTTCAATTCTTTGGCTACGGTTTGTGGATCGACCTCGCGTCCTTTGTACCGAAATACCGACGCCCGAGCCATCACCGTGAGGTTGGGCAGCTGCGAGAGGTTATTGATCAGGCTTTCGGTAATGCCGTCACTCAGATACTCGGAGTTGGGATCGTTGCTGGCATTGACGAAGGGCATGACTGCGACCGATGTAATCTGATCTGCCTCGCTTCGACTCCTCCACAGAAATGCGCCGCCTGCCAGCAGCGCCAGACCGACCAGGGCGCTGACTGCCCATAACAACTTCCTGCTTTTCCTGGGCTGAGGCTGCCCGGCGGCGATTTCGACGCGCGCGGAGCTGGAATCCCGCCGCAAACGTTTCAGGTCGGCCAGCATCTCCGCCGCACTCTGGTAGCGGAGAGCGCGGTCTTTCTCCAGCGCCTTGCTGATGATGCGGTCCAGTTCGGCGGGCAAATCCGGATTGGCCCGCGCGGCCGGGGCGGGCGCCTTGTGGAGCAGGGAATCAAAGATCACCGCCGAGGTGCTTCCGCTGAATGCCATGCGTCCAGAGGCCATCTCATAAAGGACGGCTCCAAACGAGAACAGGTCGGTGCGCGGGTCAAGCTCCTCGCCCCGCGCCTGCTCCGGCGACATGTAGGCGACCGTGCCCACCGCGGTCCCCGGGCTGGTGAGATTTTCCTCGATGGTTGCGCCTTCGGCGGCTGCGGATTGCGCCCCGGTCAACTTGGCCAGTCCGAAGTCGAGGATCTTGGCCTGGCCGCGCTTGGTGATCAGAATATTTGCCGGCTTGATGTCCCGGTGCACGATCTTCTCGGTGTGCGCGGCGTCGAGCGCATCCGCCACTTCGATGGCCAGGGAGAGCAGCGTATCGGTATCGACAGGCTGGCCGTGGATGCGATGCTTCAGCGTGACCCCATCCAGAAACTCCATGGCGATGAAGGCCTGACCATCCTGCTCGCCGATGTCATAAATGGTGCAGATGTTGGGATGATTCAGGGCGGATGCAGCCTGGGCCTCGCGCTGGAAACGGGCCAGGGCCTGCGGGTCGCGGGCAACGTCTTCGGGTAAAAACTTGAGCGCAACAAAACGGCGCAACCGCGTGTCTTCAGCCTTGTAAACCACGCCCATACCGCCGCCGCCGAGCTTCTCGACGATGCGGTAGTGCGAAATAGTCTGGCCGATCACTGCCAGCGAATCTTACGTGGGCGAAACGGGCAGGTCAATGAGCGCCGCGGTTGGGTGCGAACTGCCAGCGTAACTGGCCATGGGCCAAATGAATTCCATACCGGCAAGCCCACGGATAAACCCGGCCTGCGAGCGGCCAGGTGAAATGGCAACGCGCTTCAATATTTCACCACGCACAGGTCAGAATATGAGACCCTTCGCAAGGTCCCGGCGGAACCGACAGTGGACATCGATTGATGCCGCCTGCGCTTCGGCGAGCATTAATGCCCGCGAGGGTGAAGCGAACGCCGTGCGATTCAAACCGGCAGCGCCGCTTTTAACAACCCGGTTCGCGACTCACGCAGAATGAAAGGATGAGGGGATGAAGAAGCTATTGCCGTTGCTCTTGCTGGTTTCGATGGCCCCGGCGCAGGAAGCTCGTCACTTCGCCTTTCAATACGGCTTCACGGTAAAGGATGTGCCTGCGGGGAAACGGTTGCGAGTCTGGATTCCAGAGGCGCAATCGGATGAGTTTCAGGAAGTAAAAGTGGTCTCGGCCGGAGGAGACCTGGGGTTCAGGAAAACCCGCGAGTCGAAGTTCGGAAACGAAATCTACTATGCGCAAACTGCCCAGGCATGGCGGACGGACTTTCACTTTGAAATCGTCTACGATGTGGTCCGCCACGAGCGTCTGGCACTGGGCGTGGCCAGGCCGCGTCTGGCCGAAGTGCAACTCAAAGAGCGCGACCGCCAGGAATATCTGCAGCCCGACAAACTGGTTCCTGTCACCGGACTTCCCGCTGATCTCGCGCTAAAGGTGACCCAGGACAAGACCACGCCGCTGGAAAAGGCACGGGCGATTTACGACTTCGTGTTGACCACCATGCAATACGACACCGCCGGCACGGGATGGGGACGAGGCGACGTGCTCTATGCCTACAATGCCAAAAAGGGCAACTGCGCGGATTTCCACTCGCTGTTCATCGCCATGGCGCGCTCGCAGGGAATCCCGGCACGTTTCGATATCGGATTCTCGCTGCCGCCGGACAAGCGTTTTGCGGAAATTGCCGATTACCACTGCTGGGCCGATTTCTTCGAGCCGCAACACGGATGGGTTCCGGTGGATATTTCCGAGGCCTCGAAGCACCCGGAAAAACGCGACTACTTCTTCGGCGCCATCGATGCGAACCGGGTGCAGTTCACCACGGGACGAGACTTGCGCCTGAACCCCGCCCAGGATGGCCCACCCCTGAATTATTTCGTCTATCCCTACGTAGAAGTGGAGGGCAAAGAATACTCCGACGTTTCCCTGGCAATTTCTTTTGCCGAGGTAGGTGCGGGAGCAAAAGCAGCGCAATAGACTCCAGGCACGCCGGAAGGCGAGCCCAGCTTTTTTCGTAGCTTCCGCGTGACAATCCACCGGTGAAGATGGCCGAAATAGGTCGCTCATCGCATGGGAGGCTGCGAGCAAAAATCCGGAAAGCTCCCTGAAACCCGAGGGATCAAGGGAATTCGCCCGCCTTGGCGCTTGACTGATGCCCGCCGCCGGCGCTGGAACCAGCAAATTTTTCTGTCCCAGGCGCACGCGCGCCGTAGTAACATTCGCCGCATCAATGCTGCTTTGGCAGCAGGGACGCCAGGTCGCGTCCCGGTCCACCTTGTTCGTGGAGGATTCATGGAGAATCGAGCCACTGGAAATTCGACGACCGCCAGTTCACAAACCACCAGGCACTGTGAAGGACGCAACGTCTGGGTACTCACCGCGTACGCGATTTCAGGCCTGGCGCTCTTCGGCGTGCTGATCTACTTCGTCTCGGTATACATCGCGCAGTAGTCAGAATTCATCCGCGCCATTTGGATGTCTGCACTCGGCCGCGCCCGGAAGACTCGGCGGCGGACGGCGGGGAACTCCATCCCGCCTGGATTTCATTTCCCGACTTCCGCTGCGTAACCAGTTACCGCGGGCTTTGTTCTGAACTCCGGGTTTTGCCGGGCGCGCGGATTTCCTTAGCGGCTACCGTGCTACAATCCCCGATTGCCGGCTGGAGACGCCGGTGCAAATCCCCACTTCACCGAGACCCACTGACTCCCGTGGCCCATGATCCCTCGAAGACCGCAACCACTTACGCCGACGCGGGTGTGGACATTGACCGGGCGAACCGCACCAAAAAGCGGATCAAGTATCTTGCCCACAAGACCTTTACCCGCAGCGTACTAAGCGAAATTGGCGGCTTTGGCGGCCTGTTTGCCGTGGACAAGCTCAAGTGGACAGACCCGATTCTGGTTTCGAGCGTCGACGGCGTGGGCACCAAGCTGAAGATCGCCTTTGAAATGGACGTTCATCACACCATTGGCGCAGACCTGGTCAATCACTGCGTCAATGACATTGCGGTGCAGGGCGCCACACCGCTGTTTTTCATGGACTATCTCGCCACCGGCAAGATCGAACCGGAAGTCACGGAGAAAGTGATTGAGGGCCTGGCCGACGCCTGCAAGCACAATGGCTGCGCCCTGATCGGCGGCGAAACGGCCGAGATGCCGGGGTTCTATCCCGACGGCGAATATGATCTCGCCGGATTCATTGTAGGCGCGGTGGAGCGGGAGCGCATCGTCAGCGGCAAGACGGTCGAGGTCGGCGACGTGATTCTCGGCCTGGCCTCGAACGGACTGCACACCAACGGCTACGCGCTGGCCCGCAAGCTGCTTTTCGAGGTCGGCAAGTACACTCTGGATTCATACGTCAATGAACTCAAGGGCAAAGTGGGCAACGAGCTTCTGCGCACCCACAAAAGCTATTGGCCGGCCATAAAACGCCTGGTGGATGGCGAATGCGTCTCCGCCATGGCCCACATCACAGGCGGCGGCATCACGGAAAATCTGCCGCGCGTGCTGCCCCGGGGCGTGGCTGCGGTCATCGAAATGGGCTCCTGGCAGGTTCCCCCGATTTTTGAGCATCTGCAGCAACTGGGCAATGTTCCGCAGGAAGAGATGCTCCGCACCTTCAATATGGGGCTGGGCATGCTGCTGGTGGTCCCATCCAAGAAATTCAAGAAAGCTCAGACGGTGCTGGAGCGAGCGGGAGAAAAAGCCTTCACCGTGGGACGGATTGTGAAGGGCGACCGCAAGGTGATGTACACCTGATGCGTGGGGACAGCCGTCCTCGGCTGTCCAGTCGAGCAAAGCTCGACCGTGTGTTGCCGGAATCCAGTTTTGCCAAAAAATCTAGTTTTGCCGCAATCCAGATCAGCGGAGCCTTGCTCCGCCGGACAGCCGAGGGCGGCTGTCCCCACGTAAACCATGCCGGGTGATTGAGGTTAGCGGCGTGACATCGCTTTGCGGTAATCGTCCGCAGTGGTGCGGTAGCAAGGCAGCATGCTTTTCTTATCCTCAGCGCTCAGGGCCGGCGAGTCGGTTGCATTGTGCGCGTCCGGGTGAGGATCGTTTTCAGGCCAGGTCATCTGCATCAGCGACTCGTCGCACGTCTTATCCCGACTTACCAGGAGCTTGTACACCTTCGAATTGTCCACGCCGTACTCGGACAGCCGCCGCTGATAAGGCAGATAGACATACACCAGCTTTACCAGTTCGGTAAGGTTCTTGCGCATGCGCCGTTCCGCTATGTAGACCTCATAGTTGGAGAAATAGGAAGAGCTCGGCAAAGCCATGGCCAGACCGATCAGCCGCAAGGGCATCTCTTCGGTCGGCGCATCGGGCGCTTTGGAAGCGGCCTGCGGCTGGGCGTTCGCTATAACTGGCGCGGCGGGTGCCAGCGCGGGTGCGATGTTCATTGCCATCTGGCGGCCATCCCGGCCGGAGCCGGAGCCGCCGTCGCCAACCGATGGCGCCGGCGCAACCCCTTGTACACCTGTGCCGGAAAGTAAATTCGAGCCCCGACCTGTCCCGCCATTGCCTGTTCCCTCCAGGGATGGCGACGGCGGCACGACCTGTGCTCCGGAGCCGGAGTCCAATCCGCCGGAGAGCGATCCGACGGATGATGAACCGCTGGACGCCGGCCCTCTCGACAAGGAATTCAGGGGTCCGCCTCCGGCAGAGTTGGCGGCACCCTCAATCGCTTGCAACGACGGAGAAGGCGGGACGACTTGGAGGCCGCTGCCCGACAGCGAGCCTCCACGCCCACGCCCCAGACTTCCCGACCGTGGAGTCGACGGCGCGGGCGGCACAGCGAGCGCGATTGGACCGCCCAGCGTCGCTCCTGCCATGCCCGACATGTTGCCTTGCTCATCCAGGGGCAACCGCGGCGCGGGAGCGACCACCGTGGATGGGCCAATGCTGAGGTCTCCAAGTCTTCGCGCCGAAGCCTGCACTATGGGTGCCGGCCCGACCGCGGACGTACCGCCCACGGCCGCCCGGGCGGCGGTCATCCCATACCTGGAGGAAAAAGCGCCGACTTCTGGCGCGGGCGCAACTACAGTAATTTGCGGCAAACCCAGTCGGCGGGAGGTGCCCTGGCTGACCTCGGGCGGCGGCGCCACGACCGCAACCGCACCCGCCGGCACATTCAGGCGTGAAGATTGGGTAGACGCCAGCGGCATCTCCGGCGGGGCCAGGTTCGGCGCCACTATATTCGGTCGCGCTGGTCCATTCAGTTTGATGTCGGGTGGACCGATGGCCGCCTGAACGCGTTCTGGCGCCACCCGGATCGCACCTTGACGCGCGGAGGCAATCTGTTTCCGGGAGGCCCGCTGGACCGGCGCCGGGTTTCCGCGTAAGGCTGGATACGACCCGTCAGGTTTGTAATAAGTGATCTGAGAGTTTTCGAACGGGCTTCGCCGCTGGGGAAGGTCCTGCGACCTCCACATCTGGGACAGGAGCAATACCACGGCCAGGGCCACCAGGTGGCAGACCATCGATTCCGCAAAACGTTGCCACGGGAGACCGGAATCGGCAACGACTTCTCGCCAGAACGCGGCGGACCAAAAAGTGCCCGCTGGGGGCTGGAAGAGTTCGGAAAGGTTCCGGAGAAAGACGCGGCGCCGCGGTTCCAGTTCGACCAGTAGGCTGAGCAGAGGCGCGGCCGTGCGCTGCGCGCCGGCTTTAGCGCCGGAGGTCAAAGACGTCCGGGCTCCTCCGCGCAGGCGCCGCATGTTGTCCCAGTCGTAGGCGTACTGGACCCCGCACAGACGGCACACCTGATAGTAGTTGCCGTCGGCGGCTCGCAGCGGCCAGAAAAACTCATGGGAACAGGTACCAGGCATAAAGACGATCCAGCAACGTTACTTTGGGATCCGGGCGGGCTACCGGAAGTACTTATCATCCCGCCATTACGCGGGATTGGCTAGGGTACTTTAGTTCAAAATGTACTAGTGATTTTTTGCGGGGACTCGACAAAATTGCCGGTTACCCAGGCAAAACACACGCTAAAGATCCTGACCGGAGTGACTGCATCGCAAAGCGAAGCAGTCACGCAGTCGGAGGACCCCTATAGCTCGTTCGCGGACGGCATGGGGTCGCTCAACCCGGGCAGAACCTGTGACGAGAGTGCCGTTTAGCGGGCAGGGGTCCTTCGACTGCGCCATCCGATTCGCAAGCGAATCGAATGCCTCCGCTCAGGGTGACAGAGAACTGTTTTCCCAGGTTCCTGATGTCTCGATCTACCTCTTCAGTAAATCTACCGGCTCTTTTACGTCGTGCACTCTCAAATACTTTGCCAGCGCGGGATACCTCTTGGCTACGGCTTCATACATCGCATACGCCACCGTTCGATATGAGAAGTGGCCGGCGGGGGTTGTCCTCAGCTCGGAGATGTAAGCCACTTCGGCAAAATCCATCTTGAACAGGGTGCGTTTGCGGAAGCCCAGCGGGATCGCGTACTGCGAACTCTCCGGCGTTTCGGTCCCATTTCGCGAGGCCAGTTGCTCGACCGCAGCCGCAGTCCGCTGCATCACGGCATCATAATTTTGCCGGGCTCCGGCGGCTTCCAATTCCTGCGGCGCATCGTATCCAAGTTTGGTGGTAAATTCCTGGCCGATCTGGATGCAGCGGCGGTGCCGGTGCATGTCGCGGAAGCCGCCGATATCCATCAGAATGTCGAAGCGAAACTGTTGTCCGGCGCGGAAAGCCCGCAGAATCTCGTCATGGCTGCCGCGATGGCGCAGTCCCAGGTCGATGATCTCGCGACGAATCGGTTCGCCGGCGGCTTGCACCGCCTGGCGAATTTGCCGGTACGAATAATGACTGTGCTCGTAGATCAAGGTGGACGCCAGTTCGACCTCGAGCGGTTCTTCTTCGAGCATATCTACGGTCGGGGCGGGGGCAATGGGCAAGTCGCCCATCAGTTCGGACGCTACCTGCCGCAGCGCCCGCCGGGTCTCGATCTCATATCGGTTGGGGTCCGCGTATTTCACCAGCGTCGGCGCCACGCGAACTTCGCGCAACAATTCCTGCTCGGCGCGCGCGCCCAGTTCCGGCGACGCAGCGCGAATCTGCTCCACCAGTTCCCGCAGCGACTCCTGGTTCACGTTATACGCAGGGGTCGTGGCGGCGCGCTTCAGCAACTCTCCCAGTTGCCGGATTTCTTTGTGGGTATGCGAAAGCAGGTGCGAGACCTGGCTCTCAAGCGTGCGAGCGTTGACGATCTCTCCCAGCGAAGTGTTGGCCGCCAGGGGAAGCAGGTAACGGGAGATATCGAAGGCGCGAGCCCGCAAGGTGCGCTCGTAGGCCTCCTGCTTCATTTCGTCGGGCTTGGGCGTGGTGCTGGCCAGGTACAGGAACATGCGCTCGGAGAGCGATTCGTATTCCGTGAACAGGGAATCGACGGTTGCTTGGTAGAGCTGCCTCGCTTCCTGATCCTCGCCGTGATCCGGCAGGTAGTAGCCGCTCTTCCTGAAGTCCTGATAGCGGGTGGAGCGCTCCTGGCCGTCCCAGCGCTGTTCGTCGGCCACCGCGATGGCCGCAAGAATGGACAGGCGCTCGATGGCCATCGCAATGTGCGCCAGGTCGGCAATCGAACGGTGGCCGTACTGGAAGTAAAAAGTATTGAGAAACTTTTCGGCCTTCTGCTGGCTGATCTCCCGCAACGACTCTTTCATGGAGAGCGCCGAGCGCGAGTATTTGGCCATGGCGTAGGCCTGGATCTCAGGCTCGACGCCATAAACGGCGTAGACCTCGACCGCGGAGCTTGATCCTGAATCGGAGCTTTCGGAGGCGGGTTTTTCGACCACTTCAGACATGAGCATGTTTATCCTGAGCTTCCTGTTTCGCCAGCTGAGTCGAGGGCGCGAGGACGCCCGCGCGATAGCCGGCAAGATGCCTGCGCTACACAGGCGTCAGCAGGGTTAATGGAATCTTACTGCAATCTTAAGCCTCAGTGCCGTAGCGCGAGGAAAAGATCGGCGACTTTCAGGGCTAAATGAGCGGGTATCTGGTCATCGCGATTGCAGAGCACGATCACCGTGAGTTTCTCGTCCACGAAACGCTGAATCGTGGTGCGAAAACCCACAGTTTCGCCGTAGTGCCACATCCGAAGATGATCCTCGTATGGATTCAGGAACCAGCCAAAGCCATACGCGGCCGGCTTGCCGTCAGGCTCCTGCACACTGCCGTCAGCTACTTTGACCGGAGTGATCGCCGGCTTCATCTCGGCCTCACTCAGCAGAGTGTGATGCGTGAGCGCGCGGTCCCACTTCGCCAGATCGGCGAGCGAGGAGTAGACGCCGCCATCGCCCAACACAGCCGAAGTCGGGCTCTGGTCCATCTGGCGCCAGCCGCCGCTGGCATGGGTGTAACCATAAGCCCGGTGGGCCACTGTGTTCTTGCCTTTTTCATAAGCCACGGTCTGATTCATGCCAAGGGGAGCAAAAATGCGGGCATGAAGAAAATCGCCGAAAGGCTGACCGGAAACTTTTTCAACCACCATGGCCAGCACCGCATAGCCGGAGTTGCTGTAATCCCAGTGCGTGCCGGGAGGAAATTTCGTGGTCTTCTGCTGCTGCAACAGCCGCAGCACGCCGGCATCTTTAATCTGGGGGACCTTTTCCGAAGGAGTGCCGGGCGCGGGCTTCGCCATCAGGTCTTCATAATCCAGCAGGCCCGAGGTGTGGTTCAGGAGATTGCGAATGGTGATGGCCTTCCCATATTCGGGGAAGTCGGGAAAAACATCGGTGAGCCGCTCTTCATAGCGCAGCTTGCCGTCGTGCACCAGCAGCATGATGGCCATGGCGGTGAACTGCTTGGTGCATGAGGCCAGGCGAAAATTCGTGTGCTCGTCGACTTTGCGCCGGGAACGCAGATCAGCCACGCCATAACCGCGCTCGAACACCGTGCGCCCATTGTCGATCACGAGCACGGCAGCGCCGGGAAGGTTTTCTGATTTCAGCCCGGCAAAAATCTGGTCGATCTGCTGCTCTGGAACCAAGCTTCCAGCCCTGCCAGCCGACGCTGCCGGCAGGCAACATGCAGCCAGGCAGAGCGCAATCTTCGCGCGCTTGGCGAGTCCTTTGCGTCCTTTGCGGTTAAAGTCTTTTACCGCAAGGTGCGTCGAGAAAATCCGCAAAGGAACCCAGTCGTTTCTCATGATCGAATTCCTGCCACTGCCATCATGCGTCCTGTAACCCCCTTTTCCGCGCGATAGGAGAACAGCAGATCGGTGCGGCAGGAGGTGCACAGTGGCGATGCGCTGATGTTCTTTGCCGGCACCCCGACGGCAATCAACTGGCGCCGGTTCGCCTCCACCAGATCGAGAAATATCTTCCTGGGTAACTCGCTGTGGCCGGGAGCTCGCGCCGTCAGGAACAACAGCGGATACTTTTCGCGGACCGGGTCAGACTCCTCGACTTCACGAAACAGTTTGCCGCCATACTCGAACTGGGATTCGAACTGGGTGCGCACTTCCGGACCGACGGCGTAGCAGCACCCGTGAACCCCGGGCCCAATGGCCGCCCGCAGATCGCCGGGGCGAGTCCCGAAGCAGCGCCGCATCTCACCTGCGCCTTTTTCCACAATCCTCTTCACCGTCCCACGCCAGCCTGCGTGGAACACCCCGACGGTTCGGTGTTTTGCGTCCACCAGGATCACGGGCAGGCAATCGGCGGTGAGGATGGCAAGCAGCAAGCCTTGCGTTCGTGTGATCAGACCGTCGCCGGTCAGACCCGGTTCAGGGACTTCAGACACGCAATGAATAATATCGGAGTGGACCTGTCGCAGAGTGATGAGCGGCCACTCCCGGCCCCTCCGGAAGGCTCCCAGTTGGCGGAGAAATGCCGCACGATTTTGTTCCACCGCCCGCCGCGAATCCTCGCGGGTGAAGCCGAGATTCAAGGTTTTGCCGCCGTAAAGCCTGGAAAATCCCCCCGCCCTGGTGGTGAAGCCATGGATGAGCCAGGGCCCGGAGGTAAGAGAATCGGCGCGAAGAATCTTGCCTGGCGCTGCCCGAAGAGTTTTCAGCGGCACGGGAACATCTTAGCAATTGTCCACGCGGGTGTAACAAATGGTATTTGTGCTGTTGGTATCCGCTCTCAACCTCCACTCTCCGGTATAATTTCGCTCTGCGGCAATTCCATCATCCGGAAAAAATCCGACACAGTTCAGGAGCCCCATCAATGCGTTCCATTCTTTTGACATTTGCCTTGTTATGCTCACTTTTGGGTGGAGCGGTGGCGCAGCAAGCCAACTCATCAAACGACCAACCCCAAAACCAGGGAAAAGGAAAAAAGAGCAGGAGCGCGCAACCGGAGGTCAAGGCGCAGGATAAAGAGAAAGACAAGAAGCCGGGCGAGCGAGCCCTGGAACCCAATCCCGCCGAAGAGCAGAAGGCCGCCGCCCCCAAACCGGGGACCGACAAGGACAAAGAAGAGTTTGATGTTTCCGAAGTTCCGCCCATCGTGACCCGTCACCAGATGATGCTCGACGGCAAGGCGCTGAAGTACACCGCCACCACGGGCCGACTCCCCATTAAGCGCGGCGACGGAAAGATCGAAGCCGAGATGTTTTTCGTCGCCTACACGCTCGATGGCCAGGATGCGGAAAAACGTCCGCTGACTTTTGCCTTCAACGGTGGCCCGGGCTCGGCGACGGTCTGGCTGCACATGGGTGCGCTCGGTCCGCGACGGGCGGAAATGTTGCCCGATGGCCTGCTGCCGCCTGCGCCCTACCACATCACTGACAATTCCCACACCCTGCTCGACAAGAGCGACCTGGTGCTGGTGGATGCGATCTCAACCGGTTTCAGCCGCGCCGCCAACGCCGAGTTGTCTAAGAAATTCCTGGGAGTTAAAGGCGATATCGACGCCTTCAGTGAATTCATCCGGCTGTACCTTACGCGCTACGAGCGCTGGACTTCGCCGCTCTTTCTCTTCGGCGAGAGCTACGGAACTACGCGGGCCGCAGGCCTCGCCGGCAACCTCGCGGATCAGGGCATTTCCTTCAATGGCATCACCCTGCTCTCGACTGCGCTCAGCTTCCAGACTCTTGCAGACACCAAGAGTAACGACCAGCCCTACATCCTGCTGATTCCCAGCTTCACCATGATCGCGGGTTATCACAAGAAATTACCTGCGGACCTGATGCAGGACATGGCCAAGGCGCGGCAGGAGTCGGAGCACTGGGCTTCGACCGAATACACCGAGGCGCTGGCCAAAGGTGATTCGCTTACCGGAGACGAGCGGCAAAAGGTGATCGATCAGATGGCGCGTTATACCGGCTTGAGTAAAGATGTTCTGGATCAGGCCAACCTGCGCATCGATGTGCCGAAGTTTACCCATTATCTGCTGCTCGACCAAAAACTGCGCGTAGGTCGCCTGGATGGACGTTTCACCGGCCCTGATCCCAATGGACTGCTGGATACACCGTTTTATGATCCCACCGAGGCCGACATTCTGCCGCCCTTTACTTCCGTGTTCAACAATTACATCCGCACTGAACTGGGCTACAAGACAGATATGCCGTACCAGGTTTTCCCCGCGGATCAGGACTTCTTTGAGAAAACCTGGAACTGGGGCTCCGGCATTGGCGGTTTCCCGGACACCGCCACCGCGCTGCGCCAGGCGATTGTCAAGAATCCCTACTTGAAAGTGCTGGTGATGGAAGGCTATTACGACCTGGCGACCCCGTTTTATGCCGCCGATTACACTGTCGACCACCTGAATCTGAGTCCGCCGTATCGCAAGAATATTTCCTTCGCTACGTATGACGCAGGACACATGGTCTATCTGTCTGCCGACGGCCTGAAAAAAATGAAGAGCGACGAAGCCGGCTTCATGGATAAGGCGCTGGCCGGAAATTAATTCTCACGGAGGCGGCGGGCACTTCAAAACGCGCCGCCGCCTCCACCTCCAAACCCGCCGCCGGAGAAGCCGCCTCCACCCCCGCCGCCAAAGCCCGAACCGCTGGAACTCGAGCGCGGCGCGGAGACGAAGACCTGATGCATATCGCTCGCCATGCTATGCATGGAACTGGAGAAGAACACCGGGTTGAACCCGGTCATGCCGTACGGTGAAACGTACCAGGTGGGCGGGTTCTGGATTATCCCGGCAAAGGCCTGCGCCCAGTGGTGTTCCACGCCCAGTGCCATGGCGTAGGGCAGATATTTCTCAAATGTGTCCGGAGGCATGCGCTTCAAGCGGTCGGCATCGACGCGATTCATGAACTCCTGAAAGCCAAGCACCGCGATAAGGGTGCGGGCTCCCTGAATCGTCTTGGCTGACATCTGGCGCGCGAACAACCACCAGATAATCGCGGAGACGATGCCGCACGCAATCAGAAGCAAAACTGAATTGAAAATTTGCTTGTAGCCGCTGAATTGCGCGATAAGAAACGGGGCGGCAATCACGAGGGCGGCCCCAATGCTGTAGCCATTGGCCGAGTCGGGATCAAGCAAGTACATGCCCTTGTTCTTCAGCGCCGCCTTAATGTCCTGCTTGATGACCGGAATCGCGGTGTAAAAGCGGTTCTTCAAACTGGAAAGCCGGGTCTGCTGCCCGCCCTCGAAAATATTCTCCAGCATCACGCGCTCGTGGGGCGCGAGTCCTTGCCATTCGGTCACAGGCTTGAGCAGATGAAAGATGTAATCCTTGGAGTGGAAGACCAGCAGTGTGGTGTCCACGGTTTCTTCAATCTTCACGTAGCCACGCACCGCCAAGTCCACAATCGTGGACGTAATGTCGCGGGGATGGATGGTGTCATCAATCAAGGTCCCGGCCTCAGCGGGAGACATGCCGGGCGGAGGCTCATACATGGGCGCGACAGAACGCCCGGGGTCGGGATCGCGACCCTTGTACCACCACAGCGTAAACATTACCGCCAAAGTAACAAAGGGCAGAAATACAATCGGGTTGCTGTCCAGAAACCACAATGCGCGGGTGATCGGCCCCGGCTCTTTGAGAATGCCTTTGGGAATGAAGATGTCGATGGTCATGCCGCCGCGCATGGGCAGCGGGTTGTTCGTCTCGAAGGCAACATCGGCGCCGTTGACCTCCGAGGTGGCGTCGCGCTGAGCGGATCCGTAAATGCCTGCGCCCTCAGAGCGCCCGCCGCTTTCTTGGGCAGGAACACGTGGGCCTCGGCGTGATCAATCGGTACCGGCCAGTCATTGCCGGTGACGTTCCAGTAGAACTCGTCGTGGTCCTCAAAATAGCGGATGCCGTTGCGGACCACGTAGCTGATCTCCACCGTGCGGGTCGTGTCCACTGCCCCGGGGATGTAGATTTTCAGGTCGCGATATCCGTTTGAGGTTTTGGAATCGTATTTGAGCTTCTGTCCGGCGCCGTCGGTGACCGAGATGACATCGAGAAACAGCGTGTAGTTCGTGCCTCTTGGGCCCGGATACTGGATGGGGATGGTGCGGTGGATGCCATGCCATTGGCCGATGAAAACCAGGTTGATGCGTTCCTTGACCAGGGCAGAACCGTCTTCACCGATCAGGACCGTGTCCTGAAAGTCGGCGATCCGCCAGCTTTGGGCAAGAAGCGGAACGCACAAGGCAAAGAAGCAAGCCAGGAACAGGAGCGCCCGGCGCAAAGTGCCTGGCTTCAGCCCCGCAGCGGCGGAGGAATGCAGCCCGCGGCGCCAGCCCTGGGTCGAACGGCGGAGGAGGTCGAGCCCCAAAAAGGCGAAAGAGCCTTTACCCATTGGCCCTATGGACATTGGACAGGAGGTTCCTCGCTGGTCGAACAAGTTCGGAATTGACAACCCCCGCGACCAATCTCTGCGCTCCATGCGAACCGCACTTTCGCCCGGTAGGGCTCGCACTGGTCTTGTTTCAGACCCACGGCTTGCGCCGTGGGCTGCACTCTTGCGCCGCTGCGCGGCTGAAAGCTGCAATGGAGACCTTAAAACTTCACTGCCACCGGTTCGCGGTCGGCCGCGGCCACCTCAAAGAACTGCCGCTGTTGGAAGCCAAACATTCCGGCAAGAATATTGGTCGGAAACGACTGGATCTTCGTGTTCAGGTCGCGCACCACCGCGTTGTAGTAGCGGCGTGCATTCTGGATCGTGTCTTCAGTCTGGCTGAGCGATCCCTGCAGTTGGGTGAACTCCTCGGAGGCCTTCAGTTCGGGATAGTTCTCCGCCACGGCAAACAGGCTCTTGAGCGCCCCGCTGAGCTGGTTTTCGGCGGCTGCCTTATCTGCGGGAGTGGTCGCCTGCATGGCCTGGGAGCGGAGCTTGGCAATGTTCTCGAATGTGCCTTTTTCGTGCGCAGCGTAACCTTTTACCGTCTCGACCAGATTGGGGATAAGGTCGTGCCGCCGTTTAAGCTGTACGTCAATATCCGACCAGGCGTTGTCGCAGCGGACACGCAACTGGACGAGGCTGTTATACATCCCAATGAGCAGGATGACGATGACCACCAGAATGCCCAGGAAGATGAGAGCCATGAACGTCTCCCTCGCGTCGAAATGGGGAACAGGGGCGACGGTAGCACACCGTGCATTCCGGCGCAATCGCAGCCGTCGCGGCCGGCCGGAATTACAGAGTATCGAGGCCCGGCTCCGACAGTTTAAGATTGCAGTGTCTGGTGATGTTCCGATCAGAATCGTTCCGAGGTGGAATATCCGCTACGCAAGAAATACCGCAAAATGGTTGACGGCGTTATTGCTTTCCCTGTCCGTAATTGCCGCCCATGCTCAGACCTGCCTCATGGCGGGTGATATGGACCAGGCCACTTCTTCGGCGCTGATAACCACGGCAAAGAGTTATTACGATATGGCGGCACGGGGAGACGCGGCATCGCTGCGGCAGCATGCCATCGCCAGCCTGGCATCGAATTTTTCCGGAATTGAGGGCGCGGTCAAGGACAACCAGGCGAATCTGGCTGGAGTGCAGGCGGTGGCGCGTCCGCCGTTTTTACTCAAGGCGGAGGGGACCGCGCCGCTCCAGCGCGCCGAATTTCTGTGCGGCATCTTCGGAGCGCAGGGACAGACTCGAGACAGCGCCGTGTTTGTGATCCCGAATCTTCCGCCGGGCAATTACGGCATCGTTACTCTGGATGCGCTCTCGGCTCAGGGTGCCTATACCGTGTCCTTCGTTTTGCAGCAGCAGGGAAGCGAGTGGAAATTGGGTGGATTCTACGCCAAGCCTGCTCAGATTTCAGGCCATGACGGCAACTGGTTCGCCGCCCGCGCCCGTGAATTCAAGACCAGGGGACAGCTCCACAATGCCTGGTTTTACTTTGGAGAGGCCAGAGAACTGCTGGTTCCCGTGCCCTTCATGGCCACGGCCATCACGGACAAGCTCTATGACGAGATGCAGGCCATGAAGCCGGCGGATTTGTCTCCGCTCGACCTGACCGCGGGCGGAAAGACTTACAAAGTCACGGATTTATTCCCGGTTCCGGTAGGCCAAGTTCTTGACCTGGTGGTGAAATACCAGTCTCCGGATGTCTCGGATACGGGAAAGACTTTTCAGGACAACATGGCTGTAATGAAAGCGCTGGTGGCAAAGTATCCGGAGTTCCGCGAGGCCTTTGCAGGAATTGTGGCTCGCGCCGTGGAGCCATCGGGAAAAGACTACGGATCGATGCTGGCCATGAAGGATATCAAGTGAGTTTTTAGTTGGGTTCCGATCTCGTAAGGAAAAACCAGAAACCAGTGTCTACTGTCGGAAGAAGCATTCCTTGGGGTCTTTGTCTTCTCGTAATCCAAGAAAGACGGGAGCGCGCAATTTCATGCCGCCTTCCGTACTTTCATGGGTCCATTCCGAAAATTTGATTTCGGCCACGAGTTCAGACTTTACCCAGTGCACCTGGCGCAACGCTTCCACGCCGTGGGGGAAGGGGCTGCGGTTCGTGGCCCGCTGCTCGAGCGCCTGCCAGATCTGCTTGAGCATTGCCTGATCAAAACCGGAACCGGCCTGGCCCACGTGTATGAGGTCTCCCTTTTTGTCGTACAGGCCAAGCACGATAGAGCCGAAGTAAGCACGGCTGCCCTCGGGATCGGTATAGCCTCCAATGACGCAATCGAGGGTTTGTGTAATTTTGATCTTGAGCCAATCGCGGCTGCGGCGCTCTTCGTAGACGCTGCTCCGGCGCTTGGCCAGAATTCCTTCCAGGCCTTTTTGTTTGGCTACGTCGAACAGGGCCTTGCCTTGTGCAAAATGGTCGGAGTAGCGGACCGGGCCGGCCGCGCTGGTGATTTGCGCCAGCAGGTCCTTGCGCCGTTCCAGCGAGACCCGCCGCAGATCGTATCCGTCCAGGTACAGCAGGTCGAAGACGTAGTACAAGACCGGAATATCCCGGCGTGAGCCCATGCGCCGGCCACCCTGGCGGATCCCGGTGCGCTGCTGCATCAGGCTGAACGACGAGCGGCCCTGCTCATCGAGGGCGGCGATTTCGCCGTCCAGAATAACGGTTTCTCCCTTGATAAAAGACGGAACATCTTGCAGTTCGGGATATTGGCCGGTCAGATCGTTCTGATTGCGCGACACCAGACGAACCTTGCCCTTGGCGAGGAACGCGACGGCGCGGTATCCGTCCCACTTGATTTCAAAGAGCCATTCGGGATCATCGAACGCTTTGTCTACCGAAGTTGCCAGCATGGGGCGAATCGCGGTGGGCATAGGGCGTTTGACTGCACCTTCTAAAGCCTTAACCACAGAGGACATGGAGGACGCAGAGGGATCCTTTTTGCTCTGCCCGCGAGAGCCGCCGGCAGGGCCCGTCGAAGCGGTTACCGCTTTATCTTTTTCTTTTTCGTTTTTTTTTTAACGCCGTGTTTCTCTGTGCTCTCCGTGTTCTCACTAGTTATTTTTTTCTTGCTCTTCTTATCAAACTTGGCGATCGCATCTGCCAGCCAGGGCGCTTTCACCGCACCGCGCGACGCCGGACGGCTGCTCGTCCACTGCTTCGAGCCCTCGTCGCCCGCGATATCCGCCATGCTGCGGCCGGTAAGCGCGGACTCGTCGTACCGATCGATGTCGTAGCCTTTTACCACGGCGTCGTCCTGTTTCTTGATCAACAGCCACTCCGTGCCCTTGGTGCCGGGACGGCGCGAGCGCATGTGAATCAGCGCGAAGTCACCATTCAGTTTCTTGCCGCGCAGCCGGATTTTGAAGTCGCCCTTCTTCAGCATGGCCGAGGCTTCCGCGTCGGTCCCGGGAACGAATTTCCCCTTCACCGGTTCAGGAGACAGCGGCTCCCAGGTGCCGACATCCCACACCATCACCGTGCCCGCACCATAGTTGCCTTCGGGAATCGTGCCTTCGAAGTCAAAGTACGAGACGGGATGATCCTCAACCTGCATGGCCAGCCGCTTGTCGGCGGGATCGAGTGAGGGGCCCTTGGGTACGGCCCAGGATTTCAGCACCCCTTCCATCTCCAGGCGGAAGTCGTAGTGCAGCCGGGTCGCGCGGTGCTTCTGCACCACAAAGCGATGCTGGGATTTTTTCTCCAGTTTGGGAGGAGGTTCAGGGGTGGCTTCGAAACGGCGCTTGCGTTTGTACTCGTCTAAGGACACACGATCATTTTAACCACGAAGCATGTAGAACGCGATTCCAGACAGCTGGGCGATTTGTCTTGGACCTCCGGTTGCGGACGAGACCGCTCGCGAGCGTTATAATTCACGCCAGCCATGGCCCTTGCCACAGGTATGCGGCTTGGTCCGTACGAGATTGTGAACCAGGTAGGAGCCGGGGGAATGGGCGAGGTATACAGCGCCCGTGATACCCGCCTCGACCGTGTGGTCGCGATCAAAGTCCTTCCACTCCATCGTTCGGATCAGGCGGACGCGCGGGAACGATTCGAACGCGAAGGGCGCGCCATTGCTGCGCTCAATCATCCCCACATCTGCCAACTCTACGACGTGGGTACTGAGGGACCGATCAACTATCTGGTCCTGGAATTCCTAAAAGGCGAGACCCTGGCGGACCGTCTGATCAGAGGTCCATTTGCGCTGAATGACCTCTTGCGTTGTGCTCTGGAAGTCACCGATGCCCTGGACGCCGCCCACCGCCGGGGAATTATTCACCGCGACCTGAAGCCAGGGAACATCTTTCTCACCGCCCACGGCGAGTGCAAGGTGCTGGACTTCGGATTGGCGAAGCTGGTAGACGACGCGGCGCCGGAATCAGCGACAGCAAAGGCCACAGTGACAGTTTCCCCCGTGACCATGGCGGGCACCGCAGTGGGGACGGTCGCTTACATGTCGCCGGAGCAGGCGCGCGGCGAAACTCTGGACGAACGCACCGACATTTTTTCCTTCGGCACCGTGCTCTACGAGATGGCCACCGGGAAACCAGCCTTCCATGGCAAGACTTCAGCCGTTATTTTCAAGGCCATTCTGGACGAGACTCCGGAGTCGCTGTCGCAGCGCAACCCGATCCTGCCTGCAAGGCTCGATGACATCGTCAACAAGGCGCTGGAAAAAGACCGGAATTTGCGTTACCAGTCTGCTGCGGAACTGCGAGCGGACCTGCAGCGCCTGAAGCGCGACAGCGAATCCGGAAGGATGACTGCGCAAGTCGCGGTGCGGCGCCGTCCCCCGCGGCCGGCTTGGCTCACTGCTTTCGCCCTGATGCTTCTGGTTGCAACGGCAATCGGAGCCTGGTACTTCATGAGGCGCCGGCCCTCGGCCCGGTCCACCGCCTGGGAACAATTGACATTCTTCACCGATTCCGCCGTGTACCCCGCGCTTTCTCCTGACGGGCGCATGCTGGCCTTCATCCGGGGCCAGGGCACCTTCATAGGCACCGGTGACATCTACGTTAAGATTCTTCCTTCCGGTAACGCCGTCCAATTAACCCACGATTCCAGTTTTAAGCTGGCCCCCGTCTTCACGCCCGATGGCTCGCGCATTGTCTACGGCACGGTGGCTCCCTTTGATACCTGGGTGGTACCTGTGCTGGGCGGACAACCTGAGCTTTTTTTGCGGAATGCGTCCTCGCTATCCTGGATTGACAATGGCAAGCGCCTGCTCTTCTCGGAGATTCGCGAGGGGCTGCATATGGTTCTGGTGACCACCAACGAAGGCCGGGCGGAGAGCCGCGACATCTATGTTCCGCCCGGAGAACGCAGCATGGTGCACCACTCCTATCTTTCGCCGGACGGGCAATGGGTTTTGATGGTGGTGATGGACGAACGAGGCGAATTGCTTCCTTGCGAAGTGGTCCCTTTCAATGGCCCGGCAAGCATGCGCGTCATCGGCCCGCCCCACGCGACTTGCACTTCCGCCGCCTGGTCCCCCGACGGCAAGTGGGCCTACTTCAGTGCCAACCCTGGCGGACACCCCCACATCTGGCGCCAGAGATTTCCCGATGGACCGTTGCAACAGGTGACTTCAGGGACGACGGAAGAGGCTGGCATCGCGATGAGCGCCGACGGGGAATCGCTGCTGACCTCGGTGGGGACAAGCGATGCCACCATCTGGCTCCATGACTCGACCGGCGACCACCAGCTTTCCTCCGAAGGCAGCGCCTATGGAACCGGCCTGTCGGCGGATAAAAGCAAACTGTACTATCTACTGACCCAAGGCGATCACGGGGGTGGCCTGTGGGTGCGCGATCTGGCCAGCGGAAGCAGTGAACTGGTGGCGTCAGCCTCCGCCATCCAGCCTGGTGGCGGCCTGCAGGACTACGCCGTTTCGCATGACGGAAAGACCGTCGCTCTTTCGGTCGACGATAACGCGGGCGAGGTTCGCACATGGCTGGCCCCGGTCGATCATCGCTCGTCTCCTCGCCCGCTGGCCGCAACCACCAATCAGGATTCTGTCTGGTTTCTGCCAGATGGCGACCTCGTACTGCGCGCTATCGAAGGCTCCCAGAACTTTCTGGTTCGCACTCACCCCGATGGCACCGGTCGCAAGAAGATCACGCCGGACCCTATCCTCGACCTCTACTCGGTTTCTCCCGACGGCCGCTGGGCAGTGGTGGCCGTCAAGGACAACGATCCGGAACACACTGCCGTGGTAGCCGCCTACCCGATTGACGGCGGCCCGGCGGTTCGGGTCTGCGACTTCTACTGTGGTGGCAATTGGGACGTCACCGGAAAATTTTTCTATCTCACCTTTAGTTCTCCGGAAGGGTTTTTCACCTATATGCTGCCCGTAAACCCGGCTCGCGGCATCCCGGATCTTCCAGCCAGCGGTTTCCGGGCGGCTGAGGACGTGAAGGCGGACAAGCGGATGATCGTTGTTCAGCAGGCTGTCGATTCTGCCTGGGGCCCAAATTATTACTCCTACACCCGCCAGAACACACGGCGGAATATCTATCGCATTCCGTTGCCCGACTAACCTTGAACCAGCCTCTCCTTGGATACCCGATGAAACGCGAATATCCCGATGCGCCCCTGGTAGGCGTAGGAGCGGTCATCATCGATGACGGTCGAGTGCTGCTGGTCAAGCGCGGGCATCCGCCGCTGCTCGGCGAATGGTCCATTCCCGGCGGAGTGCTGGAACTGGGGGAGACGGTGCGCGAGGCCGCGGTACGGGAAGCCCGTGAGGAAACCTGCCTGAGCGTGGAGCCAGGCGAATTGCTTGGCGTCTATGATCGTGTTCTGCGCGATGACACCGGCCGCACTTTGTATCATTACGTGCTTGTCGAGTTTCTTTGCCGCCATGTGGCGGGAACGGCGCAGGCGGCGGACGACGCCCATGAAGTGCGCTGGTTTACGCCCGAGGAAACTGAAAAGCTTATGTTAGCGGAGGACACCACAGAAGTAATCCGCCTCGGCTTCCGAAAAATGAATGATTAGGCCGGCCGGCTGAAAAACAGGTCGCCTGGGAAGATTTGCAGTTGTTCTGCGCTCGAAAGGTTTTTTTTCATGGCCGGGTTCTTCCTGTTATTTCTGCTCTCGGGATTCTGTAGCCTCCTTTATGAGATTGTGTGGCTGCGGCTGGCCATGGCCGAGTTCGGAGTTACCACCGCCCTGACCTCAATCGTGATCTCCATGTTCATGGCGGGCCTGGGACTGGGTTCATGGGGAAGCGGTCGACTGATCCGCAAGCATGCGAACCTGTTCGGGGTTCCTCCACTTCGCTTTTACGCGCTGGCTGAATTCTTGATCGGCATATCGGCCTTGCTGGTTCCCTACCAGTTGTTGTGGGGGCGAAAACTGCTCGAGGGATTGGGAGCAGCCTCTTCGTGGGCCTACTATCTCGGATCAGGGGCCTGGATCGCTTTCGCTCTGGTTCCATGGTGCGCCTGCATGGGGGCGACTATTCCGTTGGCCATGCTGGCAATTCGCCGCCGAGGCCGGGAAAGATCGGCGCGATCGTTCAGCTATCTCTACCTGGCCAACGTCCTGGGCGCGGTGGGAGGAGCCACCCTTCCGCTCCGCCTGATTGAACTCTACGGATTCCGGGACACGCTGAAAATCGGTGCGGCGTGCAACGGTTTTATAGTCTTGTCGGCGATGGGGCTGAGTTGGTTCTGGTCGGAAGCGGAGTCAGGCAGCCCGGCGAAAGCCGCGACCGCGACAGACGCCCATAGCCCGGTCTCTACCGAGGTTACGAGCAGGCCTCTGATTCTGCTCTTTCTTACCGGATTGACCAGCATCGGAATCGAAGTAGTCTGGATCCGCCAGTTCACGCCATACCTGGGCACCGTGGTGTACGCCTTCGCTTCCATTCTGGCAACCTACCTGGTCTCAACCTTCGTTGGACTGCAGGTTTATCGGCTCTGGAGCCGAAAAAATCGCCAGGAAGGCAATCTGATCTGGGGTTTGCTGGGATTGTTTGTGCTGCTGGCGCTGCCTGCGGCCAATCCCGGCATTCACTGCTCGGAGTGGGTGCGCCTGATCGGGGGCATCGCTCCATTTTCCGGCGTCGTTGGATTCCTCACTCCCCTTCTGGTGGATCGCTGGTCGGGCGGCGATCCGGACAAGGCCGGAAAAGCCTATGCGGTGAACATTCTCGGATGCATCCTGGGCCCCCTTCTGTCCGGCTTTGTGCTTCTGCCGCTGCTGAGTGAGCGCTGGGTATTGGTCGTGTTCTCGTTGCCCTGGCTGCTGATGGCCGTGCGGTCGCCAGGGTTTTCAGGGAAGGGCCGGCTTCACCTCGACTGGCAAGCCGGCGTTTCTTATGCCGTGGTGCTGTCAGCTCTCGCGCTGGTGTTCACCCAGAAGAGCTACGAAAACCAATTCGGCCACAGTGAGATCCTCCGCGACCATACCGCGACCATTGTCGCCATGGGAGAGGGCAGAGACAAGCGCTTGCTGGTCAACGGAGTTGGAATCACGGGACTCACTCCCATTACCAAGTTTATGGCGCACCTGCCACTGGCATTTCTCGATCATCCACCGCAAAACGCTTTGGTGGTGTGTTTCGGAATGGGCACCACCTACCGCTCGCTGATGTCGTGGGATATTCCTGTAACTGCGGTAGAGCTGGTGCCCAGCGTTCCACGGCTGTTCGGATATTTTTACGATGATGGTCCTGAATTGCTGCGTTCGCCGTTATCTCATGTGGTGATCGACGATGGACGGCGCTACCTGGAACGCACCACCGGGCAATATGACGTCATTACGATTGATCCGCCGCCGCCGGTGGAAGCCGCAGGATCGAGTCTGCTGTATTCGAAAGAGTTCTATGCCATCATTCGCCGGAGGCTGCGTCCTGGAGGCATTCTGCAACAGTGGCTGCCGGGCGGAGACGCCGTTGACCGCGCCTCCGTGGCCAAGGCCCTGAAAGAATCCTTCCCCTATGTACGCGTGTTTCATTCGGTTGAAGGTTGGGGTTATCACTTTCTCGCCAGTGACCGCGAGTTGCCGCACTCGTCGGCCGCTGAACTGGCACAGCGCCTTCCCCCCAGGGCGGCAGCGGATCTGGTGGAATGGGGACCGGAGACAACGCCTGAGCGCCAGTTTGCCGACGTGCTCAACCGGGAGACCTCACTCGACGCGATGATTGCCGAAGCCCCCCACGCGCCTGCCCTCCGGGATGATCGTCCGATCAATGAATATTATCTGCTGCGCCTCCGCGCGGCACGTCGCCAGTAGTGCCGGGTTCTCGTTGGAATCTGCAACGGGAAGAAGACCTCAGCTTCACGGCCTGCTGGAACGAACTGGCTGAGAAGTTCCTGCCGGCTTGCGCGCCGACGCGACCTTGCGTGCAGACGCGACCTTGCGTGAGCCTGAATTGACAGGCGTCCGGGATCGCGAAGATGCAATGGCCGCGGCGCCGGCTTCGCGCTCAGAAAGAGACAGCAACTCTCTCATGATTTCCGCTTTTTCCCACTTCTGCGCTTTTTTGGGCTGACCCAAAAATTTCTTCGCCAGCAGGATGAACAGTGTCAGCGCGGTCACAACTCCGATGCAAAGAATGGTTATCATCGACGCCTGCCTTCCTGGCTTTGGAATCGAGCGGCGCTGCACAAATTGTGCCTTCAAGGGCCGGGCGGACGCAGGTTACCGAGGTTGCTGTCCTCGACCGGCTTCGGTTGTGTACTCATTTCTTCGCTGCCGGCGATTCGTCCGGTTACCCTCCCTGATCTCGATCGAGCGACGGATGGGGGTGGTGTCTTAAACATCGTGTTGCGGGCCCGAACTTTGGAAATCAATTTGCGTTCACGTTGGCGCTGTATCGATTTTCATTCCTCCCTGCGAACCCACACCCCTATCGAGTAGAGCTTTGTCGGTGTACGGCGCTGTGCGCATGGCGCAAATGAGGTTCTAAACCACCTTCAGAACCGATTTCACAATGTGTCCACATGTGCTCCATTGCCATACACAGTTTCTCCACAGGTGTTCTGGGGTTTTTGCCTCGCGGATACCGGCTGTTGGGAATCCATGAAAACATTGACAGAGAAGCAGTTACAGCATAGTATCTCGGCAGTGAAGGAAACCCCGCAAACCGAGATTTGACTCCCGCAGGTCAGGCAGTACCCCTTCGCGAGTGCTATTCTTAACCTAGAATTATATTCTGAGCATTTTACGCTTGACATAGTTCTCTCCTGTAGTAATATCGCTCCATCTCGTAATTAAAGAGGTTCTCAGATGGACACCTACCGGCTCAAAATCAAGATAGGCGAACATGAATTTGAAGCAGAGGGACAGCAGGAAGCCGTACAGAGTCAGTTTAAGGCATTCAAAGAGTTGATTGCCAGTCTCCCTGCCCCGCAAGTCCATATACCGACCACCGCAGTAGCGCAGACACCCACCGCGCTGAGCACAGTTGGCGGAGAAGCACCCAACCTTGATAAGATAATGCGAATCGAGGGGAGAGTGATTTCCCTCACGGCGCGGCCTTCCGCATTGGATGACGTGTTGTTGTTGCTCCTTCTGGGCCAGCGGCAATATCGCAGCAACGACAGCGTGACCGGAAGTGAAGTGGTTGATGGACTCGAACAGTCCGGCGTTCGCGTTGGCCGCGTAGATCGCAATCTCGAAAGGCTTGCGACACAAGGCGACGTAATCAAGATTGGAACCGGTCGCGCAAGTCGCTATCGGCTCACCAATCAAGGCATGGCGAAGGCGCAAGCTATCGTTCGCGACCTTCTCGCGACCCTGCCTTGAGTTCAATTGGAAAGGAGAATGACTATGAGAGACCCACCGACAATGACTGATTAAGCCGAGGGCATTCTTAGGCGCGAACCTTTGAATGCCCCCATTTGGTGACTGTAGCTCATGACTCTTAGAGCACGCGCCTAGTGAACGTGGGAACTCGGAGAGAACCGAGCAGTCACCCCAACAATTGACGCTGTAAAAGACCCCGGAAACGGCGCGAACCGTTTCCGAGGCCAATCGACACGCGGGGTAAGCCGCAATGCCGACCCAAGCAAATGTTATCACGGCTTGCCCTGCGAGAGAGAAAAGGCTGCCGTGACCTGTATCCGATGTAATCACCCCGAAACACAGCGTTTTGGCTACTTTGGAAAACGCCGAATCCAGCGCTGGCGATGCATTTCCTGCAAGGCTACCTTTTGCGAACCCCATACCAGACTGACTCGCGCGACCATGACCAGCAGGCCGGACGTTGGACTCATGGCCATCAAATGCCTTCTTGAGGGTTGCTCGATCCGCAGCACTGAGCGACTCACCGGATTGAATCGCAACACCATAATGGAACTGCTCGTACAGGCAGGAAAGCAGTGCGAGAAATTCATGGACGCCACGATGCGCCAACTGCCCTGCAAGCGGGTGGAATGTGACGAGCTGTGGGGCTTCCTGATGAAGAAACAGAAGAACGTCCGCAAGGATGACCCTGCCGAGTTTGGCGACCAGTGGATTTACGTCGCATTGGATGCCGACAGCAAACTTATCCCGAGCTATTACGTCGGAAAGCGCAGCAGCACGAACACTCAAGTATTCATTCGCGATTTGTATAGCCGATTGCAGAATCGCATTCAACTCACGACCGACGCTTACATCTTCTACAACAAAGCAGTTGAGAATAGTTTTGGTGCGGACGTTGACTATGCGCAACTGACAAAGCTGTTTGGCGACTACGGCCAGTACGGAAATGAACGGTACTCCCCAAGCCCAATCGCGGAGGTTATATCCAAGGTGCGCCAAGGGCATCCCGATCCCAAGTACATCTCTACCAGTTTTGTGGAGAGACAAAACCTGACCCTCAGAATGCAGATTCGTAGACTGACAAGGCTCACCAACGCCTTTTCGCGGAAGCTGGAGAATCTCAAAGCTGCTATCGCTCTGCACTTCGCGTACTACAACATGGTTCGCGTACACTCGTCGCTGCGGGTGACTCCGGCGATGGAGGCGGGTCTTACTGACCACGTTTGGACTCTGGCCGAATTGTTGGGAGTTCAACATGCTATTTAAGACAAGGCCCGGATGGGGTAATACTTCACGGGTTTATGCCTATAATCGGAAACCGGCAGATGCCCGCGTCATTCTGGGCGAGTCATAGATCAACCGAAGAAAGGAAGCGGCGGACGGGTGCCGTGCGGTCGCGATCGGCCAGCCAGCGCCGACGGTTAGGTTGTCATTTCTTTTTCGGCGGCTCCCACAGTTCGATCCGATTGCCATCCGGATCCATGATCCAGGCAAAGCGTCCGTAGTCATGATCTTCCCGTCGTGAATCGATTTTCACGCCTTCCTGGCTCAGGGCTTGCAGCAGTCCATCCAGGTCATCGACCCGATAGTTGATCATGAATGGCGAGGAGCTGGGCTCGAAGTATTTCGTGTCGCGGGGAAAAATCGACCACACCGTCATTCCCTCTTGTTCCGGCTCATGGTTGTCGCGCCACTCGAAAACCGCACCGCTGCCGTCCGGAGCAAGCGGAACTCCCAGATGCTTTTCGTACCAGCGGTAGAGCGCTTCCGGATCTGCCGCCTTGAAAAAAATCCCGCCGATGCCGGTAACACGTTTCATATCTTTCCTTGGTCTTCCGGTTGTTTGCGGCATTTTGTCTCATCCGTGAAATTTTTGCCACCTGAAGGTGCCCGGCCTATAGAAGCCGTCGCTGATCGCCTGTCTTTAGTGCAACCAGGATAGTGGGTTGGCGCAACTAAGCAATGGGTCTGATCGGCACTGGAATTGCTACCTGCAATTCGGGACCACACTTGGGGGTGTGTATGGAAGAACAACCTCGCTCATGGCTGTCGCTGGTAATCTTCTGTGCGGTAACCGTGCTGATTGCGGCGCTGGGTGCCGCTGTTCTTTTTGCCGGCGCCTCTGTAGCTTTCGCGGTTGCCCACCCCGGCCAAGTAGAGAATACAGATCCGATACCTTCGGAGTCTGTTGTTCCGGTGATGATGGCGGAAGCGCCCGTCGAGCAACCGACCCTATCCGAACCCCTGGAGGACGGCGCCACCGGTTCCGTCGGCACCTTTGCCGGCATGATTACGGACTCCCGCTGTGGCGCCCGGCACCGCATGAACTCGGACAAAACTTCTGCGGAGTGCACGCGCTCGTGCGTGCGCAAGGGCGCCCACTATGTGCTGGTGGATGGCGAGAAGATCTATGCCCTGCAAGGCGATCACAGGCAGCTTGAAAAACTGGCGGGTCAAAGGGTCAACGTTACCGGAATGCTCGAGGGCGACACCATCAAGGTCAAAACTGTGACCCAGGAGTAGGGTTCTGACCACCGGCGTGCGACTAGCGTCTTTTCCCTTATTCCGCCGGCCGCTCCACCATTATGGGCTGTGTCTTTTTCGGCTCCGCACTTTGCGCCGTCGAGGCGGCCGACACCGCGGAGGTGGCCGGCACCGCATTCAACGCGGCCCGGGAATCAAAGCGGTTCCCCGCACGCTCATCCCACTTCCCGAAAATCATTTTTCCGGCGGTGGTCTGCAACACTGAAGTGACCGAGATATCGATGGTCTTGCCGATCATCTTTCTGGCATTGTCCACGACCACCATCGTGCCGTCGTCGAGATAGGCCACGCCCTGGTTGTATTCTTTGCCTTCCTTCAGGATGAACACCCGCATAGTTTCGCCGGGCAGGACAATGGGCTTCAACGAGTTGGCCAATTCGTTGATATTCAACACCGCGACGCCTTGCAGTTGCGCGACCTTGTTCAGGTTGAAGTCGTTGGTGATGATCTTGCCTTCGTACAGCTTGGCCAGTTCAATCAGCTTCAAATCCACTTCCCGAACTGCGGGAAAGTCGTCTTCGACGATCTGGATCTGGAGCGACGGAACCTTCTGCAGGCGTTGCAGGATGTCGAGGCCGCGGCGTCCCCGGTTCCGCTTCAGCGAGTCGGCGGAGTCGGCTACCAATTGCAATTCGCGCAACACGAACTGCGGGGTCACGATGGTGCCGTCGAGAAAACCGGTCTCGGCGATGTCGGCGATCCGGCCGTCGATAATTACGCTGGTGTCGAGGATCTTGTAACTTTTCTTGCCCTGCTTCTCTCCGCCGAAGACGCCCCCTAAGGCGGCCAGATTCAGCAGGTCGCCCTTGTTGGCCCCCACTACCAGGCCAACGTAAGCCATCAACAGCATCACCAGGATTTGCAGGAAGCTCTGAGTGTGCCCCAGAGGAACACTGTTGCGAATGACCAGGGAAAACAGGTAGGCGCCGAAGATGCCAAGGACGCTGCCGATGGCGGCCCCAATCAGGCGTTTCAAACTGACCCGGCGCAATCGCCATTCGAACAGGATGATGGCCAAGCCAATGAACGCGCCCACACCGGCATCCAGATTCGCAGGCAGGCCGAACGGATCAGTCAGATAGCAAGTAACAGCAATGATGAGAACAAATAGAAAACGCACCAATACCAAGTCCACTGAAGGACCTCCCCGGAACCCACACGCGGACCCTTCCGCGCATGAGCATCCCGCACTGGTTACCCGGTGCTCCTAAAAATCGGTACCAGTGATCTGTCAAGCGGAGCCTATAAATTGAATATGAAAAGCGCTCCGGCCTCCCCTTCCACGCTCGTGACCATGCGGTGCGGTCATCCTGGTCGGAACAGGGAACCCCAACTTTGTTATGGAAAGTATATACCTCTCCCGCAGTACGACCATAGGCCTGCGTGGCCGTCCAATCGGTTCACTATGGCTGCCCGCGCACTGGTACACTGCTGGCCATGAAGGCCCTTGTCATCAGCCGTTTAGGCGATCCCGAGGTGCTCGAAGTGCGCTCCGTCCCAGACCCGGAACCCGCTCCCGGGCAGGAGTTGATTCAGGTGGAGGCCGGCGGCATTAACTTTGCCGACATCATGAGCGCGCAAGGCGGCTATCCCGGGACCCCGAAACCCCCACTGGTGGCGGGCCGTGAATTTTGCGGAATTCGTACCGCCGACGGGCAGCGAGTCATGGGCTATGCTCAATGGGGAGCGTTTGCCGAGCGCGCCGCTGCATCTTCTCAATTGCTTTGGCCCACACCCGAAAAGTGGAGCGCCGAAGAGGGAGCTGCATTCCCCGTCAATTATTTCACTGCTTACTTTGCCTACTGGAAAGCGGGTCTGCTGGGACCGGCTGCCGCCGGCTTCGCCCCGCGAGTCCTGATTCATGCCGTGGCCGGTGGAGTGGGAACGGCCGCGGTGCAGATTGGAAAATTGTTGGGGCTCGAAATGTATGGAACATCCTCCTCGGAAGAAAAATTGGGGCGGGTGATAGAACTGGGGCTGCAGCACGGAATCAATTACAAGCAGCGCGACTACGAAGAGGCGATCGAAGACCTGACTCACGGAGAAGGCGTGGACGCGGTGTTTGAAATGCTGGGCGGCGAGCATACTGCGAAGAGCGTCCGCTGCCTCCGCGATTTCGGCCGGGTCATCGTGTACGGCGCGGCCACTGGACAGCCTTCGCATCTGGATGCGCGAATCCTTTATGCCAAAGGCGCCAGCGTACATGGTTTGTGGTTGACTTATTTGTCCGCGAACCATGAACTAATGAGTCAGGCTTGGAAACAGCTTTCCCAATGGATCGCGAAAGGACATTTGCGTCCCGTGATCGGACACATATTTCCCCTGGAAAAAGCAGAAGAAGCCTACCGCCTGCTGCTGGAAGGCAGGAATTTCGGGAAAGTAGTTCTCACGCTGAATTAGACTCCGGGAAACCTGGTGGAGAGAAACTCATTCCGCATCGATGACTCTTCTGCAAGCCACGAATCAAAAACGGCGCACAGTAGTGTACGCGCCCCACTGAGTCGAGTCGTTGTTGGTCACACCGTAGACAAGACAAACCACTGTTGTGTTGCGGCTTCCACGCAGTTGGATGCTGCTAACAACCCGGGGCTCGCCTCGTCCAAAGAGGTGCAAGCGGAACGTGCTTCCGGAACTTTTACCGGACACGCTACGTAGAAGAAGTTGCAGCCGGGTCCGAGGGGAAAAACGACCAGGGAACCGGTTTCAGAAAGAACATTTTCAGGGGTTAAAGGGACTGGCTCACGCTCGGTTTGGCGGCCCAGGTGAGAACAATCCCCGAAGCAGAAAGCGCGCGGCTTTTCGGCCAGACTCTTTTCGCTTAACCCCGAGGCAGCATTTTAGGCCTTCGACGGCAAAACGCAAGGTTTTCCTGCCCCAGGCAAATCCAGCCGCCCAGAACCGGTTCCCGACGTCATCGGGAAAGAAAAAGGAGTGCCATGAGCGTATCGAAAATCTCCAAGGGCTTGCTGCTGGGTTTGGCGTTGCTGCTGGCCACAAACGTGTTTGCCGCCAACAAGGGTTCGCTGCAGGTAAACGATCCGGTGACGGTTAACGGCAAGCAACTGGCCGCCGGCGAATACACCGTGAAGTGGGAGGGCGCCGGACCAAATGTGGAACTGAATATTCTGCGCGGCAAAGATGTTGTTGCCACCGTGCCCGCCCGCATGATCGATCTCGAACAATCGCCCAGCCGGGATGCGATCATCATCGGGGTCGCCACTGACGGGCGCAGGTCGCTGAATGAAATTCGCTTCACCGGGAAAAAGTACGCGTTTGCGATCGGCGAAGAGTCCGCAAAATCAAACTCCGGCAGTAGCAGCAGCAGCGTTCAGTAGTCAATCATTGGGGATAGAAGAAGAGGAAGGGAGCGCGCCAGGCGCTCCCGCTTTTCCATCTCTAATACTTCGGCATCTTGGGATCGATCCGGTCCGCCCAGGCCAGAATTCCGCCGGCCAGGTTGTGCACTTTCTTGAAGCCTGACTGGCGCAGAAAATCCACGGCCTTGGCGCTGCGCACGCCAGAGCGGCAGTGGGCCACAATCTCCTGACTGGAATCGAGTTCGTTGATCCGCTTGGGCAAATCGCCCAGGGGAATCAGATGCCCGCCTATATTGCAAATCTGGTATTCGTGGGGCTCGCGCACGTCGAGGACGAACAGGTTTTCACCGTCATCCAGCCGGCGCTTCAATTCTTCCACCTGCATTTCCGCGCCTGATGTTTCCACCGGCTTCTCCTCCCCGCGAATTCCGCAAAACTCGTTGTAGTCGATCAACTGCTTGATCGTGGGATGGGTCCCGCAGACCGGGCAATCCGGATTCTTGCGCAGCTTGAGCTCGCGGAACTTCATGTCGAGTGCATCGATCAGCAACAGCCGGCCAATCAGCGGCTCACCCTTCCCCAAAATCAGCTTGATGACTTCGGTGGCCTGCATCACGCCGACCAGACCGGGCAGAATACCCAGCACTCCCCCCTCGGCACAGGAAGGCACCAGGCCGGGTGGGGGTGGTTCGGGATAGAGGCAGCGGTAGCACGGGCCTTCTTTGGTGGCAAAAACACTGGCCTGACCTTCGAAGCGAAAGATTGAACCGTACACGTTGGGCTTGCCTGTGAGCACGCAGGCGTCATTCACCAGGTAGCGGGTGTGAAAATTATCGGTACCGTCGGCGATGATGTCGAATTCGCGAAAGATTTCCAGGGCATTCTCGCTGGAGAGCCGCGTATCGAACTTCCGGATATTCAGGAACGGATTGATGGCCTTCAGCTTCTCCGCCGCCGAATCCAGCTTCTTGCGGCCCACATCGGCGGTGGAGTGGATGATCTGGCGCTGCAGGTTGGTGTAGTCCACAACGTCGAAATCAACCAGACCCAGCGTGCCCACGCCCGCAGCGCCCAGATAAAGAGCCAGCGGCGAGCCCAGCCCGCCCGCGCCGATGCACAATACCCGCGCCGCTTTGAGCTTAAGCTGCCCCTCCATGCCCACCTCGGGCATGATCAGGTGGCGCGAGTAGCGCTGGATCTCATCGTTGCTGAGGGTTACTGCGTCGGGTTTGACTTCAAGTGTGGTGGCCATGGGAACCTCTTAAATGGATGATTGTCGAATTTACGAATTGACCAAACGAATACAGCTAGCGACAGGAGGGACAACAACAGCGGCGTACTTTGAGTTCGGGCGTCAATTCGACAATCCTGAAATTCGGCGATTCGGCAATCAATCCCGCCCTCCCGCGATGGACGGCACAATAGAAATACTATCACCGTCCTTTACCGCAGTGGCTTCCTTTTGCAGATAGCGGACATCCTCGTCGTTCAGGTAAACATTCACGAATGCCCGCAGTTTGCCCTCATCGGTATACAGATGCCGGCGCAGGTCGGGATGCCGGGCAATAAGGTCGGACAGCGCGTCGCCGATGGTGCCAGCCTTAACCTCAACTGCAGGCTGCTTGCCAGCATACTGGCGCAGGGGAGTAGGAATCTGAATCTTGGGCATAGGCTATACATGATGCCACAGAAGGGGCAGGAGATTCAGCAGGGGGCGTGTGGGGCGGACGCGCCCTCGCCCGCCGTTTTTGACTTGGACTTCGAACCCTGGGCTCAATCTTGCCAATCTCTACCGAATCAGATTCAAAAGCGACGAGCGAGGGCGCTCGCCCCACAGCCGAATCAGGCTACTTCAATCTTCTCGCCTAGCAGCTTCTTATCGTCCTCGTCGCTTCCGGTTAGCTCGAACGAATTGGTCAGCGCGGCCTTGCCCTTCTCCACGCTGGTGATCACGTAAGAGCAGCCAAACCAGTGCGCTTCCGCTAGATCAGTCTGCGACCACTGGGCAGGATGATCGGGGTGCGAGTGGTAGAACCCGATAATATCTTCGCCGCGCTCGCGTCCTTCCCTCTGAATACGGACCAACTCCCTGGGGTCGATGTTGTAGCGATTGTGGGCGGAGTCAGTGCGGGTGTTGCCCGCTCGCTCGACTGAGGTCACGGTGCGCATCCCGCCGTCTCCCATCTGCCCGAGCAGCACGCCGCAGCATTCATGGGGATAGGTTTCCTCGCCATGCAGGCGGAGAGCGGAGTAGGCGGACGTGGATACTTTCAGCATGTGGGCCGATCTTCGAATCTTCGAATTGTCGAATTTACGAATTTCAATTCAGCCTGGGTTTCCCATTCGAAAATCCGACAATCCGAAAATCCGGCAATTTCTTCAGCCTTCTTCCCAAAATCTCTCGCTCAAATACTTGTCGCCGGAATCGCAAAGAATCGTCACGAACATCGCCCTTTCGCCCTTCCCCAGCCGCCGCGCTACCTGCAGACAGCCCACGACCGCAGCCGCGGCAGAAATTCCGACCAGCAGACCTTCTTCGCGGGCCAGACGTTTGGCCATGCGGTACGCGTCTTCGGTCGAGATACCGATGTTCTCATCCGCCAACGATGCGTCATAGATTCCCGGGATGATGGCGCTGGCCATGTGCTTGGCGCCTTCAATCCCGTGGAAGGGAGAGTCGGGCTGGAGCGAGATGCAGCGAATCGCCGGATTCAGTTCCTTCAGCCGCCGCGTGGTGCCGACGAAGGTCCCGCTGGTGCCCAGCATGGAAACGAAATGAGTGATCTGCCCTTCTGTTTGTTGCCAGATTTCGTTGGCTGTGCCATGGTAGTGGGCCTGCCAGTTGGCCTCGTTGGAATACTGGTCGGCATAAAAATATTTGCCGGAATCCCGTGCGTAGAGTTCGCGCGCGGCGCGAATCGCCCCATCGGAGCCGTCGCCGGGATCGGTGTAAATAATGTCGGCGCCGTAGGCATGGAGGATGTGCTTGCGCTCCATCGAAACATTGTGCGGCATGCACAAAGTCACCGGGAAGCCTTGTGCGGCTCCGATCATGGCGTAGGCGATCCCGGTGTTTCCGCTGGTGGAATCGAGCAGGGTCGCGCCCGGCGGAAATTTTCCGCTGGCGCGGGCCTGGGCCACGATGTTGAATGCGGCGCGATCCTTCACCGACCCGCCGGGGTTGTACCACTCGGCTTTGCCCAGCAACTCGACGCCGGGCAGATCGCGAGTGATACGCTCCAGGCGCAAAAGCGGAGTATTGCCGATCAGTTCAAGACTGCGCCGGGCGATTGAAAGGGCGTGATTCCCGGCTGCCTGGGTCGCGCCGCTGGCGCGCGCGGCCGTCGAAGAATCAGGCACTTCCGTTCGTTTTGCCCGGACTGGTCGCATAGATTCAATTTCAGACCGTGACCATCGTAACGTATCGCAGATTCGAATTAACCGTCGTGTAACCGTTCATTGGATTATAAAAGAGGCTGTTTCGATCCGGCCAAAACGAGGAAATGGACTCTTTTTCGCAAATTTGCATCTGATCGATTAGCACCCACAGGGCCGAGAGACAGAAGGGACTGGAACCCGCATCGAATGACGACCAAGGTAGAGGAGCGAAGTTACGAAGAAGCGTTGAGCTGGCTGCGTGAGCACGGCTTTGACCTGATTGAGGCTCCGGGCACGCAGGGGCGAGTGTTCCTGAAGAAATACAACGTCTCGGCCGCCATCCAGAAAAACGGCGACGACGGCGTGAAGATCTTCGCTTATCCCGGATACCTGATCGGCAGCGAAATCTCGAAACTGATCAACCGTGGTTATCAGCAGTTTCTGAAAACCGCCAAGACCGAAGTCCCCGCTTCGGCAGATCATCTGAAGGCCCTGCAGCAATTCACCGAAGAGTTGAAGGAGGGTCTCGGACTGCCGGTGCTGTACAACGAGTCGCTGGGTACGGTGAGCGAATCGTATCAGTACGATCGCATCAAGGACCGTGACATGCCCTCGGCAGAGCGCCCCAAGCGCCCCTGGGAAAAGGCCCGAGCCGTAAGCGCCACCGCCAAAAAAGGCCGCGCCTAGTCACACTCTGTGAACCCTGTCATCCTGAGCGCGGCATTTCGATTCGCTCGCGAATCGAAATGCGGAGTCGAAGGACCCCTGGAACCTGATTGATCCCAGCCTGCAAAGGCATTTCCTCATACACTGTTGTGCGACTATGCTTCCGGGAGAACTGCATGCGAATCATTCTCTTGTTGCTCGCCCTCATCGCGCCGCTCGCGGCGCAGGATTCAGCCATTCAGCACGTGCTCCAGCAGCAGCAGGCCGCCTGGAACCATCATGATCTCGAAGGTTTCATGTCCGGCTACTGGAACTCCCCCGACCTGACCTTCTTCAGCGCGAGGAAAACGTCGGGCTGGCAGGCAACGCTCGATCGCTATCGCAAGACCTACCAGGGCGAAGGTCACGAAATGGGAAAGCTGGAATTCTCGGATTTGCAAATCGAGCAATTAGGCGCCAAGGCCGGCTTCGTTCGAGGCAATTGGAAGCTGATCATGTCCGACGGCAAGACGCCGCACGGATTATTCACGCTGGTATTTCGCAGGTTCCCCGATGGATGGAAGATCGTGCACGATCACACGTCGTCTGAGGACTGAACCACGCGCCGGCGCTCCACTGAACGGGAACCTCCGGCGCCGGCGGCAGAACATCAGGTCCCTCGACTTGTCTTCGCCGCGCAAGCGCGGCTCGGAGCGGCGCTCGGGATGACAGGTTAGCGATTGCGCGCTATTTTTTCACTCGCACTTGCACGCGAGTTCCCTCCGGCAACTTGCCGCCCAATAGCTCTATCACGCCGCCTTGCACCACGCCTTCAAACTCTGTGGCGGCCGCGCGCGCGGGCGAGTCGCCCGCGGTCACACGGGCTGTGGCCCGCCCCATACCCTTGTCCATGGCTTCGTTGGCCAGAGCGTCGGCTTCGCGATTGTGCTCGCGTAAAGCGTGATCGATGGAGAACCACTCCAGCTGCGTAATCAGATCTTTGGCGCGGCCGTGGAGTTCCTGCAGCGCAGAGTTCTTCACCTTGTAGATACCTTTGATCTGCCGCACCAGCAGCTCCGAATCGCTCACCACCTTAAGCGCTTTGTGGCCATGCCCGATGGCGTATTCAAGCGCTGCGATCAGGCCTTGATACTCCGCGAAATTATTGGTCTGGTGACCGAGATACTGGCTGAGTGCGGCTACTTTTCGGCCCGCTTCGTCCTGAATCACAACCCCATAACCGGAGGGTCCGGGATTGCCTCGTGCGCCCCCGTCACTGTGAGCGATAAGGTAGTGCTCGGGCGTCCTGGCGTGCGTGGCAGTCAGAGTGCGTGACGGATATGAGGGCATGGCGAAAGTTTACATCGGCAACCAGCGTGGGGCGGACTAGCGGCTGTGCTTTTTGAAAAACTCCCAGATTACCTGGGTGCCATCCAGATTGCGGCTGGCTTTGCCGACCAGAAAGGCGGGCAAGTACTGCGGACCCTGGGGCCAGGTATGGCCTCCGCCCGTGATGACATATACCACGACTTCTGTGCCCTGCTTGCCGCCGGCATAAACTTCGCGGCGCACGCTGGTGCCGTCCTGGGTCTGCTCGGGCAGATTCTCCACCGCAGGCTCCGCTGACAGGCCGTCCCACTTGCGCCAGAATTCCACCGCCCGCGCCAGGGACACCGCCACACCACGATTACTCATTAAAGGTCCGCCATCGATACGCACCAGCGGATCCTTGGTGCCGTGCATGAACATGACCGAGATCGGCGCCGAGGGCTTGCACAGCGGCGGGAGAGTGTCGGGCATGGTGGCCGCGACGGCGGCGATAGCGGCAAAGTCGCCGGTCAGGTCGCAAGCCAGGCGGTTGGAGAAAAATCCGCCGTTCGAGATTCCGGCGGCATACGTCCGCCTGGGATCAGCGTGGTAAGTGCGTTGCAACTCCGTAATCAAGGCGCGGATAAACCCGACGTCATCGGCCGGGGATAACCCTCTGGTGTCGCTCCAACTCTTGTTGAAGCTCTCCGGATAGGCCACCAGAAATTTCTCCTGATCTGCCAGCCGGTCGAAATGGGTAAAGTTCGGCATGTTGGCAGCATGGCCTCCGCCTCCATGGAAGACCAGCACCAGCGGCACGGGGCCGCTTTCCGGAAGAGATTCCGGAATATGCAGCAGATAGGTGCGATCCACGCCGCCGACATTCAGATGTCCCTGCTTGTCATTATCCGGGGCGCCCCTTTGCCACTCGCTTCTTGCGGGCGAGAGCCCGCCTCCGAGCAAAATGATCGCAACTACCGCAATAGAAGAAGAGAGGCTCCTCAGCATCATGGCTTTATTGTCGGCAGCCGCAAACGTCCTCGCCCTTGCAGCGGCGGCACGTATGACGCCCATAAGCGGAGAACTCGCTCCGACCCGATCATCTTCCCGCCGCCAACCGGGTTGCCAGCCGTTGCGGCAAGTTGGCAGCTATGATGCGGTCCTGGGCCTGTTTCAGATTGTAGGGCACGCGGCAGAAGGTAACGATGCGGGCCTCGGAGTCAAATACAGCAAAGGAGGCGCGCCAGTCTCCGTCCCGGGGCTGACCCACCGAGCCCGGATTGACCATATAGCGCATGCCCTCTTTGAGCCCGAACTCCATGGTTTCACTCTGGCCCACGGTGTTGTATTGCGGGCGAAAATAATCGCTGGATACGTTATTGGTGCAGAAACTTCCCTGCAGATGAGTGTGCCCGAAAAAAGTCAGGGGCGTCACCGAAGTCAGCAGCGGCTCGATAGCATCACGCAAGGTGACAACGTACTCGTCTTCGTCCACGGGAGATCCGTGCACAAACTGGATGCCGGGCAGTTCCCCGGTCTGAATCGGGCCATGAGGCAGGCCGAGCAGCCATTTCAGGTTCAGGGGGATAAGCTGCTCGCGGGTCCAAAGCGCCGCCAGTCCGGCGATGGGGTTGAAGTCCCGCAAGTCCATTGCCCCGCTGGCCGCCTTGTCATGGTTGCCGCGCACAAAGATGTGTCCCAGGGCGCGCGAGCGCTCGATCACCTCGTTGGGGCTGGCGCCGTAGCCGACGATGTCCCCAAGGTTGACCACCATGTCGTGCGCCGGCGCAGCCGCCAGGCACGCTTCCAGAGCTTCGAGATTGCTATGAATATCGCTTATTAAAAGGACGCGCACAGATCACCCGGACAAACTCGGGATTATAGCCTGTCTGACGCGATCACGCCTGCAACTCCGAAGTGTTCGGGCCTGAAAGTCAACGGCGGCGGACAGGAGTGTCTTCGCCACGCGGAACATTCACGACCGGACATCGGGCCCAGTGCCCGGCCGAGACTTCGACCAGGGCGGGAAGACCGTGCGAACACTCCTCGACGCGAAACTCGCAGCGCGGCTGGAACGGACATCCCGCGGGGACCGCGTGCAGCGGCGGCACCGTGCCTTCGATGGCCTGCAGCGGGCGATTGCGATCCGTCTTCAGCGTGGGCACGGCATTGAGCAATCCGCGGGTATAGGGATGCGCCGACGCCTGAAATATGTCGCGCTTCGAACCCAGCTCCACCAGATTGCCGGCATACATTACCGCCACCCGGTCGGCGACCTGCGACACCACGGCCAGATCGTGCGAAATGAAAAGCATGGTCAGGCCAAACCTGGTCCGTAATTCGGCCAGCAGCTCGAGAATCTGGGCCTGGATCGTGACATCGAGCGCGGTAGTGGGTTCGTCGGCGATCAGCAACTGAGGACGATTGACGATGGCCATGGCAATCATGACCCGCTGCCGCATCCCGCCCGAAAGCTGGTGCGGATAGTCCCGCGCCCGGCGTTCGAAATCGGCAATCCCGACCTCTTGCATCGCCACGACGGCCCGCTTCCAGGCTTCGCTCTTGGCGACTGGATTGTGGGCCAGTACCGCCTCCGCAATCTGATCGCCCACACGCATCACCGGATTCAGCGCGGTCATCGGTTCCTGAAAGATCATGGCAAGTTGAGAGCCGCGCAAAGGACGCATGGCCGCCTCCGGCAACTGCAGCAAGTTCCGGACGCCATTGCCGTCGGCGAGCCGGATTTCCCCGCTGACCCGCGCGTGCGGAGGCAGCAGCCGCATCAAGGCCAGCGAAGTCACGGACTTCCCGGAACCAGATTCACCCACCAGCCCCAGCACTTCGCCTTGCGCGATGGAGAAGGAGAGATCTCGAACCGCCGTCAGTGCGGAAGCAACCGTCTCCCTGCCACTGCTTGCGCGAGGAAATTCGACGGTCAAGTTCCGGACATCCACTAGGTCAGCCACGTCGGTATGTTAGCAGCGCGGGTCTTGTGGGATCACGACAATCAGACCCATGGACAATCGGGATCACAGGCAAATCAGGATCACAGCCGATCACTCGCCGATGACCTCAGCGCCACCGTGGGCAGTTATTAATTTGTTTGCTGAGTAGCCGGTGCGATAAAGTGTCGCGAATGACAAGCCTTCGCCAGGGATCGATCCGCCTCTTTCGGCTCGCAGGAGTTGAAGTATTCCTGCACTGGTCCTGGTTTCTGGTGGCGATATTTGAAATCAACGGCCGGGCCGGAACCTATTCCTCGATTGCCTGGAACGTTCTCGAATACCTGGCGCTGTTTCTCATCGTGACGCTTCATGAATTTGGCCATGCGCTGGCCTGCCGGCAAGTTGGAGGAACCGCAAATCAGATCGTGCTTTGGCCTCTGGGCGGGGTGGCGTATGTGGACCCGCCGCCCCGCCCCGGCGCCACACTCTGGAGCATCGCCGCAGGGCCGCTGGTGAATGTAGCCCTGCTTCCGCTCCTGTCGGCAGCCGTTTGGTCGAGCCGGTCGTTGGGGTGGGCGCAGGCGATGCCCGATGCCCACGCCCTGTTGCGGGTGGTATGGTTCATCAACGTGTCCCTGCTGATGTTCAACATCCTGCCCATCTATCCCCTGGATGGCGGCCAAATTTTTCGATCCCTGTTGTGGTTTGTGCTGGGACGCGCCCGTAGCCTGATGGTGGCCACGATGGTTGGCTTCTGCGGCGCAGCGGGATTTGTGGGCCTTGCCGTGTGGATGCGATCGCTCTGGCTTGGCATTATTTCCGTATTCGTCCTGATGAATTGTTGGAGCGGCCTGCGCCAGGCGCAAGCATTGTCGCGTTTGGCCAAGCTGCCCCGGCGCGAATGGTTTTCCTGTCCCCGATGCAAGACAGCCCCACCCGTCGGAAACTTCTGGAAGTGCTCCAATTGCAGTCAGCCATTCGACACGTTTCTAAACCAGGCTGTCTGCCCGCATTGCGCCACCCGGTTTGCCGTGACCAATTGTTTAGACTGTGGCAGCCGGTATGCCATCGGCGAATGGGCTGCCCCTTATCTTGTACCTTCAAAGGTCTAAGCCACTGGGTTGACGCCTGGACTTGATCCCTTATTGCCCCAGAATCAGCGGCAACCCGTTCTTGGGATTGCCAATGACAACGACTTTTGCATTGGCACTTTTGGCCAAAGTCTCCGTCGCCTCAATGCCTTTCCACTCCAGCAATTGCGGGCTGATTCCCTGGGCCACAATCTGCTGGAAGTCGCGAATACCCGCCGCTTCGATGCGCTTGCGCTGGGCCTCCTGGGTTTCTTTCTGCAGGCGGAAGTTCATGGCCAGGGCTTCCTGCTCCGCCTGCTGCTTGGCTTCAATGGACGACTTCAACGTGGTGGGCAATTGAATGTCGCGCAGGAGCACGCTCTCAACCAGCACTCCGCGCTGACCCAGTCTGTCGGTGAGCTGATCGTAAATCTGCTTGGCCACCATCTCCCGCTCCCCCGTATAGAGCGCGTTAGCGGTATGCGACGCGGTAGATTCCCGAATAGCCGCTCGCAAATTCGGCTCAACCAGCACGGCCATGTAGTTTGGACCGATCTTCTGATAGACCTCGGCGGCCTTCTCCGGATTCAGGTGATAGATGAGCGAGGTATCCAGATTCATTACCAGCCCTTCACTCGAAGGCACGCTGGCCGACTCCTTGAGCTCCTGGGTCCGAATAGAGAGCTCATGATTGGCCTTGAAGGGATTGATGATGTGTACTCCCTCCGGCAGCACCTCTCCCGTTACCCGCCCGAACAAGGTAAGCACCCCAACGTGTCCAGAATCCACCCGGGCGACAGATGAAAAGATCAGAATCACCAGCACAAACGCTGCCGCCGCAATTCCAAATAGCCGCAACACCGAGCCGGAGTTGGCGTCAATCACCCGGCCGTGAGGCTCGTTGAATATCGTCATAGGTTCCTCCCCGCCGCCGATTGTAATGCCAACGCCTAGGTCTTGGTCGCGATTCTGACTGGCTTCGCAACCTTGAGGCAAAAGCCGGCGAAGAGGTGACAGCCGGCGTGCACTACTCGCCGCAGGGTTAGCTGGCTGCTGCCGTGGCAATATAGGGGTGGCAGCGCGGCACCGCGGGCAGCCAGAAAAACCGGAAGCCGGCGATGCGGGGAGGAATTGTGCATTACGAAAAGCTTGGCAGGCGTTCTGTCGCCACGACGCTGCTGGTCTTGATTCTGGGATTGGTCGGAGGCATGGCGCTGGATCGGGTGATGATCATCAGACTCACACAAACCGGCAAGCAGCCCAATTTCCGTTTACTGTCCGAAGCGAACTATCTCATCCATAGATTTTATGTGGATCGCGCAGCCGAACGACCGCCTGCACTCACTTACGGAGCGATAAGTGGAATGGTGGACGCGCTCGGCGACGCTGGTCACAGCCGCTTTCTTAGCCCGTCTATGGTTGAGGAAATGGCCGAAATGCAGAAGAACAGATTCCAAGGCATCGGTGCTGAAGTACAGTCGAAGGGCGGTCGTATCCTGATAGTTGCTCCGCTGGACGGGTCGCCTGCGCAACGAGCAGGACTAAAGCCCGGCGACATCATCCTGGAGGTAAATCGCCACGCTGTCGCTGGACGGCCGTTAGACCAGGTGGTGCAGGAAATCTCAGGTCAGGCTGGCTCCTCGGTCACGCTAACCATTCTCACTCCGGCTACAGGAGAATCTCGCCAAGTCACGCTAGAACGCGTCGTCTTCGAAATCCACAACGTTACCTGGCGCAAATTGCCTGGTACGAAGATCGCGCAGTTGCGCATCGCTGGCTTCGAAAAGGGGGTGAGTTCCGACCTGCGCAAGACCCTGAACGAGATTAAGAAAGAGCCGGTGTCTGGCCTGGTCCTGGATTTGCGCAATAATCCTGGGGGCATCCTCGATGAAGCTGTGGGCTGTGCCAGTGAGTTTCTAAAGGGGGGCAACGTCCTTCTGGAGAAAAACGCTCTCGGCGTGGAAACGCCAGTCCCCGCAAAAGCTGGCGGCGAGGCCACAGAGATTCCGCTGGCGGTCTTAGTGAACGAAGGCACCGCGAGTGGCGCCGAAATCGTGGCGGGTGCGCTGCGAGATGCACACCGGGCGACCTTGATAGGTGAGACCACTTTTGGCACTGGCACCGTGCTTCAGGAATTCAAACTCGCGGACGGTTCGGCGCTGTTACTCGCCATTGAGGAATGGCTCACACCATCTGGCGACGTGATCTGGCACAAAGGAATTACCCCGACCGTCGGGGTTGCGCTTGCACCGGGTGCATCGCCGGCGTTTCCCGAGACCGAGCGCAACATGACTGCAGAACAACTCCAGCACATTGGTGACGCACAACTCTTGCGGGCTGTCGAAATGCTCCGCTCACATACGCCTGAAGCAGTCGTGGTGGGTTCGGCAACGAAACAATCGGCACGATCCAAGTAGAACGGAGCCTCTCCGCAGCGAAGTCGAAGGATGTCCTACCCGCCCCGCCGAGCCAGACTCGGCAAGCTCCTTGCTTATGAGGCCGTGTCGCCAGAAAACATCAAATCCGCTCCACGCTTGATTTGCCCGTAAATTTTCACAACCACAACCTTGGGAATTATCTGACGCGAAACACATTTTCGAACTCAATCCCCTGAAAAATCGCACTCGCCCTCGAGGCCTGCAGCAGCCCGGCCCGGCGCGCTGCCCTAAAACCGGTCACCCCCTTGTGGAGAGGCGGCACTCCATTGCATGCAAACGAGATAAATCGCGCCATTTTTTATTGACTATAAAAATAGAGAGAGTACAAACAACCTCGTTCTTTGACACGTTCTGAAGTTTACCCGGTTGGTGCGGCGTCCGGGGCTCAAGCGAGGTCACTCTGGAGCATCGCAAGATGAATCAGAGAGGGTCAGCGAGGGTCTATAGCCAAGCGCTGGTCGAGGCGAACAAGAGCATCCGTCAGAGGCAAGATAGAGTCCCGAGGCGTTGAACAGTTTTTCCGGTTGGCGGTAAGCCCGGAGCCCAAGCACAGATCGCGCCCCGTCGTCTTCGCAAGAGGACCACGAAAGCAGGTCAGCGAGGGTCTAAAGCGAGCTACTGGCCGAGGCGAACAGGTTCAACATCACCTCGGGACTCTTAATTTTCCGCACCACTCTTCGTCTGGCTGGCCGTACCGTGTTCCCCATGTCGGTTTCGCCTAAAGCTGCACGCTATGCCGCCCTTCCTCCATCTGAGGAGAAAGAGCTTGATCTTCTCGTCTCTCCGGCCCTCGGCTCCGAGCCGGTGGCGCTCGATTTCGCCGCGAACCCCAACCAGTACCACGCAGGTGCGAAAGTCGGGAAGTTAAAGCGCAAGCATGTGCGCGAGGCTGATCGGTCGCCGCGACTGGAGTTGCGCCTTTCTCTTGAGTGCGAGGTCAGTCAGTTGCAGGATCGCGATTTCGCCGACTAATCGGGACGGGCACGACTTCCAGTCGTGCCGGAAAAAGCTAGCGATGTCGGCTTTAGCCGCTGAGGTTGGCTATTCCGCATCGAGCGCCATCCCTCTGTCATCCCGAGCGTAGTCGAGGGACCTTGTGTTTTCTGCCCTGTATTGCGGGCTTCTTTGATGGCACGACGACGGGCACGACATTTTCTGGCGGGTCGCGCTGAACACAAGGTCCCTCGACTGCGCTCGGGATGACAGTTTATTTTAGGCGGCTTTGGCCTTGAGATTTTCGTTGGGGTACCAACTCCCGGCGAAAGCCTCGTCCTACAGCGGTATATTCCCATGCTTCTTCAGCGGATTCTTATCCCGCTTGGTTTCCAGCATGGCCAGCGCCTGAATCAGTTTCTTGCGCGTCTCCCGGGGTTGGATGACGGCATCCACAAAGCCTCGCTCGGCGGCGATGTAGGGATTGGCGAAGCGTTCGCGGAACTCTGCAATCTTTTCCTGGCGAAGCTCTTCGCTCTTTGCTGAGCCATCCAGTTCGCGCTTGTACACAATATCGACTGCGCCTTCCGGCCCCATGACCGCGATCTCCGCGGTCGGCCAGGCATAATTCACGTCGGTGCGGATATGCTTTGAGGCCATCACGCAATATGCTCCTCCGTACGCCTTGCGCGTGATCACCGTAATCTTCGGCACCGTGGCCTCGGCAAAGGCAAACAGCAGCTTGGCGCCGTGCTTGATGATTCCGCCGTATTCCTGGGTGCTGCCGGGCAGGAAGCCGGGCACATCTTCAAACGTGATCAGCGGGATGTTGAAACAGTCGCAGAAGCGCACGAACCTTGCGCCCTTGGTGGATGCGTTGATATCGAGCGTGCCCGCCAGAAATGCCGGCTGATTGGCCACAATCCCGACCGAACGTCCGTTCATCCGGGCAAAACCCACCACGATGTTCCTGGCGTAGTGCTCCTGCACTTCGAAGAAATAGCCGTCATCGGCGACGGCGTGGATTACATCCTTGATGTCATAAGGCAGGTTGGACTCATTGGGCACGATTCGGTCCAGCGCAGCGTCGGCGCGGTCGATGGGATCAGAACAGGCCCGGCGCGGCGGATCGTCCAGATTATTGGACGGGATGAAACTCAGCAACTCGCGCACCATGGAAAGACATTCCGCATCGTCGTGCGCCATGAAGTGTGCCACCCCGGAAGTTTCATTGTGGGTGTGAGCGCCACCCAGCTGCTCTTTCGTGACCTCCTCATGCGTGACCGTCTTGATCACATCCGGCCCGGTGATGAACATGTAGGAGGTTTTGTCCACCATCAGGATGAAATCCGTGATGGCCGGCGAGTACACGGCGCCGCCGGCGCACGGCCCCATGATGGCGGAAATCTGCGGCACCACTCCGCTATATAACGTATTGCGAAGAAAAATATCGGCGTATCCCGCCAGCGACACCACGCCTTCCTGGATGCGGGCCCCTCCGGAGTCATTCAGGCCGATGACGGGCGCGCCCATCTTGGCCGCCAGGTCCATGATTTTGACAATCTTGGCTGCGTTGGTTTCGGAGAGCGATCCGCCAAAAACCGTGAAGTCCTGGGCAAAGACGAACACCAGCCGGCCTTCGATGCGCCCGTAACCGGTGATGAAGCCGTCGCCGTAGTACTTCTGGTCGGCCAATCCGAAGTCGGTCGAGCGGTGGGTGACCAGCTTGTCGGTTTCCTCGAACGTGCCTTCGTCGAGCAGAAACTCGACCCGCTCCCGGGCCGACATCTTGCCTTCCTTGTGCTGCCGCTCGCGGCGCCGCTCTCCGCCCCCCTCAGCCGCCAGGCGGTCGCGCTTCTTCAGTTCTTCCAGTTTTTGTTCCAGATTCATACCAGAACCTCGGCGTTCGGACCTGAGACGTCTGACCTTGGAGGCTTGCGGGTTGGTTACTCCATGCTGGATCCAATGGGCTGGTAGCGGTACTTCTTGCCATCCCAGAAAGTCGCAGAGGTCATCCGGTCGCCGCCGGTCTCTTCCGCATAAATGGCCATCACGGGTTTCTTCTTCACGATCAGCTTTTTCACCGCGATCTGTTTGAAGGGCAGATTGATAATCACGAATTTCGCCTTCGGCTCGGCGGCCCGCCATGCCTCGGGACCAGCCCCATGGATAACCAGCAGCACCAGGCCCCGGACGGCAGGATCCTCCGAAGCAAACTGGGTGGTGATCTTGGTGTTTCCGTAGCCGTAAAACGTGTTGTAGGGATCGATCACCTTAAAGTTGTCCTCCACCTGGTCCGCCAGGGGGTTGGTGCAATGCGCGGCCACGACCAGGTCCTCGATGCCATCCCCGTCGAGATCGGCTTTGAGCGGTTGGGGGCCTGGCATCAGCTTGCATGTCGATCCAAACTGCTTCTGGATGAAGGCGTCGTCCACCGCGGAAGCGGAGGGCGGAGGGGCCTTCTGAGCCAAGGCCAGGAATGACAATGCGATGCCAACAAGAGTCAGGCGAAAAATACAACCGGGGAACTGCATGGATATACTTTAATCCTGTTCGACGCCGGAGAGTAGAGACAGAGTAGGTGACCCGAAGCGATCCAGTCCCGTGGGGCGCCGGGTCTCCGACCACTTCCCACCATATTCTTATTTCCCGAAGTGTTGCCAGCCTTGCGGGAGCAATTCCTTTCTGGATCCCTTGGCGTCTAGAAGAAAGACTCTCCGTCCGCGTGTGACCTGTCCGATCGGACGGATGGCAACTCCCGCGATGCGGGGCGGAATCCTCTTTTCCGGCGGCGCCGAAAACAGCAACTCGTAGTCTTCACCGCCGTGCAGGGCGAATCGAAGTGCGGCTTCCGGCGCATCCTTACCCAGCTTTATTGTGGCGAGCGGAATCGCTTCGCGTTCAATCTCCGCTCCCACCTCGCTCTCCTCGCAGATGTGGCCCAGGTCGGTCGAGAGGCCGTCGCTGATGTCGATCATGGCGGTGGCTAATCCGTTTTCGCGGAGAAAACGACCGACCGCGACTCGAGCCGAGGGATAGAAGTGACGGCCATAATCCAACGGACGCAGCTTCTTTCCGGCGGAGAGCAATTCCAGAGTTGCCGCCGAAGCGCCGAGGTCGCCGCTCACGTAGATCCGGTCACCCGGACGGGCGCCCGACCGCAGAACCGCCTTTCCTTTTGGCACCGAGCCCAGCACGACGATATCCGCCAGAATTCCGGCGGGAGACTCGGCGGTGTCGCCGCCAGCCAGGCTCACTTTGAATTCGCCGGCCAGTTTCAGCAGGCCGTTGAGGAAGCCATTCACCCAGTTCTGGGGCAAGCGTCGCGGCAGGGCCAGCGAAAGAAATACCGCCAGCGGTTCACCGCCCATGGCGGCGATGTCGCTGAGGCCGCGCGTGAGGCAGCGGTGCCCCACGCTCTCTGGCGGGTGCCAGCTCCGTTTGAAATGAACGTCCTCGAGACTGAGGTCGGTGGTAACCAGGGCTTGATGACCCCGAGGAATGGAAATCACGGCACAGTCATCTCCTATGCCGATGCCATGGAGCCTGCCGCGCGCTTTTTCGGCTTGGCCGCGTAGGCGGCGGATCATCGCTTTCTCAGGCTGGGGCACGGCGCAATCAATATACCGCCACGGGCCAGGTGGGGACAGCCGCCCAGACCGTCTTCACCTGGTCCGGAAAGCGCGTACAATAAAGCCGGGGGCAGGTGCACATTACCCTCCCTCCTAAAGTCACCACGGAGTAATACGGCCCTTCGGGCAGTCCTCCATACCCGGCGTTGGTAAGCGCACCAACGTTGACACGGGGGAACCTACTTTGTTACCGTTGCGAAGCTGTCCAGACACTTGTGGCCGAACTAAGTGCTGCATCCAGTAGGGATTGCAGACAAAGGTTTTTCGGCCACCCCGGTTCCGGTAGGCTTCGGGCATGCAAACAGCTTGGTTCCAGAATGGGAAGCTGGCCCGGATTCAGGATGGCGGTGGGGCTCTCGTAACCGCGAGCCGCCCCCACCAGGCCGAATCCTGATCACTTAACGGAAGGAATAAATTGCAAAAACGTTTCTACATCCTTTTTGTGGCACGCGGTGACGACGGTCAGATCCGCAAGATCCCCATCCCCGTTCACTACCTGTACGTGTTCCTGGTAGGAGCGTCGATCGTGGGTCTGAGCCTGACCGGTATTGCCAGTTCATACCTGCGTATGCTGCTGAAAGTGTCGCATTACAATGAGCTTCGCACCGAGCGGGAAGACCTCCGTAACCGTTACTCGCGGTTGGAGCAGGTGGCCAAGGAGCGCGATATCCAGGTGGCTTCGCTGGGTTCGCTGGCCGGCGAAGTATCATCGCTGTATGGCCTGAAGTCCGATCCCAACCTGGTTACTGCCTCGTCTGAAAACGTAGGCGGCGCTCAGGTCGTGTCTTCCCTGGACCAGCTCTACGCACTTAAAACTTCCGCTCTGACCGGCGCCACCATGACCGGCCTTTCCCTGGGGCTCACGCGCAATGTGACCACCGCGGACTGGCTGAGAGCCAATTCGGCCCCTAATCTATGGCCGGTGGAAGGCCCCGTGACCGGATCTTTTGGCGAGCGCATTGACCCGTTCAACGGGGAAGGCGCTTTCCACAGCGGCATCGATATTGGATCGACTGACGGGCAGCCGGTAGTGGCGCCCGCCGACGGTGTCGTCACCTTTGCCGATTTCCTGGGCGGCTACGGACGCGCCATCATGATCGACCACGGCCACGGCATCACCACACGTTACGGTCACCTGGCAAACTTTGCGGTTATGACCGGGCAGCACGTGCATCGCGGCGATATCATCGGATTCGTCGGTGAAAGCGGTCGCAGCACCGGCCCCCACCTGCACTACGAAGTCCGCATCAACGATACCCCTGTCAATCCGCACAAGTATCTGCGGCTCACGGTCGCGAATGTGGGCGGATTCTCCGCCGGAAGCTAGGTTCCCTCTAACCCTCATTCAGTGCGTCATGCTGAGCTTGCGAAGCATCTGGCGTGGAGCGGATTCGCACCAGCAATTTGCCGCTGCTCGCAGGATCCCTTCGGGACTGAAGTCCCTCAGGATGACGCCGCTAATTGGGCAGGCAGTCTCCTGTCTATCGGCGGAACCCCGGGGCGAGTTACAGCCCGCACTCTTACCTGAAAAGCGTCATGCTGAGCCTGCGAAGCATCTGGCGTGGAGCGGATTCGCACCATGGAGCCGCAATTTGCCGCTGCTCGCAAGATCCTTCGGGACTGAAGTCCCTCAGGATGACGCCGCTAATTGGGCAGGGAGTCTGCCGTCTATGGGCGGAACTCCGGAGCGAGTTACAGCCCGCACCCTTACCTGAAAGCGTCATGCTGAGCCTGCGAAGCATCCGGCGTGGAGCGGATTCGCACCATGGAGCAGCAATTTTGCCGCTGCGCGCAGGATCCCTTCGACTTCGCTCAGGGCAGGCTCTTCGGGACTGAAGTCCCTCAGGATGAAGCCGCTAATTGGGCAGGCAGTCTCCAGTCTATCGGCGGAACGCCAGGGGGCGAATTACAGCCCGCACTCTTACCCGAAAGCGTCATGCTGAGCTTGCGAAGCATCCGGCATGGAGCGGATTCGCACCATCGGCCAGCAATTTTGCCGCTGCGCGCAGGATCCCTTCGACTTCGCTCAGGGCAGGCTCTTCGGGACTGAAGTCCCTCAGGATGACGCCGCTAATTGGGGGAGGGAGTCTGCAGCCGTTTACTGCAGGCGGAAGCGCTCGTTCATCAGGCGCTGCAGTCGCGGCTTGTAGAGAATGTCATAGGCCAGTTCCTTGTCGGGGAACATGGCCAGGGCCGCGCGCTTGGCGCCGGCTGCCAGCTCTGCGGCTTCCTCTACCGTGAGGTTGCGGTCCTGGCTGATGACTGACATGACCATGCTCATCATGAGCTGCAGGCGCCTGATGTTTCTGGCTTCCTGTTCCTTCTCGGTCAGGTGCGGAGAGAGCTCAGCCCGCTCCCGTGTACTCATTGCGCCCCCACTTGGCTTAAGACCCCTGACGCCTTCACCGCACTTCCCCAGTAATTCGATGCCGCGCGGCAACCGGATGTTGCGCTCATCCCCATACCGCCTATTCTGCGGGCATTCCAAATCGAACGCAATATATCCCCGGTGTAGGACTTCGGTTACCCGTGCAACCCGGGTTACAATCATGGGGTTGCAAGAGGAGGGCGTTGAAGCGGGCCTGACATGTGCCGCCGCTGCTTGCCTTATTGGAGGGACTATGAACGAACGTAGCGCTGCGCGTCCGAATCCCAATGAAAAGCTGGTGCGGGTTTTCGATACGGAGCAGGAATCCGAAGCCCTGGTGGTGCGCGGCCTGCTGGAGTCTACCGGAATCGATTGCGACATCACGTCCCTGGCCGCCCAGCAGGACATTCTCCCCGGAGTGGGTGGCACCATCATCCTGGTGCGCGAAGCGGATGCCGGCCGGGCACGGAGCGTGATCGAAGAATATCGCCGGGCCCCGGGCAGCGATGAAACCGCGGAAATCGATATCAGCGGCCTTCCGGAAGAGAAGGGCTGACGGTCTTGCCGTCGAGGTAGAACGTGACTGCGCCGTCGAGATCGGTGCGGTAGGTCATGACGCGGGCTTCGCCCAGCCGGGCCAGAACTTCTACTCTCGGGTGACCATAAGTATTCCGCGCTCCCACCGAAATCACCGCAAATCGGGGATGCACCCGGCCGAGCAGCAGGGGAATGGTGGAGGTAGCGCTGCCATGATGAGCCACCTTGAGCAGATCGGCTTCCGGGTGCTCTTCTGCGATTTGCCGCTCGGATCTTTTTTCAGCGTCTCCTTCCAGTAAAGCGGATGTCTTGCCGTAAGCCAGTTTCATCACCAGAGACTCATCGTTGCGCCGCGCGGCAAGATCCTGTGCGGCGGGAGCCAGGATTCGCACCTCGGCCCCGCCGAAATCGAAGTTGTCGCCGGCCTGGCGGCGGACCACGCGCACGCCCAACTGTTGTGCCTGCTGCAGCAAAGTTTTCATCTCCGGATCCGCGGGATCGCCCAGCCACAGCTCGCGCGGCCTGAAGTTGGCCAGAATCGCGGCGGCGCCTCCCATATGGTCAGCATGAGGGTGGGTGATGGCCACTGCGTCCAGACGGCTGATAGCGCGCGACCACAGGTAGGGCGACACTACGTCTTCCCCGATATCCAGGTCCGAATGGACCCAGCGCGGCAGGCCTCCGGCATCCACCAGCAAAGTATGGCCGACAGGTGACACCAGCAGGATCGAATCTCCCTGGCCCACGTCAATGGCTGTCATCTCGAGCACCGCGGGCCGAATCTGCGGACGCGGCGGGACCGTGGAAATCCAGACCGCACTTCCGGCCAACGCGGCCAGTCCTCCGGCGGCCAGCCAAGGACGGCGGCGTATCAGAACCATGGCCAGCATGATCGCCAGGGCGCTCAGCAAAATCACGGCAGTCCCGGGCGTAGCCACTCGCAGATCGGCGATCCGAAGTCCGCCCAGCCAGCGCACTGTGCCGGCAATGCCTTCGAGCGCGAAGCCTGCGAGCAGCACAGGAATCCTGGCCAGAGCGTGCGAGAAATATCCCACGGCCATGGCGGCGACTGCCGCCGGCATCAGCAGCTCCATCAAAGGCACCACCAGCATGTTGGCCGGCAATCCCACCACGGTGGCGCGATGGAAGTAGTAAGCCATGGGGAGCGCCAGCCCGATCTGCATGACGACGGAAATCAACAGCAGTTCACCGCCGCTCAACAGCACGCGGAAAGCCGCCGCCAGGCTCGGCAAGGGCACGCGGCGTCCAGCGAAGCGTCGCAGGCGGCCCGCGATCATTCGTAAGTCCAGGCGGAACTGCACCACTTTCGGGGGCAGAACCAGATCGTACGACATCGAATCAATGTGTCTCGAACCTCGGACAAAGGGCTGCGTGGTGCGCTCCAGAATCGGTATTCCCACCGCCGCAAGCAGCCAGACGCACAGAAAGGTCAGTTGGAAACTGGCCCCGAACAGGACCTGCGGATTTACCACCAGGAGGCCCAGCGCCGCCGCGCCTATGGCGTTCAACATCGACTTCTCACGATAGAGCAGCCGCGCCCCCAGATATAGAGCCAGCATCAGCGTGGCTCGCCAGACCGGAGCGCCCAGTGCGGTCAGCAGAGCGTAAGCCACCATGAGCGAGACCGTGATGGCGCTCGCCAGAAGCTCGCTGACCCGCAACCGCCGGAAAAGCCAGAGCATTACCAGGGCCAGTATGCTGACGTTCATCCCCGAGACCACCAGCACGTGGTAAGTGCCCGAACGCTGGAAGTCGGCGCGGGTAGAGCGGTTGATGAAGGCGTCTTCACCAATCACCATGGCGTCCATCAGGGCAGCTTCCGAGGGCGGCCACAGGGCGTGAACCTGGTCGATGATGCTGCGATGGATTCGCGCCCGCCAGAGTTCGGCCCGGCTGCCGGCAAAGCCGGGAAGAACTTCAACACTGGCGGCTTTGGTCGAGGCCAGAGCGACGATTCCGTTTTCCAGAAGATATCCCCGGTAATCAAACGCGCCCGGATTGCGATAGTTGCGGGGAAGGGAGATTCTGGCGGGAAACCGCAGTCGCTCTCCATAGTGGAACAGACGGGGGGCGCTTGCTTCCCGGTCAGATTCGCCCTTCAGTTGCTGCTGATAGATATTGATGCGCAGGCCGGAATGGACGGCAAAGTTCTTGTCCCCCCTGGCGATCTGCTCGGTTTCGACCTGCAGTCTCTGCCGCACGCTGCCGGGACCGTCCTCTTGCGGAGTTCCCTCTCTGGTGACGTGGGCCGTGACCATGACTTCTGTTCCATCGGCAAATCGAAGCAGTTCGGAATTACTCGCGTCATCCGGGCCGCGCACCTGAATCATCAGCGCCCCTGAAATAAACAGCGCCCCCAACCCCAGGGTGAACGCGTGCCGGCCCCTTCGCCGGAACAGATAAGCGCCCGATAATGCGAAGACGATCCATGCCCCCACCCACCAGAGAGGCGGCCGCCAGGCATGAACCCCCGTGATAATTCCGGCCGCCAGGGCCAGAGCGGCCCACAGCAAGGGCTGCCGCCCACCTGAATATTGGCGGTCAGTGTGGCCCGAGTTCATTACCGGATTCACCACTGCTCACGTGGGGGACAGCCGCCCTCGGCTGTCCGGTCGAGCGAAGCTAGACAGTGTTTTCTCGAAGCGTGCTAGCGGAGCTTCCTCCGCCGGACAGCCGAGGGCGGCTGTCCCGACCTAAGCTGTGCGGGCTTTAGCGAGCCAGGTGAAACACGCTCTCGAGGTGGTACGTCTGGGGAAACAGATCCACCAGGTGCGCCTCCTCGATGCGGTATCCGGATTGGAGCAAGCGCGCCAGATCGCGCGAGAGAGTTGCCGGATCGCATGAGACGTAAGTAATGCGAGGTGCCGCCAGTTTCACCAGCGCCTTGATCACCCGCTCTCCCAGGCCGTTGCGGGGCGGATCCACAACGATCAGCGCAGGACGCAACTTGCCCGCCGCATTTTCCAGATACTGCTCCGTGGTGGCGCGCACCGCCTTCACGTTCGCGGGCGAATTGTATAGCAGATCGGCATGAGAAGTCGGTGACGACTCCACCGCAATCACACGTTCAAATTCCCGATTCAGGACAGAAGAGAAAAGCCCCACCCCAGCGTAGAGATCAAGGGCCGTCCCCGCGGCGCGGGCATCCCGGCCGGCTGTCCGGTGCGTCACTGGCCCACCACGAACCACGATGTCCACCAGTTCATCCGTCAGATGACGATTGACCTGGAAAAACGTTCCCGCGCTCACCTGGTACGAAGCCAATCTGGTTGCATAGATAAGCTTGCCGCTGCCGCCAAGTTGCCTGGGATCGCCCTGGGCCTCCGCCTTTGGAGACCGGGCGGCAAAGAACGCGACCCCAGAAACCTCGGCCAGAGCGCCCTTCAGCTCTGCGGCTAATGGTTCAGTCGCAACCTCGGGCAAGCAATAAACCTCCACCAGGAGTTGTGAGTCGTCGCTGTTGGCGAAGAATTCGATCTCCTGAACCCCGGGTGGAAGCTTGCCCGCTCTTCCTAATTGCCATCCCGCCTTCAGCGCCAGGTTGATCAAGGGCGAGCTGATGGGGCACTCCTCCACCGCCTGCAACTCATGGGAGTTGTGCCTGAAGTATCCCAGTGCGAACTCAGGCGCGGTCTGGACCTTGAACCGGGAGCGGTTGCGATAGTTCCAGGGCGGCGAAGGGTGGATGTGCAGTTCCGCGTCCAATTCCACCCTGGAAATGCGGCGCAGATTTTCCTTCAGAATGGCGGCTTTGATCTCCAGTTGGTACTCGTAGTCCGTGTGTTGATAGTGGCATCCGCCACAGCGCTGGAAGTAGCGGCAGGGAGGATCGATTCGTCGGGGGGAAGCGGCCAGAATTGCATCCAGCTGGGCGCGTGCAAACCCGGGCTTCTCTTCCCGCAGGACTGCTTCGACTTCTTCGCCCGGCAGCACAAACGGCACAAACACTGCCTTGCCGGGGCCCCGATCGTCGGCAGGAAGTCGCGCCAGCCCGTCGCCGCCATAGACCAGCTTTTCAATTGTGAGTCGCAAACCTCGATTCTACAGCCAGATGTAGGCGCGAGCGCCCCGCTCGTGCGGC
>JBOGLC010000055.1:0-13392 GCA_050746005.1 Terriglobales bacterium
CGCTCCGATTGCTTCCGGGTGGAGCGAACCCAGTTCCCGGGCGGGACTTTCACCCGCAGTCGACCAGCGCCTTTTCACGGCGCACGCGCTATCGGGATTTAACACCAACCAGCCGGATCATTGGATTGAGATGTGAGCATCGCCACATTTCCACATGTAAAAGCATTTTGCAGAGCGAACTCTTGAGTGTTCCCGCGCCCAATCATGAGCGCAAGCATCCGGGCAAATGCACCCCGGCGCGACCGTGATCGTGACGTGACCTTGGGACTGACTTACGCCATACCGTCCGGGAGTGGAGTCTGTCGAAGCGCCCTGTGTACAGCAGCAGCGATTAAGGTCTCCTAGCACCTGAAAGGTATAGGTCATCGAGTAGGCGTTCGTTTTGCTGCATCCTCGACACTCGAACCGCGACTGGCGTGCGCTTTCCAATGCGGAAGGTACCAAGATGGGATCACCACTGATCGATTTAGCTGACTCGAGCCTACCGTCCGGTCGAATTGCAAGTTCGATCTTCACCTCTCCACTCATGCGCGCCTGTCGCGCCAGAGGCGGGTAAACGGGCGGAGCTAACTCTAAGACTGCGACCCCGCCGGATGCGGAGTCCGAAGCTTGTACCTGCGCGACCGACGGAGGACTTGAAAAGATTGCGAGCTGCAGCACTGCGACGAAAACCTGAATGCGATTCATCCGCTCAATCTACTTTTCTGCGTCGCCGCACGCAAGTGTTGTAAACAGGCGATTACACTCACCAACATTGGATCATGGCGACCCTTCGAGATCAGCCACAGAGGATTGCGCACCGTCTCTCCCAGGCTGTCCGTCCGCCCATGATTTGACTCCCGCTCTCCCGCTGGGCTAGCCTCTAGCAGTTCCAACCTCCATGCGACCTTATTGCAAGCTATTCATTCTGCTGCTTTTGGTATCAGGTGCGCTACCAGGCTATGGGGCGCGCCTGGTGCCGGTGGTGGCGCCTCGCGCCATGGTGGTCAGTGTCCACGTGCTGGCTTCGCGCGCGGGGGTGCAGATCATGAAGGCCGGCGGCAATGCGGTGGACGCCGCCGTAGCGGTCGGTTTCGTCCTGGCGGTGGTGCATCCCCAGGCGGGAAATCTGGGGGGCGGTGGTTTCATGCTGGTCCGCTTTGCGGATGGCAAGACCCACTTCATCGACTATCGCGAGAAGGCGCCGGCAGCGGCCACGGCGAACATGTATCTCGATGCCCAGGGAAATGTGATTGAAGACGCCAGCATCGTCGGCTACAAGGCGATTGGAGTGCCCGGCTCGGTGGCCGGAATGGTGTATGCGGAGAAGAAGTACGGCAAGCTGTCGCTGGCGCGAGTAATGGCCCCGGCCATCCGGCTGGCGGAGCAAGGATTTGCCCTGGCCGCCGAAGACGCGCGCGATCTGCGGGAAGACACTCACCTGGCGGAATTCCCGGAGTCGCGACGCATCTTTCAGCGCGACGGGAATTATTACAAGGCCGGCGACGTTTTCAGGCAGCCCGACCTCGCGCGCACTCTGCAGCGGATCGCTTCCAATCCTGACGACTTCTACCATGGCGCAATGGCGCGTGAAATAGCGGCCTCCCTGCAGAAAGGGGGAGGTTTGATCACGGTTAACGACCTGGCGCAGTATGAAGTCAGGGAGCGGGAAGCGGTGCGCGGATCGTATCGCGGATACGACATTATCGGCGCGCCGCCACCGTCGTCGGGCGGCACCACGCTGATCGAAATCCTTAACATTCTCGAACGCTACGACCTGGGAAAATCCGGCGGCCGGTCCGCCAAGGCCGTGCACCTGACGCTCGAAGCCTTCCGGCGCGCCTTCTTCGACCGGGCGGAGTTTCTGGGCGATCCCGACTTTTCTAAAATTCCCGTGGCCCAGCTCATCGACAAACGCTATGGCGCGGCCTGGCGGGAATCGATTGATCCGGCGCACGCCAGTGCCAGCAAGGACTTGACCCGGCCTGCGATCTTCAGCCAGCTGGAACAATACGCCGCTGAGCACGCTCCCGCCGGCTTCACCGCGGAGCCGGACCACACGACTCATTACTCCGTCGTCGATCCGGAGGGAAACGCGGTTGCAGTCACCACAACCTTGAATGACAGCTTTGGCTCCCGGGTCACGGCCGGGGGGCTGGGCTTTCTGCTGAACGATGAGATGGACGACTTCGCATCCAAGCAGGGCGTGCCGAACATGTTTGGATTGATTCAGGGTCCGGCGAACGCCATTGGCCCGGCTAAACGTCCACTCTCGGCGATGGCGCCCACCATTGTGCTGAAAGACGGTAAGCTGTTCCTGGTGCTGGGCTCTCCCGGCGGCCCGCGCATCATCACCACCGTGGCCAATATCATGATGGGAGTGATCGACTACGGCATGAACATTCAGGAGGCGGTGAACGCGCCCCGCTTTCATCATCAATGGTTGCCTGATGTGACCCGGGTGGAGCAGGGATTTTCTCCCGACACCGTCAAGCAGCTTGAAGGAATGGGCCACAAGGTTGAGGCGCAGGGTTCTTGGAGCGATGGCGAGTGCATCATGATTGACCCCAAGCGGGGAGACCGCCTGGGCGCCAGCGATAAGCGAAATAACGGACGAGCGGTAGGCTTCTAGGTTTCTGTAGGGCAGGTGTCCTCACCCGCTCCTGCGCGGTGAGTGGAGTAGACCGAAACCATCATGCTGAAGGCAATATCGACTTACGTATATGTGAAGGAGCGGCTGCATCCCGGCCTGCTGGACGGGCTGGTCCGGGGCGGGGCGCAGGCCATCGAAATTTTTGCCGCGCGCCAGCACCTGGACTACGCCAATCGCAAACAGCATGTGCGCGAGATTGCGGACTGGTTTCAAGGCAGTGGCATTCCGCTGCACTCGGTCCACTCGCCCATGCACGCCGACTACGAGTCCGGCCGGGCCGGCGCGCCGCCCGTAAACGTGGCCGCGACCGACCGGGCGCAGCGGATCGAGGCCATGGACGAGATCAAGCGGGCGATCGAGGTTGCCGAGCAGATTCCTTTTCGCTTCCTGGTGCAGCATATGGGGACCGGCGGCGAATCGTTTGACGATCGCAAGTTCGAAGCGGCCATGACGTCCATTGAGCACTTACGCGCCTTCGCCAAGCCGCTGGGCGTGCGTATCCTGCTGGAGAATATTCCCAACGAACTCTCAACCCCGGACAAACTGGTGGAGTTTATTCAGGTCACCCACTTCGATGACGTGGGCGTATGCTTCGACCTCGGACACGCTCACATCATGGGCAACGTGGCGGAAGCGTTCGAGACTTTGAAACGCCATATCCATTCGACGCACGTCCACGACAATGCCGGGGACCGCGACTCCCATCTGTGGCCGGGAGCTGGAACCATCGACTGGAAAGCCGCAATGGAATTACTGCGATCAGCGCCAAACACGCCGCCCTTGCTGCTCGAGATTGAAGGGAATGAGAAGGTGAATCCGGTGGAGAAAATGAGCGCGGCATTTGAGGAGTTGGAATCGGCTTAAAATCTTTCACCGCAAAGATCGCAAAGGCCGCAAAGAAGAAAGCGATTCTGCGAGTTTGTTTCCTTAGCCTCCTCGGCGTCCTTGGCGGTAAACGCTTTTGACTTATGTCTCCCATAACCACCATCTCCGATATTGGCAAGCATGAGGGCGAGACCGTCACCATTCAGGGCTGGCTGTACAACTTGCGGGAAAGCGGGAAGCTGCTCTTTCCGCAATTCCGCGACGGCTCCGGTTTGATTCAGGGCGTGGTCCCGAAAAATGCCGTTCCTCCTGAAGTGTTCGACGCTATCAAGGGCCTGACTCAGGAATCGAGCGTGATAGTCGAGGGCAAGGTCCGCGCCGACAAGCGCGCTCCCGGCGGATATGAGCTCGATGTATCCGGCGTGCAGGTGGTGCAGCGGGTTTCAGAGAGCGATCCTTATCCGATTTCGCCCAAGGAGCACGGCGTTGAATTCCTGATGGAACACCGTCACCTGTGGGTGCGATCGCAGCGCCAGGCGGCGATTCTTCGGGTGCGGGCGGAAATCATCAAGGCGGCGCGCGATTTTTTCGATGAGCGCGGCTTTGTGCTGACCGATCCTCCGATTCTGACTCCAGCCGCGTGTGAGGGCACTTCCACTCTCTTCCCGGTGGATTATTTCGACGAGCAGGCCTTTCTCACCCAGTCGGGGCAGCTCTATATCGAAGCCACGGCCATGGCCCTGGGCAAGGTGTACTCGTTCGGCCCCACGTTTCGCGCGGAAAAATCCAAGACGCGCCGCCACCTCACCGAGTTCTGGATGGTCGAACCCGAGGTCGCTTATGCCGGGCTGGACGACATTATGGCGCTGGCCGAAGGTCTGATCAGCTTTCTGGTGAAGCGCTGCCTGGAGCGGAGGCGCGGCGATCTGCAAATCATCGGACGCGATGTCACCCGGCTGGAGAAGATTGAGACCCCATTCCCGCGCATGACGTACGACGAAGCCGTGAAGATGCTGCAGGAGGCTCACGCCAAAGGCGCTCTGGAAAACAATTTTGAGTGGGGCGGAGACCTGGGATCGCCGGACGAGACTTACATTTCATCGCAGTTCGAAAAACCGGTCATGGTGCATCGTTATCCCGCCAAGATCAAGGCGTTTTATATGGAGCCCGATCCGCAGCGGCCCGATCTCGCCCTGTGCGTGGACGTGCTGGCGCCGGAAGGCTACGGAGAAATCGTCGGCGGATCGCAGCGCATGGCCTCCTACGATCTGCTGGTGCAGCGCATTCACGAGCACGGCCTTCCCGAAGAGTCTTTCAAGTGGTACCTTGACCTGCGCAAATTCGGCAGCGTGCCGCACGGCGGCTTCGGCATGGGCGTTGAACGCGCCGTGGCCTGGATCTGCGGGCTGGAGCATGTGCGAGAGACGATTCCGTTTCCGCGGATGCTGAACCGGTTGTACCCCTGAGAACCTTTTTCACCGCCGAGCACGCCGAGAAATGCAGGAGAAAGATCAACTCGATCTCATCACTCGTCGTATGATCGGCGCGGCAATTTTCACGTCCGGGTATTGAAAGATGGAATAAAGAGAGCTGTGAATGAATTTCCTGACTCGGCGTTCTCGGCGACCTCGGCGGTGAAAAAGAACTTATGACACCCTCAACCACGCCATCCTCCAACATCGTGCCCAGGAAAATCCGCGTCATTGGGGTCCCGCTCGACCTGGGGCAATCGCGGCGCGGCGTGGATATGGGACCGTCTGCCATGCGCGTGGCCGGACTGGAAGCGCGCCTCGAGGCGCTGGGACATGTGGTCGAGGACGCGGGCAATGTGTCTGTCGCTATCGCAGAGCAGAAGAAGGCAGGCGACCCGCACGCCAAGTATCTGAGGGAAATCACCGCCACCTGCACCAAGCACGCCGAACTGGTGCTCAAGACTCTGGAGGCGGGCAAAATTCCACTGGTGCTGGGCGGAGACCACTCGGTGGCAGCCGGCACGGTGGCTGGAGTCGCCGAATTCTATCGTCGCCAGAACCAGAAGATTGGATTGATCTGGATCGACGCTCACACCGACATCAATACGCCGGATAGTTCGCCGAGCGGCAATGTCCACGGCATGCCTTTGGCCGCCACTATGGGGCTGGGACCTGCCGACCTGGCTAACATCTTCGATTTCTCTCCCAAGGTGAAGCCGGAGAATTGTGTGCTGGTCGGGGTCCGCGACATTGACGCCATCGAGAAGGAAAATGTCCGCCGCGCCGGCATCGGCGTCTTTACCATGCGCGATATCGATGAGCGCGGCATGCGAACCGTGATGGAAGAAGCGCTGCGAATGGCCGGACGCGGTACCGCCGGCTATCACGTTTCCCTCGACATGGACTGGATCGATCCCGAAGACGCGCCCGGCGTGGGCACACCGGTCCGCGGCGGCGCCACCTATCGCGAAGCCCATTTGGCAATGGAGATCATCGCCGACCACGGCCGCATGCTGAGCTTTGAGATCGTTGAGGTGAATCCGGTGATCGATGAGCACAACCGCACTGCGGATCTGGCGGTGGAGCTGGCGCAATCGGCGTTTGGCAAGAAAATTTTGTGAAAGAGAGCCCGCCGCAGCCGGCTTCTCAATATCACGGCATCATCCGCCATCCATAAACACTGTCATCCTGAGGCAGCGTAGCCCTTCGCGACGCGAAGGGCTACCAACGAAGGACCCATGCATTTTCCAGCGGCAAGGTGGGGACGTTCGGCTATGTCATTACTGCTTGGTGAATCCGGTGATCGATGAGCACAACCGCACCGCGCGGATCTGGCGGTGGAGCTGGCGCAATCGGCGTTTGGCAAGAAAATTTTGTGAAAGAGAGTTCGCCGCAGCTGGCTTCTCAATATCACGGCGTCATCCGCCATCCATAAACACTGTCATCCTGAGGCAGCGTAGCCCTTCGCGACGCGAAGGGCTACCCACGAAGGACCCATGCATTTTCCACCGGCAAGGTGGGGATGTTCGGCTATGTCATTACTGCGTGGTGGCCCCGAAGCGCTGTTATTGCGTAACTGTCTTCACCGCATCGCCGGTCTTGAATCCGGTTCCGGAAACCGTGGTCGCCACCGATGAGATGTCGTCCACATCCGTCACCTTGACTACTCCGACCGCGGTAGACATCCGCCGGATCACTTTCCCTGTGGAAGGGTCCTTGATCTCCCTGGAAACGCGTTCGACGTTCAGCTCGTCGCCGACCTTTACTCCGGCTTTCGACCCGACATTAAGGATGATCTGTCCTCCGTCCACGGCCGCGATCAGCCCTTCGACGGTAATCGTTCGCGCCACCAGTTTGTCTTTGTCGGCGATCACTTCAGTGCTGGTGTTTTCGACCGCCGCTTTCACCGCTTCCCCGATTATGGTGCTCTGGAAGTCGCTGCTGCCGAAGTCGGCGTTGCCATTGCCGAATCCGTGCCAGTTACCGCCACCGCCCAGCAGCGAGGTGCTTTCCCGCTGCGATTCACCATGGCCTTCGGCCACAGCCAGAATCTCGCCGGTATCGACGTCCACCATGCGCGCGGTCAGGGACACGATGGCCTTGGACTTCTTGTGTCCGAAGCCTCCCAGGCCAAAACCCCCCAGAGCGCCGCCGGCGCCCCCCAGGTTCATGTTCTTGGTCTCGTTGCCGAATTGCGTGATGCTGCCGACGATGATCGCATCCACCCCCAGCAGTTTCCCGATTTTGGCGGCGGAATTGGGATTGGCGCGGTCGCTGTTGGAGAAATTCTGCTCCGTCATGATCTTGTCCAGAGCTTTGCGCTCAATCACCGAGTAGCTGCCATCCTTGACCAGATAGGTGACCAGCAGATCGGAAATGCCCTTGCCTATGTCCACATCCTGGCCGAAGAGCGCGGCGACGTTACCGTGGACCGTGGCGTAATCGAAATCAAAAATTGCCACCCGTTTTTTGCGTGGAGCTGCCGCTGGCGCCTGTGCGTATGCCGCAGCCACCGAAAAAAGCAGAAATAGTGCGGCCAGAAAGCTTACTTTTCGCATGACTTGAATCTCCTCCCCCAAGAAATCAGGATGAAACCGAGGCTCCTGGCCCGAACTGGCTGAGGCCAGCTCGGGGTGCAGCCCTGGTCAACCCGGACGGTATGACATTGTGCAAGAATGGAGAAGCCTTATCAAGCCCCAGAATGATGAAAAAACTCCGTGTCGGCATTCTTTTTGGCGGGCGCAGCGGGGAGCACGAAGTATCCCTGCTCTCGGCTGCATCGGTCCTTAGCGCCATTGATAAGAATAAGTACGAAGTCGTACCCATTGGCATCACCAAGGAAGGGCGCTGGCTGACCGCGGCCGATGCTGAACTGCTCCTGCGGGGAAAAAGCGAAGCCCCTGCGCCAGCCCATCTGCGGGCGGGAGATCCGGAGGCCACTCCCGGGGCCGCAGTTCTGGCGACCGGCCAGGCGGTGGTGGTCCCGCCGGAACCACACCGGCCGGGAGGGTCTCTGACGCCCTTCCAGAGCGACCCGGCTTTGACCCGCCGTGCCGCCGACCGGGCCATCAATGTAGACATTATTTTCCCCGTGCTGCACGGTACGTTCGGAGAAGATGGAACCATCCAGGGACTGCTCGAACTGGCGGACATCGCCTATGTGGGCGCGGGCGTTCTGGGCTCCGCCGCCGGCATGGACAAGGACGTCATGAAGTCGCTGTTCCTGGCCAATGGTCTGCCTATTGTCAGGCACGTTACCGTGCTGCGCGGTGACTGGGAAAGCACTCCGAAGAAGATACAGAAGCTGGTCGAAAGCAGGTTGAAGTATCCCGTCTTCGTGAAACCCGCCAATCTGGGATCGTCAGTGGGAATTTCGAAGGCGCATGATCGCAAGGAACTGGGACCCGCAATCGAGGAAGCGGCCAGGTTCGATCGCAAGATCGTCATCGAGGAAGGCGTGGGCGGCAAGAAACAGAAGGCGCGCGAAATCGAAGTCTCGGTGCTGGGCAACGATAAGCCCGAGGCTTCAGTGCCGGGCGAGATCGTTCCCGGCAAAGAATTCTACGACTACACCGCCAAGTATGTGGATGAAGGATCGCAACTGATCATTCCAGCAAAATTGAGCAAGGCCGAGACCAAAAAGATTCAGCAACTAGCCATCAGCGCGTTCAAGGCCGTGGACTGCTCCGGGCTGGCGCGGGTGGATTTCCTGATGGATCCGAAGAACCGGAAGATTTACCTCAACGAGATCAACACCATGCCCGGCTTCACCGCGATCAGCATGTATCCCAAGCTCTGGGCCGCGTCGGGACTGGCTTATCCGGAATTGATCGAGCGCCTGATCCGGCTGGGACAGGAGCGGCACGAAGAGAAGAAGAGAAATCAGTACAGCAAGTGAAATCTCGCCCGTAATCCTGCAATACTCTCGCCTGTCATCCTGAGCGTAGTCTTCCGTCCTGCGCAGCACGACGGAAGCAAGCGAAGGACCCATGCATTCCCCGCCCGCTTCCAATACGCGCGTCAATGCAGTCATACAGAAAATGCACAGGTCCTTCGTCGGGGAGCCTTCGCTGCGCGAAGGCTTCCACTTCCTCAGGATGACAGCTTCTTCACGATGACAACTGTGAACACCTTCATTCGCCAATACATCGTTCTCGCCTGTCATCCTGAGCGGAGCGACTGCTTCGCGAAGCGAAGCAGCCACGCAGTCGAAGGACCCCTATAGGCTGATCCGCGGCCCGCAGCATCGGGTTCTCCCACGGAGTGCCCAGAATCCCCAGAACGAAAACGTAATGCAGAGCGGTAGGGGTCCTTCGACTCCGCCGCTCAGGATGACAGCCTCTAACTTCAGTGTCCCAGGAAGCGCTCCAGTACTTCGAGGTCTTTCCCCGCCAGGTCCGCGTATTTTTTGGCCCGCACCGCGTCCTGATGCTGCATCGCCTCTTCCGCCTTGGACAGGTTGGCTTTCAGGCTGGCCTGGCGGGCCACCATGTCGCCGCGAAGTCCGTAGCCGGAAGCGCTCTGCTCTTGCTGCAATCGATCAAGGCCACTGTTTACCGCAGCCGCGCGGTTGGAAAGCTGGTCAACCTCATGTTCCAGGTCGTCCAGCTGACCGGAATCATTTGCTGCGCTTGCGGCGGCCATTTCGCTATCGCCCTGAGGAGGCGCGCCGGCGTCGTTCGCCATGCTGTTGTTCTGGGCCGCCAGCTTCCGGGCGTGGGAACGGCTGGGCTTGGCTGGAGCGAGGTCGCTTTGCTCCGGTTTTTCCATCTCCGGAGGCGGCGACGGGGTTGGAGGCGATTGCATCGCGTGCGAGCCGTCCTCCGACGGTGTGGTTCCGGCAGGCGGCTGCATCGAATCCGAAGTCGCACCGGCAGCCGGAGTCTCTGAAGGCGCCGGCTGGTTCGGCTGTTCCTCGCTCGGCGCGCTCTCGGCTGCGCTCGCTGGCGCAGAGCCGGCGTCCGGCCCCTTGGCGTGGGTCTTGCTGGTCCGGGGGACATAAATTCCGGCGAGCACCAGACCGGCAAGCACAATCAGGGCTCCCAACGTCATGTACAAACCACGATGACCACTCCCCTGCGCCGGCGGAGGCATGGGAACGGGCGTTGGCGCTGGAATCGGGCTGCTGACCGGCTGCGGCGCTGCCACCGGGCCGGAAACCGGACGGGCCGTATTCGCAGCCGGCGGAACCGGCAAATTCGGCATTGCCGTCATCGAGTCGACCGTCGGCGCATCCAAAGAGACCGCAGCGCTCACCGGGACGGAACTCAAGGCGTTGCGGAAAGCATCTGCGGTCTGGAAGCGTTGCGCCTGGTCCTTGGCGATCGCCATCAGAATAATTTCGTTCAGCGCTGCCGGCAGTCCGGGATGCAATTCCACGGGCGGCTTCGGCATTTCTTTAACATGGGCGGCCATGATCGAATAGTCGCTGGTGGCCACGAATGGCCGCTGACCGGTGACGAATTCATACAGCGACACACCCACCGAATACAGGTCGGAGCGCCCGTCGGTGGCCTCGCCCTTCACCTGTTCGGGAGACATATAACTCAACGAGCCCATGGTGGTGCCGGTCATGGTCAGGCTGCGTTCTTCACCGGCGCGCGCGATGCCGAAATCCATCAGCTTGATCACGCCCTGCGGGGTCAGCATCATGTTGGCAGGCTTGATATCGCGGTGAATGATGTGCTGCTGGTGGGCATAGCTGACCGCGCTCAGCACCTGGCTGATGTAGTTCACCGCGTCGTTGGCGGCGATGGGCCCCTTTTCCAGCTTGTCGGCCATGGTGACGCCTTCGACGTACTCCATTACCATGTAGAGCTGGTTCTCGAAGGTGAACGCGGTTCGAAGCTGCGCGATATTGGGATGATTCAGGCTGGCCATCAGCTTGATCTCGCGCTGGAAGCGCGCCGCCAGTTCCTGCCGTCCGGCCAGGTCGGGGAGCAGAACTTTCATGGCTTCAATGCGGTCGGTGATGACGTTCCGCACCCGCCAGACGCGGCCCATTCCGCCGCTGCCCAATTCGTCAAGAATCTGGTAGTCGCCGATACGCTTGTTGGCTTCTTCGGTCATCAGAAACACTCCCTGTTCCGGTCGACGGAACTCGGCATGGCTGCCTTTTCTGCTGGGGGAAATTGGATGACTGGGCTTTCATCCGGAAAGCCAGGTTAATTCAGGCGGTAATTATGCGCTGCCGCCATCCGGACGGTCAAGAAGGCTGATCGGCCAAAGCATCCCAGCGGGTCCGGGCGACGGACAGCTTGTATCGGGCGGTGTTGAGGCTCTTGGCGGCCTTTTCCTGAACCTCTTTCGCAGTCTGGGAACCCGGCGTCTTGCTTCTCAGAATTTTCAGATTAGTTTCGGCTTCGCTTACGTACAGGGCTGCAGCTCCCATGTTTTCCGCGGCGATAGGATCAATCGAATGAGCGCGCTGCGTCGCCAGGCTGAAGTCTGGAGGAAGGATGGAAATCTGGTCCGGCAGATGCGGGTGCGGCTCCGAAGAGCTGGTGCGCTTGAGCCAGTCTTCAATTACATGGATCGCTACCTTGAGCTGCAAAGTCACAGCGGCCACGTCGGTGCGGACTTGCCGGTCCATCTGCTTGCGCAGAAATGTGAGCGTCTCCGCGGCAATCTCCGCCTGCCGGGTGAATACGGCCACCTGGTCCCGGCTGGCATCGGCCTGGCGCTTGGCGTGGACTGCGTAGTAGACGTTGATCGCAGCCAGCACCACCACCAGCAGCACGTTGGCCACGGCGGCATAGGCCATGACCTGATTGACGCTGAGTCCGAATACCTGCTCTGCCATTCCCGGGCACCGTCCAGCGTAAGTATAGACCGGGCGCGGCCCGGGCTGGCCTGTCGATGAGGGACATCTATTTTCAACTTGGGCCACGCGCGAGTGCTGTAGACTGTCGCCGCGCAGAGTGCTTCGCCTCGCGCCGGAGGTATGAACGTGTTCGATTCATTTGCCAGGGGCATCACTCGCCGCGGATTCATCGCCAGGGTCGGCCAGGGCCTGGTGGCAGCTAATGTTGCCGGGATGCTCCCCAGAAGCGCGGCGGCACAACTGCAGGTGCCGGATCCTCCCGGAAAGAAATTGGGATGGGCCATCGTCGGCCTGGGCAGCCTGGCCATCAACCAGATTCTGCCGGCATTCGCGACCTGCGAGAAGTCGAAGGTGGTGGCTTTCGTCAGCGGCCATCCCGACAAGGCCAACAAACTGGCCCTGCGCTATGGCGTGAACCCGAAGAATATCTACAACTATCAGAACTACGACACCATCCGGGACAATCCTGAAGTTGACATCATCTACATCGTCCTGCCCAACGGCATGCATGCCGAGTACACCATTCGCGGACTCCAGGCCGGCAAGCATGTGCTCTCGGAGAAGCCCATGGCCAATACCCCCGCCGATTGCCAGCAAATGATCGACGCCGGGCGCAAAGCCAATCGCAAACTGATGGTGGCTTACCGCTGCCGTTATGAGCCTTACAACCAGGAGGCGATCCGCATGGCGCGCCGGCAGGACCTGGGACCGGCCAACGTCATTCTGGCCGATCACGGCTTCAACATCGGCGACCCCACCCAGTGGCGGCTTAACAAAGCCCTTGCGGGAGGCGGATCATTGATGGACATCGGGATCTACTCGTTGCAGGCGGCTCGTTACCTCACCGGCGAGGAACCCAGCGAGATCAACGCCATGATGTACTCGACGCCGGGCGACGTGCGCTTCAAAGAAGTGGAAGAGACGATAAATTTTCAGCTGCGATTCCCCAGCGGCATCCTGGCCAACTGCACTTCCAGTTACGGCTACTCTGGCCAAAATCGTTATCGCGTGGTGACCACCAAAGGCTGGTTCGAACTGGAGCCGGCGACCCAATACACCGGCCTGCGCATGTACGTGCACCACGACAACACCACCGAGGAGCGGTTGCTGCCGGTGCGCGACCACTTCACCCTTGAAATGGACCACATGTCCGATTGCGTAATGGAGAACAAAGAGCCGCTTACCCCAGGCGAAGAGGGATTGCGCGATTTGACCATCATGGCCGGCATCTACGAAGCAGCCAGAACCGGTAAAACCGTCAAATTGTAAGAGGAAGGTCAGGTAGCGATGCGGTCGGTTGTTGGTATCGAGGAGGGGCGTCATCCTGAACGGCCTTCAGGCCGTGAAGGATCCGGCGCGAAGCGGCACCACCGCAAATCCGCTGCCCGCAAGATGCTTCGCCAGCTCAGCATGACGCCTCATAGGCCATAGCATCGAGGAGGGGCGTCATCCTGAACGGCCTTCAGGCCGTGAAGGATCCGGCGTGAAGCGGCACCACCGCCGGCGACACCGCAAATCCGCTGCCCGCAAGATGCTTCGCCACCTCAGCAAGACGCCTGCAGCGCATGATACCGAGGAGGGGGCGTCATCCTGAACGGCCTTCAGGCCGTGAAGGATCCGGCGCGAAGCGGCACCACCGC
>JBOGLC010000056.1:0-15357 GCA_050746005.1 Terriglobales bacterium
CACTTGCGGAGTCGAAGGACCCCTATCACTCTGCACTGTGCCGGCTCTAGGGGTCCTTCGACTCCGTGGAAACTTCGCAACGCGAAGTTTCCACTGCGCTCAGGATGACAATACTTAAGCAGTCGTGGGCTCTACTTCGGCCCTCTTCTTTACTTTTATTTTTCCTTTTCCTTCGGCAACAGCTTCATCCTCTGACGGCAACTGAGCCCGCTGCTGATCGACACAGGCTTTCGCAATTCCCACGGCCAAGGCTCGCACCCGGGCGATGACACTCACGCGTTCAGTGACCGAAATCGCGCCGCGCGCGTCCAAAATATTGAACAGGTGCGAACACTTCAGGCAGAGGTCGTAGGCTGCGAGCAGGGGGAAACGTCGCTTGTCGCCCACCCCGTCGTTTGTCGCTTTGCCGGTCGCCGCGTACTTCTCCAGCAGGGTCTTGCACTCTGCCTCGTACAGCTCAAAATGTTTCCACGCCTTCTCCACGTCGGCCAATTCGAAGTTGTAAATCGAAAATTGCAGCTCGTCGGCCAGGCGAACGTCTCCGTAGGTCGTGATGCCGCCGGTTGCCGGATCGCGGGCCCATGCGATCTCGTAAATCGAATTCACATCCTGCAGGAACGCTGCGATGCGCTCCAGTCCGTAGGTGAGTTCAGCTGAAATCGGATCGAGATCGACGCCTCCGCACTGCTGGAAGTAGGTGAACTGGGTGATTTCAAGGCCGTCGAGCATGACCTGCCAGCCAATTCCCCAGGCGCCGAGAGTGGGCGATTCCCAGTTGTCTTCTTCGAACTTGATGTCATGCTGACGGAGATCGATGCCCATCGCGCCCAGCGATTCCAGGTACAGTTCCTGCACATTTTCCGGCGGCGGCTTCAGGATGACCTGTAACTGCATGTGCTTGAACAGGCGATTGGGATTTTCTCCGTAGCGCCCATCGGCCGGCCGGCGCGACGGTTGCACGTAGGCGACTTTGTAAGGCTGTGGCCCCAGCACACGCAGAAAAGTTTCCGGAGCCATAGTGCCAGCGCCCACTTCGACGTCGTAGGGTTGTTGCAGAACACACCCGCGCTCCGCCCAGAACGTCTGCAAACGCAGGATGAGTTCCTGGAACGTGAACGGATTGGGTTTGATTGGCATGAAGCTTCTAGCTTCCAGCTTCTAGCTTCTGGCTAGAGGCTAAGAGCTGATTTTCTCCAGCATTCCCGCGGTGACGAACTTCTTTTCAATGTGCCTCTGCAGCGTCTGGGTCAGAAACTTGCGCAGGTCGCTTGCCTGCTTCCTGGGCCACGGCGTTCCGGCAAAATGCTCGACCGGAGCGCGAAACATCTGCGCCGCCAGCGATCGTGATTCGCCGGATATCTCGGATGATGCCAAGCGCTTGTCGTCGGCGCACATCAGGCCGTCCGCCAAGGCGTGAAAGAAGGCCCGGCTGCCGTTCAGGGTGCGTCCGCAAACCATGCATTCACCAAGGTCTGGCAGATAGCCCATCAGGCGGGTCATCCACAACTCAAAATAAGTGACCGGCATCCAGATGTCAGGGCCACGCAACCCCGCGATTACCGAAAGCGCCAGCCGGAATGCGGCGTCGTTGGCTTCGCGATCCGGCAGCAACTCGTCGAGGAGTTCCGCCACGTGGGCCAGAGCCACGGCCCGGGGATAGCCCACTTCGGTCGCCAGCGGCGATTCCAGGACTTCGCAGGAATCCAGCCGGGCCAGCTCTTGCCGTTCGCGATCTTCGTAAAAGACTCGAACGTAGGTCAGGGGCTCCAGAGCTCCGCCAAACCGTCGCTTCGATTTCTTGGCTGAGCGCGCCACGCCGCGAACTTTTCCTTCTGCCCGCGTGAACAGCGTGACCAGCAGATCGGCCTCGCGCAATGGATAAGTGCGCAGGACAATCGCTTCCGACTCCTTCAGTGCCATGGAAGCCCAGCAGGTTAACGTTTGATTGTAATGGACTGGGCCGGGGATGGGAAGTAACGCAGTTGTCAGCTTTCAGCCATCGGCGATCAGTTCACGACAACCGCGCCTGAGCTGATCGCCGACGGCTGAACGCCGAAAACTATCTGCCGAAATACTTCGCGTTGCGCTCGGTGAATGACGCCCACTTTTCCGGCAGATCGTCGAGCGCGAAGATGGCAGATACCGGGCATACGGGCACGCACGCTCCGCAGTCGATGCACTCCACGGGATCGATGTACAGCATCTCTTCCTCGGCATGTGCCGGAGAATCTTTCTTAGGATGAATGCAGTCTACCGGGCAAGCGTCCACGCAGGCAGTGTCCTTGGTTCCGATGCACGGTTCTGCGATTACATAAGTCATGGTTCTGTTCTCCCCTGGTCTCCCGAGCTTTACTGAACTGGTTATATTAGCAAGAATGCGGGTGCGCGGTACAGATTTTGGAGTTCGTGGTAGTGGCTCAGCTTGAACTGTCTCCTCCGCTTATCGGAGCGTCATGCTGAGCTTGCGAAGCATTTGGCGTGGAGCGGATAATAAGAAGGCCAGCATCTGCGCCGCCGCACGCGAGATCCTTCGGGACTAAAGTCCCTCAGGATGACACCCTTTAGAAGTTACGGTTAGAAGTTACGGTTCAAATTCAGCCACCACCCTCCAAACTTGCTAATCCGGCTAAATTCTGCAAAAATAATGGTTTGTGTCAGCCTGCCTGAAGCAATTAGGAAAGGAATATAAGCTCTGTGTTAATGATTCGATTGTCGCGCACGGGTGCGCGCAAACAACCGCAGTATCGGGTGGTGGTCATCGAGAAGGAACGCGCGCGGAATGGCCGTCCGGTTGAGGTGGTGGGAACTTACAATCCTCGCACCAGCCCTGCCAGCATTGAACTCAAGCGCGAGCGCATCGACTACTGGGTATCGAAGGGCGCCAAGATGTCGGAGCGGGTCAGCAAGATGGTGTCTCGGCCTGCGCCGGCCCCCGCCGCGTCGGTTGCCTGATCCCGAGGTGCGCACCATGGCAAATTCCACCGCACAAATCAGGATCCTGCTTTGCTTAAACCGGGCAGGGGAGAACCAAGTATGAGCGAGCCAGCCGGGGACATGCGAGTTCTTATCGAGCAGGTTGCCAAAGCTCTGGTCGATGATCCAGCGCAGGTTTCGGTTAACCAGATAGAAGAGGGCGGAGAGTCGGTACTCGAACTCACCGTTGCCCCCAACGATCTGGGCCGGGTGATCGGCAAGCAGGGACGCACCGCGCGCGCCATGCGGAACCTACTGGGCGCGTCTGGTTTGAAGTCCAACCGGCGTTTCACGCTGGAGATTCTGGAATAGCCGGCGAGTTCATTACGCTGGCGCGCGTTCTCAAAACCCAGGGACGCCGCGGCGAAGTTGCAACCGAGACGCACAGCGATGTTCCGGACCGGTTTCATCGCGGCATGAGCCTGTGGGCCCTGGCCAAGGATAAGGATGAGGACAGGCCTCGCCGCCAGTTGAAGATTGAGGACCTGTGGCCGCACAAGGGCTATCTGGTCCTGAAATTCGAAGGCGTGGATTCGATTTCGGAAGCCGAGACCCTGGTCGGTTGCGAGCTGCAGGTTCCGGCCGGCGAGCGATCCAGGCTGGAGCCTGGCTGGGTATACGTTAGCGATCTCGTAGGATGCACCGTGTTCGACCGCGATCGCGAGATTGGCCTGGTCCAGGACGTACAGTTTGGCGCCGGCGAGGCTCCGCTGCTGGTCGTCAAAGGGGGAGCGAAGCAGTACGAGATCCCGTATGCGGAAGCTTATTTGAAGAGCACGGACCTCGAGCATAAGAAAGTTTGCATGGCACTGCCCGAGGGCATGCTCGCGTTGAGTGCGCCATTGACGGCGGAAGAGAAAGAGCAGCAGAGAAAAAAGTAAAAAGCTGTCATCCTGAGCGCAGCAACGGCTTCGCGAAGCGAAGCAGTTGCGGAGTCGAAGATGTCATCCTGAGCGTAGTGACTGCTTCGCGAAGCGAAGCAGTCGCGGAGTCGAAGGACCCCTACCTTCTGCAAATATGCCGGGTAAAGGGGCTTCGAACGCTCGCGCTGGCTCGTATGCTCAGCATGACAGGGGTCCAGCGATGAAGATCGACATCTTAACGATCTTTCCCGATTTTTTTCGCGGACCTCTGGATTACGGCATCGTTCGCCGGGCCCGGGAAGCGGGTCTGACGGCGATCGAAGTCCACGATTTGCGGGCGTTTGCGCATGACCGCCACCGCACCGTGGATGACCGCCCCTTCGGCGGCGGCGAAGGCATGGTGCTGAAGCCGGAACCGATCTTTGAATGTATTGAAGGACTCGACATCGAGTCGCGGGCGGAGCGTGTGATGCCCGGCGCGAAGCAGAGCGTGGTGCTGCTCTCAGCCCAGGGGCGTCGTTTCGACCAGGGCGTGGCCGAAGAACTGGCGGCGCTGGAGCGAATTGTCCTGATCTGCGGCCGCTATGAAGGCGTGGATGAGCGCGTGGGACAGCATCTTGCCGACCGTGAGCTCTCGATCGGCGACTACGTGCTGAGCGGCGGCGAGTTAGGTGCGGCAGTGATCCTGGACGCGGTCACCCGCCTCATTCCCGGCGCTGTCGGTAATCAGGCTTCGACGCGGCAGGAGTCGTTTACGGTGACCGCAGCAGTCGAAGCGGGCGGGGCTAACTCGACCTGCGCATCGGGTGGACTGCTGGACTATCCGCACTACACGCGGCCGGCAGATTTTCGCGGTTTGCAGGTGCCGGAAGTTTTGTTTTCGGGCAATCACGAGGAAATACGCCGCTGGCGCCGGCGCACGGCTTTGGAGAAAACGCTGCGCAACCGGCCCGATTTGCTGGACCGGGCCGCGCTCGCCGAGGAAGATAAAGAGTTGCTGGCCCGCATCACGGGCAAGGAAAATTGAGACAATTACAAGATCTCTGTCACTGGGGGAAAAGAACGTGACCAACCTGATTATCGAAAAACTTCTGGCTAAGACCAAGCGCACTGACCTTCCTGAATTCGTTCCGGGTGACAGCGTCCGCGTGCATGTAAAGATCAAGGAAGGCGACAAGGAACGCCTGCAGGCTTTCGAGGGCGTGGTGATCGCGCGCAGCCGCGGGCCGCAGGCCAGCTTTACCGTGCGCAAGATCAGCTTCGGCCATGGCGTCGAGCGCATCTTTCCGCTGCACTCCAAGGTGGTCGACAAGGTGGAGCTGCTGCGCTCTTCCAAAGTCCGCCGCGCCAAGCTGTACTACCTACGCAGCCTCAAGGGCAAGGCGGCTCGCCTGAAAGATGTGGACCGCGAACAGGCGGTAGCGGGAGCCACTGCCAAATAATGCAGGCGCGAGCGTCTACGCTCGTGCCGTGAGTTTGCGCTGCCGCAAGCGCGAGGACGCTCGCTCCTACATTTCTTATTTGTGGATCTCGAATTGCAATGTTTCTTCGAAGTGTTTCTCGGCTAGCTTGCGGATGAGGTGCTGCAGTATCTGGCGCTCGCCTTTGCGGATCTCCCGGAACTCTATTCCGAGTCCGACCTCGGGTTCTGCATGCCGCACTTGGCCCTTCAAGGTCAGACTATAGTCGTCGACGTGCAAGGTCAGTTTCAATTCCGAGCCGGCGGGCAAAATGTGCCGGGTCATGACCAGGCATCCAATCTCTGACATGTTTTTAAGGACTACATTGGCCTTGAAAGGGTCGGTGCCCTGTTCGACCAGTTCTGCCGTGCCCTCCAGACTGAAACGTTCCCGGCGACGGCGACGTTCGCTAGGGCCAAAGGTGCGCGACTGCTTCGAACCTCCATCCCGCATCACCGGCTCATAGACTTCGCCCATTTCTCGCAGTTCCACCTCCCACAGAGTCCGGTCCGACTCTACGGACTGAAGTCCGATCTGGCCCTCCAGTTCCGAATTCGGCTCACCGACCCAGACCACACGGCAGAACATTTTGTTCTTGCCTCTTTCGATGGCGATGATTTCCCCTGCTTCCTTCACACAGCGCAGCCCTGTGACCCGGGCGCCGTGTTCGGAGATATCGTAGGTGCAGCCAATCTCGATACGAGGCTTCTGGGCGTCATCCCAGTAGGTGACCCGGATCGGAAGGGCGAGGTGCAGGCGCTTGTTCTGGCGCTCTGGCACTGATTTAGAAGTATCTTCTTTCAAAGTGTATCCGCGGTGAAGGTTCTCTTTACTGAAGCTAACAACCAGCAGAATGGTCAGTCAATTTACTCCGGTAATGGCACCCGCTGGTTACCTTCGAGCTAAGGAATTCACAGCAGTTGCGGAGAGAAGCCGCCGGCCCGGGCTGCTCAAACCGTCATCACAGAAGTCATCCTGAACCCGGCTTTAGCCGGGTGAAGGATCTTGCGCGTATCTTCACGCCCGCAGGAGCGTTCCTCGAAAATCGGCTGCCTTGCAGTTTTCCACATTGCACCACAAGCGTGGAGTAGGTGAAGATACTCTTATCTGTGCCGGTGTCGCCAAAGCCCACGTCTGTGTCCTGCAAACCGCTCTCTGCGTCCGCCGCCAAGCTGCGCCTGTTGAAGCGCCTGCATTGCACCCTAAGGTTTGAGAAAAAGGCGAGGCAACTGGGCGCCCGCTTTGTCGCGGGAGTCGATGAAGTCGGGCGCGGCTCCCTGTTTGGGCCCGTGGTCGCCGCCGCCGTAATCCTCGATCCGGAATATCGCGTGCGAGGTCTGCGTGATTCCAAGCTGCTGCTGGCGGAGCGCCGTGAAGTCCTGGCGGAACGAATCCGCGAGCATGCGATCGCCTGGGCGGTGGCGGCCGTCGATGCCGCCCGCATCGACCAGATCAATATTTACCAGGCCTCGCGTCTGGCCATGCGTGAGGCTGTTTTCGGACTGAGCCCGGGAGCTGACCACCTGCTGGTGGATGCGTTACGCCTGGACTGCGAACTTCCGCAGCAACCGATTATTCACGGCGATGCCCTGTCTGCCTCGATTGCCGCCGCCTCCATCCTGGCCAAGGTCGAGCGCGACCGCATGATCGTCGAATGGGACCCCCTCTTCCCGGTTTACGGACTGGCTTCGAATAAAGGCTACAGCACGCCCCGGCACCTCTCGGCCCTGCGCGCGCACGGCCCTTCTCCGCTTCATCGCCAGTCTTTTGCACCGGTATGGAACGCGCCAGTGCCGCAGGATGTGCTGGCGTTCCTACTGGAGAAAGATGGAGAAGAATTGAGTAGCGCCGGTCTCCAGCCGGCCTGAGAGGTGGGCGGGGACGCCGGCGCTACTCGGCCTCATCGCTCCATTCGAACCAGTCGCGAATGTACAATCCCAAAATGCGGCGCATGATGGTGGTGACTGCGCATCCGGATGACGAAGCCAGCAGCTTCGGCGGGTCATTGTGTTTCTATCGCGAGCGTGGCGTGGAAACCTGCGTTGTTTGCCTGACTGCCGGGCAGGCGGCTACCTATCGCGGGGGCGCGCACAACGACCAGGAACTGGGAGCCAAACGGCGCGAAGAGTTTGCCGCGGCCTGCAAGGTGCTGAAAGTCTCGCAAGGAATGGTTCTCGATTACCCCGACGGCCAGCTTCACCGGCTGGACCTGCAACGGGTGGTTTCCGATCTCACGCTGCGCATTCGGGAGTTTCGTCCGCAGATCGTGCTCACGTTTGATCCCGCGGGCGGCGTGACCGGACACACCGATCACAGTCTGGCATCGGTCTTTGCCACGCTGGCGTTCCACTGGGCGGGCCGGAACAACCGCTTTATCGATCAGTTAAGCGGCCCGGTCACTCCCCACCGAGCCCAGAAGCTGTATCATGCTACCGCCGACTTCAGTTTGCCGGGGCGCCAGCCCATCACGCTGGCCCCGGCCACTACGGTCATCGAGATCGGCGACTATCTGGAAACAAAAATTGAAGCGTTCCGGGCGCACGTCAGCCAGCAGCCGCTGTGGCCGCTGTTCGAGGAGTATGCGCGAAAACGCGGCATGCGGGAGTTGTTTCACCTGGCAGCTTCGGTGAATACCGGGTTGGTCGCGCAGGAGAGCGACCTGTTCGCGGGCATCACTCCGGAAAGCGCTTGACCGAACGGGTGACCAAACGTGTGGGGCGGACACTCTTGTCCGTCACTGAACTTCCTTTTTGGCCTGAGACTCTCCAATCGTCAGGCCGCTACACACTGCAATCGATGATTTCTGGCCTTAGTGCGGCTTGATGATTTCGCTCAACACGTCGGGCTTGGTTTCGTCTCGCACCAGATGAGGGAATTTTTCTCCGCCGTGATAGTCGAGCTTGAAGGTTTTGTAGTATTCCGTATTCTCGACCAGCAACTCGAGCGCATCCGAACTGCTTTTGCCCTCCCGCAACGCATCCCCCAGCACGTCCTTGGTGAATTTCTTTCCGTTGAGCGCGATCACTTTCATGCCGGGGCCAATGCCCGCTAGCGCTGCCGGCATGCCTTCGACAGTATCGATAATGAGTCCATCAGCTTTCAGCCATAATCCGATCGAATAGGCTGCGTTTATGGAGTCTCGGTCGTGCTCCACCGCCTGCACCAGGGGCGAGCGGGTTTCGTCATACACCAGTTTCCAGCCGCTGCCCGCAATGCCTCCCAGAGGAGCGCCCGGACCATGGTTGGTCAGCCGCTCAGTCCAGAATCCGCGCCAGTCGTAAGCCGCCACCTGGTTCAAGGTGCTGACAATATCGTCGAAGGTATAAGTTTTTACCATTGGCGGTCCGCTTGGAGGTCCATGGAAAAGTTGGCAAAAGTCATCCAGGGATTTCTGCCCATGAGTCTGCTGGCGAATGATCGTGTCTACCCACAGCCAATTGAGTTCATCTTCGTCATAGTAGTCGAGGCCTCGGCGCCATGACTGCCACTCATGGGGCGCACCCTGCATGGAGGGAACGCCGTCGGCGGTATCCTGCAGGTTGCGCCAGGCGCGCCCGGGGGTGTGGTCCAGAAAGGCCGCTGTATTCGCCAGGGAATCGCGAAACTGCTCCGGGGTTCGCTGTTCCATTCGGCCGGTCAGGATCTCGCCCAGATACTCGGTGAGGCCTTCGTAAACCCAGAGCAGGTCAGTCTGCATGGGCTTCTCATAATCGGGCGTGGCGAGATCCGCGGGACGCCGGTATTTGCCATTCCAGGAGTGCACGAATTCGTGCGACAGCAATCCCGCGCCCAGAAGGCGCTTGGTGGGATCGACCAGGGCGCGCTCGCCCAGCCGGCTGTCGTTCGATTCATGATGCTCCAGGCCGAAGTGGGCAACATGGTCACTCAGGCTGAAGAGAAAGTGGTAGTCGCGATAGTGTTGCGCACGAAACAGAGCGTCGGTTTGTTTGACCAGATTTTTGTAGTGTTCCCAAACCTCGGGCGGAGCATCGAGGGCGGCCGCGCTGTCGGCGGCCACGTCCATCTCTACCGGAGGAGTCTGTCCCGGATTGAGTGGGACGACCTTCAGATATTCTCCGGTGATCACCGGGCCGTCGACCAGCATGGTCAGCGAAACCGGAGCGAATTTAATTTCCCCTCCCGCCTGCGAGGCCACTGCCAGCGATGTACCGAATTTCCATCCTGCCGGCAATCGCAGGCTGGCCGTGTACTGCAGGTCGTCCGAGGTCCAGCCTTCGGGATAAAGCACCACATCGTTCCAGTTGATGACCGCCAGGCGATCGGTGGCAGTAGCTCCGCCGGTGTAGATGCCCTCTGCACCTGCGGGTGAGATGAAATCGAGCGCGGCCTCAATACTGGATACGCCCGCGGGCACCTCGACATGAAATGTCCACCCATCGAGAAGGTCGCGGCGCCAGGTCAGGGTCTTTCCATTGGCGGTGAATTTAAGTCCGGCAAGGTCCTGGATCGGGCCGGTGGGGCCGTGTTCGCCGGGAATCCACTTGGGATAGTAGAGAGTAAGAGTACCGGGCTTGGCTGGAATGGTCAGCCGCGCATGAAATATTTTTCGCGGGGCGTCGCTGGCGTCGACCGAGATGCTGACGTGAGGAGCGGGCTCGCCGGCGGCAAACATGGGCGAAACCAGAGCGATCAACAGGAGGACATAGTGAAGAATCTTTCCAGGGAAGTTGGTCACGAACACGCTCCTTGACCTCTATTCACACGTTTTACTATTGATACGTTTTTAAGATAGATGAATATATCAGCCGTCGGGCTGTCTGGTCATCTTCAAGCTGCCCTCAACCTGTCCTCCTGAGCGCAGCCCGGGCTTCGCGATGCGAAGCCCGGGGGGAGTCGAAGGACCCCTATAAGCTTCTGCGCTCCCGCTCGAATGACATCGCAGATCCGCATCTCGCATGACGACCAGGCAGGTTAAGCTGGCAGGGGTCCTTCGACTCCACCCGCCCCTTCGTAAACGAATGGGCGGCTTGTGCTCAGGATGACAGAGCCTCCGGCGGCGGCGTTCAGCGCAAATGCCAAGTGCCAAACGCCAACCCCTGATTTATGATTTCCGCTGTGTCCTCGCATGCGCATCGCGGCCGCTTCATCACCTTCGAAGGACTCGATGGCTGCGGCAAAAGCACGCAAATGGAAAAGCTGGCACGCGTGTTGCGCGCGCAGGGCCTTTCGGTGGTGGTGACCCGGGAGCCGGGAGGGACCGCCGCCGGAGAGAAAATTCGCCGCCTCCTGCTCGATACTGCTACCGCCGGTCTCTCGCCGATGGCGGAACTGGCGCTGATGTTTGCTTCGCGCGCCCAGCACATCACCGAAGTCATCCAGCCTGCGCTGGCGGAGGGCCGAGTAGTCCTTTGCGACCGCTTCACCGATTCCACTGAGGCTTACCAGGGCGGCGGCCGCAAGCTGGGCAGTGAACCGGTGCTCGCCTTGCATCGCATCTTGTGCCACGGCCTGCTGCCTGACCTCACCATCCTGATGGATTCTGACGTAGCGGCCAGCGTGGAGCGCGCCCGCCGCCGCAACACATCGCATGCCAACAAGAACGGCCGCCCCAAAAATGACGAAAACCGCTTCGAACAGGAGAGTCGTGCGTTTTTCGGCAGGGTCCACAGCGCGTATCTGGCGATTGCAGCTCGGGAACCGCAGAGAGTTGTGCTGGTCGATGCACGTGGAACGGCGGCCGCAACCCATGCCCGGATCGTGGAAATCGTTCGGCGGAAATTGAGGATGGCAGCTAAGACTTCATGAAGCTCTCAGCTATCAGCTTTCAGCTCTCAGTGAGAGCGCCTTGTAATTGGCAATGGACCCGCTCTGATCTGCTAGACTCGGCAAATCCTGCCGGTCCAAATGCCAGTTGCTAAATGCCAAGTGCTGGCTGAAGGCTGAGAGCTGAAAGCTGAAAGCTGTGTTCAACGATTTTCACGGCAATTCCGACGTCGTCCACCGCCTGCGCGAAATGCTGGCGCGCGACCGCTTTCCCCAGGCGGTGGTGCTGGCTGGTCCGGCGGGTTCGGGCAAATATACGCTGGCACTCATGCTGGCCAGGGCAATCAACTGCCTTGCGCCGACGACCACGGACGGCTTGCCTGACTTCTGCGGAAAGTGTTCCAACTGCGTTCGTATCGCGCAGTCAGAAGATCTCGATGCCCGCTTCGAGGAGGCCGTCGAGGCTCGAGAGAATTTGCGCGAGACCGACAAAAAGGAAACGCGCCTGTTTGTGCAGACCCATCCTGACGTGCTGGTGATCCCGCCCGATCCGCCCCAGATGATGATCAAGGTGGACCAGGTGCGCCGCGTGATCGAGACCATCTATTACCGGCCGGGCGAAGCCAAAGAGCGAATTTACATCTTCACCGAGTCTTCCTTCATGAAGGAAGCTGCCAACTCGCTGCTGAAGGTGCTGGAGGAACCGCCCGAATTCGCCACGATATTTCTGTTGACCGAAAACCCGGGCGAGTTACTGCCTACGATCAGGTCGCGCTCCATGATTGTCACGCTGGCTGCGCTGCCGGCGGAAGAAATCGAGCGGGACCTGGCCCAGCATCGTCCCGAGTGGACGCCCAAACAGCGCGCATTGGCGGCGCGTCTGGCTAACGGAGCTGTAGGGGCAGCCCGCATCTTCGATCTCGCCGGCTACACCGCTGCCCGCACCCAGGGCCTGACCATTCTGAACACCGCTTTACGCGGCACGGACCACAGCGAATTGTTCAAGATGACGGAGAGCTACCGGGCCGGCGCCGAAGGGCGTGCCAAGCTCGAAAAGCTGCTGCGGACGCTCTACAGCCTGCTGCAGGACCTGACCTTCCTCAACTCCAGTACTCCGGAACTGGTCCGCAATACGGACATCCAGGCTGAACTGAAGAAGCTCGCGGAATCTGCCGACTTCGGCTGGATTGCCTTCGCCGCCGACCGCCTCAACGACGTCGAGCGGGGAATGCGCCGTAACCTATTGCGCTCCTTGTCGCTGGACGCATTCGCCACCGCGCTGGAAAGAAGCAGCTAGCCATTGCACTTAGCGATTCGCCGGAATTCGCCGCCCGGGCCGGGCTGGTTGCGCAGCGCCAATTGCCAAATGCTGATTTGCTAAGTGCTTTCGCCCCCACTACTTAAGCATTGTCATATCAGCGGTCACTGTGCTAGGTTATCAACAACTCACGCCTTCATCCCACAATCGCAGCAGCGCGTGTTGTGGCCCGCAAAAGCGTGTCTAACGGTGGCGCCATGAAAGATGCAGTCGATTCACTTCCGGCCGATCGGCCCGTGGAAGCAGAGGGTTTCGCCAATCGCAAGCTGATTCGCCCTTCGCTGAACCGGACCGATCACAGTCATGCGCAAGCATCCATGAGCGAACCCAGGGAGCGGCCCGATCGTCCCGAACGCGACCGCAATGACAGGCCCGGCGGCGGCAGAAAGTCCGCCCCCCCGGAGCAGACCAATGCCGAGAACTTTTACTACCAGAAGCAGATGCAGTCGAAAACGCCGATGGTCATCGTGCTGCGCGATGGCGAGGAAATTCGCGGCATGATCGAGTGGTACGACAAAAGTTGTTTGAAGGTGGCCCGAAACGGCCAATCCAACCTGCTGATATACAAGCCCGCGATCAAATACATGTTTAAAGAAGGCGAGAATAGCAAGAAGTAGCTTTCAGCTTTCAGCTTTCAGCCGTCAGCTTTCAGCTAACCCCCAGGGCCGGGCCTCCCGCCGCTTTTGACTTTGACAGTCATGCCTTGGAAATTACTCCCCCTCACTACCACAAAGAAGGAACGGTCATCAAAACCAAGATCACCCCACCAGCAGAGGGCAGAAGTGTCCGCCTTACACGGCTTGGAGTTTAGCTGAGAGCTGACAGCTGAGAGCTGACGGCTTCTTAGTCTCACAATTTCGGCAACACGATTCCCTTCTGCGACTGGTACTTGCCCTTGCGGTCGGCGTAGCTGACCTCGCACACTTCATCGCCGGTGAAGAAAAGGATCTGGCAAAGCCCTTCATTGGCGTAGATCTTCGCCGGCAAGGGCGTGGTGTTGGAAATTTCAAGAGTGACGAAACCTTCCCACTCCGGCTCGAAAGGGGTAACGTTCACGATAATGCCGCAGCGGGCGTAAGTGGACTTGCCCACGCAGATGGTCAGCGTGTCGCGAGGAATCTTGAAGTATTCCACCGAGCGTGCCAGGGCGAACGAGTTGGGAGGAACGATGGCGCACTCCGAACTCACGGTAACAAATGATCTTTCATCGAAATTCTTCGGGTCCACCACGGTGCAATTGACGTTGGTGAAGATTTTGAATTCATCGGCCACGCGCAAGTCATAGCCATAGGAAGACAAACCGTAGGAGATGACCCCCTCCCGTACCTGCTTCTCGGAAAAGGGATTAATCATGTCTTTCTCGATGGCCATCTTGCGGATCCAGCGGTCGCTCTTAAGCATGAAGCTCCTTGAACTCGGTGTGATCGGGAGATTTTGTAATGGAGTAATTGAAAAATCGGCGCCCTGGACCTGGGCTGAAAATTACCCAATTCCCAGATTACCCAATTACTCAATATTTGTCCGGCTGGGTGCCGTCATCTTACGGGACAGAAGCTGCCGTTGACAATCTCTCTTATGTCCCTTAGCATCAATCACTTGGTAGGTTATTCTCAGTTCGGCGGCGGGAGCCTCCAATGATCAAGCTCGACATTATCAACGAAGTAGTGAACAAGACCGGCATCACCAAGACCAAGGCTGAGTTGGCCGTCGAAACCGTTTTCGAGAGCATGCGGCGCTCCCTTACCAAGGGCGAACGTATTGAATTGCGGGGCTTTGGCGTCTTTAACGTGCGGCCGCGCAAGACTGGAATCGGGCGCAATCCGCGCACCGGCGCCGAAGTCTCGATACCGCCCGGCAAGGCGGTGCGCTTCAAACCCGGCAAGGAGTTGCAGTCAATCGAGTAAGCCTGGGTGGCGGCCCGCGCATGGCCCTGGTTCCCAGGCCGTCGGTGTGACCCGCGCGGCAACTTCTCCACGCACCTTCGTCGATTAAAGTTTTCATGTCCGAGCTCAATCCCCCACTTCCCGCCCCAGAGACTGCATATCTGCCCGCAGAAGTTTATGTGGTGCGGCCTCCCAATCCCAGGTACTGGCTGCACATCTTGTTGTTCGCAGCGACCATCTTCACCACGCTGGTGGTAGGCGCGAAGATGGAATTTGATTTCCTGAACCACGTGCCGCCGTTTGTTCATGGCGACGAAACTCTGCCATTGTTTCCCGTGGGCTGGGCGCTGCACGAACCCTCCCGCCTGCTGCTCGGCATTCCCTTCTCGGCCACGCTGCTGCTGATTCTTCTGGCGCATGAGATGGGACACTACCTCTATTGCCGCTATTACGGCGTGTACGCCACACTTCCCTTCTTTATCCCAGCGCCGACTCTGATTGGCACGCTGGGCGCCGTCATTCGGATACGCTCGCCCATCCGTTCCCGCTGCGCCTTGTTCGACATCGGCATCGCGGGCCCGATCGCCGGATTCGTAGTCGCGCTGATCGTGCTGGTCATCGCCATGAGCCACTCCCGCGTCATGCCGGGAGTGATGGCGAATTCAGACATTGAGATGGGATATCCGTGGATCTTCCATCTGCTGCGGGCGGTGCTTCCGCTGGCCGACGTGCATGGCGGGTCCTCGGCGCTGCAGGATATTTACTTTCATCCCACTGCGATTGCAGCCTGGGTGGGAATGTTTGCCACGGCGTTGAATCTTCTACCCGGCGGTCAACTGGATGGCGGGCATATTGTTTTCGCCCTTAACCCGCGGGCGCATCGCATCGTGTCCAGGCTAACCATTCTGGCTCTGATTCCAATGGCCTTTTATTTCTGGGCGGGCTGGCTGTTGTGGGCGATCCTGCTGCGCATCAGCGGCATGCGGCACCCCATGGTGGAAGAATGGCCAGGCGTGACTCCGGGGCGGCGCTGGCTGGCCGGCTTCGCTTTACTGATGATGGTGGTCACGTTGACGCCCGCACCGTTCGCGCACAGCTCGTTGCTGCAGGTGGTGCGCGCTATACGCGGGCAATAG
>JBOGLC010000057.1:0-65240 GCA_050746005.1 Terriglobales bacterium
CATCCAGCCCGATGTAATACATAATGTCCATTGAGGAGCCTCCGTGGTTGTTCTCTGAATCAACGTTCCCGTTGAGTTCAGCCTTTTGTACACCACGCGCTCCTCACTAGACTTAGCATTCAAACAAACCGCGACCTGACCCGGTTGGTCAACCCTTGCGCGCTTGAGTACCAACCTGTGATCTCGGGCCAACGGATTGACTTGCCTATACCTCCGGCCTAACATTCTTCCTCAGCTCACTGCCATGATTGGCGACACGGTCTCCCACTATCGGATTCTTCGCAAAATTGGCGGCGGGGGCATGGGTGTCGTTTACGAAGCCGAGGATACGAAGCTCCACCGTCATGTGGCTCTCAAATTCTTGCCCCAGGACCTCGCGAAGGATCACCCGTCTCTGCAGCGTTTCCAGCGCGAAGCGCAGGCAGCATCCGCTCTCAATCATCCCAATATCTGCACCATCCACGATGTCGACGAGCACGATAGCCAGCCGTTCATTGCCATGGAGCTGCTGGAGGGGCAGACGCTCAAACACCGCATCAACGTACGGCCCTTCACCACGGGCGAGATTTTGGAACTCGGTATTCAGTTAGCCGACGCTCTGGACGCGGCCCACTCGAAAGGGATTGTCCACCGAGACATTAAACCGGAGAACATTTTCGTCACCAGTCGCGGTCCCGCCAAAATTCTGGATTTTGGTCTGGCGAAGCTGACACAGCGTTCGGATAGGACTCCTGACGGCCCTTCTGCTGAACACCATATCGCCGCGACGCAGGACGGAGCTAGCCTTACCAGTCCCGGCACTGCAATGGGCACCGTGGCTTACATGTCCCCCGAGCAGGCCCTGGGGGAGGAACTGGATGCGCGCACCGACCTCTTCAGCCTGGGAGTGGTTCTCTACGAGATGGCCACCGGCCGACAGGCGTTTTCGGGCAGTACTACGGCGGCCGTCTTCGACGGCATCCTGCACAAAGCGCCGGCGGCAACCGTTCTCGTGAATCCGGAATGTCCGGCTGAACTTGATCGGATCATAAATAAGGCTCTGGAAAAGGACCGTGAGGTTCGCTACCAGGGCGCCTCCGAACTGCGTGCCGACCTTAAACGTCTGAAGCGTGACACGGATTCGGGACGGACAGCGGCCTCAACTTCTTCTGGAGGCGCTGCGTTTTCCTCTGCGGCCGCGACGGCAGGCGTTTCCTCTGCGGCCACGGCCTCCAAATCCGCGCGGTCCATGTGGAAACGATGGATAGTCGCGGTTGGCGCCTTCGGTCTCGCCAGCATTGCGTTGCTCTTCTATCTTCAATCTCGCCCTGTCCCCGCACCCAAAGTATCAGGCTACGTCCCGATCACTCACGACGGTAATTGGAAAAATCTAATCGGGACAGACGGAGCGCGGCTTTACCTTAACGAATTCGGTTCTGCGGGTGCGAGCGTGTCGCAGGTGTCCAGTTCGGGAGGCGAGGTGGCGCGTGTTCCAGTCCCCGCCCCAACCATGTACCTGCTTGACGTTTCGCCCGACGGGGCCAGACTGCTGATCGCGGACGAGGTGGGCCAGACGGCTTTCAATGGCCCGCTCTGGGAAGTGCCCGTCCTGGGCGGGTCGCCCCGCAGAATCGGAGACGCCGTGGGCCAGGCCGCCGCCTGGTCTCCCGACGGCCAAATGATTGCTTACGCGAACGATCACGATCTGTTCCTGGCCAAGAGCGATGGCTCCGAACCCCGCAAGCTGATCTCCGCGCCCGATCAAGCATTTGATCCCGCGTGGTCCCCCGACGGCAAAGTGATTCGATACCGGGTCGGAGGCGGACGGTCTTATCGAGGTGCGCTTTGGCAGGTTTCGGTCGACGGGACAAATCCGCATCCTCTGCTGCCTGACTGGCACAATCCTCCCCAGCAATGCTGCGGCAAATGGACCGCAGACGGAAACTATTTCCTTTTCGAGTCAGAGTCGAATATCTGGGCCCTCGCGGAGAAGAGGAATTGGTTTGGCAAAGCCGATGGCCAACCCGTCGAGTTGACCTCTGGGCCATTGGGCTACTTCTCGCCCCTGCCCAGTAAGAACGGAAAGAAGCTGTTCGTGGTGGGAGCATTGGCGCGCGGAGAATTAGTTCGCTACGACACGAAGTCCGCGGAGTTCCTTCCCTTTCTCTCCGGAATTTCAGCGGACAGCGTCAGCTTCTCCAAGGATGGACAGTGGGTGACATACACCAGCTACCCCGAGGCAACACTGTGGAAGAGCAAATTGGACGGCAGCCAGCGGCTCCAACTCAGCTACCCGCCGCTCAGCGCCCTGCTGCCGCGCTGGTCGCCTGATGGCACGCAGATTGTTTTTTATGGCTTGTCGACGGGCCAGAAATCGAAGCTGTACACAGTTTCGGCCGATGGCGGAACACCGCGCGAATTGATGCCCGAAGACTCTCAGGACGAATATGACCCCGCCTGGTCGCCCGACGGAGCCAGAATTGTCTTCGGCGGAGCTCCCTCGGACCGTAGCGTCAGCATCCGGATCCTCGACCTCAAGACTCATCAAATTTCCTCCGTGCCAGGTTCAACCGGCCTTTACTCGCCCCGCTGGTCGCCCGATGGGCGCTATATCGCCGCTATGACTTTCGACTCCCGTGGCCTGATGCTTTTCGACTTCACCACCCAAAAGTGGGAAGAGGCCGCCAACGTGACCTTGGGCTTTCCCAACTGGTCGAAAAACGGAGACTATGTTTACTTCCTGCATGAAGAGAATGAGCCGTCGGTAATGCGAGTCCGCATTCGTGACCGGAAAGTCGAGCGGGTGGCCGATTTGAAAAACTTCCGGCAAGGAGGCTTTTGGAGTGTCTGGCTAGGCATGGCTCCCGACGATTCCCCGCTTCTGCTGCGCGACACCGGCACCCAGGAAATTTACGCCCTCGACTGGCAAGTTCCGTAACGCACGCAAGCCGTTAGCGGGACCCACCGCCACCATCACGCCCAAGGGTTCAGCCGATAGACTGCAGCCCTCCGCCCTCCCCCCTCCCTCCCCAATACGGCCTGCCCTGAGCACAGTCGAAGGGACCTTGCGCGCAGGACGCAATTACTGGCCCATCGTGCGAATCCGCTGCACGCCAGATGCTTCGCAAGCTCAGCATGACGTCGAAAGCATGAAATCTAACGGGCGTCATCCTGAGGGACTTCAGTCCCGAAGGATATTGCGTGCAGGTGCACGATGGCTGGCCTTCTTCCCATCCGCTGCACGCCAGATGCTGCGCAAGCTCAGCATGAGTCCCCGCTGAAGCAACGGTCGCAAATTCAGCCACTATCCCGGAAGCCCCTTCTGCCACTTTCCGGGCGGACGGAACATCTAACGAAGCAGTGGAAGGCGAGCGTTCAGCCGGCTGGGGAGTGCTGGCCTCCATTGCGTTGATATTCCATTTGTCCCGATATAATTAAACCATCTGAGGAGTGCTTATATGGCCAAAGCTACTTTTGCCGCGGGATGTTTCTGGGGAGTCGAAGCCACTTTCCGCCAGTTACCGGGCGTAACTGCAACCCGGGTTGGTTATACCGGCGGGCACCTCGACAATCCGACTTACAAGGACGTTTGCAGCGATCGCACCGGCCATGCCGAGGCGGTCGAAGTGGAGTACGATCCCGCGAAACTCTCCTACCAGAAGTTGCTGGAGGTGTTCTGGGAGAACCATGATCCCACCCAGCTCAACCGCCAGGGTCCCGACCATGGATCGCAGTACCGCTCCGCGATATTTTTTCATACCCCGGAGCAGGAAAGCGAAGCCCGGCAGTCCAAAGAGCAACTGGAGAAGTCGGACCGCTTCAGGAAGCCGATTGTGACCCAGATTGTGCCCGCGGTCACCTTCAACGCCGCCGAGGACTACCACCAGCAGTACCTGGAAAAGCGCGGACTGGCGACCTGCCACATCAAGTGAGTGGGAGCGGAGGCAGTGGGTCAGATTGAAACGCCCAACCCCATGGCGTCATCCTTGAGGGACTTCAGTCCCGAAGAGCCTGCCCTGAGCGATCGGAAAGCGATCTGGCGTGCGCCTGGCCAATTGCTGACGCGGCGGCATATCCGCTGCACGCCAGATGCTTCGCAAGCTCAGCATGACGCCTGCATGAGCGGGGGACAATACAAACTGACCCGCTACCGAAGCGCTGAGCGACTACCAGGCCTCGGGATTTCTTGCGGGCATCCCTGCGAATCCCATATTCTGCGGTGCAGTGCCTCACGGACCCGATCAGCTTCTGTTGCAACTCCTCGCCATCTTCGTCTCTGCGAAGGTGGTGGGAGAGCTGTTTGAACGTGTCCGCCTGCCTTCAGTCCTGGGCGAGATTCTGGCCGGAGCTGCCCTTGGCCCTTTCGCGCTGGGCTGGATTCATCCCAGCGACACCATCAATTCCGTCGCCGAGATTGGCGCCATTTTTGTTTTATTCAGCGCCGGACTCGAAACCAGCCCGCTTGAACTGATCCGCGTGGGGCGCAAAGCTTTGCTGGTGGCGGTTGCCGGCATCGTAGTTCCCTTCGTGCTGGGATTCGCCTACATGAAATGGCGCGGGGACGCGTCGAGCGAGGCGATTTTCGTGGGCGCGGCCATGGTAGCCACCAGCGTCGGCATTACCGCGCGGGTGCTGGGCGACCTGCGTGTGCTGGCAACCCGCACCGCCAAGATTATCCTGGGCGCGGCCGTCTTCGATGACATCCTGGGGATGGTGCTCCTGGCTGTTGTGGCCGGTCTGGCGTCGAGTGGCGGACTGGAGTGGGTCCATCTGGGTGTTCTATGCCTGGAAGCGGCGGCATTCGCCCTGTTCATGATCTTCGTGGCGCCCCATATTGTCCGCAAAATCCAGCCGAAGATGGATCGCCTCTCTACCCAGCATGCTCCCCTGATTGTTGCGCTCGCGCTCTGCCTCTTTCTTTCATGGCTCTCGGTGAAGATCGGGATGGCTGCGATCATCGGCGCTTTCTTTGCCGGGCTTATGTTTGCCGACTACGCGCCCCGCTGGAACCTGCTGCCCCGGGTGGGAGGCATCACCGAATTTCTGGCCCCTTTTTTCTTTTTCACCATCGGCTCACGGCTCAACGTGCACCTCTTTACCGGGGACGTGCTGTGGGCCGCGATCGTCATTTCGTTGCTCGCCATCGTCTCCAAGGTCGGCGGGTGTGGGCTGCCGCTTTGGGGCGAGGGCCGGCTGAGCATGTTGCAGGTTGGGGTGGGCATGATGCCGCGCGGCGAAGTCGCTCTGATTGTCGCGCTGGTCGGACTGCAGTCGCAGATCGTGCTGCCCTCGACCTATGCCATTGTGGTGTTTATGACCGCGGTGACGACCATCCTGGCGCCGCCTCTGTTGCGATATCTGTTTCGCGGCGAGATGAGCAAAGTGTAGGCGCGATCTCCCCCGCTCGTGCGGGAGCCATCCAAAATGGCGGCGAGAAGATTACATAACGGAGACTGAGACCGCGCCAATAGATGACGCACGAGCGGGGCGCTCGCGCCTACACTAGCGCGTATAATCTTGCGTTCTGTGAGTGAGGAGACTTCATGACTCTATCAGGCCGGGTTGCGCTGGTGACCGGCGCGTCGCAGGGCATCGGACGGGCTTGCGCGCTCAAGTTGGCCCGGTCGGGAGCCGCAGTGGCGCTGGCCGCCCGCAGCCAGGAAAAGCTGCAGGCGCTGGGGGCGGAAATCACCGCGTCCGGAGGCCAGGCGGCCGTCTTTCCCATGGACGTCAGCGATGAAGAACAGATCAAGTCCGCCTTCAAAGCCGTCGTTGCCCAGCTCGGCAAGGTTGACATCCTGGTGAACAACGCCGGCATTACCCGCGACCAGCTGGTGATGCGCATGAAACGCGCCGACTGGGACGCAGTTCTGAATACCAACCTGACCTCGGCATATCTCTGCACCCAGCAGGCGATTGGATCCATGCTCAAACAGCGCTGGGGACGGATCATCAACATCACTTCGGTATTCGGGCAGACGGGACAAGCCGGGCAAGCCAACTATGCCGCATCAAAAGCCGGACTGATCGGACTGACCATGGCCATCGCGCGCGAGGTCAGCTCGCGGAACATTACCTGCAACGCGGTCGCTCCGGGCTTCATCGAAACTGCTATGACCTCTGGGCTGGGCGATGAGTTCACGCAGACGGCGGTCAAGATGATCCCGCTCGCGCGCGTAGGCGCGCCGGAAGACGTGGCGAACGCGGTAGCGTTTCTGGCTTCGGAAGAAGCTTCGTACATAACCGGGCACGTGCTGAACGTGAACGGCGGCTTGCTGATGGGCTGATCGACGCAGGCACCATGGCGGGGAATGAAGGCGTGGCAAATCCAAGATTGACCCTGACGCAGGCGGAATCTCCTGCGCTGATCGCCCAGGCACGTGAACTTTTTCTCGAGTATGCTCAATCGCTCGGTTTCAGTCTGTGCTTTCAGGGTTTCGACCAGGAACTGGCCAGCCTCCCCGGAGATTACGCCCCACCCCACGGGCGTCTTTTGCTGGCGGACTATCAAGGCCTGCTGGCGGGCTGCGTGGCGCTGCATCAGGTGGGACCTGGAACCTGCGAGATGAAGCGGCTCTATCTTCGTCCGCAATTCCGCGGCAAGGGTCTGGGACGCGTTCTGGCGGAAGCCGTGATCGCCCATGCCCGGGCCATGGGCTGCAACAGGATGCGCCTGGATACGGTCGAACCGGTGATGCCCAATGCGGTGGCGATGTACCGGCGGCTGGGATTCAAGGAGATCGAACCTTATCGCCCCAATCCGATCGCGGGGGCGTTGTATATGGAACTGGAGTTGTAAGCTGGAGTTGTAATAAAGAGGGCGGAACGCTCTCCAGCTACCCGGGGGACGCCGGGGCTACGGACAACCACAAATGAAATTTGTCTGCTTGTTTCTTTTTCTTGTGTTCTCGATTTCAAGCTTCGCTGCCGGCAGCAAGACGGTTTCCTACAAGAGCGGCGATGAGACCGTGCAGGGCGTCCTTTACACGCCCGAAGGCAAAGGTCCTTTCCCCGCTCTGGTGGTAATTCATGAATGGTGGGGATTGAACGATTGGGTCAAGGAGCAGGCCGCCAGGCTGGCCGGCGAGGGCTATGTAGCCCTGGCGATCGACCTTTATCGGGGAAAGGTGGCCACCACGCCCGATGAGGCTCATGAAATCATGCGCGGGGTTCCGGAAGACCGGGCCGCGCGCGATCTGCATGCCGCCGTGCAGTTTCTGAAATCGCAGGCGAATGTGAAAAAAGATCGTATCGGCTCCATCGGCTGGTGCATGGGCGGAGGATACGCGCTCGACGTGGCCCTGCAGGAGCCCACCCTGGCCGCGGCCGTTATGAATTACGGACACCTGGCCGCCGACGCAGCTTCCCTCAAGAAGATTAACGCTTCGATCCTGGGCATTTTCGGGGCCCAGGACCGAGGCATCCCAGTAGACGATGTTAAGACGTTCGAGCAGACCCTGAGAGCGCAGGGCAACAAGGTGGAGATTGTGATCTATCCCGATGCCGGACATGCTTTTGAGAATCCCGGCAATAAAACCGGCTACCGCGCCCAGGACACCGCCGACGCCTGGAAGCACATCACCAGTTTCCTGGCCGCAACGCTGAAAAAGTGATGGGCGCGACTTAAAAAATAATGCCTTTCAATTGAGAGTGCCCAAACCCGCGAGGACTCACGCTCGTACTCCATCACCAGTTGTGGTGCAACTAGATTCCTCTTGCCAGAAGGTACTACTCTGGTTACTATGCAGCACATCCAGGGGGTTCTGTTTTGGTTGCTTTTTCTATGAATATCGGCGAAACCATCCGAAACTATCGGCTGCAAAAAGGCATGTCCCAGGGCGACATCGAAAAGCGTACCGGGCTGCTGCGCTGCTACCTGTCTCGGGTTGAGAACGGACACACCATTCCGTCGCTCGACACCCTGGCCAAGATTGCCGGCGCCATGGAAATCGCACTCTCCCAGTTCTTCTCCGAGTCGGGACACAGCAACGGCTCCAGAAACCTGCCTCAATTATCCGACGATGAAGTCCGCTTCCTGAGCCAGATCCGGCGCTACGCCGTCAGCCTCAACGACAGCGACCGCAAGCTGGTGCTGGCCATGGTCAAGAAGATGGCGGCGAAGTAAGCTGTCAGCTCTCAGTTAACTCTCCTGGTCTGATTTCTGGACTCAAAGACCCCAGAACCATCAGTGGCGGCCTCGCGTTTCCGTCGCCGTACGAGCCGCCGCACAAAGCAGGTCCCTCGACTTCGCTCGGGATGACAGGGTGGTGGGAGGGATAGGGCTTCGAGCAGGCCAGAGGTTCGAGCAGGTCAGGGGTTTCACTGAGAACTGACAGCTGAGAGCTGACAACTGCTTTTGGGTACTTTCGTTCTATCCCTCTTGTGTCCAACGGGAATCTCGTTCAGGTGCTTGTCTGCCCCTAGACTGTCTGTGGAGAATCCCGGGTGACCATCGACGAAGAATTGACCGTGCTCGACTCGCAGCTGCGCCGGCTGAAGATCGAGTACGAGATTTATTTCAGCAATCCGCAAAAGCGCCCTCCTACCGACGTGGAGTGGAAGGTGCTGTCCCTGCTCCGCAAGTTCAGCGATGGCGGCCGCCTGAGCTTTTCGCAGCGCTTCCGCTATAACGAACTGGCGCAGCGCTATGCCATTTACAGCGATCTGTGGCGCAAGAAGAGCCGCATTCGTGAAGAAGGCTATCGCCGTCCCCAGGATGCCCTGCTCTCCGTGCAGGGAGTGCGGCTGGAAGCGCATGAACCGGAGCACAAGGTCTACGGGATAGGCAGCGGCGTCGCAGCCGCGCCCGCGGTCGAGGAAAAGCCTTTCAGCATGCAGTGCGGCGACGCGCGGGCGGAACGCGATAAGGTGCAAAAACTTTACCAGGCGCTGGCCGATGCGAAAAAGAAGTCGGGCGAAACCGTCTCCGGCAACCTGGACAGTTTTGCCTCATTCGTGCAGAAGAAAACCGAACAGATCCGCAAGCAATACGGCTGCGAACAGGTCGAATACACGGTCGAAATGCAAAGCGGCCAGGTAAAACTGAAAGCCAAAGCGAAAACCTAGGCAAGAATAATGTAGGCGCGAGCGCCCCCGCTCGTGTTGCATCTTTCCGGGCGCCGGCGCATGAGATAGGTCTGCGCTTCCGGCTTTCTGGGCCGACGCACGATACCTGCCCTTCACGCTTTCCCGACGCTGCCGCACCAGCGGGGCGCTCGCGCCTACATTGAATCCTGTTAGAATTTCTTTCTGCCTTTCCCAGGCACATTCCCATCTCATTCGAGGTCTGCCATGTCCGCGACCCAGACGAAGATCCAGCGTGCCATCCTTAGCGTGACCGACAAAACCGGTCTGGTGGAATTTGCCCGCAAACTCGCCGGCCTGGGCGTGGAACTGATTTCGACCGGCGGCACCGCGAAGCTGCTGCGCGAATCCGGCGTCAGCGTAAAGGACATTTCCGAACTGACCGGTTTTCCGGAGATGCTGGACGGCCGGGTCAAGACCCTGCATCCCAAAGTGCATGGCGGCATCCTGCACCGGCGCGAGTTGGCCTCCCACCGCAGTGCGGTCGCCGAGCACGGCATCGCGCCGATTGACATGGTGGTCGTCAATCTTTACGTCTTCGAGAAGACTGCGGCCAAGCCGGGCGTGCCCTTCGAAGATCTCATCGAAAACATCGATATTGGCGGACCTTCGATGATCCGCTCGGCCGCCAAGAATTTTCAGGACGTGGCGGTCGTAACCTCGCCGGCTGACTACAACCTGCTGGCCGAAGAGATGGAGCAGTCGGGCGGTTCACTCTCGGCTGCCACCAAGTGGCGTCTGGCGCAAAAGGCTTTCGCCACCACGGCCGCTTATGATTCAGCCATTGCGTCCACGCTCGAGCGGGTGAGCGCCAATGGGCACTTCGAATTTCATCCCGAGACCGGGTTCCCGCAGAACCTGCGCCTTTCTTTCGGCAAGGTGATGGACCTGCGCTACGGCGAAAATCCACACCAGAAGGCCGCAATGTACAGCGACGGCTCCGGGAGCGGCGTGGCCAATGGCCGCCAGATTCAGGGCAAGGAACTTTCCTACAACAACATCGTCGACTTGCAGGCCGCCTGGGACCTGGCCCAGGAATTCGATGAACTGGTGTGCGCCATCATCAAGCACACCAATCCTTGCGGCACCGCCACCGGCAAGACTCTGGCCGAGGCCTACAAAAAAGCCCTCCAATGCGATCCCGTTTCAGCTTTCGGCGGCGTCATCGGAGTCAATCGCGTGGTGGATGGCGAGGCCGCGGAAGAAATGGCCAAGCTCTTCCTGGAAGTCATCGCAGCCCCGGGCTTCGACGATGCCGCCAAGGCCAAGTTCGCCGCCAAAAAGAACCTGCGGCTGGTGGAAATCAACAACGCTCCCCAGAAGTGGGTGCTGAAAAATGTTTCAGGAGGAATTCTGGTGCAGGATGCCGACACGCGCGTGCTCCAGGAATCCGATCTCAAAGTCGTAACCAAACGGCAACCCACAGCCGAAGAGAAACGCGCCCTGTTATTCGCCTGGAAAGTTTCCAAGCATGTGAAGTCGAATGCGATTCTTTACGCTCGCGACGGACAAACGGTCGGCGTGGGCGCGGGCCAGATGAGCCGGGTGGATGCCTGCAAGATCGGCGCCATGAAAGCCGTCCTGCCGCTGCAGGGCACGGTGGCCGCCTCGGATGCATTTTTCCCCTTTCCGGACGGAGTTGAGGAAATTGCCAAAGTTGGCGCCACCGCCATCATTCAGCCGGGCGGCTCGGTTCGCGACCAGGAAGTCATTGAGGCTGCCGACCGGCTGGGGCTGGCCATGATCTTCACCGGAGTAAGGCACTTCCGGCACTAGCGTTCTTCCTGACGCAGTCGAAGGACCCCTGGAAGCTTAACGGTCGTCTCTGATGACTGCCGCTGCAAAAACCTCTGCGTAACACTTCTTTACAATCTGTCAATCCGTCGATCCGTCAATCCGTCAATTTGTCAGTCGTCAGTTCTGTTAGTCCCTGTACTTCCGAGCGTGGCTCTCGCGGCTCCTGCGGCCTCCTTTTTCATCGCCCGCCGAGCCGTACGGTTTACAATATGAAAGCACCCGCCCGCAGCGGTTCGGCATCCAATCGCTATGCTTTTGGTGAGGTTCAAGGCTCGATGAAAAGTATTTACTGCACTCTTATTCTGCTGCTGGTGATTCCTGCTGTTTCCGCGGAGCAAAGTCCGGCTGCGGATTCCAAACCGGCCACCGCGTCGGCGCCCCGCAAGACGGATAAGGCCGCCGCCTATTACCACTACATGCTGGCTCATATGTATGAGGAGCAGGTGGCGGTGTACGGCCGCAGCGAGTTGGCCAACAAAGCCATCGAGGAATACCGGCTGGCCATCGAGGCCGATCCTGCGTCCGAGTACCTGACCTCGGCGCTGGCCGAACTTTATGCCAAGACCGGACGTATCCGGGATGCCGTTCTCGAGGCCCAGGACATCCTGAAGCGCGATCCCAACAACCTGGAGGCGCACAAGCTGCTGGGCCGAATTTATCTGCGCTCGCTGGGCGATGTTCAGGCCGGACAGGGTTCCCAGAATGTGCTCAAACTGGCCATCGAACAGTACGAGCAGATCATCAAGATAGAACCCGACAGCGTGGACAATCACCTTCTCCTGGGGCGCCTCTACCGGCTGAACAACGATCTGCAGAAGGCGGAGGCCGAATTCAAGACCGCGGTGAAACTGGAGCCCGATTCGGAAGAGGCCGTGACCACGCTGGCCTACCTTTACAACGAAGAAGGCGACACCGCTCGCGCCGGCGAGGTGCTGAGTTCCGTTCCGGACGCTGCCCGCTCGGCCAAACTTTATTCGGCTCTCGGCTATACCTACGAGCAGCAGAAGCAATACAAGAATTCCATCAATGCTTACCGGAAGGCGATCGAACTCGACCGGGACAACCTGGACGCCATCCGGGGCCTGGCCCAGAACCTGATGAACGACGGCCAGACCGATGCCGCCCTCGAGCAGTACAAAATCATTGCCGATGCCAACCCTGAGGACGCTGATAACTATCTTCGGATGGCAGAGATCTACCGCAAGACCGGCAAGTTCGATCTCGCCCTCGAAAGCCTGAAGAAGGCGGGGTCGATGGCACAGGATTCAATTCAGGTGCCGTACAACATTGCCGCTGTATACCAGGCCCAGGGCCGCTACGATGAGGCTATTCAGGTCTTGCAGGATCTGCTCAAAAAGACCGAGAAGACAGACAACAGCTACACCCAGTCCGAGAAAAATAATCGCTCCGTGTTCCTGGAGCGCCTGGGCACCATCTATCGCGACAACAAGAATGACACCGCGGCAATAGAGACGTTCAGGAAGATGCTGGCCTTGGGCGATGAGAATGCCGAACGCGGATACCAGCAGATCATCGACACCTATCGCGAGGCCAAGGAATGGCAGCAGGCCACGGATACGGCCAAAGAAGCCACGCAGAAGCTGCCCAATAATCGCAGTCTGAAGATGGTGTACGCGGCTCAGCTCTCCGATATGGGCCAGCCCGATGCCGGATTGCAACAGGTCAAAGCGCTGCTCAACGGCACTCCCGAGGACCGCGACGTTTACATCACGCTCTCCCAGATGTACAGCCGGCTGAAGCGCTGGCCCGAGGCCGAAGCCGCGCTGGACAAGGCCGAACAGCTTTCCACCAAGGATGAAGACAAGCAATATGTCTACTTCCTGCGGGGCTCGACCTTCGAACGCCAGAAAAAATATGAGCCGGCGGAAGAGATGTTCCGCAAAGTCCTGGTCGGCGATCCCCAGAACGCTACCGCGCTCAACTATCTCGGCTACATGCTGGCGGACCGCGGCGTGAAGCTGGACGAAGCCCTGGGCATGATCAAGAAGGCGGTGGATCTCGATCCCGCCAATGGCGCATATCTCGATTCGCTGGGCTGGGCCTACTTCAAACTGGGCAAATACGATTCAGCGGAAGACACCTTGATCAAAGCCTCGCAGCGGATCGGGACCGATCCTACCGTGCAGGAGCACCTTGGCGACCTCTACCAGAAAACCGGACGCCTGAAACTGGCGGCGGCGCATTGGGAGCGGGCGATAGCCGAATGGAACAAGACCGTGGCCGCTGAAGTCGACCAGAGCGACGTTGCCCGCGTCCAGAAAAAACTGGAATCAGCCAAGATGAAACTGGCCAAGGAAGACTCCGACAACAAGTAGCCGGCACAGATCGCGTAGGGGCAGGTGAGCCTGCCCGGGCCGAGCGCAAGCTCGGCTTTCTTTTTGTATCCTGATTAGGTCCTTCATCCGGCAGTCTGGAGAACCTCAATGAGTCTGGATGTGCTCATCCGGCCGGCGACCCTCGCCGACATTCCCGCATTGCTTCGCCATCGCCGGGGCATGTATGAAGACATGGGCTACGCCGATCCCGGACAGATGTCCGCCATGGTCGCAAGCTGCGAGCCTTATCTCGCGATCGCACTGACGAATGGCACGCTCTTCGGCTGGCTGGCATGCATGAGAGAAAAAGTTGTCGCCGGCGGCGTGGTTCTGGTCAGTCCGTGGCCCAGCCATCCCTACGATGGCCAGTGCCGTCGCGCCACCATCCTCAACATGTACACGGATCCGGAATTTCGCCGCCGGGGCATCGCCCGCCGGCTTATGCAAACCATGATTGACTGGTGCCGGAACGAGGGATTCGTGCATGTGACATTGCACGCCAGCGACCGGGGCCGTCCCCTCTACGAGGGCTTGGGATTTGAATCCACCAACGAGATGCGATTGGATTTGCGGAAGTCATCCTGAGCGGAGATGTGATTGAATTTGAGCCAGTCATCCTGAGCGGAGATCCAATTGAATTTGAGCCAGTCATCCTGAGCGCAGGGGGTCCATTCGCTTGCGAATGGCCCCCCGGAGTCGAAGGACCCCTACGCTCTCAACGATATTCTCCATTCGAGTGCTCTCCAACGGGCCGATCTCGAACTACTCCAGCCTCGTGGCGGCTCTAGGGGGCCTTCGGCTGCGCGACTGCTTCGCGAAGCGAAGCAGCTACTCCGCTCAGGATGACGATGACGGAAGCTCCACTTCCATGCCGAAGCCTTTGTCAAATTGTTCCGCAATACCTGGCATGCTGCTCGTAAATAAAATTGTCGGTCATGCCCGCAATGTAGTCGCACACCACCCGCGCCAGCGGTTCCAGCCCGGCCTTTTCCTGATAGGTTGCCGGCAGACTTTCCGGCTTGGCCATCCAAAGCTCAAATAGCTCGCCGATGACGCGTTCCGCATCGTCTTTTTCCGGTTCCAGCGCGGCGCTGAAATAAAGATTCTTGTAGAGGAACTTCTTGGCTTCCCGCCTTTCTTCCTCCACTTCGGAGCCGAACGTGGCCAGCCGGCGCGGACAGGAGCGCACATCCTCCAGGCTGCGAATGTTCTCAGCCTTGATCTGGTCCTGCAGGTTGCAGATCAGATCGCTGACCATGCGATCGAGTATCCGCTTCAGGGCCTCGTTGAACTTCAGTTTCTCCGCGACATCCGGATAAGTCTGCTCAGCTTCGAGAAAGAAGCGGTCGAAAACCGGAATGCCGTTGCGTATCTGGTCGAGCGTCAGCAGGTGGGACTCGTAGCCGTCATCTAGGTCGGCGGTGTCGTATGCGATTTCGTCGGCCAGATCGATGAGCTGGGCCTCGAGCGGCGGCCGCTGATCCAGCAGATATTCAGCCAACTCGGGGAACTCACTCGCGGGATAGTCGCGCGAATGCTTGACGATGCCTTCGCGCACCTCAAAGGTGAGGTTCAAGCCGCGAAAGCGGGCGTAACGGACCTCGAAATCCTCGACGATGCGCAGCGCGTGCAGATTGTGGTCGAAGAACAGACCATGCTTGCGCATGGCGGCATCCAGCGCCTTTTCCCCGGCGTGGCCAAAGGGCGGATGCCCGACGTCGTGCACCAGGGCCAGGGCTTCCACCAGATCGACATTCAGGCCAAGCTGGCCGGCGATGGTGCGCGCAATCTGCGCCACTTCGAGAGTATGGGTGAGCCGGTTGCGGAAGTGATCGGAGAAGCGGCGGGTAAAAACCTGCGTTTTAGCTTCGAGTCGGCGAAATGCCCGGGAGTGAATGACGCGGTCGCGGTCACGCTGGAAAGCATTGCGATAGGGATGCTGGGGCTCAGCAATTCGGCGTCCGCGGGATTGCTCCACCCGCACGGCGTAATCGGCCAGCATGAAGGAAGTCTAGCATTGTCGGACACGACGTCCGATCTGAACCAACTCCGCGTCATTCGCAGAAACTTTAGTCCCGAAGGGCCAGCCCTGAGTAGGACACCGCAGACTGCAGACTCTCCCCGAATACCGGCGTCATCCTGAGGGACTTTAGTCCCGAAGGATCTGGCGCGCATCTGTTCAATCGCGGCACAGGCGCGGATCCGCTCCACGCCAGATGCTTCGCAAGCTCAGCATGACGCCTTCGGGGGGACTCGCAACCGAACTCAGCCGGCGTCATAGCAGAGGACACAGGCCGGGGATTTGATATCCCCCATGCGAGCCTGGATTGCCCTTGAACTACGGACTGAAAAACGCTGAGGCGGACGCACATAGCGGGAACTGCGGACGTTACTGGATTACCGCAATTTTTTGCAGCCATGTCACACGCAGTTTTTATACCGGATTTCGTCAAAATTACCCGGCCCCGGTCTTTTTCGCTGCCTTACAACTGCTGGCGGCGTTACAATGTATTGTTGGGTAAAGACTTAGTTTTGCCCGGGTTTGGCATTCGACCTGTTATACACAAGTGCAGGCGTCAGGCAGTTCAGGACGCCGATATTTTTGGCTTAATGCTGGAGCGGAGCAAGAGATGCTCCCCCACTTGGAGGACTTAGAAAATGAAGAATCGCCTTTTCGTAGCGCTGCTTCTGACCGTCGTGCTGGCGCTTCCGGCCCTGGCGCAGCAGACCGGTTCCACCATGCAAGATCAACCTGCTGCCGCATCGCAGTCCACCGACCAGAGCGCGGCATCGACCACTGGCGCCAGCGGCAAGCCGGCGTTGCAGCCCGATACCCACGAAGGTTTCTGGGGCAGGGTCAATCCCTTTGCTCGCAAGAAATATGTTCAACGGCAGACCGCCCCGATCCGGGACCGGGTCAACGAACTCGATGAACTCACATCTTCGAACACCAAGATGATCAAGGACACAGATTCGCGGGCCCAGGAAGGTATCCGTCTGGCCTCGACCAAGGCCAACGAAGCCGACCAGCACGCCATCGATGCCGGCAACAAGGCGCAGGCCGCGCAGCAGACCGCGACCCAGGCCAACACCCGTCTCACCACGGTGGAACAGGTGGTCGGCAACATCGATCAGTACAAGGCTTCCACGCAAACCGAGATCCGCTTCCGTCCCGGCCAGAGCATGCTCAGCAAGAACGCCAAGACTGCGCTCGACGATATGGCAACGCCTTTGAAAGATCAGCGCGGCTACATCATCGAAGTGCAGGGCTTCTCCTCCGGTCACGGCCAAGCCGCGATTGCTACGTCGCAGAAGATGGCGGACGCGGTGGTGCGTTACCTGGTGCTCAATCACGAAATTCCGGTCTACCGGATTTACGTGGTCGGCATGGGCAACGCTCCGGTGCCCACGGCAGCCGGTGAGGATGCAAAAGCCAGGCGCACCAGCGGTGGACGCGTCGAAATCAGCCTCCTGAAGAACGATCTGGAAACCCTGGCTTCGACCAGTGCTGTCCCGGCTCCCGCCAGCCAGGATCAGCCCGCGCCGCCGAAATAAATAATTGAGTTAGGACGACGGACCACAGCGGCCCGACGCCCTCCCCCGAAAAGCCTCCCGCGCAAGCAGGAGGCTTTTTATTTGACCTGCAAGCTGGGAATCTCCAATCTGCAATCTGCAATCTGAAATCGCGCCTCCTCCCCTATAATCCAAGCCCGTGTCCAATTCTGCGAAGTCCGCCCTGCGCAAAGCCGGCCTCTTTTACTTCGTCTGGGTGATGTTCTCGTACTGCACCGGCGGTCCCTTCGGGCTGGAGGACATGATCACAACCTCGGGCCCTGGCATGACCCTGATCTTCCTGCTGGTGATCCCGTTCTTCTGGTGTATTCCGGTCTCTCTGGTCTCTGCGGAATTGACCACGGCCATGCCGGTCGAAGGCGGCTTCTATCGCTGGGTGCGCGCGGGTTTCGGCGACTTCTGGGGATTTCTTGCCGGCTGGTGGAACTGGTCCGCTTCATTTTTGCTGGGCAGCGTCTATGCGGTGCAGTTTGCCGATTACATGGGCTTCTATTTCCCCGACCTTGTCGGATGGAGGCATTGGGTAGTCTCCCTGGCCATGGTGGCGGTGATTACTTACATCAACGTTCGCGGCATACAGATGGTGGGGAAATTTGCCACCGTGCTGGAATTGTTCATTCTGCTGCCGGTGCTGGTGCTGGTCGTGATTGGATTGGCGCAGTGGCATCACAATCCGTTTGTTCCGGTGGTGCCGCCCCATCAACCGTCATTCCACATATTCGGCGTGGGGCTGGCTTTGGGCCTCTGGCTATATTCCGGATACGAACAGCTCTCCACCGTCGCCGAAGAAGTGGACAACCCGCAGCGCAGCTATCCCCTGGCTCTTGCCCTGGTGGTCCCGATGTCGATCGCAGCCTACTTCCTGCCCACACTCGTTTCGCTTGCGGCGCTGGGCAACTGGAGGGAATGGCACACCGGATATTTCTCGACCGCCGCCCAACTCATCGGAGGACCATGGCTCGGCGCCTGGATGTCTCTGGCCGCGATGATCACCTACGTGGCTCTGCTCAACAGCACCATCCTGACTTCGACGCGCATGCCGTTTGCCATGGCGGAGGATGGCTACCTTCCCCGAGCTCTCACCGCCAAGCACCCTCGTTATGGCACACCCTGGCTTGCCATTATTGTCTCGGCAGCGGTATATGGCCTGCTGGCCTTGCATTCGCTGGTGCAGCTCATCAGCATTTATAACTGGCTACGGGTCGCGACCACGGTCATGACCGTTCTCGCCGCCTGGCAACTGCGCCGCAAGAAGCCGGACATGCCGCGTCCCTTCGTCATTCCCGGTGGACGCGCGGGATTAGTGTATTCAGTACTCGCCGTGATTATCATGAGCGCGGTAGCGCTGCTGGGCAGCGACCGCTATGGATTGATATGGGGGCCAGTGGCGCTGGCAGTGGGGCCGGTGATTTATTTCGCGCTGCGGTGGTGAGGTGTGGAGAGAGTTCAGCTCACCCAGTCCATAAATTTGTACCATGCCCCGGCAAACGGCAGGAACCAGGGCTTGCCGTTGTACAGTCCGAGCGGCGCGCCAGGGAAGGGAATTCCAACAAATGGATTCTCAGTCTTCTCGCCGGCGATCATCTTCGCCATCTGCTGGCCCTGCCATGTGGCCATGGCGACGCCGTGTCCGGCGTAGCCGACCGCAAAGTAAATTCCATTCATTTGCCCGGCGTGCGGCATGATGTCGAAAGCAAAATCCAGCGTGCCTCCCCAGACGTAGTCGACCTTTACATTGCGCAACTGCGGATAGACGTCGATCATGCCGCGCCGCAGAATTTCCGCACTCCGGCGAATGGAAGCCTCGGTTTCAGGGAAGAATGCCGCCCGCCCGCCGAAGAGCATCCGCCGGTCGGGCGTAAGGCGATAGTAGTAAAGATAATTCTTGGAGTCGTAAATCATGCGATTGCGCGGGCTCAACTCATGCGCCAGGGCCTCGGGCAGGACTTCCGTGGTGATGATGTAGGAGCCGATCGGAATGAGCTTCCTGCGTAGCTCGGGAGTAGCCGTGCCGGTGTAGCCGCTGGTGCCGACGAAAATCTCGCGCGCCCAGAGGCTGCCCCGGGACGTCGCGACTCGCCAGCGAGGCATTCCTTCCCGGGTCTCGCGTTCGATTTTCTCGACCCGCGTATTCTCGAAAACCGTAGCGCCGGCCCTTGACGCAGCCTGCGCCAGTCCGGCCACGTATTTCGCGGGATTCAACCCGGCGCTGACTTCATCGATCATGCCGCCGTAGTAGATGGAGGACCCGATCTCGGACTGCAGTTCAGCCCTGGGCACGATGCGCAGTTCGTGATTGAACTCGCGCGCAACCACTTCGGCCTGACGGGCATAGTCGTCAAAATGTGTTTGCTTGCAGGCGACTTCGAGATGTCCGCCACGAAAGAAATCGCAATCGATCTGTTCGTCGCCGACCATGCCCTCCACGCAATCAATGGTAGCCAGAGAGGCCGCATACATGCGCTGCGTGCGCTCGCGGCCATACATCGAAATCAATTTTTTCACGCCCAGCTTGAGCCCGGTAAGAACCATGCCGCCGTTCCGGGAACTCGCGCCCCAACCGATGGTCTCGGCCTCGAGCACGGCCACCTTGGCTCCGAGTTTCGCCAGCGTTCTCGCTGCCGAGAGCCCGGTGAAACCTGCTCCGATCACGGCTACGTTAACGCCGTTGGGAAGTGGGAGCGCCGGGTCGGTCCTTGGCATCTTGGCCGTCGTCAACCAGAAGTTTTGTTCCCGAACAGACATGGCCCTCCGATGGGCTGGCAGAACGACTGAGCATTGTAGAGCATGAACACACGCGAAGGCTCGCCGGCTACTGGCTGCCTACGCCGGGCGCGTCCGTCGCCCCGCGCACTGTCATCCCGATCGCAGTCGAGGGACCTTGTGTTCGGCATGGTCACCGGAAACGTGTCCTCCGTACCGGATATGCACTCTCTCAATCGAGCGCCCGATTCAGGCGCGAAACACAAGGTCCCTCGACTGCGCTCGGGATGACAGGTCTGTGGCGGCTCCCATGCCTCGAGAACATCAGGCTGAGCCACTCCTTATTACCGCTGTGACTTGAAGCCTTGCGCCCTTGGCCTTAAGCTTCTTGTATGCACGTGCATGCCAGCCCCGGTGGCAACGAGAAGACCTCGCGCATTCTGCGGGTGTCGCTCATCGCGACCGCGGCTTACATTGTGCTGCTGTTTGTTGCAGGCATTCGCGCCCATTCCCTGGCCCTGCTCTCCGAGGCGGGGCACAACCTTTCGGACTTCTTTGCCCTGCTGCTTTCCTTGACGGCGGTTTATCTGCAATCCCGCCCGCCCAGTTCCACCAAGACTTTTGGCTATCACCGGGCCGGGGTGTTGGCCGCGCTGGTCAATGCGGTCTCGCTGGTGGCGGTCTCGTTCTTCATATTCTATGAGGGGTTTCACCGGCTGCAGAAACCTGAACATGTGCGCGCCGGGCTCATGATCTGGGTAGCCGCCGCGGGCGTGGTGATGAATGGCGCGATTGCGCTCCTGTTGTACCGGGCCGGACGCGACGTCAATATCCGCAGCGCCTTTCTGCATGAGATCGGCGACACGCTTTCAACCGCTGCCGTCATTGCCGGCGGCTGGGCCATCATGGTAACCGGCCGATACTGGATCGACTCCGTGCTTTCGATAGCGATCGGAATTCTCATCCTCTGGTCGGGCTTCGGTATCGTGCGCGAGACCCTCAACATTCTGCTCGAAGGCACCCCGCGCGGAGTCAGGCTGGAGCAGGTCGAGGCGGCCATGCGGCAGATCGACGGCGTCAATGATGTCCACGACCTGCACGTCTGGAGCATCGGTTCGGAGACGCGGGCTCTTTCCTGCCACATTTCCATTGCCGACATTCCGCCCTCAGCCAGCGAGCGCATTCTGCGCGACGTAAAAGATCGCCTGCGCGATGATTTTCACATCGCCCACACCACCATCCAGTTCGAAAATGTGGAGTGCGAAGTGGCCCACGGATGCGTGATTCCAGTGGCGGATGGGACGCATCAGCACAAGCACTGAGCAATCGACGGATTGTGGGATGTACGGATTTTCGAGTTTAAGGGCCGTAACGGGCAATGCGGGTTTCAGGATTTCAAAATCCGTCGATTCGTCGATTCGTAAATCCGTCAATCTTCAATTCTTCTGCATCTCGTAAATCTCCTGGGCTCTCTCAATCGTGTCGGCATCCCCCGGGAGTTTGTCGGGGCGCAATCTCACGATCCTCGGAAATCGCAGCGCATACCCGCTCTGGTGGCGATCGGACTGCATCATGTTGTTGAAAGCGACTTCCAGCACAATCTTCGGCTCCACCACCAGGCGAAAGCCCTGATCTTCGATGGTGTGTTCCAGAAACCATTTGGTCATCCCGGCGATCTCGATGTCGGTCAGTCCGGAATAGGCTTTGCCGATGTTTACCAGTTCCTCTCCGTCGCGCACGGCGAAGGTGTAGTCGCTCAACACTCCGATGCGTTTTCCGTGACCGTACTCGACCGCCGTCACCACCACGTCCAGCGTGGCCAACTCGCGTTTGAGTTTCAGCCAGGATTTTCCGCGTCGTCCCGGGGTGTAGGCCGACCGTGGGTCTTTGATCATCAGACCTTCGTTGCCGCGGGCCTGGGCCGCCGCGAACAGGAGATCGAGTTCTTGCGGCGTCGATGCTTGAAAAACGGGCGCGCGCAGCACGCGTGTCTTTGATGAGGTTGTCTTTGATTCGCTGATCTGGTCACCAAGTTCCAAGCGCGCCTGCGCCCCAGGGGCGGCTCGACCGCCGGCTGCATAGGTCCTGGGCGCCGCCAGAAGGGCGTCGAGAATTTGTTCGCGCTCGTGGAGAGGGCGCTCGATCAGCAGTTCTCCTTCAGCATAGAGCACATCGAAGACCAGATAGGCCACAGGCACCTGCTGCATCAGCTTTTCGCTGACCTGTTTTCGTCCCAGGCGCTGCTGCAGCACGCTGAAGGGGAGCGCCCGGCCGGTGGCTGAGGCGGCATTCTGGCCGGACATCCAGCGAGGCCCCGGCGCCATACGGTCGTCTTCAGGCAGATCTCCTTGATCCTCGTATTTCCAGGCTACGATTTCGCCATCGAGAATTGCATCTTTCGACAGGCCAGCCAGTGCGTCAGCCATTTCCGGGAAAGATTCAGTAATTTCATCGCGGGTGCGCGAGAAAATCCGCACCTCGCCATTGGCGCAGTGGGCCTGGGCGCGGATGCCGTCGTACTTGTCTTCCACCAGGGCGTTCTCAAAATAACTGAGGGCCTGCTCCGCCGATTCTGCCGGGCTGGCCAGCATGAAGCCCAGCGGATGGAATAATCGCATCTTCGCTTCGTCCAGAGTGCCCGCCAGCGCCAGCCTCAGAGTCTGGCCAATGTCGCCCAACAGCATATTCGCCCGCTGCACCTCTCCTGCCGTTCCGCCGAAGGCTTTGGCGATCGCTTCCTCCACCAGGCTTTCCTTCAGGCCGATACGCAGATCGCCGGTCATGATCTTCACGATGTACTTCGCCTCGAGCGGCGTCGCCTGCGAAAGAAGCTCTTGAGTCAGGGCGGCTTTCGCTGCCGGTCCGCGAGCGGCTGCAATTCCCCGGAAGCTGCTTTGAACGCCCAGGATAGTCAGCGCATTGTCGTGACTCCTTTCCGGAAGCACATCGGCGGCCGCCGCGCCCAGGTCTCCGCGGCGGCGATAGGCGGCAGTCAAATCGCCTTCGGCCCTGCCGGACAACCCGGCGACAATCCGCCATAACGATCGCCCGCCCACCTGAAGAGTGGTTTCGTCCCAAACCGGAAACGGCCTTCCGGAAAGAAATATCGCGGAAACGGATGCCTCCCGCGGCGTGCGCGCTTTCAGGTAATCGGCGACGATTGCGATCTTTTCGAGTTTCCTGGGGGTGCCTGCGATGCGTTCGCAGGCTTCAGCCAGCTTGATCATGTGACCTCAATGTGGGCGCTCGCGCCTACATAAACCCAGTGCCATTAGCCACTTACCGACTTCTTGTGCCATGCTAAACGAAATCTCCCTTGTGGTACCCTTGTAGCCTGAGACTTACACAGCGGAAGGGCATCCAATAATCATGCGTTTCTTGCGAACCTGGTGGCGTTTCCTGGTGGCCGTGCAGCTGTTGCCCGCGCTTGAAGGCGGCGAGGAAACCCTGGTCGGCGGCCAAGCCGTGCTTGAGGGAGTTATGATGCGCTCTCCGCACGCGTGGGCGATCGCCTGCCGCAAACCCTCCGGCGAAATTTCCACCCATAGCGAACCGCTGGAAAGGCTGTCCGAAAAGCGCAAGTGGATGGCCTGGCCGATCGTACGGGGCGTAGCCACGCTCGGTCATGCCATGACGCTGGGCTTCCGGGCCCTCAAGTTTTCCGCCAACGTGGCTCTCGATGAACTGCAACCCGAGCCGGCCGGCGAAAAGAAGAAGCTCGAAGTCACCAGCTGGATGGCGGCTGTCAATATCATCATCTCGGTTGGCTTCTTCATCGTCATGTACAAGGTCCTGCCTCTGCTGGCGGCCACCGGGCTGAAGCGCGTGAACCCGCTATTCGGCGAGCAGATCGTCTTCAATCTGGTCGATGGTCTCATACGGATTGCGCTCTTCCTGCTGTTTATCTGGGGAGTTTCGTTGTGGAGCGATATTCACCGGGTTTACGAATATCACGGCGCCGAACACAAAACGGTCTATGCCTTCGAGAATGGCGACCCGTTGGCGACGGCCTCAGTGCAGAAGTATTCAACTTATCATCCGCGTTGCGGCACCAGCTTTCTGATGACGGTGATGATCATCTCGATCGTGGTTTATACCCTGGTTCCGGTGACGACGTTCTGGGCGCGTCTGGGAGTCCGCATCGCGCTGCTGCCCTTCATCGCCGGCGTCTCCTACGAAATCATTCGGTTCGCCGCCAGGCATCGCGGATCGTTGTTTGCGTTCATGACCGCCCCCGGCCTCTGGCTGCAGCGCATCACCACCCAGCCCCCGTCCGATGCCCAGGCCGAATGCGCCATCATCGCCCTCGACCATGCCATGGCCCTCGAAAAGCAGCACGGCGGCGATTTGGTGATTGCCTAGCGGTCCCCCCGCGAATATTTTCTCCGGATTCTTTCAGGAATAGAATTGGATAGCGGGAATCCCACCGCGGACTGAGAACTGATAACTAATAACTGACGACTGCTTATTTATCACTGACGAATATGTTTGAACGACTAGATCAAATCGAGGCTCGCTACGAGGAGTTGACGCAAGCGCTCTCCTCCCCCGAGATCATTGGCGACTCGGCCAGATACCAGAAGACGGCCAAGGCACATAGCGAAATCTCGCCTATCGTCGAAAAGTATCGGGAATACAAGGACCTGACTCGCGGCATCGCCGAAAGCAGGGCGGTACTGACGGACGAGAAAGACCCTGAGATGCGCGCCTACGCGCAGGAAGAGCTCGACAGACTGGAAGCGCGCGTCGGCGGAGTCGAAGCGGAACTCAAAGTCCTGCTGCTGCCCAAAGATCCCAACGACGAAAAAGACGTGATCCTTGAAATTCGCGCCGGCACCGGAGGCGACGAGGCCACTCTTTTCGCGGCCGAGATGTTTCGTATGTATACGCGATATGCGGAGACCCAGGGCTGGAAGGTCGAAGTGCTCTCCACTTCCGATTCCTCAGTTGGCGGGCTGAAAGAAGTGATCGCTATCATCGAAGGCCAGCGCGTTTTTTCGCGGCTGAAATACGAGAGCGGGGTGCATCGCGTGCAGCGTGTGCCTGCCACCGAACAGCAAGGGCGGGTCCATACTTCCGCAGTAACTGTCGCCGTGCTGCCCGAGGCTGAAGATGTGGACATCAAGATCGAAGCCAAAGATCTTCGGATCGATACCTTCTGCTCGTCCGGTCCCGGCGGACAGTCCGTGAACACGACCTATTCTGCGGTACGGATCACTCACATTCCGACCAACACGGTGGTGAGTTGCCAGGACGAGAAATCGCAGATCAAGAATCGCGAAAAGGGCATGCGCGTGCTGCGGGCTCGACTGTACGAGATGGAAATGCAGAAGCAGCAGGACGCCTTGGCCAAAGAGCGCAAGGCAATGGTGGGCTCGGGCGACCGCAGCGAAAAGATTCGCACTTACAATTTCCCGCAGAATCGAGTCACCGACCACCGCATCGGACTGACCATTCACCAACTCGAACAGGTCATGGACGGCAAGCTCCAGCCCCTGATCGAGGCGCTGGTAACCCATTATCAGGCGGAAAAAATGAAGGCGGAAGCTACCAGCGCGGTGTAACGTTTGTGTGGCGCGGGCGCCTCGCCCGCGTTACCGTTTGCAGAGCTACTACTTTTCTGGTTTCCGAAGTCGCGCAAGTAACAAGCTGCCTGATTTTGGCGGACCGGAATGTTCGCCCCCATATCAAAAGACTGGGTTCAAAATAATCCTGTGAGACTCCGCGAGGCTCTAGCTTCGGCCATCTCTCGCCTGACCGCGGCGAATACCCCATCGCCGCGCATGAATGCCGAGCTTCTGCTCATGTTCACCCTGGAATGCGAACGCGCCTATCTCCACGCCCATCCCGAGCGCGGCCTCTCTGCCGCCGAGATGGGCCGCTACGACCAGGCTTTGGCGGAGCGGGAACGCGGCGTGCCCGCCCAGTACATCACCGGACATCAGGAATTCTGGGGCATGGATCTCATCGTCACGCCGGCCGTGCTGATTCCGCGACCGGAAACCGAGCATGTGATCGAAACAGTGCTGGAGAGGGCTGGTGTGGGGCGGGTGCCCTCGCCCGCCGGCACTTTGCGTATCGTGGATGTGGGCACGGGTTCGGGATGTATCGCCCTGGCCCTGGCCAAAGAATTACCTCAAGCCGAAATCCACGCCACAGAAATTTCACCCGCTGCTCTCGAAATCGCCCGCGCCAACGCCGCCCGCCATCGACTCTCCCAAATCCACTTCCATCAAACTGATCTCCTGCAAGACCTGGAGTCTGGAGCCTTCGATTTCGTGGTTTCCAATCCTCCCTATGTCGGCGAATCGGAAGCAGACCAGGTACAACTCGAAGTCCGTAAGTACGAACCGCGCAACGCGGTTTTTGCCGGTGCAACGGGGTTGGAAGTAATCGCACGCCTGATCCCGCAGGCCCGCGAAGTGCTCAAGAGCCGAGGTTGGCTGGTGATGGAAATCAGCGGCAGCATCGCACAACGCGTGCAGCCATTGCTCGCAGGCTGGAATGAGGTTCAGATAACCAACGACCTGCAGGGGATTCCGCGAGTGGTGTCGGCACAAAGCAAATAGACCCAGGCGTCCTCGTCTGGCTGGGCGAACGAAGGTCGCCGGGTGCTGCTCTCTCCCCGAGAAACGCAGGTCCCTCCACTCCGCTTGCTGCGCTTCGCTCCGGTCGCGATGACAAGTTTAAGGGCGTGCGCGCGAACAGAATTCCACCAGCTTGCTAAGGTTCGCTGATGGTAGCCGGCAGAATCTCGTCCACGTCGACCCACTTGGTGGGATAGACCCCGGTATAACAGGCGGTGCAATAGGTGGTCTTTTCGCCGTCGGCGCAGGCTTTTTTCATTCCTTCCAGCGAGAGGTACGCCAGGGAATCGGCGCCGATGAATTCCCGAATCTCATCGATCGACTTGTTGGCGGCGATGAGTTCTTTCTTGGAAGGCGTGTCCACACCGTAGAAACAAGGGGAAACCGTAGGCGGGCAGGAGACGCGCATATGCACTTCTTTCGCGCCCGCATTGCGGATCATGCGCACGATCTTGCGGCTGGTGGTGCCGCGCACAATGGAATCGTCGATCAGGACCACCCGCTTGCCTTGCAGCAGAGTGCGCACCGGGTTCAGCTTTAACTTCACTCCAAAGTCGCGAACGCTTTGCCGGGGCTCGATGAAAGTGCGTCCGACATAGTGATTGCGGATGAGTCCGAAGCGGAAAGGAATGCCGCTCTCCGCGGCATAGCCCACGGCCGCCGTAACCCCGGAATCGGGCACCGGCACCACAACATCCGCATCGACCGGCGCTTCCCGCGCCAACTGCCGTCCCAGGTCTTCACGGCTGGTTTGCACCGGACGCCCAAACACCATACTGTCGGGCCGGGAAAAATACACATGCTCGAAAATGCAACTCGACTGCGCCGCCACCGGAGCATAGAAGCGCGAGGTGATGCCTTCGGGCCCCACAATCACCAGTTCGCCGGGCTTGACCTCGCGTTCGTAAGTGGCGCCGATCAGGTCAAAGGCGCAGGTCTCGGAGGCAAACACGATGGTGTCCTGCCGCTGGCCTTCCATGCGAGGAATTCTTCCCATGGCCAGAGGACGGAAGCCGCGGGAGTCGCGCGCCGCAAAAATCCGGTCCGAACTAAGCATCACCAGCGAGAATGCCCCTTCCACGCGGCGCAGCGCATCGGCCATCGCGTCCGGCAGGGTCTGTTCCCTGGAGAGCGCGATCAGATGAACGATGACTTCGGTATCGCTGTTGGTCTGGAAGATTGAGCCCTGGGCTTCCAGCCGATGCCGGATCTCGTTCGCGTTTACCAGATTGCCGTTGTGCGCCACGGCAATCATGCCCTTGTTCGATTGCACCATGATGGGCTGGGCATTGAACAAGGCGGAGTCGCCGGCGGTGGAGTAACGCGTGTGCCCGATGGCCAGCGAGCCGTGGACTTGGGACAAGACATCTTCGGTAAAGATGTCCGCGACCAAGCCCATCGCGCGATGAGCACGCAGAGTCAGGCCGTTCGAGGTGACGATGCCCGCCGATTCCTGCCCGCGATGCTGCAGCGCGTGCAGCCCGAGGTAGGCCAGTTTCTCCGCCTCTGCATGGGCGTAGATGGCTACGACTCCGCACTCGTCATGGAATTTATCGAAAGCCATGTAGCGATCAGCCCTCAGCTTTCAGCTCTCAGTTAACCCCTGCCCAGCCGAGCGAAGCTCGGCAATTTCTTTTAATCGGCCGCTACCCCATCAGGCTCTGCCCGCAACGCCTTCTGCAATGCGCCCTCATACACATCACGCAATCCCGAAACCATCGCCGACACCACGACCCGGCCATTGAGCCTGATTTCAACTCGCCCGGATGCCGTCTCTCCAATCATTTCCGCTGCAATGCCGTATTTTAACGCCACTTGTTGGATTCTCCCGAAGTTCTCGCGGTCGCAAGAGAGGACGGCGCGGCTCGCCTCCTCGCCAAACAGAACAAACTCCGGCGGCAACCCCCGGGACGTCAGATCGACATTCATTCCAATGCCTTTAGCCAGCCCCGACTCGACCATCGCTACTGCGATTCCGCCATCCGAACAGTCATGGGCTGAATCGATAATTCCGATTTGAGCTATCTCAACGAGCGCCTTCTGCAGCGCCGCCTCTTTTTCCAGTTCCAACTCGGGGGGATATCCCCAGACCGCGCCCAGAATTTCCTTCGCATACTCCGACGATCCGAATGCCGATTCGGCGTCGGTCGCGTCGCCAGGTTCCGCGCCACGCAAAAGAACGATGGCGCGTCCCGCGGCCCGGAAATCGGGGCGCACCGCCTTGTGCACATCTTCGAAAACCCCCACCACCCCCAGCACCGGCGTGGGATAGATTCCCTCTCCCAGAGTTTCGTTATAGAAGCTGACGTTGCCCCCGGTGATGGGAATTTCCAATTCCTCGCAGGCCCTGGTGATGCCGTCCACTACCTGGGAGAATTGCCACATGATGTGAGGCTTCTCGGGATTGCCAAAGTTGAGGCAGTTGGTGCCTCCGATTGGAGTGGCTCCGGCGCAAGCCACGTTGCGCGCGGCTTCCGCCACCGCATGCATGGCGCCCAGTCGCGGATCGAGATAGCACCAGCGTCCGTTACCGTCGAGCGCCATGGCCAGACCGCGCTGCGAGCCCTTGATGCGAATCACTCCGGCATCGCCTGCGCCCGGGCCTTCCACCGTGTTGGTCTGCACCATGTGATCGTACTGCTGCCAGATCCAGCGCTTGCCGCAAATGTTGGGGCTCGCCAACAGCCGCTTCAGGTTCGTAGTCAGATCGGAATTTTCGGCGAGCTTGACATGGTCCGGCATTTCGCGCGACACCGGCGGCTCCCAGCGCTCCAGCGGACGCTTGTACACCGGCGCGTCGTCGGTGAGGGCTTGGTTGGGAATTTCGGCGACTACTTCTCCGTGTTGCAGAACGCGCATCTTGCCGTCCGCCGTGACCCGGCCGACCTCGACCGCGTCCAGCCCCCACTTCTCGAAGACGCGAAACACTTCCTGCTCGCGGCCTTTCTGTGCCACCAGCAGCATGCGCTCCTGCGATTCGCTCAGCATGATCTCGTAGGCGGTCATCCCGGTTTCGCGCTGCGGCACGAGATCGAGTTCGATTTCAGTTCCCACGTGGCCCCGCGCGCCCATCTCGCAGGTCGAACAGGTCAGCCCGGCCGCGCCCATGTCCTGTATGCCGACAATGGCGCCGGTCTGCATGGCTTCCAGGCAGGCCTCGAGCAGGAGTTTTTCGAGAAAAGGATCGCCCACCTGGACGTTGGGCCGCTTGGCCTCGGAGGCTCCGCTGAATTCCTCGCTGGCCATGGTGGCGCCGTGAATGCCGTCGCGCCCGGTTTTCGACCCCACGTAGATCACCGGATTGCCTTCGCCAGAGGCTTTGGCATAGAAGATCTGGTCGCGCCGCACTAATCCCAAAGCGAAAGCATTCACCAGAGGATTGCCCGAGTAGCAAGGCTCAAACTTGGTCTCGCCGCCCAGATTGGCCACGCCGAAACAGTTGCCGTACGAGGCGATCCCGCTGACCACTCCCTCGAGCACCGATTGATTTTTGTGAATGTCCTTCGCTGTCGGAGCGGGCGTCTCTTCGACTTCGCTCCGGGCAGGCCCGCCCGTGCCGGCGGGCGAGGACGCCCTCCCCACACTACCTGCGACATTCTGAATGGGTCCAAAACGCAGCGAGTCCATTACCGCGACCGGCCGCGCCCCCATGGTGAAAATATCGCGCAAGATGCCGCCTACCCCGGTCGCCGCGCCCTGAAAGGGCTCGATAAACGAAGGATGATTGTGGGACTCGATCTTGAAGGCGCAGGCCCAGCCGTCGCCGATGTCGATGATGCCGGCGTTCTCCCCTGGACCCTGCACCACCAGCCGGCTGCGCGTGGGCAAGCGTTTCAGGTGCACGCGTGACGACTTGTACGAACAGTGCTCGCTCCACATCACGCTGAAAATACCCAGTTCGGTGATCGTGGGCTCACGCCCACCCAATAGCTGTTTGATCTTTTCGAATTCATCGGGAGTGAGGCCGTGCTCCCGAATGAGTTCCGGAGTAATTGCAGAGGTTGCCGACAGGTTCATGGGGATATGTCTATTGTCGCACAGCGGCCCAGTTCGAAAAATAGCGTCAGCGAGGGACGACGGGGCTCTCGCCTGCTCCGCTAGCCGGGCGACGTTCCCGCCCCGATGACTCCCGGCTTCCATCACGGCGCCGGCGCTATACTGTCCCGGATGAAGTCCGTCATTGTCGGTACCGCCGGGCACATCGATCACGGGAAAACGGCTCTGGTCAAGGCATTGACTGGCATTGACGGCGATCGCCTGGAAGAAGAAAAGCGCCGCGGCATCACCGTCGATATCGGTTTTGCCCACCTGGAACTGCCCCTGCCCAGCGGCGAAACTCTGCGCATCGGTTTTGTCGATGTCCCCGGCCACGAACGTTTTATTCGCAACATGCTGGCCGGGGTGGGTGGCATCGATCTGGTCCTGTTGGTGATTGCCGCCGACGAATCCATCAAGCCGCAGACCCGCGAGCATTTCGATATCTGCCGCCTGCTTTCCGTGCGCCGGGGCATCGCCGTGCTGACCAAGTCCGACCTGGTGGAGCGCGAGACCCTTGACGTGGTCAGGCTGGAGGTTGAGGAACTTCTGCGCAGTTCGTTTCTCGATCCCGCGCACTCGGCCGTGGTTGCCGTCAGTTCGCTGACCGGAGCGGGTCTCGATGAACTAGAGCAGGCACTGGCAAAGGCGGCGGCCGAGGTTCCTGCCAGGGATTCTTCCGCATTGGCCCGCCTTCCCGTGGATCGAGTGTTTGCCATGAAAGGCTTCGGCGCGGTGGTAACGGGGACGCTGATGTCGGGCACGATTCACAAAGAAGACGAGCTGGAAGTTTTTCCCTCGGGCCAGTGGGTGCGCGTCCGCGGCGTGCAGGTGCATGGAGCATCGGCCGAGCATGCCGTGGCCGGCCAGCGCACCGCATTGAATCTGGCCGGGGTGACCACGCAGGAATTGGCACGCGGCATGGTACTGGCGCCGCCATCGACGTTTCAATCCACTTCGCGAATGGATGTGTCGCTCTCCCTGCTGCCATCGGCAACGCCGTTGAAAGACCGGTCCCGCGTGCACCTGCATGCCTACACCTTTGAAACCATCGCCACGGTCGTGCTCTATGGCCAGAAACAAATTGCGCCGGGAGAAAGTGCGATGGCTCAGTTGCGCCTGGCCAAGCCCACGCTGCTGTTGCCGGGCGATCGGTTCATCATGCGTCAGTTCTCACCGGTGGCGACGATCGGCGGCGGCCGGGTGCTGGATGCGGCGCCGATTCCGCGATTGACGGACCAGGAAGCGCTCCTGAGAACTCTGGCGGACGGGGATATTCAATCGATTCTTCAGGCCCGGGTTGCGCGACGCCGTCACGCCGGAATCGCTCTTTCACAACTGATTGCTGAGAGCGGTTTCCCCGCAAAAGTAATCGAAGCGGCGCTGACCCCTGCCATCGCTCAGGGCCGGGTGCTTCGACTCGGCGACCGCTTTGCCGACCGCCCCGCGCTGGAAGCGTTGAAATCCGCCATGACCAGTACGGTCGCAAGTTTCCATCGGGAGAATCCACTGGTCGCAGGCATGGGCCAGGAAGAATTGCGCGAGCGCGTGCAGGCGTCAAGCGAAGTGTTCCCGGCCGCGCTGGCGCTGCTGGTCGGCGAAAACAAATTCGAGGTCGCCGGCGAAATCGTTCATTTACCGGGACGTGGCGTCGTCATGAAAGACGAAGAAAGCGAGTCCCGGAAGGTCATTGAGTCCGCCTTTGCCTCGGCCGGCCTAAGAGTGCCTGCATTGAAGGATGTGCTGGCTGGATTGAAGGTCGACAGAACTCGCGCCCAGAAAATCGTCACTCTGCTGCTGCGTGACCGCATACTGGTCAAGATTTCGGAGGACATGGTCTTTCATCGCGACGCGCTGAGAGATCTGCGCCAGTTGATGTCGGTCGAAAAAGCAAAGTCGCCAAAGATCGACGTGGCCCGCTTCAAGGACCTGGCCGGAGTAAGCCGCAAATATGCCATCCCGTTGCTGGAGTATCTCGACCGGGAACACGTGACCCGGCGAGTGGGAGACGCCAGAGTCATTCTCTAGGTGGCCAGACCTTCCTCAAAACCGGTGCTTGCGCCTCCTCCTTCCACCATGCATCATGGAACCAGACGGCTCGCTCCGCTTCCAGCCCGACGGGAATGAACGACCCACGCCTTCCAATTTCGCTTCTTGCTTTCCCGCTGATAGTTCGACGTTGGATCGAGTCGGCGCAGTTCTTGCCTGCGCTCAGCCTGATTTCTCTTGCGCTGGCTTTTCTTGCATTAACCGTGTTTGTCGCCTCCCCAGCCCGCGCCCAGGACAACTACGAAATCCAGGTTTACGGTGCCGACACAGTTCCGCCCGGGAACACCATGGTCGAACTGCACTCCAACTTCACGGCGAGCGGCAGCAAGACCGTGGAAGATGGCGTCCTGCCCAGCAACCACGCCCAACACGAGACCCTGGAAATCACGCAGGGCTTCAATAGCTGGTTTGAGACCGGCTTCTACGTGTTCACCAGCATTCAGCCCGATGGCGGTTGGCAGTGGGTGGGCGACCACATCCGCCCCCGGGTGCGGGTCCCCGATTCCTGGCACTGGCCGGTGGGGGTGAGCCTGTCGAATGAAATTGGTTACCAGCGCCGCGATTTTTCTCCCGACACCTGGACCTGGGAGATACGGCCCATCGTGGACAAGAAAATCGGCCGCTGGTATTTGTCTTTCAATCCCACGCTCGAACGTTCGCTCCATGGCGAAAATGTCGACAAGGGGGTGGAATTTTCACCCAATGCCAAGATAAGTTTTGATTTCAGCAAACGAATCAGCGGCGGACTGGAGTATTACGCGGCCTACGGATCGCTTAACGGTTTCGATGCGCTGAGAGATCAGCAACAACAGTTCGTTCCATCGATTGACCTCGATCTGGGACCACAGTGGGAATTTAACTTCGGGGTGGGCGTGGGGGTGACCGGATCGACCGATCATCTGATCGTCAAATGCATCCTCGGCCGGCGCTTTTCCTGGAGACACGACCCCGCTGCCCAGCCCATTCCTTCTGCCCAGAGTGGCCGCGATTGATGCCGTAGTTGCGCCGTCATCCGATCGGCTCAGGCGTGGGCAGTAACGGAGGCGGCTCTGGCGGAGGCGGAGGCGCCATCGGAGGCGGCGGCGCAGGATGCATGAGCGCGTCCAGCGGAGGATAGCGCGAAGCGAAGAAATAGATGGAATAAGCGGGGAAGAACACCACAGTCGGTACCGCGACCAGAGAAATCAGATAGAGCAATGTAAAAATCGCAATCAGCCCCACAACGACCCCGAGAGTGATGGTGTAAAGGTTCCAGGTCAGTCCGGCTGCCATGCCTGCGATCACGGCCACCGCGCCCAGACCGCCGATCGGAATCAGAAATAGCAATACAACGATCGCCGAGACCACCCCGACAATGATTGCGGCTCCGATGGCCATCACAATCTTCATTCCAATGTAGGCCGCATACCCGCCGGGCTCGCGTTTGAGCTGGGGCCACAATCTCCGCCAGCCCTCGAACGCGCCGATCTCCTCCAGGGCCATTTGCGGGACCACAAAATCCTTGGTCATCACATGGACGACTAACTGCACAACCACGAAAAGCAGAAAAATGAAAAACAGGGCCATGCCTCCCAGAATCAGCGGAATCATGTGCTCTTTGGGTGCTCGGAGCCATCCCACGAGAAAGGCGAAACCCAACGGGATCCCCACCAGAATGGTTAAACAGACAATCGAAGCCAGCGCCAGCAGAATCTGCCAGACGAACAGGCGCCGCCCCGGCCCCTGCCGGCGGCTCCAGCTGTAACCGATGCGGCACTCTCTGGTCACAACGCTGTCGAACAGAATAAAGCGCATAACGCTGTTCACATACAGGAACAGAACAAACAGAACGAACGCGGCCACGACGAGCACCGCGATCAGGGAAGCAGTCAGCACCGGATTGATGGAAGGCACCGTGGTGTCCATCAGACGCTGGGAGCTATTGGGGTGCGGAATCCGGAAGGCGCTGGGATTGCAGCCTCCGCCGCCCGAACTGAGTTCACCGGCCAGCAGACCGACCAGCCCGAGTTTGGCCCACTGGCCGGCCCGGAACGGCCGCGTCAGTTGCTGCTTGGCGTGCTCAAAAGCGGGAGTAATCGCGTCCACAGCGGAAATCGGCAAGTCGCACCTCAGGAGATCGCGGCTGGCTGCAAGGTACTGCGAAGGATGAGTTGGGTCAATGGGATTCTTGGTACTCCAGAATTGCAGAATTCAGATTGCCGGATTTAGATTCAAGACTGCATTCTCCGTTTCCAGCAACTGGAGTTCAGCATTTTTAATCTGGAATCTGCAATCGGGGTCTCACTCGTATCTGAGCGCTTCCACCGGGTCCAGCTTCGAAGCACGCAGCGCCGGCACCAGGCCGCTGGCGACGCCGACGACCAGAAGTACCAGGGTGGAGAGCAGCACCGTGGCCAGGGAAATCTGGAGATGGATATCGGCTTTTCCGGAAGTGTCCTCAAACAACGGGCCCATCAGCGGCAGCGTACCCACGGCCGCGGCAATGGCGTAGGACAGCAGAACGCCGGCCGCTCCGCCCAATAGCATGATGAGCAGGGTTTCAGCCAGGAACTGGAGTTTGATCTGCCATTTCTTGGCGCCCAGCGCCCGCCGCAGGCCGATCTCGCGGATGCGCTCATCCACCGAGACCAGCATGATATTCATCACGCCGACTCCGCCGATGCCCAGCGTCAACGTGCCTACGAACGTGAGCAACACCTGCAGACCGATGGTCAGGCCGTCGATCACCGGACGGAATTCATCGCGGCCGAACATCACGATCGCCTTTTTGTCAGTGGGAGAAAATTGCTGGCGGGTGGCGATGGCAGCCAGCACCTGGGCCTGCGCCCGCTTCTCGAACTGGGGTGCAATCGGCTCGAAGACCAGCACGGCCGCATATTTCGTATTCCAGATGTCGCCGGCGGCGCTGTAGGGAATCCAGGCAGAGTCGTCATCGCTGGAGAAATAGTTGCTCAACTGGATCTTGCGGGCCATCACGCCGATCACGGTGAAATGCACGCCTCCGATCTGCACCTCCTCACCCACCGCCGGCCGGCCGCTGAACAACTGCTCGCGCACCCTGCCGCCCAGAAAGACCACCCGCCTCCGCTCCAGTTCGTCGCCCGGCGAAATCCAGCGTCCTTCGGAGGGGACTTCGTTTCGCATCTCGCCATACTCCGGGCAAACCCCGCGTATCGCGGCCGTCCCTACCATCCGTTCGCCATAGCTGATGCCCGGGCGATCCACGGTCTCGAGACAAGCGTGCTTCACCAGGGGGGCCATTTCCTTGACCATGTCGAGGTCAGCCTGCTCCAGACGCACTTTCTTGCCGGCGCGTTGTCCGCCAGGCTGCTCGCTGGTTTGCTGGGGCCAGCAGATGGTCACGCTCTTGCCAAACGCGTCGAACCCGCCCACCAGAATGCGGCGGAAACTGCTGCCGTAGGCAATCAGCAGTGTGACGGTGGCGATCCCCCAGACAATACCCAGCATGGTCAGCAGGCTGCGCGTGTAGTTGCGTCTGAGCGCTACCCAGGCTTCGAAAATGATTTCAATCAGCATGCAGAATCTGCCATCAACCTTGTGAAGTCGGGTCGGCCCCACAAAAACCCATTCGCACTTCTAGCCCCCCGCTTCATACCGCAACGCCTCAATGGGGTCGATCGACGCCGCCCGTCGTGCCGGATACAGCGCCGAGAAGACCGCAATGATTCCCAACAATGCGCAGGCCGTCACCCCGGACTGCCAGGTGGCCACTAAACCTGCGAAGAAGTCCGGCATGGGCAGCAGGTTCACCAGGAAGCAAATGCCGTATGCGATTCCCATCCCGATGGCGCCGCTGACAAATGCGATCAGCAGCGCTTCGATAAAAAACTGCCTGAGGATGGTGCGGGCCGGCGCGCCCAGAGCCTTGCGCACGCCTATCTCGCGGGTCCTTTCCCGCACCGCCACCATCATGACGTTCATCACGCCCAGACCGCCCAGAAACAGAGTCACGATGCCGACCGCACCCAGAAAGTACTTCATGCCATCGGTCATCTGACGGAAAGCTTGCGCTTCCTGCACCGTATCCCAGATGGGGCAAGCTTCCTTGTCGTCGGGATCGAAGTTGTGCATTCGTCCCAGCACCGTCTGCACCTCGCGTTTGCAGGCCTTGTGCTGGTCCACCGATTTGGGGGTGACCAGCAACTGGTCAAAAGTGGTGGAGGTGCCCGGAGGCTTGTCGGGGAAGTCACGCCGCATGGCCGCGAAGGGAATAAAAATCTTGCTGACATCCCAACCGTCGTAGCTGGAATCCTGTTTTTTCGCCGCCATGACGCCGATGACCTTGTAAGGGAAATCGTTCAGATACACATCTTCGCCCACAGGATTGCGGCCGGGAAACAGTTGCTTGGCCGCATCGCTGCCCATGAACGCTACGCGACGCGCCTCCTTCTGATCGTCCCAGTTGTAGAAGCGGCCTTCCCCCACGTCGAGGCTGCGAATGTAGCCGAAGGGCGGATGAGATCCGGTCACGGTAAACGCCGCATTGTTATAGCTGCTGTGGGCGCGGACATCCTGCCGCTCCAGTTCCGGAATGGCGTATTCGCAATCCGGCGATCCTGTCTGTACTGCCGGAACATCGGCGTCTTCCCAGTGCACCTCGCGCCCGGCTCGGACGCCTCCGGCCTGCATGCTGGTGCGTCCGTGAAAAACGATCAGAATATCCTTGCCCAAATTGCGGGCCTGTTCGGCCTGCCCTTTGCGCAATCCTTCGCCCGCCGCCACCATCAGAACGATGGAAATAATCCCCCACGCAATGCCAAACATGGTCAGGAAGGTGCGCAGCTTGTGGGCCCAGAGGGTACGCAACACATCGCCAATGAGATCGCGGAGAACCATCGCAGTTTGGACGCAGATGCCGCCCGAACGTAAGCCGGGACAGGGGCGCAAATGCTCCATCTTCATATACGAGATTCAGCCTGACTTTGTTCAGAGCTTGGTGGAGTGTGGGGTCGGGCGCCCTCGCCCGCTGCTTTGAACTCGAATTTTGGGAATTTAGGCGCGCTTTGGTGAAGTCTAAGTCAAAGGCGGCGGACAAAGCCCGTCCTGAGCGAAAACGAAGGGAATTTCCGCCCCACGTTCCATCCACTCATCAAACTGTCTCAAGGCCAGTTCGCACTGCTGCCGATGCCGCTCCTGCCGGTCGCGGACCTTGCGCTCGAGAGGTGGCAGAAGATCAAAGGTGATGTTTGCCGGCTGAAAATTTCTGGGATCGGCTTGAGTCAGGTAGTGGGTCAGGGAGCCGAAGGCGGTCGGCCGCGGCGGAGGCACAGGTTCCCATCCGCAAACCACAGCCGCAACGTGCATGCCTGCCATCAGGCCGGTTGCAATCGATTCGACGTACCCTTCCACGCCGCATATCTGGCCGGCAAAAAATACCGCCGGATGCTCCTTCATCTGCAGCGACTCGGACAATAACGTCGGCGCATTGATGTAGGTGTTGCGATGAATCTGCCCGTAACGCAGGAAACGCGCGTTCTCCAGGCCCGGAATCAGCCGCAGCACGCGCGCCTGATCTCCGAACTTCAGGTGATTCTGAAAGCCCACCAGGTTGTAAGAATCGGCCCGGAGGTTCTCCTGCCGCAACTGCACCGCGGCGTACGGAATCCGCCCGGTACGCGGGTCTTTTAGTCCTACCGGCTTCATGGGGCCGAAGCGCAGGGTGTCGCGGCCGCGGCGGGCAATCTCTTCAATGGGCAGGCAGCCCTCAAAATAATTCAGCTTCTCCCAGTCGCGCTCCTCCACCGCTTGCCCGGAAATCAGGGCGTCGCAGAAGCGGTCGTACTCTTCTTTCGACATGGGACAGTTGATGTAATCGGCCGAACCCTTGTCGTAACGGGCTGCCAGGTACACCTTCGACATGTCGATGGAATCTGCCTCGACAATCGGACTGATCGAATCGAAGAAATACAAATGGTTAGACCCGCTCAGCCGCGAAATCTCCCGGGACAGGGCGTCGGAAGTCAGCGGCCCGGTAGCGACGATGGTGACCTGATTTTCGTTGATCTCCGTGCATTCTTCGCGCCGGACCGTGATCAGCGGTTCCTGCGAGAGCGCATCCGTGACCCGGGCAGCAAAGGTAGTGCGATCCACTGCCAGCGCGTGTCCAGCGGGGACCGCACACTCGCGCGCAATCTCCAGCAGGCGTGATCCCGCCCGCCGCATTTCTTCCTTCAGCAGCCAGGGCGCCGTGTTCGGGCTGTCGGATTTCAGGGAATTGGAGCAGACCAGTTCGGCAAAATCTGACGTCTGATGGGCGGGCGTCGATCGTACCGGCCGCATCTCCCGGAGTTCAACGGCAATGCCGCGCCGCGCGCATTGCCAGGCTGCTTCCGATCCCGCCAGGCCGGCGCCAATCACCGTGACGCGTGCTGCCGTCGTCATCGCGCGCTCGCGGCCAGGCGTGCCAGGGCATCGCCCTCCAGGCTGATGGTTTTCCAGCTATCAAGAAACGTCGCCCCCAGGTTCTTGTAGAAGTCGATCGCGGGAGCATTCCAATCCAGCACCTGCCACCGCACGCCAAAGCCCTTTTGCTCTCGGGCGAGCAACGCGACCTGGGCGAGCAGCGCCTTGCCGATTCCCTTTCCCCGGTATCGGTCGCGAACGTAAATGTCCTCAAGAAATAGGCCGGCGCGTCCCTCAAACGATGAGTAATAGTCGAAGAAAAGCGCATAGCCGGCCGGCTGGCCTTCCCAATCTGCCATCAGCACGCGAAATTTTGGTGATGCACCAAATCCATCGCGCGCCAGGCTACCTTCGCTTACCGCGACCGGGAGCCGCTCGAACTGCGCGAATTCATGGATCAGCGTGTTCAGCGTGGATACATCGCCAGCATGGGCAGGGCGAATTGAAAGCATTCGGCTACTTCCTCGGGCCCGTCACGCAGGGCCATCACGAACATGTGTTCTAATCCCGGGCGCGATTCTTGATCCAGATTGGGGTGCCGACGAATCCGAAGGCGCGGCGAATCTGGTTTTCCAGAAAACGCTGGTAGGCGAAGTGGAGCTTTACCTTGCGGTCGGTGAAAATAACAAAAGTTGGCGGCCCCACCGCGGCCTGGGTCATGTAGTAAATCTTGACCTGCTGCCGCGCCGGCACCGAGGCGCGTTCAAAGTCCACTTCTTTGAGGAAGCGATTCATTTCGCCGGTGCCGACGCGCTTGCGGCGCTCCCTGGCCACTTCTTCCAGGGTGGGGAATATCCGTTCAGTGCCTTTGCCGGTAGATGCGGAGACGAACAATACGGGTGCGTAGCTGAGGAATTTCAGCGCGTCCCGCAGTCTTTCTTCGTATGCGACCCGATCTCCCGGCCGCTTGTTTTCCCGCATGCGTGACGCTTTGGTCTGACGGCCGGTTCGTTCCTGGCCGCTGAGAACCAAGTCCCACTTGTTCACAATGATGATCATGGAGCGCCCGCTCTCGTGGGCGTATCCGGCGATGGCGGCATCGAGCTGGCTTACACCTTCCGTCGCATCGATCACCAGCAGCGCAATGTCGGCAGCTTCCAGGTGCTTGCGCGCCATGACCACGGAAAGCTTCTCCGCCATCAGGTGGGTCTTGCCCTTGCGCCGGATGCCGGCGGTATCGATGAAGCGGAAGCGCCTGCCGTCGTGCTCGACGATCTCATCGACCGCGTCTCGCGTAGTTCCAGGGATGGCCGAGACGATGGATCGCTCGGCGCCGGTCAGCCGGTTCAGCAACGTGGACTTGCCCACGTTCGGGTGTCCGATGATCGCCACTTTGGTCTCACGCGCCACCATTTCGTCAGACTGGAGGGTTTCCTCTGCGTCCTCCGTGTCCTCAGTGGTCAGCTGATTTCGCAGCGGCAGTATCTCGAGAACGGCATCCAGCAGATCATCCAGGCCCCGGGCATTTTCAGCCGAAATAGGAAACAGCTTGCGGATGCCAAGACGATGAAACTCATCCGTGAGACTCTGCTGCTTGTCCGTGTCCACCTTGTTGACCGCAAGAAACAGCGGTTTGCTGGAGCGGATCAGCTGGCGCGCCAGCTCAATATCGGGAGACGCCATTTCCGTGCGACCATCCACCACCATGATGACGGCGTCGGCCTCCTCGAGCGCGACCCTGGCCTGGCGGAAAATTTCCGCCGGAATGAAATTCTTGTCTTCGGGAAGAATGCCGCCCGTATCCACGATACGCAGGTGGCGTCCGCGCCATTCCGCCTCGCCGTAAAGACGGTCACGCGTGATGCCCGGCTCGTCGCCGACAATAGCGCGCCGCGACCCTACCAGACGATTGAAGAGCGTGGACTTGCCCACGTTGGGACGCCCGACGATGGCGACTGTGGGCATGTCGACCGCTGCCGCAGCCGACGGTGAGTTCAAGGTTGGATGGGTCATAAGCTCTTAGAGCGACGGCTCGCGCCTACATCACGCAGACTCTATTATAGTGACTCTGTGCCTTCCTCCTCCCGGCCAGTCCCGAATACGAAGAAACGCGATGCTTCCTTGTATCAGTTCTTCGCGCCGGGCGGGGTACTCTCGCGTACCCACCCCGCTTACGAATTCCGCCGGGGACAGCTGCTGATGGCGCAGGCCGTTGAACAAGCTCTGGAAGAGAAGCGTCACTTGATTGTCGAAGCCGGCACCGGCACGGGCAAGACGCTGGCGTATCTGGTGCCCGTGATTCGGTCCGGCAAGCGGGTGATCATTTCCACCGGCACAAAAAATCTGCAGGAACAGCTCTTCCATAAAGATGTTCCTTTTCTCGAACAGGCGCTCTTTCCCGAAGGCGAAGGCAAGCTCAACGTCTGTTACATGAAGGGGCGCAATAACTATTTGTGCCGCAAGAAGCTTTACGACCTTACCGACCAGCCCGTGCTCAGCGGACTGGAGGAGATCGAGCACTACCGCGCCATCGCCGCCTGGGAGAAAGTCACACAGACCGGCGACCGGGCCGAACTGGCGTCGCTTCCCGAAGCCAGCGCCCTCTGGCACAAGATTGACGCCCGCGCCGATACCTGCCTGGGACAGAAGTGCAGCGCCTGGGACCGCTGTTTCATCACCGAAATGCATCGCAAGGCGATGGAGAGCGACATCATCATCGTAAATCACCACCTGTTCTTTGCCGACCTGTCGATCAAGCAGCAATCCGAGCATGCGCCCGATGCCGGAATCCTGCCCGAAGCCGGGGCGGTGATTTTCGACGAAGCCCACGAACTGGAAGACGTGGCCGGCAGCTATTTCGGAGTCTCGGTCAGCAATGGAAGATTCGAGGAGTTGTGCCGCGACGTGGAAGCCTCACTGCAGCGCAACCACATGCTGTCAGCTTCGGTATCGGGTGCGCTGAAGAGCCTGCGCGAGCGATCAACCTTCTTCTTCGCACTGTTGCCGCAGGGAGACGGGCGCTTCGCTTTCGAAAACCGGCGTGAGTTCATGGAAGAAAATGGCGACGAGTTTCTCGGGCTGCAGCAGTCGATCAGCCGCCTGGCGTCGGAGCTGGAGAACTTGCCATCCAAGCCCGAGGAAGTCTTCAACTTCGCCCGGCGTGCCCAGGAGTTGCAGGTGCAACTCGGTTTTCTGATGGAATCCGAAGACCGCAATACCGTCTTCTGGATCGAGCGCCGGCGTGGCGGACGGGATAAATTCAACGTTTTTCTTCAGGCCACTCCCATCGACGTGGCGCCGATTCTGAAGGCCTGCCTTTTCGATGAGCTGGAATGCGCGGTGCTGACTTCGGCGACCCTGGCTGTCGGCGGCAGCTTCGATTACATGCGGCAGCGGCTGGGGCTGGAGCACGCCCGTGAAACCGTTCTGCCCTCGCATTTCGATTATGAAAATCAGGCCATGTTCTACGTGCCTCCCGACCTTCCCGATCCCCGCACCCCGCAGTTCGCGGCCCAGGCCGCCGATCGCATCCGCCGCCTGCTGGAAATTACCCGCGGGCGCGCCTTCGTGCTGTTCACCAGTTATGCCCAGATGAACGATGTGCACCAGCGCCTGCTGGGAGTACTGGAATTCCCCATGCTGTTGCAGGGCGACGCCCCCAAGACCGCGCTGCTCGAGGAATTCCGACTGACGCCCCACGCCGTATTGTTCGCCACTTCATCCTTCTGGCAGGGCGTGGATGTGCAGGGCGAGCAGTTGAGTTGTGTGATCATCGACCGCCTGCCGTTCGCCGTGCCCAGCGATCCGGTAGTGGCGGCACGGGTCAAGTCCATCGACGTGGAGGGTGGCAACGCTTTCTTCCAGTACCAGGTGCCGGCCGCAGTCATCACCCTGAAGCAAGGCTTCGGGCGCCTGATCCGCTCGCTCCATGATCGCGGTTTGCTGGTGCTGCTCGACAACCGCATCTTGAAGAAGCAGTACGGAAAAGTGTTCGTGGAGAGCCTGCCGCCTTATCGCCGGACCACCGACCTGAAGCAGGTAGAAGAATTTTTCGGGATCGGACAGTAGCAGAGAACCGGGGTCGCAAATCGATTTCTTTGCGGCCTTTGCGGAATCCTTGGCGCACTTTGCGGTTCAAGATTTTTCCCGGTTTGCGACCACCTCAAAACCTGACCGCAAAGTTCGCCAAGGCCCGAAATCAAGACTCTGGACGGGTAGTGCCTCAGTTTGAACAGATCTTTCCCTGGCGTCATCCTGAGAGACTTTAGTCCCGAAGAGCCTGCCCTGAGCGAAGTCGAAGGGATCTGACGGGCATCTGCTCAAATCGTGAGCCAGGGGCAAAGACGCTGCCCGCCAGATGCTTCGCGAGCTCAGCATGACTCCAGATATAGAACTACCAACGGCCGGGTGATGCCTCAGTTTGAAACTGAGGCCCCTCTGACGGTGGAGAGACCAGCAGCGTCCCTATCAGGGTAAAATGGAGAGTTAGACGCTGCGCGGCGGTCGTGTCCGTATTCGCTCCGCCCGCCAAGAGGATCCATGTACGAGGTCACAGTCGAAGATTCGTTTGCCGCGGGGCACTACCTGCGGAATTACAAGGGCAAATGCGAGAACCCGCACGGGCACAACTACAAAGTGAGGGTGACCCTGGCAGGCAAGGAACTGGACAAAGCCGGCCTGCTGCTCGATTTCAGGGAATTGAAAGAAGCGATGAAACCGGTGATCGACCGACTGGATCACCAGATGATCAACGATCTGGAGCCTTTCAAGGTTCTCAATCCCTCGGCGGAGAATCTGGCCAAGTATTTTTACGACGAAACCAATGTGAATCTCGATCGCGCGACTCAGGGCCGGGTGCGGGTCAAGAATGTGACCGTATTCGAGACGGACGTGACCACTGCGACATATTCGGAGTAGCTGTGATCGTCAGCCGGTGCGCTGAGTAGCGTCAAAATCCCAATGATCTCAAACATCAATCGCGCTATAGGGGTCCTTCGACTGCGTAGCGGCTTCGCTGCGCGAAGCTGCTACTTCGCTCAGGATGACAAAGTGAGAGCTGGGAGCTAAGGAAAGCCAGGAGCCAGAAGCCAGAAGCTGCCTTTCATGCAGATTACCGAGATCTACAAATCGATCCAGGGCGAGTCCACGCACGCGGGGCTGGCTTGCGTATTTGTGCGGCTGACGGGATGCAATCTGCGTTGTTCCTGGTGCGACAGCGAGTACACATTCAGCGGCGGCCAGCGCCGCACCGTGGAAGAAGTGGTCGGCGAAGTGGAGCGGTTGAGCCCAGACGGCGGTCTGGTGGAAGTCACCGGCGGCGAACCTATGTTGCAGGAGCGTGAAGTCGTGCCGCTGATGCAGCGCCTGCTGGATGGCGGGTACACCGTTCTGCTCGAGACCAGCGGCGAACGTCCCTTGCAACACGTGCCCCTTCCGGCCATCAAGATCGTGGATGTGAAATGTCCGCACTCGGGCGAGGCGGACACATTTCACATGGGGAACCTCGACTTTCTGAATTTGCACGATGAGGTCAAGTTTGTGCTGAGCGATCGCGGCGACTATGAATTTGCCCGCGACTTCGTGGCCTGCCACAACCTCGACAGGCGAGTCAGAGCGGTGCTATTCTCACCTGCTTTCAGCAAGGAAGCCCGCGGCGCTCGCGATTCCTCTGCTTGTCTGTTGGACCCGCGCGAACTGGCGGAATGGATGCTCGCGGACGAGGTGCCGGCGCGCTTGGGATTGCAGCTTCATAAGTTCATTTGGGATCCGGCGATGAAGGGAGTCTAGGAATTGCGGATTTCAGATTGTTGATTTCAGCTTGAACGCCGACCGGTGTGAATGGCGTTCCCGCTCTTGTCAGTAATCTGCAACCTGAAAAGGCTTAATTTTGGACTGGTTTTTCAGGGAGTTAAGCCTGGACGGCCCGGCAGCGCGCCAAGACATCTTGCGAAACGACATCTCGCGAAACGACATCTAAGGAATGGTGAAAGATACACATCGCGCTGTTGTCCTCCTGAGTGGCGGGATGGACTCCTGCGTATGCGCCACGCTGGCGACGCGCGATCACCAGACTGCGGCCGTGCACGTCAGCTATGGGCAGCGTACCGAGGATCGCGAGCGTCGGGCTTTCTTCGCCATCTGCGATCTCCTGAAGATCCGTGACCGCTTGCTGGTGAGGAACGAGGCGCTCCCGGCCATTGGCGGTTCGGCACTGACGGATCGCCACATCGACGTTCCTCAATCGCTCGGTCCTGGGCCAGATGGGATGGGACACGACATTCCGGTAACCTACGTGCCCTTCCGCAACGCCCACTTCCTGTCCGTGGCAGTGAGTTGGGCGGAAGTGCTGGGGGCCGCGAAGGTGTACATCGGTGCAGTCGAGCAGGACAGTTCGGGATATCCTGACTGCCGGCCCGCCTACTACCAGGCATTCAACCAGGTGATCAAGCTCGGCACCAAGGATGGCGCGATCGAAATTGTTACGCCTTTGATTCAGTTGCGCAAAGCTGAAATCGTGCGCCTGGGCCTTGAAGTCGGCGCGCCCTTCGATTTAACTTTGTCGTGCTATAGCCGGGAGGACAGCGCCTGCGGAGTGTGCGACAGCTGTGTGCTGCGCCTGCGGGCTTTCCGGGATGCGGGTAGCGTCGATTCGATTCCGTATGCGGAGCTGGCAGAGAGGGCCTAGGAATGGCGTCGGCCAGGAGGCTGGCGCATTTTCATCAATCAGTTTTATGAGCCGGGAGGCCAAAAACATGAAGCAACGTTTGCTGATGGTGGTGCTGGTAGTGACAGTGGCTGCGCTGTGTGTACCCCCGGTGTTCGCCCAGGCCACTGGAACAGTGAAGGGTGTCTGCAAGGACATGGAAGGAAAGCCGATCGTGGGCGCCAACCTGGAATGGAATAACACCGACAACGGGCGGAAATACAACCTGAAGACCAACAAGAAGGGCGAGTACTTTTCCCTCGGCATCGAGCCCGGCAAGTACAAGGTCACCCTCACCCAGGACGGCAAGCAACTCGATCAGGTCAGCAATTTTCCGGTAAGCGCCGACGAGGCCACGCTCGATTTCGACCTGAAGAAGTCGCAGGTCGAGGCGGCTCAGCAGAAGGGCATCAGTCCCGAGCAGTTGAAGCAAATGCAGGAGCAGCAAGCCAAGGCTGCTAAAGAGACCAACACGGTAAAAGCCTTGAACGAAAAGCTGGCTGCGGCCAATACCGCCATGACCGCCGGCGACTTCGAGACTGCCGTGACCACTCTCACTGAAGCCACCCAGATGGATCCCACGCGGGACCTGCTCTGGGCCCGTTTGGGGGATGCCTATCTCAGTTCGGCCCCGAAGCAAACTGATGCCGCGGAGAAGACCAAGCGTTATAGCGAAGCAGTCACCGATTACCAGAAAGCCATTGAGCTCAAAAAGAAGACCATGGAAACCGGCTCCAAGCCCGACGACGGCAAATACCTGGCCGCCTATTACAACAACCTGGGTCAGGCCGAAGCCCGGGCCGGTCAAACCGAAGATTCGGTGAAGGCCTATGACCAGGCGGCACAGCTCAATCCTCCCGGCGCCGCCCAGTATTATTACAACCAGGGAGCGGTCCTGACCAACAGTGGCAAGGTGGACGAAGCCAATACCGCCTTTGATAAGTCCATCGCGGCGGATCCGAACAAAGCCGATGCATACTATCAAAAGGGCGTAAATCTCATTAACAAGGCCACCACCGACCCCAAGACGGGTAAAGTCATCCCGGCGCCAGGCACTGCGGAAGCGCTCAACAAGTATCTCGAACTGCAGCCCACGGGGCAGTTCGCCGAGGGCGCCAAAGGTATGCTGCAGTACATTGGCAGCAGCATCGAGACCAGCTACGGCTCCAAGAAAAAGGCCACTACAAAGAAATAGCTTTTCATTAAATGTAGGCGCGAGCGCCCAGGCCCGTGCTGCAGCGCCACGAAAATGGGTTCCGCACGAGCGAGGGCGCTCGCGCCTACATTACTAAGGTCTATGTACGCGACGTTCTTCGTAGTACCCCGCCATAGTTTTCGCTACATTTGAGATCGCACCGGGCCCCCTCGCTCGGGCCCGAAAATTTCCCGGCTAAAAAATGGCGACACCAGGCACAGCACCGCTTCAGCTCAGGTTCGAGCCGTCATCGAATTCCGGTGCCGGAGCCACCAATGCGCTGTTGGCGGCGATGTTGCGCGTAGCCGAAAAGGTCAGTGACCTGATCTTCTCCCCCGGCCGCCCCCCGCAAGTGGAGGTCTATGGACGGCTGATTGCGGTGGAGGGCCCGGGCCTGCGACTGCTCACCGCGGACGATACCCGCCGTATCGCTTCGGACCTGATCGGCGACAATAAACAGGCCATCAACATATTGCGCGAGCAGGGTTCTTGCGATATCTCGGTTGGACTGCCTGGGCTGGCTCGCTTCCGGGTCAATGTTTTCATCCAGCGCGGAAGCTGCGCCGTGGTGATGCGCGTGATTCCTACTGCGATCCCGGAGTTTTCCGCCCTGGGCCTGCCACCTCAACTCGGAGAAGTAGCCGGGCTCCGGGACGGCGTCGTTCTGGTTACGGGCCCGCGCGGGTCGGGAAAGTCTTCCACCCTGGCCGCCCTCGTGGATCGCATCAACGAAAAGCAGAACTGCCATATCATCACCATCGAAGATCCCATCGAATCCCTGCACAATCACAAGCAGTCCACCGTTCACCTACGGTAATTGCACAGCGACACGCCCAACTTTGCGTTGGCCCTGAGGGCCGCGTTGCGGCAGGCGCCCAAGGTGATTCTGGTGGGCGAACTGCGCGATCGTGAAACCATGGAAATGGTTCTGGAGGCCGCGGAAACCGGCCACCTGATCCTTTCCAGCATGAATGCGCCCTGCGCGGCCAAAACCGTGGAGCGCATCGTGGCCGCGTTTCCCCCGTCCGAGCATTCCTCGATGCGCATACGCCTGGCCAAGACTCTTCGCTACGTGATTTCGCAACAACTCCTGCCCCGGAAAGCCGGCGGACGCGTGGCCGTCCTCGAAGTCTTCAAAAATACCCCCAACACCATGCGCTACTTTGACAGCGACGATCCCTCCGGTGCTGCTCTGGTCGAAGCCGCCAAGAATGGCGCCCCCGGGGGCATGCAATGCTTTGACCACGAGATCGAAAGACTGGTTCGTGAAAAGGTAGTGGATCGGGAAGTGGCGCTCAGCTACGCGACCGATCCCCAGCAACTGGAGCAGGCGTTGAGTCGGTAATTCCCCGCTAATCCCAAGTTAATGCTTTGTTCCATTCTGGTCGCAAGCGCAGAAAGATGGCCACAGATTTTACCCGGATCAACCAGCAGGGCAAGAATCCCGGATCAGTGAAAATCTGTAGCCGTTTCAAACTCTGGTCGTTTCCACAAGCAACCCATTCCTGGGTCCGCGCCATCGGTCCTTTTTGAGCTTTTGGGCGAAAAACAAACAGATTCCCCCGCTGAATCCTCACACGCGATACCATCATCTGAGACCTTATACAGGAGGAAATATGGCATTCGAATTACCCCCACTGCCCTACGACTATTCCGCCCTCGAACCCACCATCGACGCCGCGACCATGAAGTTGCACCATGACATGCATCATGCGGCTTACGTAAAGAACCTGAATGCGGCCATCGAGAAGCACCCGAACCTGCAATCGAAGAGCGCTGAAGATCTGATTCGCGATCTGAATGCCGTTCCGGAAGACATCCGCGGCGCTGTACGCAACAATGGCGGCGGTCACGTCAACCACAGCATGTTCTGGAAGATCATGAAGCCCAAAGGCGGCGGCGATCCCAGCGGACCGGTGGCGGAAGCTATCCAGAAGGCTTTCGGCAGCTTCAAGGATTTCCAGACCAAGTTCAACGATGCCGGCGCGAAGCAATTCGGCAGCGGCTGGGCATGGCTGGCCGGCAAGCGCAACGGCGAACTGCAGATTCTCAGTACCCCAAACCAGGACAACCCCATCTCCCAGGGCCTGTTCCCCATCTTCGGCAACGACGTGTGGGAGCATGCCTACTACCTCAAGTACAACAATCGCCGTCCGGAATATCTGGCGGCGTGGTGGAACGTGGTGAACTGGGACGAAGTCAACAAGCGCTATGCGAGCCTGAAGTCGGGTCAACTGGAACCGGCTCTAGCCCGATAGAAGCCCATATAGAAGCGAAGAAGCGAAGCAGCGCCGGCATCCCTTCGGCTACCGCCCACTGGGCAGGCTCCGGGATCCGGCGCTACTTTCACTTGACCTGTCACCCTTCCTGACTCGACTCCGCCGACGATAACCGATATTATTTTCCCGTTGTCTCCCATCCACAGAGCCCAACCTGGAGTTCGGTCATGAAATTTTCTTCATTGGTGACTCGTGGTTTCGTCTTCCTGGTAGGCATGGCGGCAGTTCCTGCTATCACCGCACAGTCTGAAACTGGCTCCGCCCCCAGGAATTACTCTTTCACGATTTCAACCGCGCAGCCCTGGACCGATACCGGCGTAGACCTGCAGGTGGGCGAGGTTTTAGCGTTAAGCGCCAGTTCCGGGGGGAGCTGCGATCCGGCAGGGGTGAGTGGTTCCGCAACCACTGGTTTCCCCGTAGCGTCGGCTCCAGCCGGAGCGTTGATCGCCCGGCAGCAGGTGCAGGGCGCGCCGGTTCTGGTCGGCAGCGGCCGGCAGCTTAAAGTTGAAACGCCCGGCCACCTGTTTTTGGGGGTGAACGCGTCGGGCACGCCCCCTTGCAGCGGAAGCTTTGCAGTCAAAATCCACGTCACTTCGGGAAGCGCGGCCACAACGCCTGTTGCCGCCAACTCGCTGACGGCCAATTCGCCTGCCGCGGCCTCATCAACCGACGCACAGAAGGCGGAGACGCCAAAGCCCGCGCCGGCGCAGGACATCAAATCGAAACTGGCCAGCGCGGCCCAGGTCTTTCTTGCCGGACAGTTCGGGACCGGCGCTACCGCCACCACGACCAATTCTTCATCTTCCATCGCGCCGACAGGAAGCGATGTGGTCGCGCCGGCTTCCACCACCGCCGCGTCAACCACGGTGCCGGCTGCTCTGAAGGTGTCGTCTGCCGCCCTGGATGCCGGCTTGCAAAAAGACATCGACGGCCTGCCCCGGCGCGTGAACGACGAGTTCAACAACCAGGGCGACATGGTGAACTTTGTAATGGTCGGATCCGAGCAGCAGGTCAAGGAGGCTCTGGACGCCTCTAACTGGCATATTGCCGACATCGATAGCAAAGAGGCGGTCCTGAAAGCGGTGCTCGAAACTTACCAGAAGAAAGATTATCTCCAGATGCCCATGAGCCAACTCTACCTGTTCGGGCGCAAGCAGGACTACGGGTATGAGCTGGCGCAGGCCTATTCCGTCGTCGCCAGCCGCCACCATTTCAGGATCTGGAAATCTCCGGTCACCTGGAACGGACAAACTGTTTGGGCGGGGGCGGGCACGCAAGACATCGGTTTTGAAAAGGACCAGCGCAACGGAAAAGTGACCCACAAGATCGACCCCGCGGTGGACGCTGAGCGCGACAACATCGGCCAGACCCTGCAGGCATCCGGTAAGGCGAAGAGCCTCTATTACTACCTGCCGCCAGATCCCGTGCAGGGCGCCAAAAACGCCACCGGCGGCGGATACCACTCCGACGGCCGCATTCTGGTGGTCGTTCTGCAGTAGGACCGAAGTCGAACTTCTGACGTCAGGTCAGGGACGTCAGAGTGAGGGACGTCAGGTGAGGGACGTCAGAGTCAGGGTCGTTCAGATATCGGACCGCGGCTCCGGGTTTCGCTGGACTTATTCGAATGCGTCAGCGGGAAGGACAATTCGAATGCGTCAGTGGGGAGGACAATTCGAAATGCGGCTGTGGGGAGGACAATTTGAATGCGGTTGTGGGAAGGGCACGACTTCAGTCGTGCCGTCCAGATCGGATAAGGCCCGGCTTTAGCCGCTGGGGTACGCTTCGGCCTTGCCCGACCGCCAAAATTCACGGAACCCCGCAGCAATAGGCGCATCGAACTGTGGGTACGCAGATGCGGCGCTCCCGGATTCTCCCGTGGATTTTGTTCCTGTTTCTGGCTACTGCAGCTTGGCGTACTCGGCTTTGACTTCACGCAGCAGGGGCACATCCGGATCCGCATCTTTCCACAGTGCCAGGAAATCCTGATAAGCCACTCGAGCACGCGCTTTGTCACCCGCCATGACGTAAGCGCGCGCCAGGCCGACCTTTGCCAGGGGCATGGTGGGATCGACCGTGATCACGCTTTTCAGGTCCAACAGGCGCTGGAACGCCTGCACCGCATCGCTGCCGCGCCCGGATTTCAGATACGCATTGCCGCGAACATAAAGCACACCCGAATTTGCTCGCGCGTATACCAGCGCGCTGTCGAGCAGATCGATTGCCTTCCCCGGGTTGCCGCGATTCAACTCAATTTGCGCCTTCACCAGCGGCACTTCGACGAATTGCACCAGGGTATCGTAAGGACGCTTCGCCGCCATGTCGTCGGCCAGTTTTGCGGCCCGCGCATCTTCTCCCACGATGGCGAGGGCTGTGGCGCAGTTGAGCGCCACATTGGGTGACTGAGACAACTTAAGGGCCTGGGCTGCATCGTCCAGAGCGCGAGACCTGTTCAGGAAAGTGGCCTCGGTGAACGCTTCCTGCGAATATTCACTGGCTGCTGGCTCTTTGAAGCCCAGACGTTCGGATGCTTCTCTCTGCTTCTCTCCAAAGCTTCGTCCCGCTTTCAGCTGTCCGGCATATGCGGCCATCCCCGAGCGCAGCCCGCTCGTCTGGAATTCCCCCTGGGGGTCGTTCTTCATCGCATCCAGCTCTCGCTCCGTGCCCTCTTTGTCGCCTTGCAGCCAGGCAATGATGGCCAGCGAAGAATGGGCTATCGCCGAGTCAGCCTTGTGCTGCAAGGCTTCGTGGAAGGTTGCTTTGGCTTCGTCCAGCCGGTTCAAACCGGCATAGGCAAACGCGACGTTCGAATATCCACTGGCGCTGTCGGGATCGAGCTGCACCGCTTTGCGCCCGTTATCCAGCGCGTTTTCAAACTGCCCCATCATGTTGTAAACCACCGCCAGATTGTTATAGGGCGTCGAATCCCGCGGATAAGTCTGCTTGTAGAGTTCGAGCGCGGTAATGCCCTTGTCGAGCTGTCCGGAATCCACGTAGTAGTGCGACATGATGTACAGCTTTTCATGCTCGCTGGCCCGGTCGCGCAGTTCGAACGCTTTTTGCCGGTTGCTCTCTGCAAGCTCGCTTTGTCCCAGGTTGAAGTAAACCGTGCCCAGTCGGGCATAGGCCATGGAAAAATTGGGGTCCAGTTCGATGGCGCGCTGGTAAAGCGGCAGGGCGGTCAGTTCATTGAAACTCTGGTGCTTCACGTCTCCCAGGCTGAACGCCTTGAGCGCCTCAAGTGACGCGGTGGTCGCCTCTGAGAGCGGCTTGTCGTATTTCTGCACCGAGGCCAGCGACTCTCCCAGTTTCTTGCGCAAACTGGATCCCGCCTGATGCAGCGAATTCAGCACCGCTTCCTTGCTTGACGCCTGCACTTCCTCCCGGGCCAAAGATTCTCCCGTCCCTGCGTTTACCGCATCCAGGGTAATCACATATTGGCTACCCAAATTGGCGATCGAACCATTCAACATGGCTTTGATCCCGGCACGCTGGCAGATTTCGCGTCCCACATCGCTGGTAATGCGTTCATCCGGGGCGCGTCCCATGAACTGCAGGGTCTGCCTTACTTTTTGTTCAGGGAAGACGTTCAAATAGGGCGACTGTTCCAGGTCCACCGCCAGCGCTTTTTTAAGCGTACCGTCGAAAACCGGATCGGCCGTGGTATTCACAAAATCGGTCACCAGAATCGTATCCCGGTCGGTCATGACGGCTCGCGTCCGGTGCAGGAAGACCGTCATCGCCAGGCCGATCACAACCACTACCACCATGGCCATAACCGCCAGGTTCCACCTCCGGCCCGGCTTGCGCGCGCGCATGGCGCGCAGCGTGCTGGAACTTGATGCGGCGGAAATCAGTGCTGAATCCGTGTCGCGTTTCAGGCGCTTCAGGTCCGCTCGCACTTCGGCTGCGCTCTGGTAGCGCAGGTCGCGATCTTTTTCCAGCAGCTTGGTAATGATCTCTTCCAGTTGCAGGGGCACGTCGGGATTCAGCCGCACCGGCAATACCGGCGGACGGTTCAAAATGGCGTCGAAGGTGACCGGGGCCGTGTCGCCTCGAAAAGGCAGGGCTCCCGTCGCCATCTCATAAAGCACCGCGCCAAACGAAAAGAGGTCGGTGCGTGTATCCAGCTCCTTGCCTCTTGCCTGTTCCGGAGACATGTAGGCCACAGTTCCTACCGTCGAACCCGGACTGGTGAGCAGATCCTCATCCACGGTGATCTCGGAGCCGGCGGCAGCGTCGCGGGCTCCGGCTTCCGGCTTAAGGGTCTGTTTGGCCAGTCCAAAATCCAGCACCTTGGCCTGGTTGCGGCTGGTGACAAAGATGTTGGCCGGTTTGATGTCGCGGTGAATAATGCCCTTGGAGTGCGCCGCTTCGAGCGCATCCGCGATCTGGATGGCCAATTCGACCAGCACATCCATTTCCAGAGCCTGCTTCCCGATGCGCTGCTTAAGGGTTTTTCCCTCCAGCAGTTCCATGGCTAGAAAATACCGGCCGTCAGCCTGCCCGATCTCATAGATAGTGCAGATGTTAGGGTGGTTCAAAGCAGAGGCGGCCCGGGCCTCGCGCTGGAAACGCTCGAGCGCGGCGGGGTCTTTTTCCAATTCCCCGGGAAGAAACTTCAGAGCCACGTGCCGGCCGAGGTTGAGGTCCTCAGCTTCGTACACCACACCCATGCCCCCGCCGCCAAGCTGGTGCAGGATGCGGTAATGGGTAATGGTTTCGCCGTGCATTCGGGTAATCTGTTCTAACTTAGATAAGCGGATTTACTTTCAAGGTCTGATACGTGTCTCTCGCTGAAATGGTTTCGACAAACAGTCAAGCTCGTCGTAGCAAAATGATGTCCCCGGGTCCGAAACTCCGGGCCTGTTCCTTGGCATCCTGCCGGCAGGCAGGAACAGACTACCATTTGGGAGAAGGCAGTTGCGAACAGCGAAGAGCGTAGATGGTTTGACCTTATGATGGCCTCTGATTCTAAAAATGGGAGCGACCATATGCTGAAGGGCGTTGTGCTCGGCTTTGTTCTGGCGGTCATAATTCTGGTCGGAGGCCTCTACAGCTACTTTGCGATGGGTATGGCGCCGGTAGCCACGGCCGACCCTCCCATGCCGTTCGAGAGGAAGCTGGCACACATGGCTCTGGACGCGCTCATCGAGAAGCAACACATCGACCATCCTCCCGTGCCCGCGGATGAACCGAACTATCTCGCCGGCGCGGAAGTCTACAAGCAGCACTGTGCCATGTGTCACGGATTGCCCGGCCAATCTCCCACCGACTACGCCACAACCATGTATCCCAAACCGCCTCAGCTCTTCCGGGGTAAGGGTGTGACTGACGATCCGGTAGGCGAAAGTTACTGGAAAACCGCCAACGGCATTCGCCTGACCGGAATGCCCGGCTTCAAGACCAAACTGACCGACACGCAGATATGGCAGGTCAGCCAACTGCTGGCGCATGCCAATGAGATCCCCGACTCGGTGAAGGCAGCGCTTGTGCTGGAAGCGGCCAGTTCGACCTCTACGAACGCGCCCCATCGACCGGGAGCTCCGAATCCGATGCCGAAGTAGGGAAGGGGCCTGAATACCATCGACAAAGGGCCCCGGTTCAGGCGCCGGGGTTACCTTCGTGACTTGCGACATTGCAGAGTAGAGATAGCATCTGGTTATAGGAAGAAGTTGCTGCGATGTTTCGAGCCGTTAAAATTGCCGCGTTCTTGGTTTGTCTCATGCTTGCCGTCGGGGCGACGGCCCAGAATGGCTATCAGGTCGTTCAGGTCGCCCACGGTGGGACGATCTCCGGCACGGTTAAATGGTCGGGGCCGTTGCCTCGGATCCCCAGCTATCCTATCGACAAAGATCCCCAGGTTTGCGATCCGGATTCCCGCAAGACCCGAGATTTAGAGCGGTTAATCGTTGGCCCCGAGAATGGCGTAGCCAATACCGTGGTGTTCCTGAAGGACATTTCCAGCGGCAAAGCCATGGATCTCCCCGAACCCCGACGCTCTCTGGACCAGAAGCAATGCCGTTACCTGCCCCATATTCTGCTGGTGCCGGAGAATGGCCCGCTGCAACTGAAGAGTTCGGATGCGGTGCTGCACACAGTCCACATGGATGGCGCCGCGACCTACAACTTACCCTTTCCTTTCACCAACAAGACTGTCAGCCGCACCATGCCTACCGTCGGTCTGGTCAACCTGCGCTGCAATGGCGGGCACGCCTGGATGAACGCCGAGCTGCTGGTGGTGCCCCACCCTTACTACGCTGTGACCGACGAGAGCGGGAGATTTGAGCTGACCGATGTGCCGCCGGGCCAATACCAGATCGTGGCCTGGCACGAGGGCTGGAAGCTGGAGCGGGAAGAAGGCGCCTTTGATGTTCTAACCGAGCGCAGGATTAAGCGCCCCGTCTTCTCCGATCCGAAAACCTGGCAGAAACAGATTTCGGTCGGCGCGGACGAAACCGCTGTGGTCAATTTTGTCCTCGGCGAAAAGTAGCTCTCGCTGTTTGCCGTCGCCGTCCCTGCCCTGCTTCCCGAATCACGGACCCGGCCACGGAATCCGCACTGCCCTCAATGACAATTACTGACCGCAGGCCGCCCCGCAAAGCGCGCCTGGATCCAGGTCAGTTGGTACCTCACGGAGTCGCCCAATACGCCGGCAAATTCAGAGCCTGGGTACCGGTGGAACTCCACCAAATCGTGCTGTTTACACAGGTCCTCCGCCGCCCGCGCCGTAAGTCCCGTCCTTGCCGCCGGATCCGAGTCACTGCTGATAATAAGGAGGGGACCGTACGCGGGTTTCCCTCCGATTATGTTCCGTTCGAAAAACTGCCGCACGAAACTGTTGCCTTCCCAGTCTGGCTTCAACAGCTGGCTGACGACTCCTTCCGGGCCCGCGGAGGTCGCCTCGCAGGCGCTTCCGAGTTCCTGGTACATTGCGAGCCCCTTTTCCGCAAGAATCTGGTTCGCCTCAAACTTCGGATACAGGGTTTGGACCGCATAAGCAAGGAACAGGAACTTGCCCGGCGAATTCCCTTTCGCGATCTCTTCGAAGAATCCCTTCGCATCCGCCACGCCGGAAACTGCCACGCTGCCCAGATAGTCCGGATCGCGAATGTCGTGTTCCAGCTCCGCTACGGCCAGCGCGGCCAGGCCTCCCGCGGATTCCCCCAATGCTACCCATTTATGCCCGAGCTGTGGCACTGCAGCGCGCGCCGCGGGGATCGAATAGATCACATCGGCCGCGTTCGACTGCATATCGATGGACGCGTTCCTGAACTTCGTTCCCAGCCCCACGTAGTCGGGTGCCACCACGGCATAACCCAGCTTGACGTACATGGATAGGAACGGCCCCTCATTCAGATTTCTCATGAGGGAAGGGGAGCACTGCCGGGCTATACCGGTAAAACCGTGGGCCCAGGCAATGACAGGCCAGCCTTCGCTGGGCGGCTTCTCGTCCGGCGTAAGAACCACGCCGGTTGCGGCCACATCCTCGCCATTGGCGGAGCGCGAATGATAGAGAATACGGACCGCCGAGACTCCCTCAGGAAGCTGATACTCGTCGAACTCCTCCGAACGGATCAACTCGCCCGGACGGCCAGGGGGGAACGGACTGGGAGTTGAATAGAAATTCGTAAGAGGCAGGAACCTGCGGGACTCGGGGCGTTGCGCTTGGACCTCAGTCGGGCTTTGGAGAGAAATCGCCGCAACCGGTAAGAGCACAGCGTCGATGCCAACCAATAGCAGCGCGCAACCCATCCGGGAGCAAAGCGCTAACCACGATTTCCTCGCCGCTGCCGTGTGCTGCTTCAATGAGGTCGGCACAGTGCGGACCAAACCAACTTCACGCCTTCCACGCCATCATGGTGCCAAGAACTACCGGCAAGTAAATCACAGAAGCATGAACCACGCGGCTGGCAAGTACCCGAGAGCCTGACCTGAGCAGTTTGGCTGTGTGATACAAGAAAAACGTCCCTGCGCTGAGCATGACCAGCGAGTAGATCAGGCCACCCCGGCTCGCCCAGGGCAGCATGGTCACAATCACCAGGACTACCGTGAATACCACGATCTCTGCCTTGGTGAAATGGCCATCGTGATCGAAGTGGGGCAACATCCGAAAGCCTGCGCCCGCGTAGTCCTCCCGGTACATCAGCGCAATCGCCAGGAAGTGAGGAAATTGCCAAAGAAAGAGGATCCCAAAGAGCAGCCAGGCATTTCCTTCGATACGGCCGGACGCCGCCGCCCATCCAATGAGCGTGGGCATGGCGCCCGGCACTGCGCCCAGCAGCGTGCACAATGGCGTCTTCCTCTTCAGAGGCGTGTAAACCAGCAGATATCCCAGCAGGGTCCCAACGGCCAGCAAGGCCGACAGCGCGTTGACTGACACAGCCAGAAGCAAACCACCCGCGGTACTCAGCGAGAGTCCGAACCAGAACGCCTCCCTGGCACTGACCCGGCCAGAGACCAAAGGCCGATTCGCGGTACGCCGCATCCGGGCGTCATAGCGCCGCTCCATCAACTGATTGAAGGTTGCTGTGCCGCTGGCAACCAGCAACGTGCCCACCAGAGTGACCAGCAGCCTGCCCACGCGTAGCGGCCCGGGAGAGCCGAGATAATAACCCGCCGAGGTTGTCATCAGGATCAGCAGGTTCACCTCGGGCTTGGTGAGCGTGCAGTAGTCCCTCAGCTTGGAGGGGACAGCACGATTCGGGTTAGCAACTGCTATTGTGCCGGCGGAAGCCATGGGGTGGTCGCTGAATTCGAGAGGTCTGCTCTGGTCCAGATAAGTTCAGATTCTGCCGTGCTCGCCGTGTCTCGGCACCGGTTCCGACTGTGATACATAATGAAAATCATGGCAACCGACATCAAAGTGGGTGGAACGATCAGGATCAGAATTCCGCTCCGCAAAGCCTGAATCATCCGAGCACCCGATGAGGCCGCCTGGGTATAGCAAAGCACGCAGTTCTGCGCCAGCGCCGGCAGCGGCGTGGCAAACAACATCAACGCCGTCCCGACGATCAGCGCAAGTCGTATTGGCATCTTTCCCGACATCACGGTTTCAGAACTCCTTTTGTTCCTTCTTCAAAAGCGAAACATGCTCATCTGACCATTAGGAACAGTATCCCCCGCAGTGCAACAGCCGGAAACTGTCCGTCCATCCGTACTGCATCGCCAGCAGAACAGAAATTGTAAAGACCAGCACGAACACCAGAAATGCGCGCTTTTCCGACCACAAGTGCATGAAGAACAGGACGGCGATTCCGGCCTCAACGATGGCCACTGACAACATGCGCCGGAGCATTTGCCCGGCGCTGATATCTTGATATGCAATGACAAATTGCAATCCTGCCAGTGCCAAAATGCAGAGATAGACAATCAGCGGCTTTCCGACCCCCTCAGATTTATGTTGTGCGACGGTTGTCATAATGTTCTGCTCCAGGCTCTAGTGGGAAAGATTCATGAGATAGATGAAAGGCACGACGAACATCCATACCACGTCAACGAAGTGCCAGTACAGGCCCACCACTTCGATGTCGTCCGCATGGAAGCGGCCGCTTTTGTAGCGGAGGCCCACAACGAGCAGGGCGACCACTCCACAGACAACGTGCGTGATGTGCAAACCCGTGACACTGAAGAATGCGGCCCCGAACAGTCCCGTTCCCCAGGGATTTTTGAACAGAGTCATACCTTCGTCAATCAGTCCCAACCATTCCCGAATGTGCAGAAAAGCGAACGCCATGCCGCCCACCGCGGTGATCATAATCCAGGCAAAGGCTCTCACTTTATCCCCCGCCTTCGCGCTCCGAACTCCAAGAAGCATGGTCAAACTGCTGGTGAGAAGGATGAAGGTCATAATCGCCACATTGACGATGCTGTGGAAGGGCCTGGGCCAATTGGGCGTGGCATTGCGCAGAAATCCGTACGCCAACAGGCATGCGGCAAACGTCATTGTGTCGGCAATAATGAAGAGCCAAATCGCCAGTTTCTTGGTGGGAATAGCAAACGGGCGTTCTGTGACCAGCCCCGCGGAGTGTCCTTGCATCGTCAAATCGGCATGACTCACGGCGTCTCCTGTTCGCGATCGCGCTAGAGTTTTGTCCAAAGTAGTATCAGCAGGTACACCCAGAGCACGTCCACGAAGTGCCAGTAGCGCGACGCCGCATCCAGCGTGCTCCGTTGCAGTTTGAACTTCCGGATCTTTCCGATCACATAAGCCAATCCAATCAGCCCTCCCAGGACATGCAAGACGTGGGTCACCGTGAGCAGGTAGAAGAAGGAACTGCTGGGATTCGTCGCCAGATACAGCCCTTCAGCCCGCAGCCGCTCCCAGGCCACATATTGGCCGGTCACAAAGAGCAACCCGAACACCAGCGTTATATAGAGCCAGCGTGCCGGACTCTCTCCCGCGATCGGCATGCCTCCCATGAACCGGGCAACTCTGCGGCGCGCGATCTCAAGCGTCACGCTGCTGCCCAGCAGTAGCGCCGTATTCAAATAGAGGATCGAGGGCAGGGTAAAGCTTTGCCAGTCCAGCGATGAGCCTTTGCGGACGACCAAGGCACTGGTCAGCGCGGCAAACATCATCGAGATGGCATACAGCACCACCCAGATGCCGGTGCTCGCCGGCGGTGGAGAATACTCCTGAACCATGCGGCGGTCTCCATTCGCCGGAACCAGATTTCGCCAGCCGCCATTCCCCGACTCGCGTGGACGCCGCGGCTGGATCTTTGGTGGTTCATGGACCGTTGTCGCCATATAACCCAACTCCCTCGTACTGCCTGTGATCTCCGGCGTTACTTCTCGTCGTGGTCGCTAACCACTTGCTCGGGCGAAGTCTGCATCACGTAGTCGCCCGTCGAGCTCTGCACCCCAAACTGGTACGGATCGTGGTAAACCACCGGAAGCTTCCCGCCAAAATTGTCGAACGGCGGCGGGGTGGTTGTGCTCCACTCCAGAGAAGTAGCCTCCCAGGGATTATCCGGAGCCGGTTTTCCCCAGAACCGGCTGTGTATCAAGTTGTACAAAAAGACGAACTGCGATACGCCGGTCGCTATAGCGGCCACGGTAATAAACCGGTGCAAGGGGATGAGCGGCTGCAGGTACTCGTCTACAAAAGCCTGGTAACGCCGCACATTCCCTGCAATTCCCAGGTAATGGAACGGCATGAAGATGCAATACGTGCCCACGAAGCTCAACCAGAAATGAATCTTGCCCAGGGTCTCATTCATCATCCGTCCGGTTACCTTGGGGAACCAGTAGTAAGTTCCGCTGAAGATTCCGAAGATGGCGGCTACGGCCATGACCATATGGAAGTGGCCGACCACGAAGTAAGTCGCGTGCAGCATGATGTCAATCGAAGGCTGCGCCAGAAAGAACCCGCTTACGCCGCCTGTGACGAACACCGAAATAAAACCCAGAGCAAACAGCGAAGCGCTATTGATGTGCAACCTTGAGCCATACAGGCTGCCGATCCAGATCAACACAATGATGGTCGCGGGTATGGTGATGATCAACGTGGGGAACGAGAATACAAGCGAAGAGAAGGGGTTCATCCCGCTGACAAACATGTGGTGTCCGTAAACCATGTAGCTGAGAATGGCAATCGACACCATGCATCCGATAATCACCCGGTGACTGAGCAGAGGACGGCGCATGTTGGTGATCAGGACATGGGAAACGATGCCCATGCCGGGAACGATGGCGATGTACACCTCGGGATGTCCGAAGAACCAGAACAGGTGCTGCCACAGCAGAGTCGATCCCCCGGAATGCGGCTGCAGCTGATCATTAATGACCAGGTTCGAGGGGACGAAGAAGCTGGTCCCCGCCACGTGATCCAGAATCAGCAGAATGCAGGCTGGCATCAACACCGCAAAAGCTGTGAGCGCCATGCACGAGGTAATGAACCATGCCCACGCGGTAAGCGGCAGGCGCATCAGACTCATGCCTTTCGCCCGCAGATCAAGCGTAGTGGTGATGAAATTCAATGAGCCCAGCAACTGACCGACGCAGAAAATGGCGATCGAACTCGCCCAAAGGACCTCCCCCATGCCTTGCCCGGGGCCGGCCACAGCACCCACAGCGCTGAGGGGCGCATACTGCGTCCAACCCGCCAGGCTAGGACCGTCGCCAACGAAAAACGACGAGATCATGACCACAAAGGCCACGAAGGTGACCCAGAACGACATCATGTTGAAGTGGGGGAAAGGCATATCCTCGGCCCCCACCTGGATGGGCAGGAAGTAATTGCCGAAAGCCGCAAAGGGCGCTGTAGTCAGTACAAAGAAAACCATGATGGTTCCATGCATGGTCATCAGCTGCAGGTAATACTCCGGCGTCATGATGTCGCCGGGGGCTCCATTTTTGGACAGAAAGTGCAGGCCGGGTATCGCCAGATTTGTCCACCCCAGGTGCAGCCGCATAAACCAGGAAAGCACCATCCCCACCAGCACCGCCACCAGGGCCAGGCCGTAATACTGTTCACCAATCACCTTGTGATCGAGGCTGAAAATGTGTTTCCGGATGAAACCCTGCGGTGGGGCGTGATGGTGAGCCGCCGGTGTCGACATGTCGTGCATAAGTTCACCTCAAACCAGAAATGCCCTGTCCTCAACGATTCAAGTACGGACGAACCCACCTACTGCATTGCCGCTTCCTTCTTCAGCCAATTGTCAAAGTCTTCCGGCGAATAAACGTAGAGATAAGCCTTCATGTTGTAGTGCCCCAGGCCGCAAAGCTGGGTACAAACGATTTCATACTTTCCGATCTTGGTTGCGGTGAAGTGAATCGAAAGGTCGAGGCCGGGGACAAAGTCCTGGTGCACCCGCAACTCAGGTACATAAAAAGAATGGCCCACGTCCTTCGCGTGCATCAGCAGATGGACCTCGCGGTTCACCGGAATCGCCAATTCGGCAGTCACAATGTCGTCTTTCGAGTCCTGATCATTGGTCAGATCGAGGCCAAAAAAGTTCTCATTGGCCTCGTTAATGAGCGTGGGGTGCAGCGGACCGAATTTCCCATCCGGGCCGGGATAGCGGAAGTAAAACGCAAACTGTCCCGCCTGCACCTGAATCGGCATGGCGTCGGCCGCTGGAGGTGTGAAATACACACTCGCCCAGGCCTTGGTTCCGAAAACTCCCAGGGCCAGCACTTCGGTGCCCACTAACAGAAACGCGGCCAGGACCAGGGCCAAGGCCCCGCCCGGGAACTTTTTGATCTTCGCATCTTTGGGCCGGTTGGAAAACTTCCAGATAAAGATGGCCAGAACGAACTGCGCCGCCAGGAAGGAAATTCCCGCCTCCGCCATGGTCTCGGACATCTGTTCATCGATCATGTGCCCGTGAACGGAAATGTCCTCGGGTTGGGGCCAGGTGTGCCGCACAATGGGAATCGCGGACACAATCGCAATAATGATGATCGTCACCGCCAAAAATTTTGCCATGATGTCTCGTTTTCCTGCCGGGCGCTTATCCGGCCTGTGCGCTGAATTTCAGGCCACACCCTGCGGGGATTGGCCCAGCGACTTGAGCGCGCTGGCTTCGTCCTGTTCAATCTCGAAGACTGTGGTCAGGTGCGTCATCTTCAGCAACTCGTGCAACCTCGGGTGCAGACTGGCCAGCTTCAGTCTGCCCCCCCTGGTCCGAATCGTGGTGTGGACCTTAACCAGTTCGCCCACGCCCGAGCTGTCCACATAGGAAACCTCCGCCAGATTCAGCACGATCTTGTTATTTCCCTTTTCCGCCAGATCGCGCACGATTTCGCGCAGCATCACATTGCCTTCGCCCAGCGTGATCCTTCCACTGACTTCCAGAACGACTACCTCGCCCACCTGCCGCGTTACCGTCGACATTTTGAGCGGGGTTCGTCCTTGCATGCCAAGAGCAAGCCGATCGAGAATGGCGCAAGCCGTGGCCGCAGTTTCTGGAGATTCGGTTCGAACGACCACCAGCGAGCGCCCCGCTTTGAGGACCTCGCGAAAAAAAGCGGCATCTTCGGAACCTTTTTGCTCGCTGCTCGGCTGGGGATCTCCAGACTCATGCGCGATAGCGCTCCCGGTGCCGGCCCCTGCCCCCGCGCCGGCGAGTCCGAGCAGAGCCGCTGCCCCAAATCCCAGGGCAAAAACGGCGCCTATACCCGGCAGCAGCAGAGTTGCCGCGGCTACCCCAGCAGTCATGCCGGCCGCTCCGCCCACAAAACCTCCGGCAATTGCGCCCAGCTGCTTGCCGACCGTTTTGGCTTCACTTTCGGAGCGGGTAAGAAAGATCAGGGACGATTCCGGCACGCCTTGTTCCAGCAACTCCTTTACGCTTTCCGCAGCAGTGTCGCGGGAAGCGAACACCCCGATCGCAGTTTCCATTGCGTCCTCCTGTGCCATCGCCCAAGGCTTTGCTCAGACGTAAGCTCTCGGCCGCTCATGCGGGGTGTCGAAAGGAGCGCGCTGGCAGATTCTTGGGTTAACCTGCCTGCTATTTCTCACTTGGCTTTAAAGGTGAAGTCGGCACTCCCGGGCTTGCCGGCTGCCACGGTCACCTTAGCCGTCTGGGTTCCATACTCTTCCTGCCATGCGGTGACGGTGTAGTTCCCGGGGGGAACGCCCTCGATAGTGTACGAGCCCTTGTCGTCAGTGGTTGCATAGGGCCCTTTTACCACCACGAAATAGCCGTGCATCCAGGGATGAATGTTGCACTTCACCGGTATGGCCACTTCTTCCGCCTTCCAGCTGGTCTCAATCGGCGGGGCTCCCGGCGGCTGCGACTTGTTCCACGGGATATTGCCGGCGAGCGGATTGGGCAGGGGATGGATATTGTGGGTGGTCTGATCGCTGGTGATCACTTTGAATTTTTGATTCACGTCCATGGCCAGCACGTGGGGCGTGTACATGCAATTTTTCTGATCGAAGACCGGCTGCTTTGCTGGTACCTCTGTCGTCTCTGCGGCACTCAAGCCCTGGGAGATGTACACCACCACGTTCTCCAGACCCCCGCCTTCGCCCACCACCACATTCTCCAGGTGGGCGGGGTTGTTCTCGTGCTGCTTGACGCAGTACGGATCTTTGGACATATCAATGCCCCTCATGTGCGGGGCTGTGCCATTCAATTTGACCGTTCCCGCGATTTTGCCCTCTGCGGCCGCACTCACAGTTCGAGTCGACCACATGAGACCAAAGGCCAGCACCAGCAACATTGAGGTCATGCCTGCCACTTTGTAGTGCGCTTTCATTTGCTTCTCCCTTTCTTTCTCGCCTCCGCTTGGATGCACCTTCATTGCTGCGCGGCTGGCGCTGGAGCCGCAACCGGAGCGCCCGGCTTCAGCCCCATTTGCCTGGCGATCTCTTTCTCCCTGCTCTTCATGGGCTGCAAAGTACGCAGGTAGAACACCAGGTCCCAGGCCTCATCCGGCTTGATGTTGTCGGACCACGAAGGCATGGGCGTTCCGTCCAATCCGGTCATGAAAATTTTGTAGAGCTCCTCGTCGCTGGTGCCGCACTTAAAGCGGTTGTTGTCGTGGAAGTCGTAGGGCGCAATCGGCCGGTTCTGATCGTCCGTGAGGGTGGCAGCGGAGGGCCCGTTCCCTCTTCCCGTTGGCCCGTGGCACTTCCAGCATTCCACTCGCTGAAACACCTCCTGCCCCGCTTTGATTCGTTCGGCGGTGACCTCGGGTCGGGGCGGAACTGCAATCGGCGTTCCCGGCTTCTCGCTGACGAAGCGCGGCGAGAAATGCTTCACATACGCCACCAGGTCCGCCCGTTCCTGGGACGTGAGCGGGTTCCAGGAAGGCATGTTCGAGGTGATCAGACCCCTTCCGACGGTTTCATAAAGGTCTGAGTCCAGCGGCAAAGTCCCCGTCGGGGTCGAGCGGCATTTGAATATCCCCAGGGTGAAGTTGCGCGGTTTGGGGTCGATCCATTGCGCGTTCTCTCCCTCCCCGTCACCCAGTTCACCGTGGCAGCCCAGGCAGTACCTGCGGTAGTTGCCTTGAGCGTTGGTTGCGTGGCCGGTCAGCTTGCCGATGTGGCTCTCCATTCCAAGCCGCTGATGTTCGTCATACTCGGTCACCTGTGCCCAGGAGAGGCTGCCAAGAGCGAGTACAGCCACTGCCGTCAAGATCAGCGATCCGTCAAATATCATCCTTCGCATTGGCGTTCCCTCTCTTAGAAGTCGAAGTCGAATCCCGCAAACAGACTGTTACTGGTCACGTCGGTGCCGTCCGGGGCACCGCCGCGCTGTCGGATCCAGGAGTATTCGTTGTGAATGGCGAACCCGGCACGGCTGTTCATGATGGGATAGAACCTGTACCCAACCACATAATTGTCAATGTCTCCCGCATTAGACGGTGTGCCTGGAATCGCCTGCTGCGACATTCGTATCCACTCCGACCGCTGAATGAACACGAGCTGCGGACTATATACGTAGTGGGTTTCGACGAAGGCGCCATTCCACACCGCCGATCGTGCTCCGGTCGGAAGTGGGTCGGGGGACGCGGTGGAGGTGGCAAAATATGCGTTGTCCGAACCGTGCTGGGTCACTACCTGGAAATCCAGCTTGCCGAGATAGAAGATTCCGT
>JBOGLC010000058.1:0-32490 GCA_050746005.1 Terriglobales bacterium
TAGCGGCGACCCCAACACCGGAGCTGGCCGAACCGCCTTCACCGGGAACCTGATTCCAAACAGCAGAATCTCCCCGGCAGCGAGGGCAATTCTGTCGGAGTTCCCGGCTCCGCAGAGCGGGACGGTGCTAAATAACTTCATTGGCGCGGGTTCGGGCCCGTTCAGTCAGAACAGCTTCGACACCCGGATCGACTATTCCGAGAGTCCAAGCTTGACCATTTTCGGCCGGTTTAGTCTCGACTACTTTAGTTTGTCGGGCAAGGGTGTATTGGGCGCCGTGGGCGGTCCTGGCAATGGCTTGCTTGGCCTCGCGGGTAGCTCCATCACTCACAACTACAGCCTGGCTAGCGGTTTTACCAAGACCCTTAGCTCGTCCCTGCTCACTGACTTCCGCTTCGGCTGGTTCAAATACAACCCGCAGACCCAGAAGCCCGATGGCGGGCAGCCCATGACCGCGTTTGGCATCCCGAACGCGAACACCAGTGATCCCAAGACGGACGGTCTGGGAGCATTTCTGCTCGGCTCCGATCCCATCAGCGGTCAAGGCTGCACCACCAACACCGGCGGCCAAGGCTGCGTCATTTCGAGTTTCGGAGATGGTCTAGGAGTGGCACGCTGCAATTGCCCGCTGACTGAAAGCGAACAGCAGTTCCAGTTCGTCAACAACTGGACCAAGATCGTTGGCAACCATCAGATCAAGTTCGGCGCCGACATTCGTTACGCCATGAACTTGCGAATCCCCAGCGACAACAACCGGACGGGAGAATACAATTTCAGTCCCGAAGCAACGTCGGATGGGGGCACGGGCGGTCTGGATCTGGCGTCATTCCTCCTCGGCCAGGTCACCTCCTTCGCTCGGTACGTCAACAACCCGAACATTACGGGTGCGAACGATGCAGCCGAGCGCCAAAAGCGCTGGTTCTTTTACGGTCAAGACACCTGGCGTGCAACTCCCAAACTTACCGTCAACTACGGTCTGCGTTGGGAAATCTACTTCCCCGAGACCGTCAATGGCAAAGGCAACGGCGGATTCGCCAACATTAAAGACCTTGGCGGGACCGGCGCCATCCGCGTCGCGGGCTACGGGAACATCGGCCTGAACGGCAACGTTAGCAACGATTACAAAGCGTTTGCTCCGCGCCTGGGGATTGCCTATCAGATCACACCCAAAACAGTCATACGGCTGGGGTATGGGCGCAGCTATGATATCGGCGTGTTCGGGTCAAATTTCGGACACACGGTAACCCAGAACCTGCCGGTGCTGGTGAAACAGAACGTGGATGCGACCGCTTTCAACCCGCTTGCCGCCGGCAGCAAGGTCCCCGTGTTCCTTCTGGACAGCGGACCGATCGCCGCCGATTTTCCTCCCGTTCCTTCCGATGGAATCATCCCCTTCAGCGCGCTGGGGGGACAAGTCAGCGGCGTCCACATCCGTCCCACCCGGCAAGTCCTGCCTACGGTGGATTCATGGAATGCCACCGTCGAGCACCAACTTACCAGCAGCATTATCGTGCAAGCCGCATACGTTGCCAGCAAGGGATCACATGGCTTCGCGGGCGACGGGCCCAACTACGACGTAAACCCGGTTTCTATGTTCGGCTACAATCAAATCAATCCGGCGACCGGCGTGCTGTATACCCAGAACGAGCGGCGACCGCTCTACCCTCAAATTCCCTTCGATTTGGGGAACTTTTATGGCAATGACGCGTCGAGTTCGTATAACGCGTTCGAAGCCAAGGTGGAAAAGCGCTTCGCAAACGGCCTGCAATTTGTGACTCACTACACCTTTTCGCATGCCAACGGCTATGACAGTAACTACTATGCCATCAGCCATCCCATCGCTTACGGACCGGTTGATTTCAATCGAAATCACGTGTTCGTGTTCAACACGGTGTACGAGTTGCCCTTTGGAAGAGGCAAGAAATACTTCGGGAACGTAAGCAAGGCCGCAGACTATGCCGTAGGTGGATGGCAGTTCAGCGACACCACCAACTGGAGCAGCGGCTTGCCCTGGACCCCCAGTTTTGCCGAATGCGGCAACGAGGAAGATGTAGGCGTTTGCCGTCCGGACAAGGGTACCGGCTCATTCAAAACCGGGGCGGGCAAGCTTGACCCGATCAACCATACGATTACGTTCTTTACTCCGGTTCCTGACATTACGGCCACGCCTGGGGCTTTCGCCGATCCAGGAGTCGGAAACCTGGGTAACCTGGGCCGGAACACCTACCATGGCCCTGCTGGCTTCTACACTGATATGTCGGCGGTGAAGAAGTTCCAGGTCACGGAGAGGTTAAGCGCGCAATTCCGCGTGGATGCCTTCAACGTGTTCAATCATCCCGTCTATGCCTTCAGCGCAAACAATGGAGCCAATGGCTGTATTGATTGCCAGGGCGGCAACAACGGGAAGATCACCGGTCTCGAGGGCGGTACCACAATGCGGCAGTTGCAGTTTGCCATCCGCTTCGACTTCTAAAGATCGAAGCAGTCTGGCTTGACGGGAGGGAGTCTTCGACTCCCTCCCTTTTTTGTGGATCTTTTCATGTTCGGCTTCGCCCTCTGGCAATGTTGAACTGTCTCCTCCGCTTATCGAGGCGTCATGCTGAGCTTGCGAAACATCTGGCGTTGGAGCGGATATACAGCCGCGCCTCGGGACCCAGGTCCCTGAGGATGACGCCACGGGGATGCGCATTTCAAACTGAGCCACTACCCGCGACTGGGTTACGTTGACCGCACCCACGGAATTCATTTCAATCTCCGGGCTGAAATAGGTCGGCGTGGCCAAATCCTCGATTCTTAAATGAATCCCACGACCGAAAGTGCGGAAGCTGGCATCTAACTGCCGGGGCGACTCTCCGGGAGCTTTTGCCGAATGCGGTCGATGGGATGGCTTGCCGCCCTTATTCTGTTCGTATGGAGTTCTGTTTGGCCACAGTCCCGCGCTGTATCCCTGACCAGCGCCTCAGCAGCTACAGGTTACGAAAAGCCTGGTAACACTCTTGCCCATGACCCTTCTGGCTACGTGGGAAATAAAGTCTGCGCCGGCTGCCATGCCGCCATTTACCAATCGTACAACCGCACCTCGATGGCGCGGGCCAGCGGCCCGGCAGTTGATAACGTGGTCCCCGCCGATTTCTATCATTCCGAGTCCGGCGTACATTATCGGATTTATTCCGAGAACAAGCGCGTCTGGCTGAGTTTCGAGCGTCCGGGTGATCCCGAGGTGCGGGGCCAGCGGGAATTGCTCTACTACATCGGATCGGGACGCCGGGGGATGAGCTACCTGTTCGCCCGGGACGGCTTCCTGTTCGAATCTCCGATCAACTGGTATAGCCGTGAGCAGCGTTGGGACATGGCGCCTGCCTATCAGAACGCGAATGAAATCCCTCTCAATCTACCTGCCTTCCCCAGTTGCTTGCGCTGCCACGTCAGCGGCATGCGGGCGCCGGTTGAAGGGACAGAAAATCTCTACCCCGTCCCGGCATTCCAGTATTCCGGCGTCAGCTGCGAGCGCTGCCACGGACCCGGGGCTGCGCATATCGCTGCCGCGCAGATCGATCCCGCGAACGCGCGGCATACGATTGTGAACCCTTCCAGTCTTTCGCCGGAGCGGCGCGATGCCGTGTGTATGCAGTGCCACATGGAGGGCAAGGTTGCGATTGAGCGCGCGGGCCGCCACGCCTACCAGTTTCAGCCCGGAGAGTCTCTTTCCGATTACATTCGTTTTTACATCCCGAAGAGGAATAAGGCCGGAGGGCTGGGAGGGGTCAGCCAGGTGGAGGCCTTGGCTCAAAGCGTTTGCAAGAAGAAGTCGGGGGACGCCATGTCGTGCGTCAGTTGTCACGATCCGCACTACGAGCCCTCGGCCGAGGAGCGCGTATCTTACTTTCGTAAAAAGTGCCTGGCCTGCCACGGTGATCTCCTGGGCGCCCGGCATCATATCGAGCAACCGGACTGCGCCGCCTGCCACATGCCGGCGTCGGCCAGCACCGACGTCGCCCATACCCAGGTCACCGACCACCGCATTCTCCGGCATCCGGCGCCGCGGGAAGACGCCAATCCTTCACCCACGGCGCTCCTTCCCTTTCCCGACACGGCCGAGGCCGAACACGATCTCCGCGACCTGGCGCTGGCCTGGCAGGCGCTGGCCGAAGACGGCATCGCAACCGCGGAGCAACATGCCGACACCCTCTTGCGTTCCGCCGCCACGAAGTTTCCGGACGACCCTGAGATCTTGTCCGCGCTCGCTTACATCGAACAGAAACAAGGCTCGATCAAACCAGCTCGCGATCTGTACCGGCGGGCGCTGGCTGCGGACCCCAATCTGATCGATGCCGCCGACAACCTGGGCGTCATTGAAGCCGAAAGCGGGCATGTGCGCGAAGCCATTGCGCTGTGGCAAGGAGCGTTCAAACGCGCCCCGGGCAGAAGCAGCATCGGAATGAACCTGGCTCGGTCTTTTTGCGCGGTGGGAAGGTTTGACGACGCCAGGTCTTATACTCTCCGGGTTTTGGAATTCAATCCGGACATGGGCGCCGCCAAGAACTTTTTTCGCTCCCTGAATCACACGCCTCCCACCTGTGCAGACTGATCGTCCGCTCGGTTCCGGAACGCAAGGCGTTCTGCATGAGTATCTCCGCTCTTTGTGTTCTAATTCCAACTGGCTGTCTCAGGTATTGCAACTTCGCGCCATGAATTTTTTCGGGATTTCGACAAGCGGGCTGAAGTGGGCGACTGTCTTCCTGCTCGCCTGCTGCATCCCGGGCGGGGCGCAGACCGCCGCGACCGGCGGTGGGGCGCAATCCGTTCATCCGGAGCCTGCAGATTCCGACTTCGCTCCGGCACGAACGCTGCTGCAGCAGGGCAAGTACGACGAAGCGGTGTCCGAACTTTCGGATCTGGCTGCGAAGAAGCCCGGATTGAAAGGCCTGTCCCATGAATTGGGCACGGCTTACTACAGGAAAGGCGACTACATCCAGGCGATTGAATCGTTCAAGCGGGCCCTGGTGGAGGACGCCAACGATAAGGAAGCGGTCCAGTTGCTCGGGCTTTCATACTACCTTTCGGGCAGGCCGGGCGAAGCCATCCCGCTGCTCGAGAGGGTCCAGGGCTGGTATCCGCGCGCCAACGTGGATGCTACCTATATCTTGGGCCTGTGTTACATCCAGACCAAAGACTACCCGCAGGCGCGGAAAGCTTTCGCCCGCATGTTTGCGGTCCCGGAAGACTCCGCCGCCAGCTATCTGTTCACCGCCCGCATGCTGCTGCGCCAGGAGTTTGACCCGATCGCCGAGGAATACGCTCAGAAAGCGATCGCTCTCGATCCCAGGCTGCCGCTGGCCCACTTCTTTCTGGGCGAACTTCACTTGTACAAATCGAGGATTCCAGAGGCGATCAACGATTTCCAGCAGGAGCTTGCCCTCAACCCCGGCCACGCGCCCACCTACTACAAGCTGGCCGACGCCTACTCCCGCGTCCAGAAGTTCGATGAAGCGGAAAGGCTGCTGCAGCGCTCCCTCTGGCTGGACGACACTTCAACCGGACCTTACATTCTTATGGGTAAGGTGCTGCAGAAAAAAGGCGAAACTGACCTTTCCATCAGGGCACTTCGGCACGCTTTGAGTATGGATCCGAATAATTCCGTCACTCACCACCTGCTGGGCCAGGCTTATCGCGACGCAGGAAAGAACGAGGACGCTGAACGCGAGTTGAAAATTGCTGAACAACTGCAGGAAAAAGGGGGCGGCAGACCCTAGCTCTTTCATCCCGAGCGGCTCGTGCGGCGCCGCCGAGCCCACTCTCTTGCGGGATTGTTGGCGCTGCCGCACGAGCGGGGCGCTCGCGCCTACATCCATCATTCTTGCCAAGCGGTGAGAGCAAGTTGAGGGGCCCGTTTCGCGAGCGACAATGTCTCGCTCCCCTCAGAAGGACAGGAATTACCATGGGACTGGCGCCGGTGCTGCATCTTGTCCCTTGGCCAGGCGGTCCACATAATCCTTCGGCAGTTCATGCAGAAATACCAGGAAGGCGGCGTTGGTCCAGCCGAAGCCGATCACGTTCTGCTGATATCCGGCGTGGACGCCCGATTCCGATGAGCGGGTGACCACGTTGTATTTCTCGCGGATAGTGCCGTCACGGCGAAAGTTCTCCGCGATGGTGGAGAGAAAATTGTATGAGATTCGATTGGCATCGTCGTTGAACCCATATCGCCGCAGACCTTCGATGGCGATAATCTGGGTCGGGGCCCAGCCGTAAGGATAGTCCCATTGCACGTCGGCGTCGTTGGTGCTCATGGCCAGTCCGCCGGGTTGTTCGAAAATGCCGAGATTGCCGATCAGTTCCCGGGCTTGCTCAGGAGTGGCCAGTCCGGCCCACAGCGGATAAAACGTGGTGATGTATTCGTAGGACGACCGCATCCCGGTTTCGAAATTGTAATCGAAAAATAATCTGCGGTTGGGGTCCCAGAGATATTTCTGAATCCTGTCTTTCCTTGCCTCCGCCCGTTGCCGCCATTTCTGCGCGTCGTCTTTATGCCCGAGAATCTCCGCCATCATCTGCAGGTCTGTTTCAGTTTTATAGAGCAGGCTGTTCAGGCAAATGGGAGCGTAATGATGGGTCGCAGCGCCGTACGGGCCAAAGCGAAATGAAATGTCGAATCCCGACTCCCTCATGGAGCGGTCGCCTTTGTAGTAGTCCGGAGTAAGCGAGATCTTTCGGGCAGGTTCGCAATCCGGCCTGGCCATGGTGGTTGCGGCATCGCAAATCTGCACCGAGTACTGGAAGCCGATCGCCTCATCGGCCTCGCCGGTAGTCTCCGTCACATAGCTCCGTCCGCCCTGCGGATGCAGCAGGAAGTATCCGGCAATTTTGCGATAGCTTCCAGCCTCGTCCTTCAGACTCTCGGGAGCCGGACCGTTCCCGAAATCATAGTAGCGCGACAGGCCAGTCGATCCGGCGACATGCGGATCCCGGTTCCAGTTTTCATAGTCCTTGCTGGCATAGCCATACGCTTTCTCCAGCCAGGCGCGGTTTTCGTGACCTGATGCCTTCTCTGCCTCGTACACCGACCTGATCATCGAGGTAAGAAACGGCGGCTGCGAGCGAGTCAGGTAATAGGCGCGATTTGCGTTCAGGATGGTGCCGTAGTGCTCAATTTCGAAAAAGAAGTTGTCCACCATTCCCCGGGCCAGCTCAATGCGACCGGCGCGCACCAGTCCAAGAATGATGAAGTAACTGTCCCATCCATACATTTCATTGAATCGGCCGCCCGGAACCACGTACTTGTTTTCAAGATACAAAAGACCGGGAGCGAGCTTGGAGGGATCGATCTGTCCAGGCGCCGTGACCACCACGGGCAATGCCCGCACCTGAACTTTGCAACGCTTCTGCAGTTCCTGCACCGCCGGGGTAGGAGGAAAGTCAGCCGGCAAGTAAAGAACGGAAGCCTCGGTCAGCTTGGGATCCACCACCGTCTGGCAATTCGACATGGAGCGGGTCAGCGTGTCCCAACCGGAGGATATGTAAGTGAGAATCGGGTCCAGCCCCGACTCTGGTTTGGCATTGGGTTCGGCAGCGTGGGCGCTGCTGCTCGCTAAGGCAAAGCATAGGCCCAGAAGAGCAACGAAAAGAACCCGGTTGAATCGCTTGTTTTTCGAGGCTGCCGCTTCATCATCAGTCATGAGGTTTGCAATTGCATGAGTCTGCCCGGGCGCCGGGGCATCTCGAAAGTAGGTATGTGAAGAAAAACTGATGCTTCTACGCAAATACTGAGTACTCCAAGCTGCGTCATACCGCCATGCGGCGCTGTTCAGCTTCTTTCTGGGAAATGTAGCGCAGCAGGATGTCGCGGGAAGAGACCAACCCTTTCAGTTCCTTGCCATCCACGATGGGCAGATGGCGAAAGCCAAATTCCCGCATGAGGTACAGGCAGTTTTCTACGGTTTCATCAATGCTGACCGCCTTGGGATTGGCGGTCATGACCTCGGAGATCTTGGTGGTTCCGGGCAGACGTCCGGCCGCCACTACCCGGTTCATAATATCGCGCTCGGAGAAAATGCCCACCAGCTCGCCGCCGCGCAGCACAGGCAGAGCGCCAATGCGATGCTCCATCATGAACCGCGCGCCTTCCAGGACACTGCGGTCGGCTTCGATCGAATAGATCCTGCGATCCTTCACCAGATCGTAGACCGGCGACATGGACACCCCCAGGCAATCGGCTTTGTGTGTCTTCTAAGGCCGTGAACTGCAACACTCTACCACGGCAAGATATACGTAATCCATCAGGCTTTAGCCGGCAGGAAGCGGGAATGCGTGTCCGCGTCAGTTCGCCGGAAAACCCTGGCTCGCCATCCCGGATCGGGCCAGGAAGTCCGACGTTATCTGGCGGACGCCACGTAGCCCTTCTTGTAATGAGTCCACAACCGGGTCGCGTCCGTCGACGAGGAGACGTGAACTTTAATCTTCCGCCATTTGCCGTCATGGCCGAGATTCCGGGGCCGGTATCCCAGTACGTATTGGGTCCGCATCTGGCGGCTGACCGCAGCCGCGATCTCGGGAACCTTGTCCAGGCTTGAGGCGGCAACCGTTTGGCCACCGGTCACGTCGGTGATCTCCTCCAGCCAGCGCTTTCCCATCAACTCCTCGAACGACCGGAAGAACAGACTGTCGAAAATGCCGATGGCGTAGATACCGACATTCGCTTCCTCGACCAGCCGGCGCACCTCTTTAAGGCCGTAGCGGCTGTGGTTGTCGGCGCCGTCGGAGATGATCAGCAAGACCCGGCGTTCGTAGCGGGCGGTTCGCATCCGGGCAACGGCCATGTAAACGGCGTCCAGAAGGGCGGTGTGCCCGTCGGGAGTATAGGAGGTAAGGGTTTCCTGCAGGTCCGGGATCGCCTCGATCGAAGTGGCCAGGAGTGTGGGCTGGTCGTCAAATGTGATCACAAAATAGTCGTCCAGAGGATTGGCGTTTTTGAAGAATTCCTCGGCCGCGGCGCGCTCGGTAACGAACTTGTTCGTCATGCTCTTGCTGGTATCCAGCAGCATTCCCACCGAAATCGGAGCCTCGTCGGCAGAGAAATACTGGACCTGTTGCGGCGCGTTGTCTTCATACACTCTGAAATCCTGCTTTTGCAGACCCAGCACCGGGCGATTCATGGAATCGGTGACGGTCACCGGCACCAGTACGACATCGACGTCTGCCCGCAAAGGTTTTGCGCGATGAAGCGAGGAGTTGCTGAAATCGCTCCTGGCAGGTTTCGCAGCCTCGGGACCGGCACGCGGAACGGTGTGCACTTCATCCTTCGATAGCTCGACAGAGGACTGCGCCAGGGCGCAAGGCAGGAAGCAAAGCGCAATGTAGAACAGGACCGCTTCTCGGAAATGAAAAAAGCGATTGAACTTTGGCACAGCCGGCAGTCCCCACAAACCGTGTGCGGCGGATAGTAGCATACCGGGGCAAGCCCGCCCGATAAATAGTTTTGGGATGGGATCGTGCGATGGGTATTACGGGCGCAGGGCTAAACCTTGGGAAAGGTCATCCGCCGCACGGGCGCCGTGGACGGATTTGTCGGGAAACAACATGACGGCAGCCCAGGTCCTGACTGCCGTCACGCAGATAAGTGAGATCCGCTTAAAATCGGAAGTGCGGTCCCAGCGACACCTTCAGATTATTTCTTGCTCCGCCCGAAAAGTAGATCTCGTCGCCGACTTCGGCGCGAAGACCGACGTGACCCCAAAAGCCCTCAACGCCCATTCCCGGATAGACAGCAAAACGGGTGGTCCCGGCGTCGACATTGCCAAAGGCCTGGGCCAGGCTCTGATCACTGGTGCCGAAATTCACAAAGCCTACTTTGCCCGTAGCAAAGACATCGGCGTTCCCGGTGCCGAAGTTGAACTTGGGACCGAAGAGCCCATGCAGAGGACGGGTCCTTGTGGTCGCGAAATTTGTAGTCACGCCATTGTTAAAAAAGTTGGTTTGATTGCGTTCGAAGTCGTAAGACAATTCGCCTTCGATACTAGCCCAGGGATTTACATAGAAACCCGCCCGGCCGCCCAACCCGATGAAGTTGATCTGGCCGCTGTTCCCGGGGTCAAACCGGTAATACTGTGCGAAGCCACCGACTTCCACGTGGTTTTCGTTCTGAGCGAAAACCATACCCGGCACAGCCATGAAAGAAAACAACAAAGCGAATAGAGCTATACGTCGCATAGGAGAATCTCCCTGATTTGTTCGGCCGACCTCTTAAAGCGGAAGAGATGAGTTCGTCCTTAAGCCGATATTTTCAGCCCATTGAGATGCACTCCTTACTCTCCGGGGTTGGGCTGGAATGCGTAAAAATGGCTTTACAAAGGCGGGTTGCGAGGTAGGGTCGGCGGCTGGAAACTGTCTTGTGCAGCGGTCTGCTTGCGTCTGAAAACAAAAGCTATTTGGACGTTGCCGTCCCGTCCCGCCGGGGTGTCATCGAGACCACACTGTATTCCCGTTCCTTGTCATCGACGTCTTCCACTTGCAGCAGCATTTTGTCCTTCTGGATGCGAAACTGCGCCTTCTGGCCGACCGGCAGCAGGACAGGGTGCTTTTCGTCCCGGGGACGGATGCGGTAGATCACGGTATCGCTCTGGAGAAGATATTCCTGGCATAGCAATGCATGAGTTTTCTTGTGGGCCGAATCGGTGCCCACCATCTCACCTACAAAGCTCTTGCCGCTGTTTTCGTCCACACCACATTCCGCCGAGTCCATCTGCAGCAGGGTGCCGGTTTGATGAGCCCGGGGCTGTTTGGCCTGCGCCAATGATGCCAACAGGATTGCGGTTATGAGAATTTTGGCTTTCATCGCTTCTCCCTGGGGTAGCCGTACCGTCTGCCAAACCGGCTCTGCCACCCGCTATCATTGTCAGGCAGGAACTAACCGGGCCGAAATATCACTCCGGTGACGGACCCATCGTAATCATTAGAAAATCGGTATACGTTCCCATCCTGGTATACGACCACTGCGTGGGGGTTCCCACCGGCTATCTTCCGGGCTCCTGAAAGGCGCAAGGGCAGCCCGTCAGGGTGAATTCGGCCCGCAGCGAAGGCTAATAACTACCAAGAACCATAGCTACCAAGAACCATAGTTGACGCGGTTTGCCTCACCCCGATAGGCTGCTACTAGTTACCAAGGTCATCCCGTACTATGAGCAGCGAGCCGGCCACAACCGTTCTGGCTCTAAGCGGCCCCAGGTCAACCGCAAACCCTGCAAGCAGTACAACGAAAAGAGAGTTACGCCGCATCTGAATTAGTGCGGCCGGAAAAGGCGACTTGACGGACGCGAAAAAACTACAGGGCGACAAGCTTTCCGAAGCAGAGGCGATTGAGCGAGCCAAGCAGGGAGACGCAGAAGCTTTTCAGCTTCTGTATAGTCTGCACAAACGGCGCGTTTATTCGCTATGTCTCCGCATGACGTCCAATACGGCGGAAGCCGAGGACCTGACTCAGGAAGCTTTTCTGCAGTTGTTTCGCAAGATTGCCACTTTTCGAGGCGAATCGGCTTTTTCCACCTGGCTGCACCGGATGGCGGTAAACGTTGTCCTGATGCAGTTGCGTAAAAAGAGCCTTCCCGTGGTTCCGCTGGAAGAGACGCTGGAGAACGAGGATGAGGCTCCGAAGAAAGAACTGGGCGCTCAGGACCCGGTGCTATCGGGCTCGATTGATCGCCTGCGATTGCAGCGGGCCGTGGATGCGCTGCCGCCGGGATACCGCAGGATTTTTGTACTGCATGATGTAGAAGGATACGAACACAATGAGATTGCAGCGATGGTGGGTTGTTCCATCGGGAATAGCAAGTCTCAACTGCATAAGGCGCGCATGAAGCTGCGCGAATCGCTCAGGACGAGCAGAGCCGAAAAGGCCGCAAAGCCGTGGTGAGCGATTAAGAGATAGAGGACTTGGGGAGATGAAGTATGGAATGCGCAGAATTTCAGGAAGTCTTACCGGAACTGCTGGAGAACGATAGGACTGCAGAGCAGGAATTGCATTTGAAGTCCTGTCCCACCTGTTCCGCTCTACTGGCCGATCTCGATCTCATCGCTCATGAGGCGCGGCAATTGCAGGAAGTAGCCGAGCCGAACTCGCGAGTTTGGAACTCGATCGAAATCGCGTTGCGGCGCGAAGGGATCATTCATGACCCTCCGCGCTCGCCATCGCTCACACTCCCAGTCTGGCGGCATTGGACCGTGGCCTGGCTGGCGCCCGTGGCAGCGGTGGTGCTGGTGGCCTTCGGGATCGCGACCTATCAGCGAGGGCATAATCCATCCTCCGCCGAAGTCGTCTCGTCAGCCCCCGTGGTGCCGGTAGCCAATCTGCAGACTAGTAAAAACCCGCCCACTGTAAATAATGAAGATCAGCAGTTGCTGGCTGCCGTGGCTTCGCGGGCCCCGGCCATGCGGGCGCAATATGCTTCCAATTTGCAGAATGTGAATGCATATATTCGGGATGCCGAGGCATCCGCCCAGGCTGACCCGAACGACGAGGAAGCCCAGCAAATCGTGATGGACGCTTATGAACAGCGTGCAACCGTTTACGAAATGGCGTTAGATCGTTCCCTGCCCTAGTCCGCTGGCAGGTCTGTCGCCCACGCGGCAATGCAGCATGGGGCTCGTAGTCGCAGCCGATCGTCGGAGCGAAGATCGTCGGAGCGAAGATATGAGGGGGAGAGCTATGGCGAGAGCGCAGCGCACGCAACTGGTCTCGGTCGTACTTCTGGCCACGGCAATTTGCGCCTCGGCCGAAGTGCGGAAGGAATTCCGCTTCACCGTAGGCCCCAGGGCAGTCATCTCGATTACCAATCAGTATGGGCCGATTTCGGTGAAGCCGGGCTCCGCCAGCCAGGTCATCGTCACTGCCATCCTTCATTCTGACCAGGTGGAGATTGACCACACTCAAAGCGGAAGCCGCGTCGATGTTGTCACCCATCTTCTTTCCGACATGAATGCCGACGCGGGACGGGTGGACTACGAAGTCTCCGTGCCCGCCGATGCCAGCATCAGCTTGCGATCCTCCACCGGCTTGCTCCATGCCGAAGGCCTTCACGGGGATGTGGCTCTGGAAGGCAGCCAGGCGAATGTGGAAGTGCGCGACGTCAGCAATGCCCATGTGCATGTCCGCACTCTGAACGGTGCCGTGGCCTTAAACAATATCCATAACGGACACGTCGAAGTCACCTCGGTCAGCGGCGATGTAGTGCTGAGTGCGGTGGACGGACCGCTGGTGCAGGTAAATTCGACCAGCGGAAAAATTCGCTATGAAGGCGATTTCGGCAACAGTGGCGAGTATATGCTGACCAGTCACAGCGGCGATATCGAGGCCAGCGCTCCCAACGACGCCTCGATTGACGTCACCGCGCGATCGGTGCGGGGCCAGGTGGAAAACGACTTTCTGCTTGAACCCAAACACACTCCCTTCGTAGTCAAGGCAGGGAGTGCCTTCGCAGGTACGATGAACAAGGCGGCATCTTCGGTCCGGTTGTTTTCCTTCAGTGGTAAAATTCACCTCAAGAAGCGCTAAGCGCGCTGATACCCAGCAACACTGAGAGGCGGGCGGGGCGCAGCGGGATTGGCCCCCGGTTTGCCGTTCTACATGAGCACTCGACCCGGTGGGCCGCCCGAGAGCACGAAACCTGGGTCTGTCTCCCGGGTGCGGGCGGTTGTCCTGGTCGGCTTCATGGGCGCAGGCAAGAGCAGTGTGGGAGTGGCCCTGGGCAGCCGGCTGGGCTGGCCTTTTGAAGATCTTGACGATCGTATCCAGGCTCGGGAACAACGCTCCATCGAGGAAATTTTTCGGCAGTCCGGCGAAGCCGTATTCCGGCAGTTGGAGCATGCAGCCTTGCGTTCCTTGGTCGAAGAAGTGGGCGCTTCCGCCAAGATCGTAGCTTTAGGTGGTGGGGCCTTCGCGCAGGCGGACAATGCGGCCTTGCTCGAAGCGGCCGGACTTTCAACCGTCTTCCTGGATGCTCCGGTGGAAGAATTATTCCGCCGCTGCGGGCAGCAGCCGTTGAATCGTCCCTTGCGTGGAGACCGGGACGAGTTCCGCCGTTTGTACGAATCCCGCCAGCCCTGCTATCTGAAGGCCACGGCGCGCATCGAAACCGCGGGTAAAGAAGTGGAACGGGTGGCGGCGGAAGTGATCGACAGCCTGGGACTGCGGTAGCCGCGCGATTTGCGCCGTCGCATCCAGGGCCGCTGAATTCTGGACAACAGCATTTGAAGGAGTGCGATAGTGAAGGTCAGAAGCGCTGTGATGGTGGGCATCTCGTGGCTCCTGCTGGTCGCTGTGGGTGCGGCCAAAGATAAAGATAAGGAAGCCGCGTACCAGAACGTGGACGCCGGTTCGTTCGGCGTTTTCATGGGAGGACGGAGAGTCGCTACCGAAAAATTTTCCATTCAGCAGAACCCGGCCGGGAGCATTGCCGTCTCCGAATTCAAGACGGAGGCAAGTGTCGATCCGGCCTCTCAATCTTCCGAATTGCAGCTCGCTCCCAACGGCGACTTGCGCAAATACGAATGGAAGGAAGCCAGCCCGGGAAAAGCCCAAGCCGTCGTCACGCCCAATGACAATCTGCTGATCGAGCGCTCGACCAACAAACCGCAGGATAAGGAAGAGGAACATCCTTTCCTGCTTCCACTTTCCACCAGCATCCTCGACGACTATTTTTTTATCGACCGCGAAATTCTGGTCTGGAAATATCTGGCCACCGGCTGCCGCCAGGATAAAGGCCAAGTGGCTTGTCCCCAGAACCAGCAGGTGAAGTTCGGCGCCATCAATCCCCACCAGCGGTCTTCCTTGCTGGTGAGCCTGGCCTTCACCGGCAAAGAGAAGGTTCCGGTGCATGGCGTGGAGCAGGAACTCAATCACTTTATTCTCAAAAGCGATGCCGGGGACTGGTCGATGTGGCTCGACGATCAGTTCAAACTAGTGCGGATTCTGATTCCTGCCGATAATACGGAGGTAGTGCGAGACTGAGTGCAGGGCGAGTGCCGGACTTTCTCCATGTCCCTGATTGACGCACGCACGTCGCGGGTCCTGTTCACGGTGATGCTGTTCGCAATGGGGTTTGGCTTTTTGTACATCGCCCGGCGGACCCTGATCGCCTTCCTGTTTGCCGTCTTCTTTGCCTATCTGGTGGACCCCGCCGTCTCTCGAGTCGAAAGATGGGTACGAGGACGGGGACGCGCCATCGTGCTCATTTACCTTCTATTGGTGGTCTTGCTGATCACTTTTTTCTTTTTCGTAGGTCCCAAGATCGCCCGCCAGGGACAACGTTTGAGCGAGTCGCTGCCCAAGCTTCTGGAAACTGTCAGCTCCGGCCAGATTGCCGAGCAGATCGGCAAGGAGCAGGGTTGGAGTCTGCACACCCGGGTACAGTTGTCCGGGCTTCTCTTCAGGCACCGCGATGATCTGCTCGGCGTCGCCCAACGCATTGGATTACGCGTGGCGGAGGTTGCCAAGCAGGCCTGGTTACTGATCGTTGTACCCATCCTGGCGGCATTTTTTCTCAAAGATGGACGCTCCTTTGGCGAAGTTCTGCTCTCCTTCGTGCACTCCCGGCCGCAGCGCGAATTTCTGGAGGGTGTGCTGGGCGATCTGAACCAGATGCTGGCCCAGTTCATTCGTGCGCAGTTGACCCTGGCGGCATTTTCGTTCGTCGCCTACCTCACATTCCTCGAAGTCGCCGGGGTTCCTTACGCGCTGGTGCTGGGCACGGCAGGAGGTCTGCTGGAATTCATCCCGGTGGTGGGACCGCTGGTGGCCGCTGCCGTGATCTTTGGCGTTGCTTTGCTGATGAGCTATCCGCACTGGCTCGTCCTGCTGGTTTTTCTGGGCGCATGGCGCCTGGTGCAGGACTATGTGATTTCACCTCGCATCATGGGGCATACCATGGAACTGCACCCCCTGGCCGCGATCTTCGGGGTGCTGGCCGGAGGCGAGATTGCCGGTGTGCTGGGCATCTATCTTTCGATTCCCATCATGGCCAGCCTGCGCATCGTCTGGCGCCGGTGGCGACTCTATGCCGAGAAAAAGCGTTTCGGTCCGCTGAATGAATATTCCTTTGGCACCGAGATCACCCCCGGAAACCGGACCTGAAGTTTCTCCCAGCGTCATCCTGAGGGACGGACTCCCTCCCCAACGCCGGGGTCATCCTGAGGGACTTCAGTCCCGAAGGATCCGGCGCGAGGCTATACAACTCCCCCCATATGCATATCCGCTCCACGCCAGATGCTTCGCAAGCTCAGCATGACGCCTTTGGGTAGGAGAGCGGGGTATAACTCGCGCCCGGACTTCGAATAGCGGCAGAACGCGGACTCGGACTCCCTCCTCAACGCCGGCGTCATCCTGAGGGACTTCAGTCCCGAAGAGCCTGCCCTGAGCGAAGTCGAAGGATCCGGCGCGCGGCTGTACAACTCCACCATCTGCATATCCGCTCCACGCCAGATGCTTCGCAAGCTCAGCATGACGCCTCCTAGGCGGGAGACAGTTCAAACTGACCACTACCCGCGCGGGCTTGGGCGTTGACACTTGTCAGGTAACTGTTTCGTCCGCCTGGCGGAGTGTCACGCCACCGGTGTTGTAAAATTCCAACCAACCCACTATGACTGCGAAAATCCCCGTCGGAATCCTGGGCGCTACCGGAATAGTCGGGCAGCGCTTTGTCCAGATGCTGGAGCATCATCCCTGGTTTGAGGTGGCCTGGCTGGGGGCTTCTGACCGTTCCGAGGGCCGCCCCTACGCGGACGCAGCGCGCTGGAAATTGAAGACCGCCATTCCCGCGCGGGTCGCCGGTATGCGAGTTGCCGCGGCCACCCCAGAGGGCGCACCCAAAGTTATTTTCGCCGCGCTGGACGCCTCCATCGCGGCCGAGATGGAACCTCGTTTCGCCGAAGCCGGACACGCGGTAATCACCAACTCCAGCGCACTGCGCATGCAAAGCGATGTGCCCCTGGTTATTCCGGAAGTGAATCATGATCACGTCAAGTTGCTCGAATGCCAGGCCTGGCGAAAGAAGTCGGGCGGATTCGTAGTCACGAATCCAAATTGTTCGGCGATCGGCCTGGTCATCGCACTGGCCCCGCTGCAAAAGGCGTTTGGCCTGGAAACCGTGATGGCCGTCACCATGCAAGCGGTCAGCGGCGCGGGATATCCGGGAGTAGCTTCCCTGGATATTCTGGGCAACGTGGTCCCCTACATTGCCAAAGAAGAAGAGAAGATGGAGGAAGAGACCCGCAAGCTGCTGGGCACCTTAAATGGCTCAGGCATTGTGATGGGCGCGTTTGGCATGAGCGCCCAGTGCAACCGGGTGGCCGTCGAGGATGGCCATACCGAGTCAGTCTCGGTGAAGCTCAAGAAGAAACCCAAGCCGGAAGAGATCATCGCAGTCTGGAATCAGTTCCGCAGCCTTCCGCAGGAAATGAAGCTGCCCAGCGCGCCGGAACAGCCGGTGCTGTATATGACCTCCAGCGACCGCCCTCAGCCCCGCCTTGACGTTGAATCTGGAAACGGCATGACGACCACCGTGGGCCGGTTGCGTCCCTGCGGGGTACTGGACTGGAAGTTCACGGTGCTCTCGCACAATACGATTCGCGGGGCAGCAGGGGCCGCACTGCTGAATGCGGAGTTGCTGAAGGTGCAGGGCTATCTCGGGTGAATGGCACATCGACCGGGACGTCAGCGCGAGGGTGGAGCAGGGCTTCAGCCCTGCATGAGGAGTATTGGGTTAGATGGCGGCTTTAGCCGCTGGGGAGAATAATTCCTGAGGACCGCAGGGGCTAAAGCCCATGCCGTTCGCTGGCTTTCAATGCAGCGCTAAAGCGCTGCTCCACCCTAAACGTCAGCGCGAGGGTGGAGCAGGGCTTCTGCCCTGCATGAGCAGCATTGGGTTAGATGGCGGCTTTAACCGCTGGGGAGAATAATTCCTGAGGACCGCAGGGGCTAAAGCCCATGCCGTTCGCTGGCTTTCAATGCAGCGCTAAAGCGCTGCTCCACCCTAAACGTCAGCGCGCGAGGGTGGAGCAGGGCTTCAGCCCTGCATGAGGAGCATTGGGTTAGACAGCGGCTTTAGCCGCTGGGGAGAATAATTCCTGAGGACCGCAGGGACTAAAGCCCGTGCCATTCGCTGGCTTTCAATGCAGCGCTCAAGCGCTGCTCTACCCTAACCCTGGGTTCGGCTTGATTCGATGATTCAGAGTCCTACAACTGCCGCGCTGGCTCCCGTTCCTCCAAGCCTGAGGAATCTACGCCAATGATCGTCATGAAGTTCGGCGGCACATCGGTGCAGGATGCCAGGGCGATTGAACGGGCGGGCGCGATCGTCAAAGGCCGTCTGGAGCAGAAACCCGTGGTCGTGGTCAGCGCCATGGCCAAGGTGACCGACCAACTGCTGGCAATGGCGCGGGCCGCCGGGGCCGGCGACCGCAAGACCGCACTGAAACTCTGCCGCGCATTGCAGGAGCGCCATTACAACACCGCCGGAGAACTCTTAGGCACGGCCCTGTTCACGCAGTTTCACAGCGACCTGGGCGCTGATTTTGAGACGCTGGAAGAATTGCTGCGCGGCATCGCCGCCGTGGGCGAACTGACGCCGCGCACCACCGACTACGTCTCAGCCTTCGGAGAAATACTGTCGAGCAAAATTGTGGCGGCGGCGTTCTCCGCTCTGGAAATGCCCTCCGCGCTGGTGGATTCCCGCGAGTGGCTGGTGACCGACAGCGCTCACATGCGCGCCGCTCCCCAGTTTGAGGAAACCAACCAGCGCTTGCAGTCAAAAGTGGCGCCCCTGGTGGCATCCGGCAAAGTGCCGGTGATGGGCGGATTCATCGGCGCATCCAAAGCCGGGATTACAACTACGATCGGTCGCGGCGGGTCGGACTACTCCGCCGCCATCGCCGGCGCCGGCCTGGCCGCCGAGCGCATCGAGATCTGGACCGACGTAGACGGCATGATGACCACCGACCCGCGCCTGTGCGCCGATGCCCGCCGCATCAAGGTGATCAGCTTCGACGAAGCCGCGGAGCTGGCCTACTTCGGAGCTAAGGTCCTGCACCCGGCTACGGTGCTGCCCGCGGTGCAGAAAAATATCCCGGTCTACATCCTTAACTCCATGAATCCCGGATGCGAAGGCACGCGGATTACGGCGCGCGCGCCCCGTTGCCGGAATTCCTTCAAGGCCATCGCGGTGAAGAAACGCATCACCATCGTGGATGTCGCCGCGCCCCGCATGCAGCTCGCGCATGGTTTTCTCAGCACGATTTTTGCCGCCTTTGACCGGCATCGCGTGGCCGTGGACGTGGTCTCCACTTCCGAAGTGAGCGTTTCGCTCACCGTAGACTCGAACGAATCAATTCCGCCCCTGGCTGCGGACCTGGCCAAGCTCGCCGACGTAAAATATGAGGGCCGCAAGGCCATCGTCTGCCTGGTAGGCGAGAATTTACGAGACACTCCGGGCATCGCAGCTCGGGTCTTCGGCGAACTGGCGGACGTAAAGATACGCATGATTTCCCAGGGAGCTTCAGAAATCAACCTGACGTTTGTGATCGAGGAAGACGCGGTGTCCGACGTCGTACAGCGGCTGCACAAGACGTTTTTCTCGGAGTTGGATCCGGACGTGTTCGCGTAGAACCCTTGCAGGCTTCAGGCAAGGGCACGACTAGGGTTTGGGGGAAGGGCACGACTTCAGTCGTGCCGCAAACAGCGGAAACAAGCGCGGCTTTAGCCGCTGCGGTGAGCTGTTTCAATGCCGGAGAGTATCTAGGAACTCAATGTGAACTTGCTCATCTTAGGTCGCGGCAAGACGGGCTCCCTGGTCGCAGAAGTAGCGCGCCAGCGGGGCCATGAGACTGCATTACTGTGCGCGGCGGATAATCCTGGCGGCGCCGCCCTCACCGCTGAAAAACTCCGCAACGTGGATGCTGTGCTCGATTTCACTGTCCCGCAGGCTGTCCTGCCTAACATCGAGGCATGCGTCAAGGCGGGAAAGAACATGGTGGTCGGCACCACCGGCTGGTATGGCGATCTGGAGAGAGTTCGCGAGCTCGTAGCCACGAACACAACTGGGTTTCTCTATGCCGCCAACTTCTCCATCGGCATCAACCTGCTTTTCGAGGCTGCCCGCACTGCAGCGGGAATCCTGCAACATCAGTATTCGGGGCAAATCTTCGAACGCCACCACGCCCAAAAGAAAGACGCGCCCTCGGGGACGGCTGTGACGCTGCAGAAGATCATTCGTGACGCATCGGGCAAGGAACTCGAAATCACGTCGTTCCGCGAGGGCGATGTCGTGGGCATGCACGAAATCGTGCTCGATTCACCCAACGACACGATCTACCTCTGCCACGACTCCAAGTCCCGCCGCGGATTCGCCGAGGGCGCCGTCCGGGCCACCGAATGGCTGGCCGGAAAAAAGGGGTTTTTCGACTTTAAGGACATCTGGCGAGAGACCTAGAGAGGGCACTTACGGTTTTCCCCAAGAGAATGGGCCGGGTCCCGGCGGTCGTGTCATCCCGAGCGCCGCTCGCGCCGCGCTGGCGCGGTGCGAGCAAGTCGAGGGCCCCCTGTCCGACAACCGACTCATGCGCTCATCGGGGTGCTTCGACTCCACCAAAGGTTTCGCAGGCGAAACGTCTCGCTCCGCTCAGGAGGACAAACCGGGGAGCTTCCGGCGGCCTAGTTTATTCCACGGGCAATTAGCGTTATCTTTATCTCATGCAATTCCGTGGCTGCGGTACCGCACTGGTCACTCCCTTTCGACAGGACAGCTCCATCGACGAGACTGCCCTGCGCAACCTGGTCGCCTGGCAGCTGGAATCGGGAGTCGATTTTCTGGTTCCCTGCGGCACCACCGGCGAAACACCGACACTTTCGCATGACGAATGGTTGCGGGTCATCGATATAACGATTGAAGTGACGGCAGGGCGCGTGCCCATCGTGGCGGGCGCAACCTCGAATTCCACCCAGGATGCCGTGAGCAAGGCCAGGGAGCTGGCCGCGCTGTCCGGGGTGAATGGCATCCTCAGCGCGTCGCCCTATTACAACAAGCCGACGCAGGAGGGACAGTACCGGCACTTCCGCGCCATCGCTGAAGCCGTGGACAAGCCCATCATTCTCTACAACGTTCCCGGACGCACCGGAGCGAATATCGAACCCGGCACGCTGGCGCGCCTGGCCGAAGTACCGAACATCGCCGGCGTAAAGGAAGCCAGCGGCAACATCAATCAGATGGCGGAAGTTTGTAATCTCGTCCCCGAAGACTTTGCGGTCTTGTCGGGCGATGACGCGGTCACCTTGCCGCTCATTGCGCTCGGCGGTGTGGGGATCATCTCGGTGGCGTCGAACGAGATTCCGCGGGAAATGGCGGAGATGACCCGCGCTGCGCTCGGCAACGACTGGGATTCGGCCCGCCGCATCCACCGGAAATATCTGTCTCTGATGCTGGCCAACTTTATCGAGTCGAATCCCCTGCCGGTAAAAGCCGTGCTGGCCATGATGGGCAAAATCGAGGAAGTGTACCGGCTGCCCATGCTGCCCATGCGCCGCGATACCCGATCCAGGCTACAGAAGATCGCCGCCGAGGCGGGATTGATCAGCAGGCCGGCAGCAGCGGCGGAAGCCGCAGATTTCTACGTCTATGAAAACTGGCTGGCCGGCCCACACAAGGTCGTGCTGCACCGCTCCGGTTGCGGCCAGTGCAACCATGGCAAAGGCCGCCCCGTGGGGCATGACGCCAACCACGCCCGCTGGCATGGCCCGTACGCCACCCTCTCCGAGGCCCGCGAAGCTTCGCAGCACATGCCGGGCGTGCTGATCCGGAGCGAATGCAAGTGCATCTAAGATTTATGCGAATGTAGGCGCGAGCGCCCTCGCTCGTGCGCCAGCACGGGGAACGCCGCCGCACGAGCGGAGCGCTCGCGCCCACATCCTACCTAAAATCTGCAATCTGAAATTCTTTCTTCTATACTTCCCTTCTCATGCCCTCCCTGCAATCTGCCGTCGAACGCCTGTCCACCCTGGGCGAGGTTGAAGGAAATCCGGATGCCCGCAAAACCTTCCTGGAGTTTCGCGAGCAGCTCACCCAGGGCAAGATTCGCGCCGCCGAAAAGATCAACGGCGAATGGAAGGTGAACGCCTGGGTGAAACAGGGCATCCTGTTGGGCTTTCGCCTGGGCGAACTCAGCAAAATGGGAGACGCCGCGCTCTCCTTCGTCGACAAAGATACTTTCCCAGCCCGTCAGTTTGCCGTCAACGACCGAGTGCGCGTAGTTCCCGGCGGATCATCGGTGCGGGAAGGAGCATACCTCGCGCCTTCGGTGATCTGCATGCCGCCCATGTTCATCAACGTCGGCGCCTACGTGGACGAAGGCACGATGGTGGACTCGCATGCCCTGGTTGGTTCCTGCGCCCAGGTGGGCAAGCGGGTGCACCTGAGCGCGGCGGCCCAGATTGGCGGGGTCCTCGAACCGGTTAACGCCGCTCCGGTCATTATTGAGGACGACGTGCTGGTGGGCGGCAATTGCGGCATCTATGAAGGCACGCTGGTACGGGCCCGGGCGGTGCTGGGAGCGGGAACGATTTTGACCCGGTCCACACCGCTTTATGACATCGTGCGCGGCCAGGTGTACAAGGCATCCGACGAAAAGCCGCTGGAGGTGCCGGAGAATGCCGTCGTCGTCCCCGGATCGAGAGCGGTGAAAAAGGGACAGGCAGCGGAGTGGAATCTTTCCCTCTATACCCCGGTCATCGTGAAATATCGTGACGAGAAGACCGACCGGGGAATTGAGCTGGAAGAGTGGTTACGTTAAGAATTGAAATCGCTAATCCACGCTAACTGTCACCTTCAGCCCGCCATCCCTGCTGCTGACTCTGATCTGCGCCAACTTCTGAACTACCGAGTCGGCTTCATGCAACTCCGGCGACGGGTAAGTGCTGGTTATTCCGATCGCCTTCATTCCGCCCGCGTGGGCCGCGCGGATGCCCGCCGGAGCGTCTTCAATTACAAGACACTCTGCGGGATTTACCGCCAGCAGTTTGGCTCCCATCAGATAAGGTTCGGGGTCGGGTTTGCCTTTTGACACGTCGTCCGCCGAAACCAATACTTTCGGAGTAGGCAGCTTCGCCAGCCTCAGGCGGGCGGTCGCCAAATAGCGAGTGCCTGAGGTCACCACGCACCAGCGGCCGTCAGGAATGGCTTTGACCAGTTCCGCGGCACCCGGCATTACGGCGACGCCCTGTTGGTCGTCCGCCTCCCTTTTCTCCAGGCGAATCACTTCCGCTTCGATATCGAGATGAGGCGCAAGTCGCCGCACGATTTCGATTGTGCGAACCCCATGCGCCATCTCCACCACTTTCTGGGGATCGAGATTCCGTTCTTCCGCCCATCTCCGCCACTGCCGGTCGACGGAGCCGGTGGAGTCCACCAGAACGCCGTCGAGGTCGAAGAGAATGGCGGCGCAATCGAATATTTTCATGGAGAGTTCTCGGTTTTTCTTTGCGTTCTTTGCGTTTAAAAGCTTTTCGTCAGCGGATCTTTTGACCGCAAAGGTCGCAAAGAAAATTCCGCAAACGACGCAAAGAAGTGCTGGGGGATGATGATCACGAGGGCAATGCCTTCGGGGCGTCGGACACGACGATCAGATTCTTCTCCGCCATCTGGTTACGAACCTCCATGTGGCGTTTGCGGAAGTGCGAACGGGCGCGCTCTCCCCAGGCGCGGACGAAATAATAGTTCAATCCGGCTCCGATCACGGAACTGGCCAGGGGAATGAGCCGCCCCGACCATTTCTCCACCACTTCCCTGCTGGCCTGGGCGGCGATGCGCTGGATGACGCGAGGCACAAACCGGCTGACCACTTCTTTCTCCACCAACTCGCGGCTGATGTCGACCCCGGCCGCGCTGGCAGCGGCTATCCACAGTTCCGCTGTCTCCTCTTCCGTGTTGAACTCGAAACCGTATATCAGGCTCAGTTTCTGAATGGTGCGTAAGGTCACACCCGAAAGAATTCCCAGATCGGGGATGATCGTGATCAGGCCGCCCAGACCAAATCCCGCGCCTTCCGCAGCCGCGACCTTCATACCACTGCGAATCACTCGGTGTGCCAGATCGTCAAGCTGGCCGACCTCCAGCGAGTAGACACCTTGAAAATTGCTGATGGGAAGACCGTAGGCGGCCCTGACCTGTAGCAGGAACTTGGATGGATCCACCTTGACCGTCTCATAGGCATGCTGGAAACCGCGGCGCAAGCCGTTCTCAACCCGCCGCCTTAACCAGTTCTTGCGTTCCCCCTCAACCATACAGTCAACCTTATCGCAGATTGCAGGCAGCTGGAAAGATTACGCCAGATGTAGGCGCGAGCGCCCCGCTCGTGCTGGCGTGGCACGGACCCGTCGACCTGCGTTTCGGGTCCATAGCGCTGCGGCACGAGCGGTGCGCTCGCGCCTACATTGCTTGTGCTACGATCAGTACTCCGCATGCCAACTGGAAAACTGCACATTGTGCCCCTCGGCGGCTTGGGCGAGTTCGGAATGAACTGCATGGCCGTACGCTGGGGCGACGATATCATCGTCATCGACGCCGGCCTTATGTTTCCCGAAGCCGAACTGCTGGGCGTCGATATTGTTGTCCCCGACATTTCCTACCTGACCGAAAACCGGCAACGGGTAAAGGGTATCGTCCTCACCCACGGCCACGAAGACCACATCGGAGCCCTGCCCTGGGTCCTGAGCGAGCTGAACGTACCGGTCTGGGGCACCGAGTTCACGCTGGCTTACGTGGAAGACAAACTCGAAGAGCATGGCCTGCTCGACGATGCCGACTTGCGCGAGATCCGCCCGGGCGAGAGTTTCAAGATCGGTCCCTTTACCATCAATCCGATTCAGGTGACCCATAGCCTGGTGGATTGCGTGGCGCTGGCCGTCCATACTCCGCTGGGCGTCATCATTCATACCGGTGATTTCAAAGTTGATCCGACGCCCACCGACAACCGGCTGTTCGATCTCCACGCCTTCGCTGAATATGGCAAAACTGGAGTGCTGGCGCTGTTCCAGGACTCGACCAACGTCGAGCGCAAGGGCTATACGCCCAGCGAGCGCGCGGTGCGGCGGAAATTCGACGAAGTATTCGCGCACACCAGGCGGCGCCTGTTCATCTCCTGTTTTTCATCCTCCATCCACCGCATCAAGCTGGTAGTAGAGATGGCGTGGCAGCATGGGCGCAAAGTGGCTTTTGCCGGACGCTCGATGAACAACTCGGCGGAGATCGCCGAGGATCTCGGATACATCGAGATTCCGGAAGGATTGCTGATCCATCCCGGCGAGATGAAGAATTTCCCGCCGGAAAAAGTCTGCGTGCTGATCAGCGGGACGCAGGGCGAACCCATGTCGGCGCTCTCCCGAGCCGCGGTGGACAATCACAAGCATGCAAAGATCGAAAAGGGCGATACGGTCATGCTCTCGTCGCGGATCATTCCCGGCAACGAGAAGGCCATCTATCGCATGATCGATCACCTCTTTCGGCGCGAGGCGCACGTCATCTATGACGATGGCTCGTCCCCGCCGGTGCACGTCAGCGGCCACGCCAGCCAGGAAGAATTGAAACTGATCATCAACCTGGTGAAGCCCCGGTATTTCATTCCTATCCACGGCGAGTACCGGCAACTGAAGCTGCACGCGGAGATGGCCGGAGCCATGAAGGGTTCAGTCGGAAATGTCATGCTGATCGAGAGCGGCGACATCCTCGAGTTCGACGAACTGGGAGCGCGCAAGGCCGGGCGGGTGAACGTGGGCAGAGTCTGCATTGATTCCGGCAACCGGACCGACGTGGTGGAAGACCTGATTGTTAAAGACCGCCGCCATTTGAGTGAAGACGGCATCGTCTTACCGATCATTGCCATCAACAAGCTCACCGGCAAAGTGGAAACTTCGCCCGAAATCGTCACTCGGGGATTCTCTGCCGGAGAAGACGGCTTCGTCGACGGAGCCCGGCAAATCGTGATGCAGACCCTCGATTCTTCCAGCGCCGAAGAAAAAGCCGACTATGGCGTAATCAAGGAAAAAATTCGGGCTGATCTGAAGCGGTATGTTTCCAAGCAGATGCAGAAGCGCCCGCTGATCATGCCGGTGATTTTAGAAATCTAGGAGTTTGTCATCCTGAGCGGCATAGCTGCTTCGCGAAGCCAAGCCGCTATGCAGTCGAAGGACCCCTATAGCTCTATCGGTAGCGGGTGGCGTTGGGATTTCCGATGGAAGCGGAAAAAGGCCCATGCGCCGGGCCTCATTGCATCGTGTAAGGGAGCCGTTCGACTCCTCAGGATTGTCGGCCAGCGGACGATCCCGACTCGCTCAGGGTGACAGGCTGGTATTTGCGAGTTCCTGTCTCACCTAAAAGGGAAAGGGCCGCGAAACATCGTCGCCGTCTTGGAGCGCAGCTTCTGGGCGGCTCGATCGCAGAGGTAGAGCACGTACAATTAAAAAGAGTAAATGTCATCCTGAGCGGAGTAGCTGCTTCGCTTCGCGAAGCAGCTATGCAGTCGAAAGGACCCCTACTCCCGGCACGGTACTCGGTGAGCGGGATCCCTTCGACTCCGCACAAACTTCGCAAAGCGAAGTTTTTGCTGCGCTCCGGACGGCAACGGAGATACCCCATCGTCACGCTCAACGACATTCGCGAAGCCCAATCTCGCCTGCGGGGCGTGGCGGTGCGCACCCGGCTGATTCCGTCACATATCCACGAATCGGATGCACTCAAAGACGGCCGCGAGCTTTATCTCAAACCGGAAAATCAGCAGCCCATCGGGTCGTTCAAGCTGCGCGGCGCCTACAACAAGATCGCTGCCCTACCGGAGCAGGAACGCCGGCGCGGCGTAATTACCTATTCCAGCGGTAATCACGGTCAGGGCGTGGCCTACGCCGCACGGGCCCTGGGCGTGAAAGCGGTCATCGTCATGCCCGGAAATGCCCCAGCCATCAAACGTGAGGCAACCATTGCCCTGGGAGCGGAGATCATACTTGTGGGCACGGCAAGTTCCGAGCGCCAGGCCAGGGCGGAAGAACTCGCCGCCCGGCATGGGTATGTGATCGTGCCCCCCTACAATGACGAAATGATCATCGCGGGCCAGGGCACCATGGGACTGGAGATTCTGGAAGACCTGCCCGAGGTGGAGACTGTCATTGCGCCCGTTGGAGGGGGAGGCATGCTCAGCGGAATCGCAACCGCGATCAAGCTGAGTAAGCCCACGGTAAAGGTGATCGGCGCCGAACCGGAGCTCGCGGCTGACGCGCAGGCCAGTTTGCGATCGGGCAAGATCGTGGAGTCCTCGGCCGAACAGGTTACCCGGACGCTGGCCGACGGGCTGCGCACCCAGAGCATCGGCCCGCTAAATTTTGAACACATCCGCCGGTACGTGGATGACATTGTGACCGTGAGCGAGGACGAAATCCGCAAAACCATGCAGCGCCTGGCTGCCGATCCCCGGACCTTGGCCGAACCGAGCGGGGCGGTGGCGGTAGCTGCATTTCTGTTCCATCGGGACCAATTGCCGGGCACGACCATGAACGTTGCGGTGATCAGCGGAGGAAATGTCGAGGCTGAAATGCTGGCGGATCTGACAAGGACGAACTCGTGACCCGAACCTGGCTGACCCTGGGCTGCCTGCTCGCGCTCACTGTTCCTGCCGTCTCTGCCACCTACGAGCGCGGCGCGGTCATACGTGTGGCCCAGGTCTATCTCTCTCCCGATACCACATCGGCGAAATTAGCGGAGATGGACCGGGGACGGGAAATCATCGTCCTCGAAACCAGCCGCGAATGGGCCCATGTCGAGGCCAATCTGAGTGAAGAACGCACCGTCACCGGTTGGGTTCTGGACAAGGGCGTCATACGGGCTTCCACCCCGAATGGAGACCAAATATTATTTGGCGAAGCCGTCGACTCCGAAGACCAGGCAAGCCGAAGGCACGGACGCAACGGGGCGGCGCAGGATGCCATGCGCCTCTACTACTGTGTGGCCGAATACTTTCCGTCCTCGCCATTGGCGGCAGAGGCCATGTACCGCGCCGCCGACATCCGCTGGCAACTGGAAAAAGCCGACGTGTCGTCGCGTCCCTCGTCGCGGGAACGGGAAGCTTTTCTCCGTGAAGGCATGGAAGAGAAATACATGAAAGAGGTCATCAAGAAATTTCCCGGGACCAAGTGGGCCGACCTTGCCGCTTTCCACCTCATCGACAACAAGCTCTGTGGCGATTGGCAGGGCACCTCGAAATGTCCGCTGAAGGAATCGGAGATTTACGAGAAATACGCCACCGAGCATCCCCAGTCTCCCGCCGCCGCGGAGGCGTTGTACGATGCCGCCTGGCGCTGGTCGGCGCTGATCGAGATCTACAAGACGGAAGAAGAGCCCAAAAAATCCGAGGAAGCGCGGACCAGGGCAGTCGCACTGGCCCAGAGAGCGGCGTCGCAAACCGCATCCCTGGACTGGGGAGCCCGCGCCCAGCGGTTGCTTTACCTGATGCAGCAAGGCATTCCGACTTACGGGAATGTCACCCAGTAAGCGTGGAACGGCTTTGCGAACTTTGCGGTTATGATTTTGACTTGCGGCGAGGGCGGCCTGACCGCGAAGGTCGTAAAGATACTCCACAAAGTAGCCGAAGGCCCCGGCATAGTAACGACACTCTGAACATTTTTCTTCAATTCACCAATGCAATTTTTTCTGTAATACTCTCTTCCACCATTCTGGAGGAAGCTTGAACGACTACCTGCTCTCTGTGGTCCTGGGAATCGTTGAGGGGCTCACGGAATTTCTGCCGGTCAGCTCCACCGCGCATCTACGCATCGCCGAGGCCCTCTTCCACATCAGCCTGTCCGACGGCTACTGGAAGATGTACACCATCGTGATTCAGCTCGGCGCCATTCTTTGCCTACCGGTGTACTTCCGTGACCGGATTGCCAAGTTTCTTTCCACTTTCCCGCAAGGCGAGAATGGTGACCGCACGGTTCTGACTCATCCTCTGGGCCTGACCGCGGTTGCGTTTGTCGTCACTGCAATTCCGGCATTTCTTTTGACCAAGACCATCGGCAAGCATCTGGAGAACCTCTACATCATGGGTTCGTCGCTGCTGATCGGCGGGATCGTGATGTGGATTGTCGATGCCATGAATGCGCCGGCGGAAGCCGCCGGGCCAGGCGCTCCGGAAAGCCGCATCCACACCTGGAAGATGGAAGCCATGAGCCTGGGTCAGGCCGTCTGGATTGGAGCCTGCCAGATTCTATCGGCGGTGTTTCCCGGCACCTCGCGCTCGATGTCCACCATCGCTGCGGGACAACTGGCCGGCATGTCGCGGGCGTCGGCGTTGGAGTTTTCCTTTTTTCTCTCCATTCCGACCATGGTCGCTGCCACCTGCTATGACCTGTTGAAGTCATTGCGCGGGAAGGGCGCAAATCCCATTGGAGTTTCCCAGATCGATCCTCACGGATGGGTGGTACTAGCGATTGGCTTCGTAGTTTCCTTTTTCGTGGCGTACGCGGCGGTGGCCTGGTTCATGGCCTGGGTACGGAAACACGGATTCGTGCCATTTGCGGTATATCGGATCGTTGTGGGCATTCTGGTGCTGGTGTTTGCCGCCAGGCTGGCCGCTTGAGTTAGCAGGACGGCACCTTCCTGATTCTTGCATGTCCTCGCGGTCTCGACCGCAACATCTTGTTGTCTGGCGCTCACACCGCCCGCCTGTCGCGCCCGCGCGAAGGCGGCGCTACTAACTCGATACTCATGCGCAATTCCTTCATTGTGGGGCCGTACGGTTCTTGGCATAATCATTGGGCTCTGGTCTGGCCGCTGGAACATCCCTGATGAAGTATTTCTCACAGATTTTCGCTCCCACGAACAACCGCCGCCTCAACGAGCTGGTCGGCTTCGTGCTCTGCGTCTCGGGACTGCTCTTGTTCCTGGCCCTGGCCTCCTATTCTCCGCTTGATCCTTCGTTTAACAGCGCATCCGTGCTCACCGGTTCGCAATCCGCGCGCAACTGGGTTGGGCTGGTGGGTGCGATTGTTTCCGACCTGATGCTGCAGGGTTTTGGCATCGGAGCTTTTCTGGTCCCGGTTTTTTTGGGGGCTCTGGGCTCCCGCTGGTTCCGCTCCCGCAAGATCACCTCACCCATCGCAAAATCTCTGGGCGCAATCTGGCTGCTCCTGTTCGTTCCCGCGCTATTGGCGCTCATGCCCGGACACGTGCGCTGGATGGGCGTGGTCCCGATGGAGGGCCTGGCTGGACGCATCGTCGGCGACGCCCTCATCCACTACCTCAATCTGGCCGGCGCATATATTGTGTGCGCCACGATTTTAGCGGTCGCGTTGTATCTCACGACCGCCTTCTCCTTCGCTTCGCTGCGGGTGTGGGCGCCAACCCGTTTCGCCTTCGTGGTCGCACTCTGGAATCGCTACCAGGACTGGCAGGAAGAGCGGGAGAAAAGGAAGATGCAGAAAGAACTGGAAAAGCGGCGCGCCGCCCGGCCGACCATTACCGCTCAATTAGTTCCAGCGCGTTCTGCGCCCGTTCAAGCATCGGTTCATGCGCATGAACTGGTCCGGACAACCGGTATCGACCGCATGATCGCGGCCAGCCGCGGCGAAGAGCACGATCCCGAAGCTCATTCTTCGCACCCAGTCCCGGAAGCCGTCATTCCCGAGGTTGAAGTGACGGAGCGAGCCGACACCGGCGCGAAGCCCAGGACAACCATGCCGCGGATTGCGGCAGGAGGCTTCAAGTTGCCGCCCAGCAGCCTGCTGCATCGCCCCGATGAGCAACAGGCGATTGACGCTGACGAGTTGAAGCTGCTGGCCCATGTGCTCACCGAAAAGTACGCCGAATTCGACGTCCACGGTCAGGTCACGCAGATCAATCCCGGTCCCGTGGTCACAACTTTCGAATACAAGCCCGAAGCTGGAATCAAGTACAGCCGCATCACCAATCTGACGGATGACCTGTGCCTGGCGCTTAAAGCCGAGAGCATCCTCATTGAGCGCATGGCGGGTAAGTCCACGGTCGGGATTCAGGTGCCGAATCGCGAGCGCGAAATTATCTGGCTGCGCGAGAACATCGAATCCTCCGAATTCATCGGCACCAAGTCGAAGCTCACCCTGGCGCTGGGCAAAGACATCAACGGACGCATCGTCACCGCTGATCTCGCCGGCATGCCGCACCTGCTGATCGCAGGCTCGACCGGCGCGGGCAAGAGCGTGGCCATCAATGCCATGATCATGTCCATCCTGTACAAGGCGACGCCCGACCAGGTGCGCTTGATTCTCGTCGACCCCAAGCGGCTGGAACTGGGCAATTACGAAGGCGTGCCCCACCTCTTCACGCCCATCATCACTGAGCCCAAACTTGCCGCCAACGCGCTGCGCAATGCCGTCCGCGAAATGGAGCGCCGCCTGAAGCTGCTGGCGGAAAAAGGCGTGCGCAGCATGGAACAGTACAACAAGCTATTCGACGACGAGGGCACGCGCAGCCTGTTTGGCGAAGACTCTGAAGACCGGCCGCTGCCCTACATCGTCATCATCATCGACGAACTGGCCGACCTGATGATGCTCGATTCCGGCAACGTGGAAGAGTCGGTCACGCGGCTGGCACAGATGGCGCGGGCCGTCGGCATTCATCTGGTGCTGGCCACGCAGCGTCCTTCGGTCGACGTAATTACGGGCCTGATCAAGGCCAACTTCCCTGCCCGCATTTCTTTCCGCGTAGCCACCAAGGTGGACTCGCGCACCATTCTCGACGCCAACGGCGCCGAAGCCCTGCTGGGACGCGGCGACATGCTTTACCTGCCTTCGGGATCAGCCCGGGTGCATCGCCTGCATGCACCGTTCGTGACCGAAAAAGAAATCGCGGCGGTCGTCGAGTTCTGGAAATCGCAAGGCTCGGCCGAGTACGAAGAGAAATTCCTGCAGGCTCCGAGAGACGAGCACTCATCCGGTGAAGCCGGTTCCACCGGCGAAGATGGCGACGAAGCAAACGATCCACTCTACAACGATGCCGTGCGCCTGGTAGTCGAGTTTGGCAAAGCTTCCACTTCCCTGCTGCAACGCCGGCTCCGAATCGGCTATGGACGGGCCGCCCACCTCATCGATCTGATGGAGCGGGACGGCATCGTCGGAGCCGCCGACGGTCCCAAGCCCCGCGAAGTACTAAAAAGACCCAGCTGGATTTCAGAAGTAGAAGAATCCATGCGGTAAATCCGCCCTGTTATCCCGAGGGAGCATTGTCCTTCGCTTGCGAAGGGCAATGCGAGTCGAGGGACCCGCTGTTCCCGGCAGCGCATCGGCGCTATAGGGATCCTTCGACTGCGCACAAACTTCGCGAAGCGAAGTTTGCGCTCCGCTCAGGATGACACCGTCGGAGCCGCGGATGGTCCCAAGCCCCGCGAAGTGCTGAAGAGGCCCAGATGGATTTCCTTCGTAGAAGAATCCATGCGCTGATC
>JBOGLC010000059.1:0-6264 GCA_050746005.1 Terriglobales bacterium
CACATGATAGTAGAAGATGCGCTGCACGTTGCCCATGGTCTGCTCGGTGGGCGCGGCCACCAGCGCCTCATAGAGAGCGTAGCTCAACAGCACGGCGGTCAACAAAGCGAAGATCGGGAAAAACCGTTTCATCTTCATCCGGATCCGGCGACGATTCACTCGGCGTTCAGGACCAGCTCGAACAACAGCAGACAAGCGATAGTAAACACCACGTCGTAAGTGCTAAGCAACACAATCCAGAACTTCGCGGAGAGCTCGCCGGTCAAGATCGCGGTGGTGGCGTTCACCATGGCCAGCAGCGCAGGAATGCTGACCGGAAACAGGAGAAGCGGCAGCATGATCTCGCGGCTGCGCGTACGCAGCGACATCGCCGCGAAGAATGTACCATTCACCACCAGCGCCCAGGTGCCCAGCGCGGCCACGGGAATGAGCTGCCAGGCGGGGCCGAGGGCACGCAGCTTGTAGAACATGATGAAGAGCGGCGTCATCACGATTTCCAGCACCGCGACAAAAATAAAATTTCCCAGAGCCTTGGCCAGGAAGAGCGAATTGGCCGGAGCCGGCGAAACCCGATACGCATCCAGCACCTGGTTGCGCAGCTCGCGGGCCCAGGTCTGATTGAGGGCCACCACGGCGGCAAAAAGAAACGCCACCCACACGAGTCCGCCGGCAATCTGGCGCGACTCTTCGGCATTGGGATCGAAGGAAAAGCTGAAAACCACCACCACCAGCAGGGAGAAAAACAGCATGGAGTTGATGGCATCTTTCGATCGCCACTCCAAGCGAAGGTCCTTGGCCAGCGTGGCTCCGGTGACGCCTGCGGGGATTGCGGAATTTCCCGGTGATGGGTTGCTCATCGCGTCTCCGCCGGCTGCAGATTGCAAGTACGGTGCTTGATCTGCCCGGCGTCCATCCAGACGAATTCGTCGGCGGCTGCCTCGAGCAGAGTGGCCTGGTGAGTGACGACAAACACTGTCTTTCCGGCGCCGCGCATCTCTGCGAGAAGAGTGACCATCCCCCGGGCTGAACTGACGTCGACGTTGGAAAAAGGCTCGTCCAGCAGCAGGATTTTGGGATCATTGAGCAGCGCCCGGGCCAGCGATAGTCTCTGGCGCATGCCCTGCGAATATTGCGCGACCGGGCGCGCGAGGGCGGAATCCAGGCCCACTGCGGCCATGTTGGCGGCGCCGCGCGAAGCGTCTTTGATTCCATAAAGCCGCGCGAAATAACGCAGGTTCTCCATGCCGCTCATCTCGTCATACAGCAACGAAGGATGCGCCATATAGCCCAGTTCCTGGCATACCGAGCGCACGTCTGTGGTGCCCAGAATCGAGATGCTGCCGCGCGTCGGCTGCGCCAAGCCGGCCAGAGCGCGCAAGAGCGTGGTCTTCCCTGCCCCATTGTCGCCAAGGATGGCATAAAGCCGTCCCGGAGCAAATTCGCCGCTGACGCCGCGGAGTGCGGCAAAGCGGCCAAACTGTTTGACCACGGAAGTCAGCGTGATTATGGGAGCGGCATCCACGTAAGTTGGAAGATAGTCGAAGGCAGATGTGAAGTCGAGAGCAACGCGGACCTGATTGCGGCGAACAGGGGCGCGCCAGTTGCTATGCCGGCGCGCAAACCCGCTCGCCCGGATGTCCGAGCCTGCGGGTTGCGATTAAGAATTTCGACGTGGCACTACATGGTGGGCGTTGCGCCCGCTGCCTGGCCCGCCTGCTGGGGAGCATATTTCGAGGCGCACTTGGCTTGCAGCTCTTTGGCGTGGAATACACCGTCGCGTCCGAAGCTGCCATCGGCCAAGGCCTGGGAGTTGTCCTTGAAAGTGTCGGGCGGCGCTTCGGTGCCGCTGTAAACCACGGGCAAAAGCTGATCGTTTTCTATCAGGGCAAATTCAACCCGGGTGCCGGTGCGCTTGATAGAACCGGGTTGCACATTCCCCGCCACCCGCAAATGCTTGCTGTAAGCGCCATCGCCCATGCCGCGCAATTCTTTGATGGTGACGTAATAGCTCTTGCTCTCCTGCACCCCGGTGTAGGCCAGATACCCCAGTGAGAGCAGGATCACGGCTACCGCTCCGCCGAACTTAAGATATTTTCGGGTTTCTCCCGCCATAAGCGTCTACCCGAATACGACTCTATTCTGGCTTGCCCCCGAGGTCAAGATGTCCGGATGGCGGGTGGGCGTCATCCTGAACGGCCTTCGAGCCGTGAAGGATCGTGAAGCAGACAGTCGTGCCGATGCGCGCCAGATCCTTCGGGACTGAAGTCCCTCAGGATGACGCCCGGACGGGGGAGAGGGCCGGGGCCTACGGGCTGCGATCGGCCGGCTGAGGTCCGGGGACGGTTACAGCCCGCTGTCTCACCCGAAGGCGTCATCCTGAACGGCCTTCAGGCCGTGAAGGATCCGGCGTGAAGCGGATATGCAGCCGCGTCGGTAATTATGAGGGTACGCGCCAGATCCTTCGGGACTGAAGTCCCTCAGGATGACGCCGGTATTGGGGAGCTCCACTGCTGAATGGCCGATATAATGCGAGCACTCCCTGCAGGCGAGCGAGGCCCTATGATCCATCCCTGGCATGACGTCACTCCCGGCGACCAACTGCCGCAGGAGTTTTACAGCATCGTCGAGATCCCTTTTGGTTCGAGTGTGAAGTACGAACTCGACAAGGTCAGCGGAATGATCAAACTGGATCGCGTGCTTTATTCCGCGGTGTACTATCCCGCCAACTACGGATTCATTCCGCAGACCCTCGCCGAGGATGACGATCCGCTTGACGTGCTGGTGCTATGCCAGGAAGCGGTCGTTCCCCTGACCCTGATCCACGCCCGCACTATCGGGTTGATGACCATGATCGACACTGGCAAGAAGGACCACAAGATTATTGCGGTCGCAACCCAGGACCCGGAATTCAACGCCTACCGGGAGGCTGCGGAGATGCCCCCGCACCGCTCACTCATGCTGCGGCGTTTCTTTCAGGATTACAAACAGCTGGAAGGCAAAGCGGTGGAAGTGGATGAGATTCAGCCTGCGGCGGAGGCTTACCCGATCATTAACGATGCCCTGCACCGCTACAGCGAGCAGCGGCGCAAGGGTTTCAAGGGATTCGGCGTGGCCCATTAGCCGAGTGGAGTTCAAGCTTTGCTCCACCAAATGATGCGCTGACAAAACCGACCCAGAAGGCAGGAAGCCCCCAGGGACTGCCATGGGTGGAGCAGGCCTTCAATAAAAGAGCCGCCTTCAGCCCGAGGTACCTCAGCGGCTAAAGCCGCCGCCAGGATCCGCTTCAATGCAGCGCTGAAGCGCTGCTCCACCCATATGCAGCGCTGAAGCGCTGCTCCACCCAAATGCAGCTGCTGAAGCGCTGCTCCGCCCGAATGCAGCTGCTGAAGCGCTGCTCTACTCGGGCCTGGCGCTAATTTTTGGCTGGAGAGGTCAGGGCCGTTAATTCGCGACGGGCTTCCTGCGCCGGGATGAAATCAGGATCGGCATTCTTCCAGATCTGGAGCAGTTGGTCGTAGCTTCGCCTGGATGCTGCCTGGTCCACCATGGCCTGAGCCCGCGCCGTCCCCAGCAGGCACAAGGTGTAGTCGGGAATCTGCGTAGAACCGGTGCCCTCACCCAGGGACAGATTGCGATAGCGGATGCCAGGCTCGAAGTCGGTTATGGCCTGCTGTCCGTTCTTCAGTTCCAACGACGCCCGGCCGAGAAGATAAGGAACCTTCGATACGAGAAGGTAGGGAGCGGCTGGGGACAACAGCGCCGCGACCTGTTCCGGATGGCGCTGGAGCAGGGCTGAAGCGGCCTTCACTTCGGGCAGGTAGATTTCGTTGGCCAGGGTATTGTTGGGCCATTCCGCGGCCAACCGTTCCATTTCTTTTATCGCCGGACCGGTCTCGCCGCACAACGCCAGGGCCAGAGCCGCGTCAGGAACGGTCGCGGTCGAGTGATCGAGCGCCAGTCCGCGGTGGGCGAAATCGCGAGCCGCGGAACAGTTAAAGACCAGGGCGTCGTGCAACGCTTTTACCGCGTAAAGTCCGCCCGCGGCATCGGGGAAATGCTGCTGCTCGGCTCGTTGTGCCGCGTGCTCCCAGTGCTGGTCCGCGTCGTGCATCCGGCCCATGAAAAAGTAAAGCGACGCGCCGGTCGCTTCCACGGTGAAACCGTCTGGACGAGTAGCCGCCCATTGCAAATGTTTCTCCCAGTCCGAACGGCCGGAGACGAAATCGTCCATCATGGCATTGGTGTGATAGTTGGCGTCGTCGCTCCCGCCCTGCTCCACCGCTTCTTTCAAATAGCGCTCGCCTTCCTGCACGCGATCGATGCCGATCAGTGTGCCGGCTGCGTTATTGGCCGCGATGTTGTTCCATTTGGCAATTTCCCAGGTTTTCGCAAAACCGGCGGCGGCCTGTTCGAAGTCGCCGACAACACCATAAGCGTTGGCCAGGTTATTCCAGGCGGCGGCGTCTCGGGGATAGGTGGCTACGAACAGCTTGTATGACTCCAGGGCCTTGGGCATGTCGAACTGCTGCAGCGCATACTGGGCTTCGATGTATATCCTCTCGTGCTCGGTGACGCGCTCCCGCAGGTCGTAGGCCTTTTTCAGATACTCGAGCGCTTTGGTGACCGCACCCTGATTGCTGAAGGCCACGCCCAGCCGCGCATAGGCCATGGCAAAACCTGGATCGAGGCGCAGCGCCTCCTGGTAAAAGGACGAGGCCTGGGGAAAATCCCGGCCCAAGCGGTGCTCTTCTTCGCCCAGCGAAAAAGCATGGAAAGCCTGCAGTGAAGTGGTGGTCACGTTGGTAAAAGGCGTCGACAGCTTCTGAATCGACGCCAAAGACTCGCCCAGCCGCGCCCGCATGGCTGTGGCAGCCTTGGCGACAGCCTGCAGGACTGCAGTCTTGTCCGAGGCGATCTCCTGCTCCCGGGCGAATACCTCTCCCGTGGCGCAATTCACCGCGTTGATGGAAATCACATAGGACGGTCCCAAATTAGCAATCGTCCCTGCCAGATAAGCTTTCACACCGAGCCGCTGGCCCAACTGTTGCGCCAACTCCGGGGTAATCCTCTGCTCGCGAGTCTGTCCCAGATACTGCAGGTTGTTGTGCAGTTCCGCATCGCTCACCAGTTGCACAAATGGGGATTGTTCGAGCTGAATGGCCAGCGCTTCCTTCAATGTGGAATCGAAGACCGCGTCGCCGGTCTGATTGGTGAAGTCGGCAAGAATGAGCTGATCTTTGTCGGTCAGTTGCACAGTCTGGTGCCTGCGCCAGTAGAATCCGCCGGCAATCACTCCCAGCAGGACGATCACCGCGGCTGGAAGTATGAACTTCCACCACAGCGGACGCGGTTGAGCGGGCTCGGGAATCGTCGTTACCCCGCCTGACGAGGCAGACTCAACCGCGCGCGCCGACCCACTGGTTCGCTGCGCCGGGGCGGAAACTGTCTCAACCGGCGCGGCGCTTCCACTGCTGTATGCCGGCTCGGACGACGAACTCACCGCTGAACTCCGCCCTGACTCCAAATCCCGCTTCAGACGACGTAACTCGGATTTGATATCGACCGCATGCTGGTAGCGCAGCTCGCGGTCCTTCTCCAGCGCGCGGTTGATGATGTCCTCGAGCTTGGGCGGAAGGTTGGGATTCAGCCGGACCGGCGCCAGCGGGGCGCGGTTCATGATGGCGTCGAAGATCACTCCGGAGGTCTCCCCGCGGAATGGAACCGTGCCGGTTGCCATTTCGTACAGCACGATGCCAAAGGAAAACAGGTCGGTACGCGAATCGAGGGTCTTGCCACGCACCTGTTCGGGAGACATGTATGCCACAGTACCCAGCGCCGAACCCGGACTGGTGAGGTGCTGCTGCGCGTTCTCGCCCTCGGTTTTGGTGACGTCCGTGGGATTAAGCGCGTGGTTCCCCTCGTGGGCCACCTTGGCCAGCCCAAAGTCGAGAATCTTGGTGGCTCCGCGCGTGGTCACAAAAATGTTCGCCGGCTTGATGTCGCGATGCACGATGCCCTTGGCGTGCGCGGCGTCGAGAGCTTCGGCCACGTCAATGCCAATCGAGAACAGAGTCTCCATCTCCAGCGGCCGATTGCCAATGAGATGTTTCAGGGTCTCGCCTTCCAGGTACTCCATCACGATGAAGGCCTGGTCGCCCTCTTCCCCGATGTCATGAATGGTGCAAATGTTGGGATGATTGAGCGCGGATGCCGCCTGCGCTTCGCGGCGGAAGCGGGTGAGAGCGGTGGGGTCGCGGGTAACGT
>JBOGLC010000060.1:0-6806 GCA_050746005.1 Terriglobales bacterium
GTCGTAGTTGATGACGTGAGCGATGTCCTGCACGTGAATGCCACGGGAAGCCAGGTCGGTGGCCACCAGGATGCGGTAGCGTCCCTGCTGAAATCCGGTCAGGGCCGCGGTGCGCTGCGATTGCGAGCGGTCGCCGTGAATCATGGCGGCGGCAAAGCCTTCGCGATTCAGGTTCCGGGCCAGGCGCTCGGTGCCGCGCTTGGTGCGGGCGAAGATCAGGCAGCGGCCGGTTTCCTTTGACAACAGGCGGTGGAGCATTTCCTGCTTGCGGTCACTATCGACTTCGAAGGCCTGGACGCGAACGTTCTCCGATGGCTTCAAAGTAGAGCCGAAGGCCAGTCGCACCGGGTTCCGGGTGTAATCGCTGACCAGGTGAGCGACGGACGCTTCAAGCGTGGCGGAAAAGCACAGGGTCTGGCGATCTTTGGGCAGGACTCTTGCGATCCGGCGCAGCGCGGGCAGAAATCCCATGTCAAGCATGCGGTCGGCTTCGTCGAGGACCAGGACCTGAAGCGACTGGAAACTGATCAGGCGCCGGTCGAGAAAGTCTTCTAACCGGCCGGGAGTGGCGACGACCAAGCGGGCTCCGCGGCGTATGGCGGTAAGCTGGTTTCCTTCGGCCAGGCCGCCGACGACCAGGGCTGCGGGCGACAGTTTTGTGCCGCGCAGGGCGTTGTACTGGTCGACCACCTGCATGGCCAGTTCGCGAGTCGGAACCAGGACGAGGGCCGCGATTCCGGATTTTCCGGAGTCCGGCGTACCGGGTTTAAGCAAGCGTTCAATGATCGGGACCAGGAAGGCCAGCGTCTTACCGGTGCCGGTCTGAGCCGTGGCCAGCACGTCTTTGCCAGCGAGGGCTTGCGGAATGGCTGCGGCCTGCACCGGGGTGGGGATGGAAAAGTTGAGGGACGACAATCTCTCCTGTGTATAAGGAGAAATTGGTAGTTCTGAAAAGCTCTGCATTATTGGTTTTTCTCTTTTTCTGTTGGCGGGAGCGATGGCGGCGCGCACACAAGCTTCGGGCGGGCAGCAATTAGCATTGCCATTTTTATTTACGCCGAAGACGAACGGAGGAAAATTAGGCGGGAATTCAGGTACAAGCCAGAGCAACCGCACCACAACCGTGGTATTAGACGCAACAACAGTGTATCACGAGCTCCGGATTCAGGAAGTGACTTTGGTGATGCGGCGAGCACGGCGGGCTACTGGGCAGATGTTTTTTTAGGGGAGGCGCCGTGCCGGGGCGTTAGCAGTACCAGGGACGATTTCGGGTAACCTCGCCCTTGTATACCCCTTCGTAATCTCCTATGCCATGAAGGATCAGTACCATACTGCTTCTCAAGCACATGACTGGCTCTCCTCCAGCGGCTGCTCGTCGAGCCCCACGCGTCCGATCCACCGAATACACTCCCGCTGTGCTTCGATTCCAGGGTGGTGACTGCGCGACCGGCAGCCTGGAGGTCATTTCCTCTTCCGGCGGTCTGCTCCGCTTGTCGAAACCTCTGATCAGGGGCACCCGTGTCAGGGTGATGTTCCTGACACAAAGCGGCCCGGTGCTGGGCGCAGCCGAGATGTTGAGTCCTGTCTCATGGACCGAGCAGCCCTTCCGGTTCGTGGCGCTCGCTCATGATGATCAACGTAGACTGCGGGCCGTTACCGGGTGCTCCCCGGAGATATCCACGGCGCTCGTTCCAGGTACGTCTCTTTTGGCATCCAGCCTGAGAGAGACCCCTCAGGAAACAGTTGATCCGGAACTCCAATGGATCGACAAATATCGAGATGCAGTAAAACGGAGCCCACCACCCGGACGGCTCCTTAAGAGGATCATGAACGCAATCAGGCTGGGCGCGAAATAAGCTCAGAAACCGCTTTGGAGGGACATGAAATGCCGAATGTAAATACGCCGTAAATCGAGTCACGCCTTGACTGCCATGGGGGTGGTGCTACTATTTCTGAAACCACTCCGTCATGGGAAAAGCGGTAAGACTGATAAGCCCGTTCCCACGCCGCTGCAGAGCGGAAAGCCAGTGCGCAGCCAAAAAGCGCAAGGCTTGGAGAAGAAGACATGACCGAGCAGGAGTTTGCCGAGCACTGGTGGAAAGACAGGTTCCCTGGCGCCAACCCTCCGACCGGCGCCAGCCCGATTACCTTCACCGACGCGCTGGACCTGCTAATCCATTTTCGCAAAGCCGTCGATATGAAGTGGACGATGAAGGTCAAGGAAACGCATTTTCTCGAGGGCTGGTGGCAGGGCAGATTCTCTGCCGCCGGACCTCTCAAGTGGGATACCTTCCTCACTCTGGCAGACGCTGCGGACCTTCTGGTCCAATATCGCGAATCTGCCGTTCCTTGGCACGCCGCCATGCGGAAGGCGAGCTGAAGCCGGATGGTCTTTACGCAATTTCCACATAGGAGAAAACTGCTCCAAGGTCCCAGCTAACTTCAGAGTAAACCGTCCCGGAGAGCAATCAAGAAAAGCCCAACCAGCGTCATATTCGATCTCAAGCTGCGGCTTACTCCGAAAAGACAGCAGATCCCTCCACTGCACCGATCATCGCTCTCGCGATGATCGTTCCGGTCGGGATGACAGGGTCGGGAAGATCGGAACATCCCGCCCGGGCCAGAACAGGGAGTGGCCTATTCAAGCCCGATTTTGGCTTGAGTGGGGCAGTTCGACAACTGCAGGCACTGAGCCCCCGCCGTCTGCCGAACGCCTTCTGCGGCCGCAAGGATAATGGTATGCTTACTGCGATATGGAGATATCGAGCCTGCTGCGCAAGATCTTCATGGTGGACCTGCTCCAGGGATTGAAGGTCACGTTCCTTTATCAGGATCCGAAGGAGATTTATACCGAGCAGTATCCTCTGCAGCGGCCGCAGGTGGCGGAGCGCTACCGGGGAGCGCCGCGGCTGAATGTGAATCCCGATACCGACGAGACCATGTGCATCGCGTGCGACTTGTGCGCGCTGGCCTGTCCGGAAAATCTGATTGTGGTTTCGAGCGAACGCAACGAGAAGACCCGCCGCAAGGAACTCACCAACTTCACCTACGATCTGAGCCGCTGCATGTTTTGCGGCCTGTGCGAGGACGCCTGTCCTACCGACGCACTGGAGCTGACTCAGGATTTTGAGCTGGCCAGTTATACCCGCGAGGGTGCTATCTGGAACCGCGAGATGCTGGAGAAGGGGCCGCAGCCGACACAGTACAAGAGATAGCCGTCGGTCGCCAGGTTTCAGTGCGGTTCTGTCAGATGTCAGTTCTTAGTTCTCAGTTCTCCGTTAACCACTGCGGGCATAGTCCTGTCACACTTTGCCGACGACTTACGGCTAGATCCCCGGCTGTTGCTGGGTCATGCAGTGCATCGCCCCGAATCCCCAGATCAGGTCTCTGGAATAGATGCCTACGATCTCGCGATCGGGGAACAGGTCGGCGAGAATATCGAGAGCGATGCGGTCATTTGGGTCGTTGAATACCGGGACCAGCACGATACCATTGGCGATGTAGAAGTTGGCATAGGTGGCGGGCAGGCGCCGTTTCTCGAAGAAGACCGGGCCGGGCATGGGGAGTTCGACGATGGCCAGAGGATTTCCGTCCTCGCGGGTGGCAGCGCGCAGGCGGCGAATGTTTTCCCTCAGGGGCTCGTAGTTAGGGTCGCGGGGATCGGATTCGACGGCGGTGACGACTGTGCCGGGGGAAACGAAGCGGGTGATGTCGTCCACGTGGCCGTGAGTATCGTCTCCGGCGATGCCGGAGTTGAGCCAGATCACCTTTTCAATTCCCAAACAATCTGAAAAGAGTTTCTCGTAATCCTTGCGGGACATGGCGGGGTTGCGCTGCTGGGTTTTGCTGAGCAGGCATTCCTCGGTGGTGAGCAGGGTGCCGCGTCCGTTGACGTCGATGGAGCCGCCTTCCAGCACGACCCGCGAGTTTCCGTGCAGCGGACGAATTTCCTGCGCGCCGGCTGCTTTGGCCATGCGGCTGCCGATCTTTTCGTCGTGCTGATAGTTTGAATATTTTGCCCAGGCGTTGAAGCGCCATTTGATGGCGAACACAAGGTCCCTCGACTTCGCTCGGGATGACAGGGCGGATGGGTCGGCGAGGACGAAGGTGCAGCCGGAGTCGCGGGTCCAGACGCGATTTGTGGGCCAGCGATGGAAATTTATGTTTTTGCTCAGGGCGTTGGCTTTGGACAAAACATTTCGGGCCTGGCTCTCGGATGCTTTGTTATTGACGATCAGGTCGATGCGCTCGTGTCGGCCCAGGTGTCGAATGATTTCTGCGTAGACCCAGGGAATGGGCTCGAATTTTCCGGGCCAGTCGTTGCGGTAGTGGGGCCACGCCAGCCAGGTGGAGGCGTGGGGCTCCCATTCGGCAGGCATGCGGTAGCGAGGAACTGAGGACATCGGTTTCATGGGTCGCACCTGATCAAAGCTTGGCGACTGCACTTTTCGTAATAGCTCGTCCAATCAAGGTCAGTCGCTGAGTCTGTTAGTGATCGCGGCGTAGCTGTCTATCCGGCGGTCGCGCAGGAAGGGCCAGTTGCGGCGGACGTCTTCCACAATGTTCAGGTCGATCTCACCGATGAGAACTTCTTCTTTGTCATGGGAGGCTTCGGCGATGACGCGGCCAAAGGGGTCGCAGAGGAAAGAGGCGCCCCAGAATTCCAGCCCATCTCCGGGAACGACATTGCCCCGGATGTCTCCGGTCTCATGTCCGACGCGATTTACCACTGCCACAAACACGCCGTTGGCGATGGCATGGGCGCGCTGAATGGTTCGCCAGGCGTCATGCTGGGAGTTTCCGAATTCCGCTTTTTCGGAGGGATGCCATCCGATTGCCGTGGGATAGAAAAGGATCTGAGCACCCTGCAGCGCGGTCAGGCGGGCGCCTTCGGGATACCACTGGTCCCAGCAGACCAGAGTGCCGACAGGGCCGACGGCGGTATTGAAAGCCCGGTAGCCGAGATCGCCAGGAGTGAAGTAATACTTTTCGTAGTACAGCGGGTCATCGGGGATATGCATCTTCCGATAGAGGCCGCGCAATGATCCGTCGGCGTCAAAAAGGACGGCCGTGTTGTGATAAATGCCGGGGGCGCGTTTTTCGAACAGAGAAGCGATGAGGACGATTTGGAGCTGCTTCGCCAGCATGGCCAGACGGTTCGTGACCGGGCTGGGAATCGGTTGGGCCAGGTCAAACAGAGCGGGATCCTGACGCTGGCAGAAATACTGGGTTTGAAAAAGTTCGGGCAAGCAGATGATTTGCGCCCCGCGAGCCGAAGCCTGGTGGATTTTGTCGACTGCGCGTTGCAAGTTTTTATCGGGGTCGGACGTGGCTGACATTTGTATCAGTCCGACGTTGAATTTCTGAGGTGGCAAAGAGCAGGCCTCCGTCCGGTAAACAGAACTAAAGAACACAGAACAAGAGAAATAGAATAACAGTTCCTGGTTTTCAGTTCCCGGATGCCAGTGGCAATCGCTGGTGCGGTTTAGTAGAGTAGGGCAGCACACTTGGGGGTGTAATTTTGAAACACGGCAACCACAACCACGACGGCGCAGGAATGGAGCGCCACTTACACGATCCGATTGAAGACCGGCTCGTTCCGCTGGAGCCGCTTGACCTGAGCCGGGTGCAATCCATTGATGACCTGGTGCGGGCGATGTCGAAGACGGCGTTCACCGGTCGCCAGCTGGGTGAAGCCGCCGATGTGCTGGAAGCCATGGCCCGCGACAAGGACTGTTTTGTAGTGATGACCCTGGCGGGGGCGATGACTGTGGCCAAGCAGGGACTGGTGATCACGGAGTTGATCGATCGCGGCGTGGTGAATGCGATCGTCTCGACGGGAGCGCTGATGGCGCACGGCCTGGTCGAAGCCACTGGACGCGCCCACTTTCGCTACAACCCCGAAGTTCCTGACGAGGAACTCTACAAACAGGGGTACAACCGGGTCTACGACACGCTCGAGCCGGAACAGAACCTGGACGACGTGGAGAAGGTGATGTTCGAAGTGCTGGAGCAATGGGACCCGAGCGAAGTGCTCTGTTCCTACAAGCTCAATCACGCCATCGGTCAATACCTGGCGGAGCATGCCAAGGGGCAGCGGGGGATTTTGAAATCGGCCTTCGAAAAGGGGGTGCCGGTTTTTGTGCCGGCCTTCACCGATTCGGAACTGGGTCTCGACGTCGCGCTTTCCAATCGAGTGCGGGAGGCTGCGGGAAGGCACAAACTGCGCTTCGATCCGTTCGAGGATCTGGAACACTTCGCCTCTACCTTGTTGCGGCAAACCAGGCTGGGGATCTTTACCATCGGCGGGGGCGTACCACGGAACTGGTCGCAGCAGTTTGGGCCGTTTATTGAGCTTCGGCACCGGCGCATGGGGGAAAATGTTCCGTTGAAGCGCTATCACTATGGACTGCGAATTTGCCCGGAACCTGTATTTTGGGGAGGGTTGTCGGGAAGCCCGTACAGCGAGGCGATTTCGTGGGGTAAGTTTGTGCCGCCGGCTGAGGGCGGGAAGTTTGGCGAAGTATTTCTGGATGCGACCGTAGGACTGCCTTTGATTGTGGCTGCTGTGCTGGAGCGGTTAGGAAAGGGCGCAGGAAATCACAAGGCGAAGAAAGAGAAGGCAGGGGCGCGAAAGTAGAAGGAGAAGGTCCAGAGTCAACGGCCCATTCGGTTCTCGAATGGGCCGATTTGTTTTTAGTCGAAGATCAGGACTGCGGAGGCGATGACCGTCGTCCACAGGCCGCGCTTGTCGCCGACAGCCGACTGGGTGACGTTGGCGGTGCGGACAATTTTGTTGGAGATGC
>JBOGLC010000061.1:0-13480 GCA_050746005.1 Terriglobales bacterium
GGCATGGGTCCGGTCACGATCGCCGTCGATAGCTACGGTCCGGTGACCGACAACGCGCAGTCGGTGTACGAACTTTCGCTAATCGAGCAGGTCCCCAACATCCAGCAGGAGCTCAAAAAAGACTACAACATCGACGTAAACTTTGAGCGCGCCAAAGACTTGCTGGAAGAAAACGACGGCGCAGGCAATACCTTCAAAGCCACAGCCAAGCCGGTGCTGATTGGGACCGCCGTGGTCGGCGCCACGACCATGATTTTCTCCATCATCATGGCGCTCACCAACGGACTTACGGAGAACGTGAACAATCTTTCGCTTCTGCACGCGCCTTTCATGCTCGGCCTGATCACCGGCGGCGCCATGATCTACTGGTTTACGGGCGCGTCCACGCAGGCGGTGACGACGGGCGCCTATCGGGCGGTCGAGTTCATCAAGGCCAACATCAAGCTTGAAGGCGTGGTGAAGGCGTCAGTCGCCGACAGCAAGAAGGTGGTTGAGATCTGTACCAAGTACGCGCAGAAGGGGATGTTCAATATTTTCCTGGCGGTCTTTTTCGCGACTCTGGCCTTCGCTTTCGTGGAGCCTTTTTTCTTCATTGGCTACCTCATCTCAATCGCCATCTTCGGCCTCTACCAGGCCATCTTCATGGCCAACGCCGGCGGCGCCTGGGACAACGCAAAAAAGATTGTCGAAGTCGAATTGAAGCAAAAAGGCACTCCACTGCACGATGCCACCGTCATCGGCGACACCGTGGGTGATCCCTTCAAGGACACTTCTTCGGTGGCCCTGAACCCGGTCATCAAGTTCACAACACTGTTCGGACTGCTGGCGGTTGAGTTGGCGGTGAAGCTTACCGCCGAAGCCGGAAGTACCCTGAGCAACCTGCTCGCCCTCGGTTTCTTCCTGGCGTCTTTCATCTTCGTATATCGCTCGTTCTACGGCATGCGCATCGTGAAGGAAGGGTCAGGCGTGCCGGTAGGGGTGGCGGCGGATTGAACGTGCGTGAGAGCTTGAAAACTCTGTCATCCCGACCGGAGCCAAGCGCAGCAAGCGAAGTGGAGGGACCTGCTTGTCGGCCGCTGGAGTGGCGGACTTCCCTGTAAGGATAGACCGTCGGCTATTCAATATGATCCCTTCATCTTGTCCTTCACGCTGTGGGCCAGCTTTTCAATCTCCTCCGCTTTTTTGATCACGTCCACGGAAAGCGTGCTCTCGTTGGTCTTGTCCACAGACTCTTTCAGTTCAGTCGCCAGTTTGAGCAGTTTGTCGGTATCGCGCTTGAGATCGGCCTGGCGCGCCTGATTGGCCTTTTTGGCCATCTCTTTTTCCATCCGGATGCGGGCCTGATCCTCCGGGCCGGCCCTGCGCTCGATGGAAGGAACTTGTAAAGAATTATTCTGGGCAGTGGAGAGCGGGGCGGCAGTGAGCAAGAGCGATAGAAGCACCCATGAACGCGATGTGAATCGCACAAACACCTCGAATGACCGCAAAATTATCCGCCATTATACGGTCAAGCGCCCCGATGTAGGCGCGAGCGCCCCGCTCGTGCTGGAGCCCGCAATCATCTGGAATCTTTGGGGATTGAAACCGCGGCAGGTCCTGTTGATCTTCAGTTGTGCTCGGGATGGCGAGGGAGCGCGGACCGGGAAGGGCACGAGTTTCACTGGTGCCGAAGTCAGCTTGGACCGGGAGGGGCACGAGTTTCACTCGTGCCGCTATCTGCTCGAATAGGATTGCGGCTTTAGCCGCTGCGGTCCCGGTACGCCACATTGGCACAACTGAAGTCGTGCCCTTCCCGGTCTACGATTGCCCATCAAAAACCCGAGCACGAGCGGGGCGCTCGCGCCTGCACTTTACAGCGAACTCATGTTCGCCAGGAATTCGCCATTCGATTTCGTCTTGCTCAATTTGTCGATCAGAAGTTCCATCGCTTCCACCGGGGACAGCGGATTCAGTACCTTGCGCAATACCCAGATGCGGGTCAAGTCTTCTTTCGGGATCAGCAGCTCTTCCTTGCGCGTGCCGGAGCGCTGAATATCGATGGCCGGGAAGGTGCGCTTGTCCACCAGTTTGCGGTCGAGGATGATTTCCGAATTACCGGTGCCCTTGAATTCTTCAAAGATCACATCATCCATGCGCGATCCGGTATCGATCAGAGCGGTCGCAATGATGGTCAGCGATCCGCCTTCTTCGATGTTGCGGGCCGAACCGAAGAAGCGCTTGGGCCGCTGCAACGCGTTCGAATCGACGCCGCCGGAAAGCACTTTTCCGCTGGGCGGAACGATGGTGTTGTAAGCGCGCGCCAGGCGGGTAATCGAATCCAGCAGAATGACAACATCACGCTTGTGCTCTACCAGCCGCTTGGCTTTCTCAATCACCATTTCCGCCACCTGCACGTGCCGGGCGGCGGGCTCATCGAAGGTCGAAGAAATCACTTCGCCCTTCACCGACCGCTGCATATCCGTAACTTCTTCCGGACGCTCGTCGATCAGCAGCACCATCAGCACCACTTCGGGATGATTGGTGGTAATCGAATTGGCCACATTCTGCAGCAACATGGTCTTGCCGGCGCGGGGCGGCGACACGATCAGCCCGCGCTGCCCTTTACCGAGAGGGGTCAGCAAATCCATGACGCGGGCGCTGACATTCTCACGTAAGGTCTCCAGTTTCAACCGCTCCTGCGGGTACAGCGGCGTCAGGTTGTCGAAAAGGATCTTGTTGCGGGCTTCTTCCGGCGATTCGAAATTGACCGCTTCAATCTTGACCAGGGCAAAGTACTTCTCGCCCTCGTGCGGCGGACGGACCTGGCCGCTGATGGTGTCTCCGGTCTTGAGGTCGAATTTGCGAATCTGCGACGGCGAAACGTAGATATCATCCGGGCCGGGCAGGTAGTTGTAGTCGGGAGAACGCAGAAAGCCGTAGCCGTCGGGCAGGATTTCAAGCACGCCTTCGGCAAAAATGTGGCCCTCTTTTTCACTCTGGGCCTGGAGAATCTTGAAAATCAGGTCTTGCTTGCGCAATCCGCTAGCTCCGGGCAAATCCAAAGATCGGGCGATCTTGGTCAGCTCGGTAATATTCTTTTCTTTGAGTTCAGCAATGGTCATCAGTCACCTGCGAGGAGATTTTTCAAAGGGGGGTACGCGAGAGAGAAGGATCCATCCAGCGGGGCAGGGGGCGGGCTAAATTATGCAGCCCGCCGTTGTGCCTCAGCAAAATGTTCCGGTTCGGCCAGAACCGACTGCCGCTCCGAACTTGCAATCCGATCCAGGACTTCGTTCATCGTCTCATGGATTCTGGTATTGGGCTTGTGAAACTTACGGGTGGCCTTCGATGCAAGCTGACAGAGCATATAACGGTTCCGCAAAGTATGTAAAGCATCAAAAACTCGATCAGAACGCTTCATTATTCTTTCTCCTCACCCCAACAACGGGCGGAATTCTCATCTCATACGACAGGACAAATCCCAGCCAGATCTCTAAGTTCTTTAATTCTTATGGGTTGTACGAGAATTCTCTGGCTACTGGTATAGATGCTCCGCCTGGCCCGAAAGTTTCTTCGATTTCGCTTCGGGTCCCACTTATCTGCGGAGTTACGGGGGCGCCCTAAAACTCGTCCCTATGTCCGTGGAACCTTGTAATTTAGCGGGGAAATGGGGCCTGGTCAAGGAATTTGTTTGGGCTCTTCCGGCAAGGTGTGGGGTGCGAACTCTTCCTCATCGCCTGCCTGCTTACGTCATCCGCGAGGCTTTGGTCCTGCCCGCCATTACCTTGACTTTCCCAATATCGATGAATTGCACTTTCTGCGAGGCCCGGCTGTGAGATCGCCGGATGCGAGCGACCGCGCGGTCCACCACGCGGGCCAGTTCACTCCCGAAATCGGCGGCGCGGTCCTCCTGCAGGCGCCTTTTCGCCTTCTCGGCTGAGAACCAGGTGGGATTTCGATCCCCTTCTTGCGGCGGCACCAGGCGTAATACCTCACAAAGATGAGCGTGTACGGCCGACTCGTTTTCGGCGGATTTCGCCGCCGCATTCCTGCCCTCGCCACGTTTGCGACGAACGTAGCGGGTGAACGAGGCTTCCTCCATTCGGCCATGAACCCCGGCCTCCTCGAAGGCCTCAAGGGCGGCTGCCTGGGCATGGGTCAGGCCCGGCTCGACGCTGCCCTTGGGGAAAATCCAGCGTCCTTTGCGAGTTTGAACCAGAAGGAATTCGATGCCACGGCCGCCCATCCGGTAACACACCGCGGCGACCTGCTCGCATTCCTTCAGCTTGCGCAGTTCCGACAGCTTGAAAAATTTGGCAGAGAATTGACCCGCTTGCACCTTCGACCACTCGACCGTCAACTCCGATCCGCCATTGGCTCTGCGATCAATATTCATAACAGCAGAGTGCACGATGCCATCTGCTTCTGGCTAGAGCCCAGCTTGGTTCCGGGCGCTCTGGACAATCCGCCCAGCCTCTGCCATCCTCAGTGCTCGGTATGCCCTATCACGTAGCAGCCTTGACCATGGCGCAAGTGCGCCAGGGCGCGCTCGAGTTCCAGCGCCAGCTGAGTGCCGCCTTGCGCGAATCCAGCGACTTGAAAGTGTATTCGGTCAGCCCCTTTGACCTCGAGGGACGCCGCCGGTTCAAGGATCGTTTTGGAGGCGACATCGTCTACTTCTTCAACGACGCCGCCCGCGCCCGGCTTCGACTGCAAGGCTCGAGTCTGCAGTTCGCGGGAGAAATCGCCGACAGCGAACTGCCTCGCCGACGCACCCTGGTCGTCGGAGTACCGGAATAGAGGATCAGGCACGGTCAGAGGGCACGCCAACCTCTTTGCTGCTTCGCGCTGTGGTGACTCAGTTCGCACCACCCCAACATCGGCGTCATCCTGAGGGACTTCAGTCCCGAAGGATCTGGCGTGTGCCCATACAGCCCTCGCCCCCGTGCATACATCCGCTCCACGCCAGATGCTTCGCCAGCTCAGCATGACGCCGTCGGGTGAGAGAGCGAGCGGTAACTCGTCCCAGACCTCAAAATAGCAGACGGCACCGCAGACACCAGACATTAGGCACCAGGCACCGGACTCCCTCCCCCAGCCCGGCGTCATCCTGAGGGACTTCAGTCCCGAAGGATCTGGCGTGTGCCCATACAACTCCTGCCCACGCATATATCCGCTCCACGCCGGATGCTTCGCCAGCTCTGCATGACGCCTGACAGAGAGAGTCGTAGCCGTCCTGAAGGAATCTCTCTGCGTACTTGCGTCCAGATCGCAATCGCTCCAATATTTTCTTTCCGCCGCCACCGGAACCCAGGAAGGTGTGCTTTGGAGAACTTGTTCTGCCTCCGCTGCAATCGCGAAATCGAAGTAGGACACAAATCGGTCGCGGTTTACATGTTCGCGCAGACTGTCGGAATCAGGCCGCGGCAAAAATCCTCGGCGCAGCGCATCTGTTTCTGTCCGCAGTGCTCGGTGTCGCTCGCCATGGGACCGCCACCTGAGGGCGCGCTCAACCTGGCTGCTTGGAACATGATCCGCGACCTGGTCGGCGCCGATCCCGCCCTGAACCAGGCTGCCTGGGAAAACCTGCGAGGAGTGGTGGGCTTGCTCCCATCTGGCGAACCCGAAGCCATCCCCCGCCGGGCGGCGGCAGGAGGCTACTTCGAGTTCTGATCTGTAAAACCTTCCTGACCGCTAGGCGCCAGGCATAGCGGTGTTCAAGGTCTCGCTCATGACCGGGGGTACCAGGTCTTGTTTGGCGTCACGCTGCAATTGCTTTTCCTGCTTGATGGGATACATGAATTGGTGGCCCATCATCCGTCCCGGAAAATACCATTTCCAAAGGGCCTCTGCCTGATTGCGAGGACGCTCCGCAAACTTGATTTCGGTGCGATTGGTCGCTTTCAGCCGCTCCGTGGGTACCGTGAACACGGTTGCAATCAGCTGAGACCGGTCGCCGGTGAAAATCTGCACGACGTTCCGATTTCCCTGATTCGGTGCCAGAACGAACCAATACGTGCCGGCGGGCAACACCTCGCCAGGAATCTGGATGGGTTCACTGAATTTCATCTCCGTCGACTGATTCCAATCATCCGCCCGGGCTGCGGGCAGAAATACCGTACCGGCAAGAACCAGGCAGAAAATAATGGCCAATGATCTGTAAAGAGTCATTGTTCTACCTCCTTTTTGCATTCCTAATAAGTACGAAGGGTGGATGGCGGGATTTAGTTGTCCCGAGGATGATCGGGTCTATTCACTAGCTGTTTTGGATTAGGAAGGTTGCGGCGAGATGGGCCCGCCAGCGCCCGCGGAGCGCTTCAGCGGTGCCAACTCCAGACCGGTTCTCCCTTGGGGTCGCGGAGCGCGAAAGTATTGTTCCCCTTCACCACTTCCCGCGTCAGAATGAGGTCCGCGTCGCCCTCCTTGATCTTCGAACCGGTGAGCGAGATTTCATCTCCTTTGCTGAAGTCCATTCCCATATCGTCCATGAAGGACCTGGGGCAAAGATAAATGTCCAGAGTGTCCGCCCCGCTTTTCACCGCCAGATGCACAATCTCTTTCTCGCTGCCTTTCGGCGGCAGCTTCACTTCGTCGATCGTCCCTTTGATCTTCACTTCGGTCTGGAGATCGTATTTAGGCAGGTTCGGCTTGGCCGCCTTTTCTGCGCCGGCGGAACCAAGGAGAAAGACGATGAGAAAAACAAGGAAAGAAGTAGTGTTGCGGCCACGATGCAAGCGGCCGAATTCATTTCGACGAGCCATGGCTCCGCCTCCCAGAGGTAACCGGAGTCTGCTTGCAAGAATGATTAGGAAACTTCCGACTCTCGGTCCCTATTATGGCCTGCGTAAAATGAAGCCAACGTGCTCGTCCGCAATGGTACTCCACTTGTCAATGGTGGAGGGATCGAGCTGAGTAGCTGCCGAGGTTCGCTCACGATATGCAGTTGGGATGGAGGACGGGCGTCCCGCCCGTCCAAGCCGGCCCAGCCAGAGCCAGTTGTCTTGTGTGGGCGGCCGTCATTCGCCGACAGATCCCGCCATCTGGAGCCGCTCCCGAAAGTACTGCTTCCAACTCTCCGGCAACGCGGCCACGCGCAGGGCGCGCCGCACCCAGGTAACATCCCCGTCGGCATACCGCTTTGCGATATACAGCCGGGTAATTTGCGAAACCGGAACGCCACTTGGGTCCCGGCCCATCAGTTTGATCTCATCACCGGCGCCAACTTCTCCCTCGCGGGTGACGGCCAGGTAGAAACCCGTCCGCTTGCTATCGAGGAATCGCTTCACCATGTCGTCAGCCTGAAATCTCACGCCCAGCTTGTAGCAGGGAAGCCGGGGCTGGGTCACGATCACGTCCGCTGAACCGATAGAGAACTGGTCGCCCAGTTGGATTGAGTCCTCCAGCAAGCCCCTGGTCGTCGAGGCGCCGCTCGCCGTGGCATCGATGGTAAAGTTTTCTCCGAACATGCCCATCGGCAACTCCCGTCCCGGCAACTCATTCTTCCAGTAGTCGTAGTATGCGACGGGGTAGCAGTACACGGCTTTATGCTCACCGCCGTGGACAGTGAGATCGGCCTGACGATCGCCCTCCAGATTGAGTTTGCGCAAAGCTACGCGGCCCCGGACCGGTTCCTTGAAGATCCCCGTAGTAACGCTTCGTCCATGCCAGATCACTTCGCGCGGAAGCCCGACATTCACCGAGACCAGCTTCATCTCTACTGCGCTCTTTTCCATTGGGATCTCTCCCCTGCCAGGACCCATTGCGTATTGTATCTGCCACCCGCCACCCGTTCTTTCGCGCAATCTGAATCGACGTGTCGAGATTGCTCCTCCCGCTTCCTGGCCACAGCCCCCTATTTCGCGTGCCGTGCAAAACAGGGTGGGCGCCGCAACCGATTGCGAAGCTCGCAGATGAAGACTCGACCAGCGGATCGGGAGAATGACGGGTGGCCGGAGGTTTTCGCTAGTGCGACTCAGCTGTAGGAACCGTCACCTCCGCTGCACCTTCAATCATGATGTGCGCGGGGAGGGGAACGTTACAGCGAGTGTCGCTGAGATCAAGCACGACCTTATTGCCGTCGAGGAAAAATTTCCACGCGCAGGCTGGATCTGTGGCGGAACCGGTTTGAAAGGGTGGCCCGAGCTGGATCGGCGCCCGCGCCTTGGAGGACGGCGCCAGCATCACTGATTTGTTGATCGCCGTGTCGCCCAGGACCTCAAAATTCAGCCACGCCAGAGCGATCCGCGAGTCTGCGATCCAGATCGGGATCTGCGCATTGCGCGCATTTTGCAGGATTGTATCGACAGTGTACGGCACGAAATGGGGGCGCTTCTCAAGTTCTGCCACTAGCGTCTCTTGTTGTTTAAGGCGACGCTCTTGTTCAGAAACCTGACTTCGCAGTTCGCGAGTGATAAACCAGGCGGCCGCCACAATGATGGCGGTAATCAGTAAAAGCGCAGCGGCTGTTTTCATCGGTCCTCCGTCGGGGGAGTACGGTGGCGTCGCAAAACATAGCCGAAAAACATCAGATAGCAAGAGCGGGTGGGAGGTTGCCCGTGCCAGCGCCCCGCGGGGATGGCCTTTGCTTCGCGAGTGACCCACTCAAGCCCGCTTTTGGCTTGAGTGGGAATGTTCCGGCCTTGAGTAGACCACCGTCCCGTATTTGTCAGGTGGAGCAGCGCTTCAGCCCTGCACCAAAGGCCGCGTGGAAGCAGCGGCTTTAGCCGCTGACGGAACTCAACCCCTCTCCGCCCGCTTCCCCCTGCAACAGATGCCAGGCCTCGCGATACTTCTCCCACCGCGCCGCCTTGCACTCAATGTCCGGATAGAACCGTAAACACTTCGACCCTAGAAAATCCCCCACGCGAAGCACATACCAGGCATCGCAGGGCGGAATGTGCACCACCAGCGCGTCGATCTCTTCCGCGCCGTATGCCTCCTTGCCCTTTCCGTAAACGCTGTGGATCGGCTGAATCTCGTACGCCCGCGACCGAATCACCCGCGTGCACTTCAGTTGCACCCGCCAGAACCGCTCTCTCCAACCCAGTACCAGATCGTAAAGTTCGCTGTCTCCCCAGGGCTTGGCCACCACAAATCCCAGCGTCCGTGCTTTCAGCACCAGCCCGATCTCCGAGATTTCACTAATCCGCTTCGGTGTCATCCGCCGTATCGGACGCTCATCATCCGCCAACCCCGTCAAACCGGCCAGCACCACAGGTTCCGCGAACCGCGAATTCTTCATAATCGACTCCGGCCCATTCCGAGGAAAAAAGACAAAAGAAAAAGACGCAGCTCAAACGCCGCGCCCACATTTACCTCTACCTATAGGATATCGAACCCGGTCCGCCCACTGGGACACGCCTTCCAACTTTATTTCTCCGCCCGAATCACCAGCTTGCAGCAAATGCCCCGCACCCGCCCCCTTGACACGAAACATAGCAATGTAGGCGCGAGCGCCCTCGCTCGTGCGGCAGCGCCACGGCAACCGCCCCCAGAACGCAACCCAATCCGCCTCTGGATGGAGCAGGCCGCGGGCGGAGCAGTGCAACCAGGGGAAGGAGCAGCGCCCAGATGCGCGCAGCAGCACTTCAGCGCTGCATGAAAGGCCGCATCGCAGGAACGGCCTGAGCCGCGGAGGCAACATGCCCGACCTCTTCCATCTGCAACTTCAAGGATGGATGTGCCCACCGTCACCAGGCCGCGCCAGAAATCCGCCAGCGATTCTATGGGGTTCGCACCGCCGGCATAGTCGGCGCGTCCGAGTTGGCGTTTCGTCCCAGGAATAAAATCCTGACCCCGACCCCGAGGTGCCCCATCCTATTTCGCGTCCTTTGCGAAATAGGGCGGGTGCCGTAAACCGATCGCAAAGCGTCGCAGATGAAAATTCGACCAGCGGCCCGTGAGAGGTGAGTGGGGATGTTCTGATCTCCTCAATTCTGTCATCCCGACCGGAGCAGATCATTGCAGAGCGATGATCTGTGGAGTGGAGGGACCTGCTGTCGTGAAAGTTATCCGGCTTTGAGGGTGAAGATCGAGTCGGAATGGTCGGCGCGAAAAACGCCAACGAGCGGCGGGCACACTCTGTCCAGCCATCGGACTGCCGCCACTCAAGCCAAAATCGCGCTTGAGTGATCCACCCGCCCGAGGATAAGCTTACGACCCCGAAGGTGCCCCATTCTATTTCGCGTCCTTTGCGAAATAGGGCGGGTGCCGGAAACCGATTGCGAAGCGTCGCAGATGAAAATTCGACCAGCGGCCCGTGAAAAGGGTGGACCACTCGCCCCGCCGTGAAGCCTAATCTGAGTTGTCGACTTTCTCCCGCAATGAGCACTTTAGTTTCTCGTCCGCACGGTCAGCCTCAAGCAGACGATCATGAAGGTCTGCAATCCTTACTCGAAGCAAATCCCTCTCGGTCACCACGGGAAGAAATCTCTCCAAATATGGATCAACAGACTCGAGAACAAGAGCTGCCATTGGTGCCAGCATCCGTGATCCTACCCTCGTCCACTTGGCTTCCGGCTTAAATACTCTAGTGGTTTCATCATATTTTAAGTGTCCGAAGAATAGATCGGGCCAACTTGCATGAACCGCGTGAGACGGCATTCGGTAAGCTGTTGCGTATAGGTATTCCTTCCCTAGCGCTTTGAGCCGCTCCCTGACGTTCTCTGCCCAGTCCCTATGTTTCCTCTGGACCTCTTCAATCTTTATTCCGGAAGCGGTACATATGTAACTTATCGAACCCAGCAGCCTCTTCTCGATCGGCCATATCTCGCCGTTGCGCGCAGCGATGTTGGCTTGAATTTGGTCATAGAGCTCTCTCTCAGGTCCTAGACTGAAGTCAACAAACTGATCGAAATACTTGTCATCCGTACTGCGAACCAAGAACTCAAGACTGATAGCAGACTCCATAATTATGCGACCGAGAGCTAAGACAATCTCACCCCGATCGTCGCCGGTAGAAAGTTGAATTACCGCAAGCATAAACTTGGATATCTTCACCATGAGGCCGGCACAAATTGCCTGATTTCTGGCGAAGCCACCTTGAGCTGCCGCTGCCTCGTCTAGCAAGTGCGCGGCGAAGCACACGACCCGACATGCTTCTTTATAAAGTTCAAATGCAATCCCGCCCGAGTCATGGAGGGTCTTACAGCTGTAGATAGGCTTAACGTCGACTGGAGGGCCGACCCATTCCTCAAAGATGTCTTGATTTACTGGCAACATTTGATTTCGGGTTAATTGTAGCAACGAATTCGTCAGTCGGATGGCGCGCTGTGCCCGAGCCTGGTACACGATTCACACCCCCCATCCCGACGAGATGGGGTTGGGGCGACCCCCACCGCTGCAGTAGGTAGGCGACCAACGAACGTCTATAATCCCGTGGCATGGATAGCCGCAAGTCCGATTGGGAGCCAGTAAATCCGACCAAATTAGGCGAGGAGAAACCGGGGGACAGACGGGACGTTTCCCAGTTTTCTAAAATGGCCAGAAAAAATGGAGCACGTCCGTCTGGGTTTAGCGGCGGAAAGGGTGGGCCACCCGCCCGGGACCATCCATGAGCTAACGCGGAACCACAACCTACATTGCGCGGTGTCCATTCCTGAAGTACGATTTATCTCTTCCCCAATATCCCAGGCCCCGGCTGTCGCGCCAGTAGAGACTGATGAAGCGCATCAATCGCTTCACTGATCGCGTCTTGGAGGGCAAATGCGACCTCTCGTTAGTTCTCTTGCGATATCACTATTGCTGTCAGTCCCCCTGGCGGCGCAAACAACCACAGCGAGCGCGCAGAAAGCCCGGGTTTTCATTTCAGATAGCCAGTCCTGGGAAATGACGGGCAACGCCGGCGGTTCGAGCGGAGCCTTCGCCGCGCATAGCGCCGGCGGGGCGCGTCCGCAAACCGCCGAAATCGTCAAGACGTTTGGCGAGCGCTGTCCCGACGTCATCGTCAACAACAAACCGGACAAGGCAGATTACGTTGTCCTGCTCGATCACGAAGGCGGCAAAGGCCTGGTCAAGCGCGACAACAAGGTCGCCGTGTTCAATAAAGACGGCGACTCCATCGTCAGCCATTCCACGCGCTCCCTGGGCAACGCGGTGAAAGATGCCTGCGATGCGATCACGGCAGATTGGCCAGCCCGGGCTGAAAAGAATGCCGCGGCGAGCCAAGCAGCTCAACCCGCGGCAGCGGTGGCTACGTCGACGGGGACGTCTTCTGCCAGCAAGATTTCAGTCTCGTCAATTCCCGCCAACGCTGACATCGAAATCGACGGTAGCTTTGTGGGAAACACACCGTCCCTGATCGAAGTAACCCCCGGAGAGCATTCGGTTGTCGTCAAGAAAACGGGCTACAAGAACTGGGAACGCAAGCTGAAGGTGACCGGCGGGTCGGTCAACGTGTCGGCAGAGTTGGAGAAGCTTCCATGAAGCGACTTGTTTCGCCCGGCAGTGAACCCGAGGGTTCCCCATCCTATTTCGCGCACTTTGCGAAATAGGGTGGGTGCTGGAGCGTCATCGACGGCAAGATTCGTCAGATGAAAAAATCCCACGAGGCCGAGTCCCGTGGAATCCCACCTTTTCGAACACCGCGAAAGGTGGGGCACCCGGCTGGAAAATTCAAACTGAGGCACTACCTATTTCCTTTGTAACTTGACTCTGTTCAGGGGCGCTCTATACTGAGTGGGTAGCTGGACAGGTTACATCACGGTTCTTAAGGCCCCGAGTTCATGCTCGGGGCTTTTGTTTGGTCCTCTCAGCCAACGGCCAACGACTCCGGCCAACGACCGCCCTCAAGGCTTCACTCCCAACTGCCAAAACAAAAACGAGTAAACGTCCGTCCCATCCTCAATCTGCTTGGTAATCGGCTTGCCCTGGCCGTGCCCGGCCTTACTGTCAATCCGCAATAGAATTGGACGCTCCCGGCTCCGTCCGTTCGCCGCTTCCGCCTGCATCAGCGCGGCCATCTTTTTCGCGTGCATGGGATCGACGCGGCTGTCGCTGTCTGCGGTCATGAACATGATCGCCGGATATTCCGTGCCCGGTTTTACGTGCTGGTAGGGCTAGTAGGCGTAGAGCCAGTCGAATTGTTTGGGGTCGTCGGCTGAGCCGTACTCCGGGACCCAGAATTTCGCGATCAGGAAATTCTGGTAGCGCAGCATGTCGAGCAGCGGGACCTGGCAGACCACCACACGAAACAGGTCAGGACGCTGCGTGATCATGGCGCCCATCAGCAGGCCGCCATTCGAGCCACCCTGGATGGCCAGGTGGTCTTTATCGGTGATTTTGTCCGAGATCAGGAATTCGGCGGCGGCGATGAAGTCGTCGAAAACATTCTGCTTTTTGTCCAGCATGCCGGCGCGATGCCAGTCTTCGCCGAATTCCGATCCGCCGCGCAGGTTGGCCACGGCGTAGACGCCGCCATGCTCCAGCCATAGATAACGCCCGCCGGAAAAACTCGGGGTCAGGCTCACGTTGAACCCGCCGTAGCCGGTGAGCAGCGTGGGAT
>JBOGLC010000062.1:0-10629 GCA_050746005.1 Terriglobales bacterium
GTGCAGACGATGCCGTCATGGGACCAGACGGGGGTTCCCGGGTTCGTTTGCTTTGCCCATTTCCACTCCTCCTGAATATCGGGGTCGGCATCGTGGATGAGCTGACGGACATGAGCGAGCGTCTTCCCCCGCCAGTCCCCAAGTTCCTTGATCTTATCGTCGATTGATGCAGAGGCAGATTTCGCCGGGCCGGCCCTTTTCATATCAAGCACCAACTCTCGCACCTAATTTAGCCGCGCTCAGCTTAACCTGCAACCTCGGGTGCCCCATTCCAAAATTTCGCGTTATTTGCGAAATTTAAATACTTACAAGAATACTGGCGCTGGCCGAAAAGTTTAGGAGCACGGGTGAGCTAAGGTCTATACCCGATAGACAGAATTGACGAGTCTGATGCCGACTGTGATTACCTTTTTCTTGTGGTGAACCCGGCCCGGTCCACAACCTCCAAAAGGTCGGGTCGAGGACCACGATGTCCTACAGGATTCTGATTGTTGACGACAGCCCACATATCCGTGGTGCGATTCGTGTTTCCATCGAAGAGCGTACCGGTTGGCTAGTCTGCGGTGAAGCCGAGAACGGCCAAATAGCCGTTGCGATGGTGAGCACTCACAAGCCGCACATCGTAATCCTTGATTTGTCGATGCCCGTGATGAACGGCCTGGACGCGGCACGGGAAATATCGGTAATTGCTCCGGGGATTCCGATGATACTGTTTACGCTCCACCACGCGGATGCCCTAGTGCAAGAGGCACTAGGAGTGGGCATCAAGCACGTCTTTTCAAAGTCGGATGGATTTGGGGATCACGTGTTTGCAGCGATGAGCGCAATGCTTAAGCCTCCGGCCAAGTCCGCGCGTCAGTCTCCAAAGTAGCGATGGATCGTACGCTCCCGCATTTTTTAGAGGGTCGATCTCAAGCGCTACCAGATTCTTGACCCTCTTGACTTCACCACATCTTAATTTTTAGAATTTTAGGCACTAGATTCTCCGCCGCGGCCCGTATCGCGTGGTGGGTTTTCGTTGTGCGAACCGGTCCGGCGAAAGGGGGTCATATGTCGCATACACCCTAGATTATCTCGTACGAGAATTTCCAGGCTGAAAATGACCCGGAAAAATTACGGGCACAACTTGAGCCGCTGGAGGTCGCCATCTTTCAGCGGTGGCGGCCTCGGACAAGCTACTGGAAACCAAAACCACTAAGCTAGGGTTCCCCCTATAGAAAACCGTTCAGGCATCCATTCCCCAAGCACTAGCCTCATTGGGTCAGCCCCCGTCGTCGGTCTTTACGGTTTTTTCGTTAAAGAAAGCTTGAGGATTCCTTCTGTTTGGCTGCCCACACCGCCCATGGATAATTCAGCGACCGTACCCAAAACTTGCAGGACAGGCGTGTTGTACGGATTCTTCGCGGGCTTCGGTTGGATGGGTGTGTCGACTTGGCTGCGCACGATTGACGGACCACTGGATTCGATTTCCCAAGTGTTTGCTCGATTGTTGGGCATGGGGAATTATTCCCAACGGGAACATGTTTTTGAGTAGAAATTATTTTCTCGTCGGAAATCCGACGCCGGCCCGCGGACACTCATCAGACGCCCGCCATACAGAGGCTGTTCGGTTTTCAAAAAACAGGAAAGCACGTGGCATCAGTGGGTTAGAAACATGCCGGTATCCTGTTTGTATGCCAATGTTTGGCATAAAGTTACTAAAGGCTGAACCCCATAACCCTCTATCAAGGTGTCGTCGTCCCCAATAGCAAATATCAAGACAGACAAGACGGCCCATCCAGCGCGCTAACCCCCTCTAGAAAGCCTCAACCGCAGCCCGTCGCCACTCGGGTTCCTTATTTCTTTACCACCACATCCTGCCAGCTCCTTTTCCAGATTGATTCTTCGTCGCACCAGCCGGGATAGTGCGGACGTTAATGCGGCAGACGTTAAGCGAAAAGAAAACGGCCCGATGGTCGGTCGGGCCAGGCATTGCATTTGCGGCGCCCACCAGCATAGAGTTGAAGCCGCGATCAAAGATGCTGAGAGGTCGTAGTTTGTGGGTAAGTGACTCAGAGGTTCGAAACAAAGCTGGCTGAACCTAGATGGCTGCCATACAAGCGTGAGTCTGAGAAAAACCGCTTGATCGGCGGATTCAGTACATATTTCTCCAGCATATGCCCAATCCGATGTTTCACTCTGTGTTCCGATCTGCACCAATCTTGGACTATTGACGCGCCTTGGGTTCAAGCGTACGGTTGCTCGAAGGAGTCTCCCCATGAACACAGATCCCCCGAAGAAACCGCCAGCCACAGTACCGACCGAACCAGAAGACCTCGAACCCCAGATCCGCCTACGTGCATTTGAACTCTACGAGGCACGCGGCCGGGAGGACGGCCACGAAGTCGAGGACTGGCTCCGCGCCGAAGAAGAACTCAAGGATACCGCAGAAGTAAAGCTCCCGGAGAAAAAGACCCATCCCATCGCCGCCTAGTCATCAACCAATATACAAAGCACGAAAAGCTCCGGCCCTCCGGGGCCTTTTTCATGCACCGGAGGATCTAGGCGCAAACTCCCAGAACCAATTTGCCACGCTAAACCCCAATCATCTCTGGGCCGACGTTTTCTCTTGTCTGCACCAATCTTGGGTAATTGACCCTATTGTTTCATCGGGCGTAGATTTTGCTGAAGGAGTCTTTCCTATGAGCACAAATCCCCCAAAGAAACTCTCGAGAAGCGTGAACGAACCAAGCGAAATGTACGAACCAGAAGAGCTCGAACCCCAGATCCGCCTGCGCGCATTTGAACTCTATCAAGACCGCGGGGGAATAGACGGCCACGAAGTCGAGGACTGGCTCCGAGCCGAAGAGGAGATCACCGGCAAGAAAGCTCGCGCAGCCACCGCCTGACAACAGCCCAGCCCAAAGCTCTCGGCCCTGTCCTCTCGTTTTCATGCATCGGCGCGGAGGAGGCACCTTCGTGCCATTGCCACTCCTCACTGCGGGCGGAGAATGCCTGCCGTTAAGGAAAGCGACGAAGGGCGCCCCCATCAACCAGCCCGACAAACCCCACCAACATTAAGGCACTTCGCCAGCGCCGACTAACCTCGGCCGCTTTCTTTTTGGCGAGCACCAGGGCCCCGGAGTATCATCTGAACTCATGCCGAGGCCAGACGCTTTATGAGCCCCACACGCGGCAATCCCAATTGGGGCAAGCCAATGCAGGCCGCTCCGAATGTCGCCACCGAATTCGAAATGCAGGTGCGGCATCTCCACCTGACCCCAGACGCGTACGCCTCCTGTACAAAGCTCCGCAGGTGGTGCGAACAGTATAAGAACCGATACTACATCCCAGAATGGCTGCTCAAAGCCTGGGACCTTTCCGTAAACGATGACCTCACCGGCGCCGCCTAACCTCCTTCTGGCAAACTGATCCCCGAATTCTCCCGCCGGGCATCTCTCTCGATCTCCAGGCCACAACTCAGCCGTCATACCACGCGAAACTCAAGCCCCAAATCTCACGAACAACGCCTGACCCTCACCACGCAGAAATCCGTGACCCGCCCGTTGACGGACCATCCGGATCTTGTTGCCTGAAAGCACTTCCCATTTCTCTTCACTCATCACCACCCCAACATGCCAACCGCCAACCCCAAAAATCCCGCCTGCCCCAACTGCGGACGCAAGAACACCGTCAAGAAAGGCAAACGCTGCAAATCATTTTCTGGGCACAGTGCCTGCGTCGCTTCACAGGGGCCGCGGGCAATCCTTGAGGCCGTCTCAACCTTCACCCTCGGCTATCCCGTCACCATACCCAGCGGATTCTTCACACACGCTGCCACCGACACAATCCCGGGCGCACCATCTGCTCTTGGTTGACCAAATATCGGCTACTCACGACACACGCGAGGCTTCGAACCCGAGCCAAGAAACGCGCTCCGGCTTCTTTCTATTTCTGTTGACTCCGGGGTCCCGCGGGGCGCAGACTTTGCCTAAAGTCACCTTCCCCAAAAAGAGGGCGCGCTCGTCTCGAGGTGTCCTGTGAATCGCCAGCCGCCGCTACATTGCCGTCCGGTTCTTGCTGGCAAGAAAGTTCTTCTCATCGACCGCTGCCAGGCCACGCGGGAGGCGCGTGCCGCCGTCCTGCGGAGTCACGGCGTCGGGGTACAGGAGGCTGCAGAGATCCCGGCCGCGCGCTTTCTCTGGCGACCCAATATCTTCCATCTCGTCATGCTCGACTGGCGCAGATATTCCTCGGAGGAGATGCTCGAGTTTTACGGGCAGATCAAGAATGCAAGCCCGGCGCAGCGGTTCGCATTTCTGATGGGGTCCCCGACCTACCTATCGCCAAATTGGCCTGCCGAAATCACCGTCGATCGTGACTTGCGTGGAAAGTGGGGAGAGACAGTAAGGCGTTTCATGGCAGCAGCCTAAAGCGTTCCGCCAGACTTTAATTTTGAGAGGTGCAAAATGGCACAACGAACCTATTTGCTCGTTGCAGGGATCATTTTCTCGCTCGTTGCCTTGCTCCACGCCCTGCGCCTCCTGCGTGGCTGGCATGTCGTGGTCGGGGATCTCACAGTGCCAGTCTGGATCAGTTGGATAGGGCTTGTCATCGCGGGGTATCTCGCCTACGAGGGCTTTAGGATCAGGAGTCGTGACAAAGTGGCAGCGAGCGTGCCTGGTAAGTAAGTTCTACCATGCAATGAAACTGACGGTCTGTCGAGACAGACGGCGTGTGATTCGCGACTCAGGGGTGCGAATCCCAGCTCAAGAATCCAGACCTGTCATTTGTCTTTGCGCCGGCAGGGGGGCCGGGACTAGAATCCCTCGGTCAAGACGATCCAGTCTGAAACCTCAGACTAAACGACCCTCAAAGGAGGCAACATGTCTAAAGTAGTCAGCTGTAGAGACGTTGGCGTGGACTGCGACTTCGTAGCCCGCGGCGAGACCGAGCAGGACATCTTGCAACTGGCCGCAGAGCATGCGCGCACTGCTCACAATATGACTGAAATTCCCCCAGAGCTCGCGGAAAAAGTCCGGGGTGCCATCCGCGACGAAGCCGCGTAGCCACTCCAGGCGATATTAAGCCAAAGGCGCGCTCCCGCGCGCCTTTTCCCTTTCACACATTTCAATTAATCGAGCTTGCCGCCGAAGAGAAAACGTTGTTGGCGTTTGAGCCAATCAGCCGGAGGGTACCCACGACAATCACGAGAATGACTGCTAGCATCACCGCATATTCCGCGATGTCTTGCCCACTATCATCCAGCCAAGCTCTGCGAAAAATACCTACCATACGCTACCTCCTGACTATTCCTAGGTACAAGAACAATTAGAACGAAGGGGTGGGTGGCAGGTGCTCTGAACCATCAGTCGGTCATGAGCGGAAGTGGCTGGCGCTCGCCCTAAGTGCACCAGATTTTGTGCTTATCGGGGAATCTTGTCAAGTTTTGCTCTCAAGTTTTGCCCTCAACCCCTCAACCCAAAAAGCCCAATTCCATCGGGCTTCTTGGCATCAAGACCTAGCAGAGAATCCGGAGTGGGAAATTTCGGGATGGCCTGACGGTGCTAGTGGTGCCGCACGTGGGTGCCATTGACCTGACGTGCGAAACAAATTACGCTGAGCGTAAGTAGTTCCAGCCGTCCGACACGCATTAAGTCTTCTGGTGTGCCACGTGCAAGTGCGGAAGAGATGCTTGGTGTGAGAGGTCACGGCTATGACGTATGTAATGACTAAACCCTGTCCAATCTGCAAACAGCAGCTGATTAAACAAAAACCTACCGACACGGTCCGGTGCGCCTGCGGCAAGCACGTTTGGCAAGGGTAGCTGATAAAGCTGCACCATTGCGTCCCTCTGCAAGCGGGACTATGCTGTTAGTCGCGGGGCAAGGATGGGGACGGCACAGGGTTTTCACCGTTTCCACTGTCTTAGGCCCAGTCGAAGGCGAACGGTGTCAGGCTAGGCCACGTCTTCTCCGTGCCCCTTCCACTGGATTACTCCTGCACCATTTGTGGGCGATTGACCTTCCGCGCCACCGTGCGTAGCGTAATCCTGGAATAGCTAAAAACTTTCCGTCGCCCCCAACGACGGGTTCCTTTCACTTCTCAGCCAACGAAAGGAGCTGTCATGTTCACTCGAATTGTCGAATTAACCACCAAACCAGGCAAGAATAACCAACTCTCCGACACCATCAATGAAAAAGTACTACCGATTCTGAAGAAGCAGAAGGGCTTCGTGGATGAGACGGTCCTCATCTCGGACAGAGACGATAACCGGGTCTTGGGACTCAGCTTCTGGAACACAAAAGAGGATGCGGAACAATATCACCGCAATGAGTTCCAGAACGTACATGAAATAGTTCGGCACCTCCTGGAGAGCGAACCCGTGGTTCGCACCTTTGATGTCCACAGCTCGACCACCCACAGGATCTCCAAAGGCAAAGCTGCTTGAGGTGTGGGCGTGGATCCTGTAATCAGTCCAGGGGCCGAAGTACCGACTGGCCCCTGGAAATATCGAAAGGAGACAGCATACGGATTCCAAGAACGTGGCCACACTGCGAACTGCGCTCGCAAGCTGAAACCACCGTGACTTTCAAAGCGTGGTCCGCGACTCTAGCGAGGGTCTCACCTACACCGATCATGGCCGGGATCTCACGTTAAATAACCGGGACAAATTCAGAGAATGGACGGAAGAATGGGCCAAAGCCTTCTCGGATGGGCGAATCATCGATCCGAAGTATATCGATGGAGGAGACGTCCTTGTTACTCAGTTTACGTTCGAAGGGACAAATAACGGCCCTGTTGGTTCACTGCCGCCTTCCGGTCGTCGGGTGTCCCCGGCGTTCTGCGAGGTCTGTCAGCTCGACAAACAAGGACGTGTCGTGTTGGGGGGCTGCTACTATGTTGAATACAAGCTCTTAACTCAGCTCGGACGCATACAACCGCTTGCCTCCGCCGCCTAACGTATCGGTACAACACAAAACCTACCATCACAAGAGGCGTGCTGGAGGACGCGGCTTTTTCCGTCTTTTGTCCTCCGCGATGCGTCGCCCGGTCTCAGTCCTTGTTCACGCCCCCGGCGCGATCGGTCGTTTCTTCCTCGCCGCCGTCACCACCTCAAGGGGCGTTATCGCGTACCAATAGCAGCCTTGAGGATGGCTGTAGAACTCTCGAACGGAATACCCCGACGGCAAGCGCTCGACGCGCCGCTCTTTGGGCGCAATGTGCTTATTGCGCGCGCCGATGCCACAAGCGCAGCCTATCCCGCTGGAGGCCCCGGTAACGACGACGGTCTTTTTCTTCATTGCCATTCATGTCGTTATCTCCAATAAAAGCTGCCAACCTCTGGATCAACGTTCACGACTGCTATCCGCTATCATCCGAATCAGCGGGCGAATCCGTAAGCAGACACACTCCCCCGAATCTAACAAAGGTGGTGGACCTCCGGCTTAAGTGGCTGCGAGCTGACAACGTGATGCTTGAGTATGAGGAAGACGTCATTGCTGCGTCGCGCCGGGCAGCCCGAATCGAGGCTTGGATTTGCCGCTGCCTACGAGCTTGAGGGAGCCGAAGCGCTCCGGAGTGTGAAAGGTACTACTCAGTGGCGGCTGCCAGGTTATTTCATGGCGATTCGGTGGCGGACCCTGACTGCGGAACAAGTTGATTCGCAGCGTATTTCCCGGCGCAGGCGGACGTGCATCAATCGCCGAGAAAGGAATCCGCATGGCGCCATACCAGACATGTGCCGCCCGATCGACGCGCGCCGCAACTTCAAATCCCGAATTCCAGGTCCAGCCATCTTCGTGATGCGGGTTATGCAGATCGATATCCAGGTCGATCCATTCGCCCTGTGGAGAGATTTCAAATTCCTTGTAGCGCTTGATATCGCTGAAATCGGAGCCAAGAAACACCTCGGCGACATCCCAGTTCCACAGCTGATTGGTTTCCTGCCGGGTGTTGGGATCGGGCTTGAGATATAGCTGCTCATACGGGCAGGCAAACAGGAAGTACAAATTGTCCTTGGTCCAGCGGGCGCGGACTTCGCTGCGGTAGCCGGGGACAAGTTTTCCCTGAGTGTCTCTTTCCAGATAGACCGGTCGCGCACCCCGCCAGAATTTCGCCGCCGGGTCGGTGTTCAAAGGCACGTCGGCCGCCGCCCGGACCGCTTCGACTACAGCGCGATCCGCACCCATCAAGAAAGTGCAGCCCAGCAGCACTACACCCAGCACTCTAACTAAGCCATTCATCGAGATGCTCCTGCACAAAACTGTCATCCTGCAAATGCGGATAGAGGCGGCTTACGCGATCGATTTCTTCCATCTGGCCGGGGGAGAGATCTTCGTCGGGATCAAGACACCAACGGCCTTCGAGAAGTCCCTGACGACGCAAAATCTCATGAATTCCGGGAATGCAGCCGCGAAACTGATGGGAGGGATCGAACAGCGCGGCATTGGCATCGGTAATTTGCTGGGCCAGGGTCAGGATGTGGCCGGGAATCACATCGGCATGCCGCTTCGCCATTGCCAGGTGGGCAACAGCAGGCTTCGTCCACACCGCCCAATGTCCCAGCAAGCCTCCAACCATGCGAACCGACTGACCGCCGAAATCGAAATTGGTCAGGAGGTCCATCAGGATATGGTCGTCGTTGCCGGTGTAAAGAGCAATGTCGGGGGCGCGGCCCGACTGCGCGAGCGCACGGACTACATCCAGGGTTTGATAGCGATTGAAGGGCGCGATCTTGATCGCAACCACATTCTCGATTTCGACAAAACGCTGCCAGAACTCAAAGCTCAGAGCGCGGCCCCCGATGGAAGGCTGAAGATAGAAGCCCAGGATGGGCATCACCGAGGCAACCGAGCGGGCATGGGTCAAGAGCGCGTCATTGTCTTCATCCTTGAGAGCGGCGAGGCTAAGCAGCGCGGCATCGTAGCCCAACTCAGCGGCCAGTTGCGCCTCTGCCAGTGCCTGGCTGAGCTTGCCGCATACTCCGGCGATCTTCACCACTTTGCTGCTGCGGGCTTCCTCCGCAGCCAGGCGCAGCACCGGCTTCAGCAATCCGACTTTCGGATCGCGAATCGCAAACTGGGTGGTGTGCACCGCCACGGCGATGCCGCCCGCACCGGCGGCGAGGTAATAGCGGGTCAAGGCGCGCTGTCTGCGCTCGTCGAGTTTGCGGGCCGAGTTCAGAGCGAGCGGGTGCGCCGGTATGACCAGTCCCTCGCGGAGTTTTTCGCGAACTGGCATCAGAAGTTCCCGTCGCGCGCCTGGAAATGCGTCGGCTTGTTCAGCATGGCGCCCCCTGCCCGAATCCAATGCGCAGTCCACTCGATCATTTCAGCGGGACCGACTGTCGGTTCGCCAAAAAGGCTGCACGCCCTGGCAGAATTGTTAAGCAGGGCGGTCGAACCGGGCTGCCCTGCGAATTCGGGCGCGAGGCCGAAGTGGCGGCCAAATTCCATTGCGATCTCCCGTACCGAAAGAATCTCCCGACCGGTGATGTTCAAGAGCAAAGGTGGAGACTGGCAGTGGGCGAATGAACGCAAGCACCAAGAGTTCGCGTCCCCTTGCCAGATGACGTTCACCGCGGGCATGCGCAGGTCGACTGGACGGCGTTCGAAGACCGCTCGTCCAATATCGAGCAGAACGCCATAACGTAAATCGATGGCATAGTTCAGGCGCAGGATTGTGAAGGGTGTTCCCCACTGCTGCGATCCGTATTCGAACATGCGTTCGCGGCCGAGCGCCGACTGCGCGTACTCTCCGACAGGGCCGACCGGCGTGGACTCGACCGCTCCGCCCTCCGCCACCGAGCGCAAGGGATAAACGTTTCCAGTCGAGAAGGCCACGATGCGTGAATGGCGGTAGCGCTCGGCAACCAAACCGGGCAAAAAAGTGTTCATGGCCCAGGTCAGGTGTTCTGCGCCGGCGGTGCCAAACTTCCGTGCCGCCATGAATATGACGTTGGGGATTTCGGGAAGCTTGGCTAACGCGCCGGGTTCCAGCAGATTGCAGGCGATGGGCTCAATTTTTTCCGCCGCCAGTTGTCCAGGCAAACCGGGGTCGCTGAAACGTGCCACGGCCACGATGCGCTTTGCGCTTCCCGCCTGGTCCGCGGCCCGGCGCGCCAGGCGGGCCAGGCTCGGCCCCATTTTGCCGCCTGCGCCCAGGATCAGGAGATCGCCGTTCAAGGCTGCCATGGCGGCGACATCCGCATCACCCGGACGCGAGAGCCGCTCCTCCAATTCCGCAACGTTTTGGATTTTCGTCATTTAGCCGAGCTCAAAACCTGCGATGGCGTAAATTGCTTCTTCATTTCCCCGCAGATCTTTTCCGCGGACCATGCGCAGGAGGTGCCTTTGTGGAGTGAAGCCAAGGTCCTGTGCGATGGCGACCGCGCCAGCGTTCCTGGGGAGCAAATCCCAGGACCAGCCGAAGGAGCCTGCGGTCTGCAGCGCATGTTCCAACAAAGTCCGAGCGCTCCTCGGTCCGTCGCACACGCAGGGTCCGAGATAATCGGTCTGCCGGCCGGGCCGCGTGAAGAGGTATGAGCGCGAGATAGAGAATGGCGGATTGCGGAGCGCCAGGGCCTGTAACAATTGCGACCTGTCTACTCCAAATGCCGGAGCGTCTGAATCGCGCCATTCCTCCGAG
>JBOGLC010000063.1:0-10007 GCA_050746005.1 Terriglobales bacterium
ATCATGAAGATCTCCATGGCGGTCCGCGAGGCGGCTGTCAACGCAGTTTTACATGGAAATGCTTACGACCCGAACAAAAAGGTGACGCTCGCCTTTGAGCGCACAGCCAAGGATCTTGTCATTATCATTCGCGATCAAGGCAAGGGGCTGGAGGCGAGCAAGATTCCGGATCCGCTGGCTCCGGAAAACCTTTTAAAAACATCGGGACGCGGCATTTTCCTGATCCGCTCGTTTATGGATGTGGTGGAGATCCACCCCTCCCATACGGGCACCGAACTTAAAATGATTAAGCACGTCCGCGGCAACGCGGATTCTAAGGAGGCTTCCCAGTGACTATGAAGTCCAGTACTCGTCAGGTGGATGGCGTCACCATCGTCGACCTCAGCGGCCGGATCACCCTCGGCGAAGGCAGCGTCGTGCTGCGCGACACGGTGCGCGATCTGCTTTCCAAGGGCCAGAAAAAAATTCTGCTCAATCTCGGCGACGTCAATTACATTGACAGCTCCGGCATCGGCGAACTCGTAAGCGCCTTCACCACCGCCAAGAACCAGGGCGGCGAACTCAAACTGCTCAACCTGACCAAAAAAGTGCACGATCTGCTGCAGATTACCAAGCTGTACACCGTCTTCGACGTGAAAGACGACGAAGCGAGCGCAGTCAAGTCGTTCAGCTAGGCTTCCCATCAACTTTTCCTGGCGAGGGCCGGTATCTGTCCGGCCCGAGGGCTGTTTCTATTTCGGGAAATCCGCCGATTTCTTCAGCCTGGGATGGCCCGGGCCGCGCTTCTCCACCTTACAATTCATTCCGGGCCGGTTCTCCCACCGGAGAGCTCGCCCGGATTCCCCATGCCCCATATCAATCGACTATCGATGGTGGCGGCGGTCACCCTGTTCAGCGCCCTGGCCTGGCCGGACTGTCTTCCCATTGCCCAGGCCAGAAAACATGTGGGCGAAATCAAGTGCGTCACCGGCATGGTTGTGCGGGTCAAGCAGGGGTCGCGCGGAGTTCATTTTCTGGACTTCTGCGAGGATTTTCGCCTGTGCCCGTTTACGGTCGTGATATTTCCCGGCGATTTAAAGAGCGTGGGCGATGTGCGGCAGCTGGAGGGCCGGATGATCGAGATTCACGGCAAGGTCAAGGAGTACGACGGACGGGCGGAAATCATTCTCGAAGAATACCGTCAACTCAGCGGCGCCGGCGCCAGAATTCCTCCGCTGCCAAAAAACTATGACGTGGAAAAGAAGGGGCGTTACAGCGCGGGAACGTTTAGTCATCCCAAAGCGAAACGCCAAAAATCCAAAAGGCAGCCGACCGAAGTAGTCACGCAAGAACCGGAGGAGCAATAGGCTATACCATTCCCTTCCTCAACTCTTCCAGAGGATAGAACGTGCCTCTCCATACCACCCCGCCGCGTCCCAGGGTCAGGAATGTCGAGCGCAGCATGGTATATACGAACAGGGCCGTGCTGAACGGGTGCAGAAAGAAGTAGTACGGCGGAATATCCGACTTTGTCGACATCCCCACGTAGATGGAAAACATCGAGAACAAAGCGACGGCGTATCCCATCCGTGCCCAGCCGTGCGCCAGCGCGATCCCGGCGAAGGGCATGAGATTCAGGAAGGCGAGCACAATAGAGGAGGCCACAGCCCGCGGCCACTGAAAAGACATGAGGGCGAAAAAATTCTTGGTGAGGTTGTCCACCACGCCGAGTGAGCTTTTAGCCCAGCGGATCGAAATCAGGTCCTCACCAAAGACGTTGCGCTGGGCGTAGCCGCCGTTCTTCACCACTTTGCCCAGCTTCATGTCGTCGAGCACGTCGAAGCGCAACGCCTGGTAGGTACCCAGTGCTTCATACACCGTCCGGCGGACCAGGTTGAAGGCTCCGACCCCGATGTGGTCTTTGGTTTTTGGATCGGCAACTTTCCAGGGACGATGGCCGAAGACGAATAGCGTCTGGAAGAAGGCAATCATCATCTTTTCGCCCGGGTGCTTCATGATCATGCGGGGAAACAGAACGAGGTGATCGGCGTGTTCCGACTCGGCATAGGCCAGCGCGCGCCCAAGCACATCGGATTTGAAGAGCACGTCGGCATCGGTGAAGAGCAGCCAGTCGCCCGTTGCCAGATTACTCGCGCTCCACATGGCGTGCGGCTTGCCCATCCAGCCCGGGGGCAGTTCGGTGATGTGGATGACCTTGAGGCGTCCGGGCGGCGCCGTAGCGGCAATCGTTTCCATGATCTCGCCGGTTCGATCGGTAGAGCGATCATCGACGGCGATCACTTCGTAGTTGCCATATTCAAGAGCCAGTAGGCGAGTGAGCGTGGCTTCGATGTCAGCGGCCTCGTTGCACGCCGGAACAATGATGCTCACGCAGGGCTGGTCGCTATGCGGCGGCCGCTCCCATTCCGGCTGAGAGATGTCGGCGATCTTGGGCACGCCCAGGGCTGCGTCGGCCAGACGCCAGAGCCAGGCCAGACCCAGGAAGCATCCAGTAATCCAGTGGAAATAGCTCATCCCGCCGACACTTCCGGCGCCCCCCGCGGTTTGTCTTTGTCGGTCCCCGAGGCGCCGGCGCCCACGGCGGGCGCAAATCGCATTCCGTAGAAAAGGATGGCGGAAGAAAAGACCATGGCAATGACCGGGCCGATGAAGGCCTTCTGCAGCGAGCTCTTGTCTGCGATGTACCCCATGAGAGTGGGAGAAGGTACGTCGCCCAGGATATGGATGATGAAAATATTTACCGCGATGGCGGTGGCGCGGATGTGAGCGCCGACCGAATTAATCAGGGCCGCATTCAGCGGAGCAGTATTCAGCAACAGCAGAAATGCCGCGATGGCAATCGCAGGCAACATCAATCGCCCGGTGCTGAACAGAGCCACAATCATCACCGGAACTCCCAGAGCCATGCTGACCGCGGAAACCGAGTAATACGCGCTCCGGTAGCGGCGGAGCAAGCGATCTCCCAGCCATCCTCCCGCCAGGGAGGCGACGATTCCATCCACCACGATGATGATGCCGAAGGTTTCATTGGCCGACTCCAGCGAATAGCCCCGCGACTGGGAGAGGAATGTCGGCATCCACACCTGGAGACCGCCGAGGGCAAAGGTCATCATGGCCATGCCCAGGGTTGCGGTCCAGAAAGCCGGATTGCGGGCCAGACCGCGGATGCTCCCTCGCTCTTTGGTTTCCTTGATGGAGTCGAAACGGCCGCGTTCCGGCTCGGGCACAAAGAGCAGGGCCAGAGCGACCAGAAAACCGGGAACCGCGGCCACATAGAAGGGAAAACGCCAGCCATGGACCGGACCCAGCTTGCCGCCCAGCAGGTATCCGGTAGCGGTGCCGACCGGGATCGCGAGATAAAAGATGCCCAGAATGCGGCCGCGCTTCTCCTCAGAAAAAAGATCGGCAACGAAAGTGGGAGCGATGGTAACGAAGGAAGCTTCGCCGATTCCGACCAGGGTATGGCGAAGCAGTAATTCTCCGTAAGTATGAGTCACTGCGGTCAGCAGCGTCAGGCCGCTCCAGAATACGGCGCCCAGCACGATGATGGCCTTGCGCGAATAACGGTCTGCCAGAGGACCCACGAAGGGCGCAGCGATCATGTAGAAAATGAGAAAGGCGCTGGTGAGATATCCCAGCTGGGCGTTGCTGAGGTGAAATTCGTCGCGCACCAGCGGCTGCACCGCGAACAGGACGGAACGGTCAATGTAATTGAGAAAGTTGAGCGTGGTCAGCAGGACCAGCGCGGTCCAGGGATAGAGTTTGCGTGGGGTCACTTGGGGAAGGAATATAACATGCACCTGATTGGGCGCGCTTGCCCTGTCATCCTGAGCGGAGGTGACCGATTCGTTCCGAATCGGTCAGCGCAGTCGAAGGACCCCTATAACCTGATGAACGCCGACCGGCGTGCTCTTTCGCGCCTTCCAGTCCACACAGGACTCGGCGTTCGTAAGGTGATAAGGGTCCTTCGACTCCGCATGCACTTCGCGTTGCGAAGTGCATGCTGCGCTCAGGATGACAGGGGATGGCGGCGGGCCGGTGAATGTTATTTCTACGGGTTGCGTTTTGGCCGCGGCCACCTTGCCACTACCACCGTCGAGATTCCACCGCGCGGACGGAAATCGCCTTTCACTTCCGCCCACACTGGCTTTGCCCAGCGCACCACATCTTCCAGCACTTGATTCACAACATTCTCCTGGAAGATTCCAAGATTGCGGTAAGACTGCAAATATTCCTTCAGCGATTTCAGCTCCAGACAATGCTTGGCGGGCACGTAGCGGATGGTAATGGTGCCAAAATCAGGCAGGCCGGTTTTGGGACAAACGGAAGTAAATTCCGGGTCATCCACGACGATTTCGTAGCCGGGAAACTGGTTGGGCCAGGTTTCGATGGCGGGAAATTTGTGATCGAGACCCGCTTCGGCATGTGCCGCTGTGTAGCGCGGTTTGGGCATAACGTCATTGTAAACAGGGATCTGGTCGCGCAGGCATCCGGCCGGGGACGCTGCCGCTATCAACTCTTTGCTTCCTCGCTGGAAACGGCGCATCTAACTGCTAAAGACCATTCAGCTTAGGCTCAGGTGTGCGGTGATACATTATCAAGCGGCAAGGTGGCATTGACGGCAAACAACATCGGGTTTTTCCGTCGGCATCGCTGGCTGGTATGGGCGGCCGGGATTGCTGTGGGCGTATTGGTGCTGGCCTCGTTCATGTCCCGGGACGATGCCATTCCGGTGCGTGCCGCGACGGTCGAGCGAGGCATGATCCGCAGCGTAATTTCGACCAACGGAAAAGTCGAACCGCTGCAGAGTTTTGAAGCCCACGCGCCGACAGGCACTACCGTGAAGAAGCTGCTGGTCAAGGAAGGCGATCGGGTGAAGAAGGGACAGCTCCTGGCACAATTGGACGATGCCGATGCCAAAAGCCAGGCATCGCGAGCTTTGGCCCAGGTACGAGCGGCACAGGCTGAAGTCAGTGCACAGCAGAGCGGCGGCAATCGCGAAGAAGTTTTGACCCTGGACGCTCAACTGGTGAAAACTCGTAACGAACACGACACTGCGCAACGCAATCTCGAGGCATTGAAGCGTCTGCAGCAGCAGGGCGCTGCGTCACCCGGCGAAGTGAAACAGGCGGAGGATCAACTGGCCGGGGCGGACGCAGACCTCAAGCTGGTGGAGCAGAAACAGAGTGGACGGTATTCCCAACCCGAGATCGCGCGGGTGGAGGCCCAGAAGGCCGAAGCGCAAAGCGCCTACTCGGCGGCGGAAAATATTCTTGGTCAATTGAATATTCGCGCCCCATTCGACGGCATTGTCTATTCCCTGCCGGTCCATGAGGGTGCATATGTCAATCCCGGCGACCTGGTGCTGCAGGAGGCGGATCTTTCGAAAGTTCTGGTGCGCGCCTACGTGGATGAACCCGACATCGGGCGGTTGGCGCGGGGACAAAGGATCGATCTCACCTGGGATGCGATTCCCGGACGAACCTGGCGTGGTTCTGTCAGCAGCATACCGTCCACGGTCAAACTGCTGGGGACGCGAAACGTGGGGGAAACGACCTGCATCGTGGACAACAAAGATTTCAAACTCTTGCCCAACATCAACGTTGGGGTCACCATTGTAACGGCCGAGCACCAGAACGTCCTGATCGTGCCCCGCGAAGCGGTTCATCTGGATGATGGCAAAACTTTTGTGTATCAGATCGTGAATCACGACCTGCAGCGCCGGGACATTCAGACCTCCATTTCGAATCTGACACAGGTGGAAATCGATGGCGGCGTCCCGGAAAAGGCTTTGCTGGCGCTGGCTTCGACCAACTCCAAGCCCCTGCGGGAAGGCGCGACGGTGAAGGTAGTTCGCTAGACCGGTTTACGAAAAATGAAATCACGAATCATCGCTCTTCTATTGATTTTGCTCTGCGCTGCGGCCGTCGCAGCGGACGATTCGGCTCCCGCCCTGCTGGCTGCGGGACGCGCGGACGATGCCATCACGAACTTGCGCTCCAAGCTCAACACTTCTCCCAGCGACGCCGCGGCTTATAACCTGCTTTGCCGCGTTTATTTTTCCACCGGCGATTGGGATCGCGGAATTTCAGCGTGCGAAAAATCGGTCGCTCTCGATCCCGACAACAGCAGTTATCACATGTGGCTGGGCAGGATTTACGGCGAGAAAGCGGGCACCGTGAACTTTTTCAGCGCGGCCTCCCTGGCCGGCAAAGTGCGCAACGAATTCGAGGCGGCGGTGCGGTTGGATCCGAATAACACCGAGGCCCGCAGCGATCTGGGCGAGTTCTATCTGGAGGCCCCCGGAATCGTGGGTGGCGGCCGGGACAAGGCTGAGGCTCAGGCCGAGGCGCTCAGTCCGCTGGATACCGCTAAAGCCGACTATCTCAAAGGACGGATTGCAGAGAAGAAGAAGGACTTCGCGACCGCAGAGGCGGCGTACCGCGCCGCGATCGAATCCAGTCACGGCAGCGCTTTGACCTGGTTCAATCTGGCTTTATTTTTCCGGCATCAGGAGCGCTGGGATGACATGGAAGACGCGATCCGGCACGCGGTCTCGGCCCAGGTGGACCGGCCGGAAATTATCATGGAGGCGGGAGAGGTGCTGCTCCGCAGTGGACGCAATTTTACGACGGCGATCCAATACCTGCGCCGTTACCTGGCTCTGAATCCCAAAGCCGAAGAGGCTCCTGCCTTCAAGGCCCACTACCTGCTGGGCACCGCTCTCGAAAAACAAGGCGACAAGCAGGGAGCGGCCCAGGAATATCGCGCGGCCCTTTCTCTGGCTAAGGGTTTCTCGCGCGCCCAGGAAGCTCTGGACCGGCTCAATCGTTGAGCGGCCGGCGTTTCGCGGTCGTTTACAATCCCAGTTTCTATCCCGTTGACTCTCTCGTGTCTGACTTTCCTTTTGAAGGTGAAGAGATGAACTCTGCTGCTCGCTGTGTTCTGCGCGTTGCCGCTCTTTGTGTCATTTCCGTTTTCGCCTTGCCCAGGCTGGCCGCCGAACCCGTGCCCTTGAAGCGCGTGGTCGAACTGGCCCTGTCGCACAGCACTACCGCGGCTTCGGCCAATGCCGACCAGCAACGCGTATTTGCTTCCTACCGCGAGGCGCGTAGCCAATATATTCCCCAGTTTGTGCTGGGTTCCGGCTTGGGGAAATCCTGGGGATACCCCTTGAGCCTGGAGGGTTCGGCCCCCTCGATTGTCAATCTCAACAGCCAATCCGCCCTGTTCAATCCTTCTTTGCGCGACTTTGTGCGAGCCGCCAAGACCGACTGGAGCGCCGCCACCCTGCAGACCAAAGACCAGCGCAACCAGGTAATTCAGGACACGGTGCTGAGCTATGCGGAACTGAGCAAGTGGGAAGCGCTGCTGGGACATTTGCAGGAAGAGCACGCCGCCGCGATCCAAACCGAGCAACAGGTCAGTGAACGGATCAAGGAAGGAGTGGATAACCCGCAGATGCAGAACAAGGCGCATCTCAGCACCGCGCGTTTACGTCTGCGGCTGGCTGAAGCGCAGGGCGCAATCGACGTCATCCGTAACCGGCTCTCGCACCTGACCGGGCTTCCCGCCGCATCCATCGAAACCGAGCCAGACTCGATGCCACCCTTGCCCGAAGTAAAGCAGGATAGTGATCTGGCCGGCGTCGCGGTGCAGGCCAGTCCCGGGGTAGAGGCAGCGGAAGATCGCGCGACAGCCGAAAGTTTGCGGGCGCAAGGGGAGCATCGCGCCATGCTGCCATCGGTCGATTTCGCGGCCCAGTACGGCCTGCTGGCGGCGTACAACAACTACCAGAACTTTTTTCAGCCCGGCAGCTTTCAGCGGCACAATGCCACTGTTGGAGTAGTCATCAAGTTTCCGCTTTTCAGTGCCACCCAGCGCGCTCGTGCCGATGCCGCCGATGCCCTTGCCCTGAAGGCGAAGAAAGATGCAGAAACCGCCAAGAACCAGGTCTCCGAAGAAACTCTCAGGCTGCAGCGTTCGGTTGAGCAAATGGCTGCGGCCAAAGAAGTAGCGGACCTTGAATACCAGGTCGCGCAATCGAACCTGGAGTCGCTGCGGGTGCGGGTGGATGCGGGAAGCGCGGGTTGGCACGACGTGCAGGATGCGCGCGAGCAGGTTAACGAGCGTTACAATTCTTTACAGGACGCGAACTTCGAACTGGAACGCGCCCGCATCACACTGCTGCGATCCGCCGGCGAACTGGAGAACTGGGTAGCCGGTAAATAATGCAGACACAAGACTTTGCGCCCCTGCATGTACCTTGAATGTACCTAGAACAAGGGTAAAATTGGCCGCAAAATGTTAATATAAGTAACTGACAATTATGCCTTTAAAAACACTTTTTCTGAATCCGCCATCGTTTGAGAACTTCGACGGTGGCGCTGGCTCACGGTGGCCTGCCACGCGCGAGATTGAGTCTTACTGGTATCCGGTATGGCTGGCCTATCCGGCCGGCATGCTGGAGGGAGCGCGGTTGATCGACGCTCCCTCGCACCACATCTCGGCCGAGGAAACCATCCGGGCCGCCAAGGATTACGAATTTCTGGTCCTTTACACCAGCACCCCCGGCTTTCCCGGGGACATCGGTCTGGCGCAGGCCATCAGGAACGTCAATCCCGGTATCAAGATCGCTTTCGTGGGCCCGCACGTCACCGTACTGCCGGAGCGGACGCTGAAGGATTGCCCGGCCATCGACTTCATCTGCCGCAAAGAGTTCGATCATGCCGTGGTTGAATTCGCGCAGGGCAAGCCGCTGGATGAAATCCTGGGAATTTCTTACCGGAAGAACGGTGTAGTGGTCCACAATCCCGATCGGCCACAGATTCAGGACCTGGACGCCCTGCCCCACGTAACCGACATTTACCATCGCGATCTGGATGTACGGCGCTATACGGTGCCCTTTCTGCTTCACCCCTTTGTGTCTCTGTACACAACGCGAGGCTGCCCGGCCCAGTGCACTTTCTGCTTATGGCCGCAGACCACCAGCGGTCATGCCTGGCGCAAGCGATCGACCGACGATGTTGCCCAGGAAATGGCCAAGGCCAAGCAATACTGGCCCTGGGTGAAGGAATTCTTTTTTGACGATGACACTTTCAACATTCAGAAGGCGCGAACCGTCGAGCTTTGCGCCAAGCTGAAGCCGCTGAATCTGACCTGGTCGTGCACTTCGCGCGTCACCACGGACTACGAGACGCTCAAGGCGATGAAGGAGGCGGGCTGCCGGCTCCTGATCGTGGGTTATGAATCGGGCGACCAGCAGATCCTGAAGAACATCAAGAAAGGCGCTACCATCGAGCGCGCCCGCCAGTTCACCAAGGATTGCCACAAGCTTGGACTGGTGGTCCACGGCGATTTCATCCTGGGCCTGCCCGGCGAGAGCCGTGAAACCATTAACAATACGATTGCCTTTGCCAAGGAACTGGACGTGGAAACCATCCAGGTATCGGTGGCGCACGCTTATCCCGGGACTGAGCTTTACGAGTACGCCATGAAGAACGGCTTCATGGTGGCAGACTCTAAAATGGTGGATGAAGGCGGCCACCAGATGGCCCAGATCCAGTATCCCGGGCTGCCGGCGGATGAAATCATGGAGTCGGTGCATCGCTTCTATGACGAGTATTACTTCCGGCCCAAGGCCATCTATCGCATCCTGAAGAAGGCTGCGTTCAACAGCGGAGAGCGCAAGCGCCTGTACAAGGACGCGAGGAGCTTTCTCAAACTTCGTGCCTCCCGGAACAAATGGGTGAAGGAAAAGCGCGAGCGCGGCGACGCTGCGAATGTGGCCGAGCCCGCCAAGGCCTAAAGGCGGAAGAAAGACCGCGTGACGTTTCGCAAGTATCTGGTGCTGGCCGGTGTGACCTTGTTCGCTGCGATTGGCGATACATTTCTCGCCCGCGGCATGAAGCAGGTCGGCAATATTTCGCTGCACAGCCTGCCTGATCTCATCTTCACCATTCTGGACCCCTGGGTCGCCCTGGGGATTTTGTTTCTGCTGGCCTTCT
>JBOGLC010000064.1:0-43350 GCA_050746005.1 Terriglobales bacterium
GCCCAACTCGCCGATCAGTCTTCGCGCGTGATGACGTTGTTGCTCGCCTCGATTGCCAGTGTCTCGCTCATTGTCGGCGGCATCGGCATCATGAACATCATGCTCGTCTCCGTCACCGAGCGTACTCGCGAGATCGGCATCCGCATGGCCATTGGCGCAACCGAGGGAGACGTTCAGCAGCAGTTCCTGATCGAAGCGGTTGTACTCAGCGTGGTGGGCGGCGGCGTCGGAATTCTTTCCGGAATGGCAGCTTCCTACCTGATCACGCAAACGCTGGGATGGCCGGTGCTGGTTTCTCCCACCGCGATTTTCGCCGCCGTGCTTTTTTCGATGGCGGTGGGAATCTTCTTCGGCTTCTACCCCGCCCGCAAGGCGGCGCGCCTGGATCCAATCGAAGCCCTGCGCTACGAATAGCAGACCATGCCGGCTATCGCGGGAGAGCAAAGCCCACGTAGATTCCCCCGGAACCTGACTTTGGATCCTTGCCCCCTCCGGCCGCGATCGCAATAAACTGCCGCCCGTTTACTTCATACGTGAGCGGAGTTGCATTGCCCGAAAATGGCAGCCTTGTCTCCCATAGCAGTTCGCCCGTGGATTTATCGAAAGCGCGAAATTTCTTGTCGAAGTCGGTCGCTCCAATGAATACCAGGCCACCTGCGGTCACGATCGGCCCGCCGTAATTCTCCGTGCCCGTGTGCTTCTGCCCTTTGGCGGCCAACTCGGGATACTCGCCCAGGGGAATCTTCCACACATATTCTCCGTTGTTGAGATTGATGGCGTTGAGCGTACCCCAGGGCGGCAGCACCGCCGGATAGCCCTCCGGATCAAGGAATTTGTGATATCCGGTGAAGCGATATTTCATGGGAACGGCTGGCGGCCCGCCGCTGGCGAGCTCCTTGCTCTCTCCGCTGGTGAGATAGTCCACCAGCGCAAACATCTGATCGTCAGACAGGTTGGGGAAGCCTGGCATTCTTCCTTTTCCGTTCTTGATCGTGGCCGTAATCTGCAGGGGCGTGAGGCGATCTCCAACGCCTGCGAGTGAAGGGATGGCAGGAGGCGAACCTGTCATCTTCTCGCCGTGGCAGATGCCGCACTGGTTCAGGTAAATTCCCCGGGCGCTGTTCTCCCCGGTGTTGAGCGCGAGCGCGCCGGTCCATGCCATTTCATTCGCGTTGACATAAATGATTCCAGTCTCCGGATCCAGCGCCGGGCCACCCCACTCCGCGCCACCGTCGAAGCCGGGAAAGACCACGGTATCCTTTCCTACGGCGAAGGGAAGAAATTGTCCATCGCTCCGGAATTCGCGGAATTTTTTCAATGCCCACTCATGGGCCTGCGGAGTCCGGTGGGTAAGAAGGTCCTCGTTAAGAAGCTGGCGCGCGTAAGGCGCGGGAAGAGTAGGCAACGGCTGTTCAGAAGCCGCAACTTCGCCAGGCACCGTGCTCGAGGGATACTTCCGATACTCGATGGGAAAAAGGGGCGTTCCGTCAGTCCGATCGAAGAGGTAAACAAAACCCTGTTTCGTGGTTTGCGCGACCGCATCGACGCTCTTCCCTTCGCGTTTTACGGTAACCAGGACCGGCGCCGCGGGAAAATCCCGGTCCCAGATATCATGGCGTACCCCCTGAAAGTGCCAGATTCTTTCTCCGGTCTCAGCATTCAGGGCGAGCAGGCAATTGGCGAACAGATCATCGCCAACGCGATCTCCGCCGTAGAAGTCAAACACCGCGGAACCGGTGGGCACGTAAACAATTCCGCGGCTGGAATCGACCGCCATGCCTGCCCAGTTGTTGGCGGCGCCGGCAGTCATCCACGCATCTTTCGGCCAGGCGTCGTACCCGACCTCTCCCGGGTGAGGAATGGTGTGGAACGACCAGCGCAGCTTTCCTGTCCGCACATCGAAGGCGCGAACATTGCCTGGGGGCGCCGGAGAGGTTTCCGGATTCCTTCCGCCGACGATCAGTAAGTCCTTGTAGACGATTCCCGGGCTGGTGAGGTAAACCGACTGTGAAGCGGCGGGCTCGCGCCCGAGGTTTGCGCGCAGGTCGATTCGGCCGTCCTCTCCGAAGCCGTCGATAGGGCGGCCGGTAATGGCATCCAGAGCATAGACAAAGTTCATGACCCCGACCAGTATTCGCTTGCCGCTGCCGTCGGCTCCCGCCCAGTACGCGAGGCCGCGGTCCGGTTGGGTTCCTTTTACGCCCGAGTCGAACTTCCATAACAGCTTGCCGGTCGCAGCATCCAGTGCGAAAACCTTCTGGGTCGGCGTGATCCCATAGAGCACTCCTTCGACAACAATCGGCGTGGTCTGTAATCCACCTTCTTCCTGTGAGTCGAAAGTCCATGCCACGGCGAGCTGCTTCACCGTCTTGCGATTGATCTGGGTCAGGACGGAGTAGTGATTGTTTTCGGCAGTTCCTCCGTAAGCCGGCCAGTCATGCTGCTCTTGCTCCGGGCTCCGGCTCACCTGCGCCTTTGCGCCACCCGTGGCCGCGGGCGGATGAATCCCCGTCTGCGGTCCGGCCGCCAACCCGTGTATCGCCGACAACAGGAAAACCGCGCCTGCCATGGTGAATCCGAGAACGCTGCCCCGGACTGCATATCCAAATGAAATCATCGACTTTCCTTTTGTGACGCCAGATGATCGTCTAACTGGTCAAAACCTGGTCCAGCAACTGTCCCACTGCACGCTCAGCCTCGAGAATCGAGCAGCGATGATCCATGATTCCCGCCAGATCGGTATTGGCGAAGGCAATCCGACCGAACGGGGTTGCCCGCAGAACTTCACTGGGGGCTGCCTTTCCGTCCTTGCCGAAGAAAAAACCGGGCTGCGGACTGAGATACGCGTGTCCCCAGCGATTCAAGATGATTCCCTTAATGTCGCTGCGCGCATCGAAACCGGAGCGGCCGAACATATCGCTGAACTGCTCGCGAATTTGTCTTTCGTAATCCCTGAAGGAAGTCGCCAGCAACTCTGCCCGGCCCCGGTTCCCCTGATCGGCAACCGGCAAACCGGGATAGGAATACAGGACCTTCAATGGCAGCACGACCGGAGAATCCGGACTGATGGTGGCCGAGTCTGCGCCGATCAACGCTGTCTTTCGCACCTCGGTGTAGTTCCCCACTCCCTCGAACCAGCGAAATCCGGTCATGCCCAGGTTGTAAAGAAATCGCCAATTCCGCACCGCCACGTTGGCCATCATGCAGGGAGATCGATAAAACTGGCTGTAAGCTTCCTGCTGCGCTTCAGGAAGATCGCGAACCACGTGCCTGGTAGTCCAGCCACCGCCCGCCATGACCACGGTGAGCGCCTTTACCCGGTTTAGTTTTCCGCCGCGGGTATAAAGGATCGAAACCGACCCGGACTTTTCCGGATCGCCCTCGTGTTTCACCCACACCGCCGTGGAGTTCAGGCGAATGCGCGCCGCAGAGTTCGGCTGGTCGAGCGCCGCAAAATCAATATTGTTGCGGCATACCGCCTCCAGGCTGCCATCGCCGGCGATTGACTGCGGGATCAAGGTCTTGGCCATGAGCCGGGCGATGCCGGTGTTGCCCCCGGGAAACATCTGGTCGGTATCGTCGCTTTGTAGGGGATGAAGCATGTCCGCCGCATAGTCGGCGTAGGCCGATAGAGCATCCGGCCCCAGTCCGGATCCGCCGCCTTCCACCGGGGAGAGGAACGTCCGGATGGTTTCGCGGCTGATGCCGAAGCGCCGCATCATGTGCTCTTCCAGCGTGATTGAATCCAGATGCCTTGAGATCTCGTCTCCGAAATACTGCGGCCTCTTCTCCTCCTGTTGTGGACCTGTCCTCCACTTCAGCAATTCAGCACGCGCAGCTTCCGAAATAGGCGCGCCTGCCAGCTTCTTCCCCCACGGATCGATCAGCCACAGGCCCGGTTTCTGGCCAAACTTCGCGCCGAAATACAGCCCGTAGGTCGCCGGTTCGCTGCCCACCATGTCGTACGGCGTCTTGCTGAGCGCCATCTCCTTCGCGGGGCCCGTCCATCTCTGGTATTGCAGTCGCGGAGTTTGCAGTCCGATGGAGTCGTAAAAACGCCCCAGAAAGCTGTGGGGATATTGCACGAAGAAAACCGCCGAGCCCTGGTGCGCCATCAGGCGATGTCCATCCACCATAAACTCGTTGCGCTTGGCTTCCCCTCCGAAAATGGGATGATTGTCCAGCACCAGGCAGGTGCGCTTTTTGCCTGCTTTGCGCAAGAAAAACAACGCTGCGGCCAGCCCGCTGATGCCGCCGCCCACCACCACGCAGTCATAGATTTCGCCGGTGTCAACAACACTGCCGGTGGAACCCTCAAACTCTCCGTCACGAATGCGATGCCCCGCGGTCAGCACCTCGAGAGTATTGCCATTGGACTTGCTGTAGTCGCCGACGCCTCCGTAGCCGGTCCAGTCGTCCTCTTGGCCGAGAAGTTGCAGCGGCGTAAGGGAACTCATCAAAAGCCCGCCCGAGGCGAGCAGTGTGGAGTTCAGAAAATCCCGCCGGGAGATGGGCTGGTCCATTCCGAGAGATCGGTCCGCCTTGCGGAGACGGCCTTCAGCAGCAGGCGGGTGTCGGCTCTTGGACATTGAGGAAGAACAGAATAGTGTGCCGGCCATCTTCCGGTCAAAAGAAAATGGATGCTATGATTGGCGCGCTTACTTGCAGATTGGGAGGCCGCATGTCTGCCCTCAGGAGACACATCAGATCGACATCCGTCATCTTGACAACCATCACCTTGCTGACCGGTGCGGCTGTGGCCCGTGATCAACACTTGACCGCTCGCGAAGTGATTGCGCGCATTCAGCAGCAGGTGGGAGTTCCCTGGCAGGGCGACACCGTCGATACCTTCAAGGCCGGCAATCCCGACGTCGTCGTAACCGGAATCGCCGTGACCATGATGGCCACGCTCGACGTGCTTCAGCGCGCTGCCGCCGCCGGCGACAATCTGATCATCACTCACGAACCCACTTTCTTCGATCACCTCGGCAAAGCCGAAGAGTTGCCGGAGAAGGAAAGCGATCCGGTGCTGGCGGAGAAGCGAGAGTTCATCGAGAAACATGGCCTGGTGATCTGGCGCTTCCACGACCACTGGCATGCCCACAATCCGGATGGCATCGAGGCCGGCATGGTTCACGCCCTGGGCTGGGAAAAATTTCAGGATGCGCACAATCAATATCTGTTCAATATTCCCGAAACCTCGCTCGACAAACTGGCTTCCGACATCAAGCGCAAGCTTGGCATCCATATTGTTCGGGTGGTCGGGGACCCTGACTTACACGTCACCAAACTTGCGTTCGCTCCCGGGGCTGCTGGATTTGGCCGTCATGCGGAAGCACTGGAAATGCCGGCAGTACAGGTTCTGATGATCGGTGAAGCGCGAGAATGGGAGACGGTTGAATATGTGGCGGACGCGGTCAGCGAAGGCAAACAGAAATCGCTCATCATCCTCGGCCACATTCCCTCGGAACAGGCGGGCATGGAAGAGTGCACGCGCTGGTTAAAGACCTTCGTAACGGAGGTTCCAATCCAGTTCATTCCGGCGCGCGAGCCCTTCTGGAGTCCAAAGCCCTAGCGGGATTTGTGCTCCTCCGATCGCTCGTGCCGCCGCGCGCAAGGTCCTTCGGGACCAGGGTCCCTCAGGATGACAATGTATTTGATGGGCCAAACAGATTTCACTCGATACAAACCGCCGCAAGCGTTATATTCGGGAGTTCCGCAAGGCGCAGTGAATCCACCCACAGGGATAGAGAGTCCTCTCGATGGCAGAGTCAGAAGTCGATCTGAATAAAACCTATGATGCGATTGTGGTGGGATCAGGCGCCGCGGGCGGAATGGCTGCCCACGTCCTGACCACCCATGGCTTGAAGGTGCTGATGCTCGAGGCGGGAAAGAAACTTCCCATCGAGAAGGAATTGCGCTCCATGGAGTGGCCCTACGACAATGCCTACCGCGGTTCGCTGCCGCCGGACAGCCATGCTCTTACCTTCAACGAATACACCATCCGCAAGCCTCCCTACGGTCCCGGATTTGAAAAATCCAAGCATCTCAAAAGCTACATCGGCAACAGCGATTACGTGAAGAACATCGTGGTCGACGAGCGCGAGAATCCTTTCACCGGCACCAACTACGCCTGGGTTCGGGCGCGTTGCCTGGGCGGGAAGACGAACATCTGGGGACGCCTGGCGCTCCGGCTTTCCGATTATGATTTCAAGGCCAAGAACCGCGATGGTTTCGGAGAAAACTGGCCTCTCAGCTACAGCGACCTTGCTCCTTATTATGACAAGGTGGATTTGTATCTCGGCATCACCGGGGTGAAAGAAAACCTTCCTTATCTTCCCGACAGTATATTTCAGCGCCCTACCAAACTGAATTGCGCCGAAGTCACACTCCAGCAGGGCCTGCAGAAAATGGGCCGCGTCCTCACGCAGTACCGCGCCGGCGTGACCACCGACGGGCTGAAGCACAACAAGTATCGCAGCCGTTGCTGGGGGCGCGGCGCCTGTGAACGCAAAGGCGGCTGCGATATTCATGCCGCCTTCGACTCTCCCACCGGCCTGATTCTCCCCGCCATGGATACCGGCAACCTGACCCTGCGAACCAACGCTGTGGTTCGCGAAGTCAGCGTCGACCCCCGGACCGGCAAGGTCAGCGGCGTGCACTTCATCGATTCCGAGACCATGAAGGACTACACCGTCCGCGCCAGAGTGGTCGTCGTGGCCGCTTCGACGCTGGAATCCGCCCGACTTCTGCTGCTCTCAAAATCGCGGCTTTATCCCAATGGACTGGCCAACTCCAGCGGCCACGTCGGTCACAATTTCTGTGAACACATCATGGGTCCCGGCGTCACCGGCCAGGCCAAAAACCTTGTCGGCAAGCCGCCCACTCTCGATGACGGCCGTCCCGGAGGCTTTTATCTGGCCCGGTTCCGCAATCTCACGGAAAAGAATCCCAGGTTTATCCGGGGCTACGGATTTGAAGGTGGAAGCGGCGCCAGAATGTTTCCCTCGGGCACGGACGTTCACGGTTTTGGCGCATCTTTCAAAGAAGAGGTTCGCGCCAACCAAAGCTCTTACATAAGCATGGGCGCCTTCGGAGAAGTGCTGGCACGCTACGAAAACTATGTCGACCTGGACCCGGCGGTGAAAGACAAGTGGGGCGTCCCGGCCCTGCGTTTTCACTACAAATTCGGCGACAACGAACACCGCATGGCGGAGGACATGAAGGAAACCGCCCAGGAGATGTTCGAAGCCGCGGGCTTCAAGATTATTCACGTCAGCAGTCGCGTCCTCACGGAAGGCTGGTCCATCCATGAACTCGGCACCTCTCGCATGGGCAATGACCCAAAGACCTCGGTGCTGAATCAATTTCAGCAGTCGCATGATGTCAAAAATCTGTTCGTGGTGGATGGCAGCGCTTTCGTGAACGCCAGTTGTCAGAATCCCACCTGGACCATCATGTCTTTGTGCTGGCGCTCCTGCGACTATCTTGCGGACGAACTGGGAAAGGGCAATCTCTAGGAAGATTAATGTCTAAACATGATCCCATCAATCTGAAACAAGATCGTCGACAATGGCTAAAGACTTCGGCCGCGGTGCTCGGCGCATCGCTCTTGCCCTTGCCGGCCGCGGTCTCTCAGGCAGAAACTGTCGCAGCCGCGTCCCAGGCGGAACCTGCAAACACATCCACCGCGCGCTTCTTCACGCCCACCCAGTACACACTGGTCGAGGAATTATCGGAAACGATGATTCCCGCCGACAGCCATTCCGGCGGCGCGAAGGCGGCCAAGGTTGCCGACTACATCGAGCAGGTCCTGCGCGAAAGCACCGATGACAATCAGAAATCGACCTGGGTGGAAGGGCTTCGCCTGGTTGACCTGATGAGCCAGCACTACCATGGGAAGTCCTTCGTCGCGTCCAGTCCCGAAGAACGGATTGCAGTGCTCACTGTCCTTTCCGACAATGAAACCATGACCGACCTGCCCGAGGTTCGATTTTTCCACGATCTGAAATACTTGACGGTTCGAGGCTATTACACATCCAAGGTCGGCATTCACGACGAACTTGAATACAAGGGCAATCGGCTTTTGCTGGAATTTGTCGGCTGCGACGATCCTGCGCCAAAGTCTTCATAAATCGCGCCCCAATGAGTCAGACGAGGTTTCACATGAAACCAGCGAACTTATGCTCGTCCCTCGGGTTGATCTTCGCCGCTTGTGTGCTGGGTCTGGCTGCCGCCTCCGCGGCTGTCGCAGGAAATCCCGACACAGACGGGTGGACTCCGCTGTTCAATGGGAAGGACCTGACCGGCTGGTACATTTATCTGGATTCCGCCGGCCGGAACCACGACCCGGAAGGCGTTTTCAAAGTAGAGAACGGGATGATTCACATCCTGGACGTTCCCATGTCCGCCGGAAAATCAATCAACGGCTATCTGGCGACGACTCACGATTTCTCTAATGTGCGCATCCATGCCGAGTACAAGTGGGGCGTCAAGCGTTCCTCGGAAGGCAAGAGGAATAGCGGCTTACTGTATCTTGCGGTGGGCCCGGACGAGATTTATCCGACCTCCCTGGAGTGTCAGATCGAAGAGACTGACGTCGGAGACTTGTGGATTGTTCACGGTGCGGCGGTGACCGCCTTTTTCATCAGCCCGTCTTTTCCGATGTATGACGACGATATGCAGACCGGCACCGTTGTTCGCAGTACCCCTAAGGGCTCCAGCCGCGTGCTGAAGTCCGGGGACTTCGAGAACCGGGAGGGATGGAACAGCGTGGATGTGATCATCGAGGGTAATCAATCCACGCACCTGATCAACGGCCGCATCGTAAACCGTGCCCGTGATATCCAGAGACCCGATCCCGAGAATCCTTCCCGGATGATCCCGCTGAAGAGCGGACGGATCCTGCTGGAAGCGGAAGGCTCTGAAATCTGGTTTCGCGATATCAGAATCAAGCCGCTCGGGCCGCCGGAAAAGCCGTAGGGCTGACGAAGCTGGCGGTTTTTTTATTTGCAGCATTCGTACACCTTGGATAATAAGGAGCCCACAGAAGCGCATGGCGAACCCCGGCAAAGTAAAAGTCGGAATCATCGGCTCTCAATTCCAAGCGGAGATTCACGCCGCATCCCTGCAAATCATGCCGGAAGAAGCGGAGGTCGTGGCCGTAGCCTCTCCCACCCCGGGCAATGCCGCTGCCTTCGCCAGGAAATTCAACATCCCGCGCGTCTTCACCGACTACCGCGACATGCTGAAGGAAAAAGACATTGAGATGGTGACCATCGCCGCCCCTAACAGCCTGCATGCGCAAATGACGAACGATTGTGCCGCGGCCGGCAAACACATCGTCTGCGAGAAACCCCTGGCCATGACCATCGCCGAGGGCGAGGAGATGATCGCCGTCGCCAAACGCCACAGCGTTTTGCTGATGTACGGAGAAGAGCTTCTGTTCACGCCAAAATATTTGAAAGCGAAAGAAATGGCCGATGCCGGGGCGTTCGGAAAGATCTATCTCATCAAACAAAGCGAGAAACACTTTGGCCCACACAGCTCCTGGTTCTGGGACGTAAAACCGCTCGGGCGGCGGCGCCTTCATGGACCTCGGGTGTCACGGTATCGCCTTCTGTTACTGGTTCCTGGGCCGCTCTCCCATCGAATCGGCCTATTGCCAGATGGGCACCTACGTCCATGGGAACAAGACCCAGGCCGAGGACGATTCACTCTGCATCCTTGAATTCGCCGGGGGCACGGTGGCGTTGATCGAAAACAGTTGGGCCCGCCGTGGGGGCATGGACGATCGCATCGAGATCTTCGGCGCCGAAGGCGTAACCTATGCCAACCTGCACATGGGCAACGCGCTGCCCACCTACAGCGAAAAAGGCTACGGCTATGCGGTTGAGAAAGCCCCCACGACCAGAGGCTGGACCTACCCGGTTTTCGAGGAACTCTGGAACTACGGCACGCCGCAGGAACTCAGCCACTTTGCCCGTTGCGTCCACGCAAAAGAAACACCTAAAGTAACCGGCGAAGATGGCCTGGCCGTACTGCACGCGCTCTATGCCGGATATGCCTCTGCGGGCGAAGGTAAAAAAGTAATGCTACCCTTCCACGCCCCCGCCGTTAAGAAGCCCATCGATCTCTGGCTGAATGGACCGGCACATCGGCAAGCGAGCGATCATGAGTGACCGAACTTCACCCCCTGGTGCCCACTGACATGCCCATCGCAGACAGAATTCGCCTCAGCCTCATGATGTTTCTCAATTATGTGATCTGGGGATCATGGTACGTTACTCTGGGCGCGTATCTGACGCTCACCCTGAAATTCACCGGAACCCAGGCGGGCGCCGTGTTTGGAACCACGGCATTGGCCTGCATGATCTCTCCCTTTTTTGTGGGCTTGATCGCCGACAAATTCTTTGCCTCGGAGAGAGTACTCGCCGCATTGCATCTGGTAGGCGCAGTGCTCCTATTTTTCGTAACCAAAGCAACCAGCTTTGGCGCTGTCTACGCCTTGATGTTCGTGTACTGCCTCTGTTACTTCCCTACCATCGCGCTCACCAACTCCCTCACTCTGCAACATCTGAAAGATACGGGCCGCGATTTCCCTCTGATCCGCGTATTCGGCACACTGGGATGGATCGCCATCGGCGTGACCATCGGCCGTCTCGGAGTCGAGACTTCCACCGTGCCGTTCCTGCTGGCCGCGGCCGCGTCTATCGTCATGAGCGTTTTCAGCCTTACTCTTCCGCATACTCCGCCGCCCAGCAAGGGCCAGTCGGTTACCCTGCGGCACGTCCTCGGACTTGATGCGCTGGTGATGCTGAAGCGCCCGTCATTCGCGGTGTTCGCGGTGGCCTCGATCCTGGCCTGCATTCCGCTCACGTTCTATTTTTCGTTTACTAACGCCTATCTGAATTCGCTGCACGTCCCCGATGCCGCAGGCAAGATGGCCCTGGGCCAGGCTTCCGAGGTTGTGATGATGCTCCTGATGCCTTTTATTCTGCGTCGCGTCACCGTCCGGAGCATCCTGATCATGGGCCTGCTGGCTTGGTCGGTACGTTACCTGCTGCTCGCCTACGGCAATCCCGATGCCGGCATCTGGATGTTTTACGCCGCCATCCTGCTCCATGGCATCTGCTATGACTTCTTTTTCATGACCGGCCAGCTTTACACCGACCAGGAAGCCCCCGCCAATCTAAGAGGGGCCGCGCAAGGATTGATTACCTTCCTCACCTACGGAGTCGGAATGCTGATCGGCTCGCTCATCTCGGGCAGTGCGGTCGACTATTTCACCCGCACCACTGCAACCGGGGTGACCCGTAACTGGCAGGCCTTCTGGACGACCTCCGCGTTGAGCGCCTTTCTTATTCTGCTCCTCATCGCTATCTTCTTCCGCAGCCGAGCCAAAATCGTATCCACGACCGCCCCCGCCTGACCCATAACTGGGAACCGGGAACTGAAATCTGAAAACTGCCTTTCGAATCCACCCGCCTCTTCGGTGATCACAGCGATTCATCCTTGATCTCACCTGGTAGGCGGGCATACAGGAAATGCCGTATTCTGCAGGCGCCAAGCCGCTGCAGCCGATCCCCAGTTTCCTGAATCGCAACTTAATAATCTGGTTCGCAATCCAAATCACCTTCCTCATCGTACCCACTAGGCAGATGCGTTTTATCCCTTCATGAGGTGCTCTTTGTGGACAAGCTGAAAGAGTTGTTCAGTGCGAAACACACCCGCCGCAGTTTTGTAGCCGGGGTCGGCGCTGTGGGCGCAACCGCGATGCTTGCAAGTTGTGGCGACAGCACCACGCCAAAACCACCCACCCCCAAACCCGGCATTACCGACGCTGACATTCTCAATTTTGCTCTCAATCTGGAATACCTGGAGGCCGAGTTCTATCTTCGGGCAGCAACCGGGCAAGGGCTGTCCGCCACCGACGCCGGCAGCGGCGCGGGATCGGTCACGGGAGGAAACACGGTGACGTTTCCCAATGCGACCCTGCAACAGTACGCGTTTGAGATTGCGCAGGACGAACTGAATCACGTTCGCTTTCTGCGCCAGGCACTGGGTTCGGCCGCGGTGAGCCGTCCCGCCATCGATCTTTCCAACAGCTTTAACGGATTGGCAATGGCTGCCGGCATTGGCAGCACATTTGACCCTTTCGCCGACGCCAACAGCTTCCTGGTAGGCGCATTTGTATTCGAGGATGTGGGGGTCACGGCGTATCACGGGGCAGCAGGCCTGCTGACCGACAAAACCAACCTGGGCGCAGCCGCCGGAATCATGGCAGTCGAGGCCTATCACGCCGCGGAGATCCGTACTTTGATCTATGGGCAATCCGTTGCCAACCCGTCAGCTCCCTTCTTGGGCTATGCCAACAAGGTGTCCGCGCTGCGCGGAATGTTGGGCGGAGGAAATGAAACCACAATCAGCGCCACTACGATTGTTGCCGCTGACAGCACAAACGCAATTGCCTTCGACCGCACCACCGACCAGGTGTTGCACATCGTTTATGCCGCCGGACCGGGCGTGGTCACCAAGGGAGGCTTCTTTCCCAACGGACTGAACGGCACAATCAGCGCAACTGCTGCCTAAGGACGATCTCATGAAAAATAAAATCAATATCGCCGAACTCTCAGAGACAGAGCGCCTCGACCAGATCATTTCAAATCGCCGTATGCTCATCAGGATGGGCGGCACGGCCCTCGCGGGTCTGGCCTTCGCCGGCATTGCCAGAGCGCAAACCGCCGTAACCGACACTGACATCCTGAACTTCGCGCTCAACCTCGAATATCTCGAGGCGGAGTATTACACCATCGCCACATCTGGAATGACCATCGACCAAATGGGAATCGGAATTACCGGCACCGGGACCCAGGGAACCGTCACTGTCAAGGGCGGTTCCGCCGCCAGTGCCCAGGTTCCCTTCTCCAGTACCACCATCCAGTCCTATGCCATGGAGACGGCAACCGAAGAGCGCAAACATGTTTCATTCCTGCGTAACGCTCTGGGTTCCGCTGCGGTGGCCCAACCTGCTCTGGATCTGCTGAACAGCTTTAACGGGCTTGCTGTGGCTGCGGGTATCGGAGGGTCGTTCGATCCTTTCGCCTCCGATGTCAACTTCCTGCTGGGTTCGTACATATTTGAAGACGTCGGTGTCACCGCTTACCACGGCGCCGCTGGTCTCATCACCACTCCGGCAAATTTGGACGCGGCCGCCGGCATCCTCGCGGTTGAGGCTTATCACGCCGGGCTGGTTCGCACCGTGCTCTACGGAATGGACGCGGCGACGCCCTCGGCTGGCATTAACGCCACCGCCACCAAGATCTCGAACGCTCGCGCCGCGCTCGACGGAACCGGCAACGACGACATCGGTCTTGGAGTTGTCGCGAACTCGCTGGGGAACGCTTCCACCGTCGTAAATGCAGACTCCAACACCATTGCCTTCAGCCGCACTACCACCCAGGTGCTCAAGATCGTATACGCGGGCGGTTCGGGCAGTGGTGGGTTCTTCCCGGCAGGGCTGAACGGCACCATCAAGTAGCGACCAGCGGCGCGAAGGCGCCGTCCGCAACATCTGGTTTTTTTCCGAGCCGGCAGGCCAGGCGCAACTCGGCCGGCCGGTTCAAACGCAGCAGACTGACTTCAGTCGAACTCAGGAGGATTATGTTTGAAGGATTATTTCAGCCCATGCACTTATTGGTCATTGTAGGGATCGCCTTGCTCATATTCGGACCCAAGAAACTTCCCGAACTTGGGAAGGGCCTTGGCGACGGAATTCGGGGATTCAAATCCGCAATCAACGGAGAAGACCGGTCCCCGGTAACCGATGTAGCGGAAGCCGTAGCGCCGCGGGACTCAGCGACTCCCGCCTCCATCGCTAAATCATAAGCTCTATGGTTTGCAGAACCTCCGTGCTAGCACGCCGCCCGCGGCTGCCGGCCCGGGACCGTTCGACAGCAACGGGCGACGGCACTCGCGCCTCGCCCTTCACTTATGCTGAATTGCCTCCGGGGCTCTTTCCCGATCGAGCGGTATCACCTGCACGTCCCAGGAAACGTCGGATTTCTGCGGAAAGTAGCACTTCGTGCGGTCGCAGGCCTGGTAAAGAAGCGTTCCTTTGAGAGTTACTTTTCTGCTCGGCGGCACTGAAGCCATGAACTGCCGGTCCGCGGAGACGACGACTTCCTGCAGCAGGCGGAAACTACCTTCGTAGACTGGCACCGACTCCTTGATCGCCGGCAAAAATAATATTTTCGCGTCAGGATAGCTGACGGGCACCAGTCTGAATCCAGGCGACGGCTCCACGATCAGCTGGATTGGCTTATATCCCTTGACCCCGGGCGCGTAGACATGGGTATCGGGCAGCAGCGTGACTTCGGCGGCAACACTGAAACGCCCGCCCGGGACCACCACTTGATCGGACTGGAACAGTTTCAGTTTGATGTAGGGTGCAGTGACCTGGCGGCCGTTGCCTTCGACCAGTTCCGGGAACAGCTTGAGAATCAGGTCGTGAGCTGTGTAGCGGTCGGTGTACGCGCTCTCGAAAAACTTCTCCTTCACTTTGCCGTCCGGCGTCACGTAAAAATATCCCGGATACGCCATTCCCTTGGTAAATTCGGTTGCTTTTGCGTTCAAGACCCCATAACTCCGAATAATCTCGGATCCGGGATCCGCAATCAGCGGGTATCCGATTTCGTGTCGCTGACTGAAATCCTGAAGGATCGCTTCGGAGTCATAGCTGATCGCAGCCAGACCAATTCCTTGCTGCCGGAACTTTTCACGTGCATTCTGCAACTGGACCAGTTGCTGCTTGCAGAACGGTCACCAATCCGCCGATCGGAAAAACAGCAGCACCAGCCCGTTCGGCCCCATCAGCGACGAGAGCGTTTGTTCCTTGGCAAACTGATCTCGAGCCCGGAAGGGTGGAGCGGCTTTGCCTGCAGGAAGGCCAGGCATTTCCTGGGCGGAAAGGGTTACCCCTGCGGCGAGCACGGCCAGGCCGACGATTGATCGTAACCACACAACGCTTGGCATCATGCTCCTGAGACCGTCCAGTTTAACGAACTTGTAAGGTGGATGTCGCCCCTGGCATTCTACGGTAACATGCTGGACGCCAGGTACCGCGTCGGCATGAGCAGGCTGCCGGAGACTCCTGTTCCAGCCGGAAAACACTTAACAGATCGCGGAAGTGCAGTTCGTGGCATCATCGGGAACGACCCGGGAACGCGGGGCTGCTCGCACTCCTTCACCAATGGTTAAAACAGGCTGTCTACCATGAGAGACTGATTTACTCCCACTTGCTTTAAGGATTAGCTTTGCTAAGAAGGAGATAAGCCAATGATCAGGTCACGCAGGGGATGGATTGCACTGCTTTCAGTCAGCCTGCTGCTACTAATCGGATTCGGGGCGTTTGGCGCGTGGTTCGCGCCCCTCCTGGGAGAGGTTGGGATTCGGCTGAATCATGTCCTCGTTCATCCTCTGTTCACCATGGGCGGTCTGCCGGTCACGCTCATCTTCCTTTTAAAAGTCGGGATTTTTCTGGTTGCGCTTCTCCTGATAAGCCACTTCGTAATGGTGCTGCTCCATAAACGAATTTTGACTCACACGCCCCTGGAAGCCGGGCAGAAATACGCCGTGGCGCGTGTGGTTTCCTACCTCGTATTCGTTTTGGGCCTGGTCATAGGCCTGCAATCGCTGGGGGTAAATCTCAACAGCCTGGTTGTGGTCGGCGGCGCGCTGGGCATCGGCGTAGGTCTCGGATTGCAGGCCATCGTCAGCAATTTTGTTGCGGGATTGGTCTTGCTGCTGGAACAACCGGTCAAACTGGGAGATCGTGTCCAGGTCGGCGAGACCCTGGGCGACGTGGTCCGGCTGCAGGGCCGAAGTACCTGGATTCGCACCAACGACAATGTCGTCATTATCGTCCCGAACTCCGAGTTCATCAATCAACGGGTTACTAATTGGACCGCGAACGATCGTCAGGTTCGGATCTCTTTGTCCCTGGGCGTCGCCTACAGCAGCAATGTAAAGATGGTTCGCGATGTCCTGCTCGCGATTGCCGGGAAGCATCCCGATGTGCTGGCCGATCCCGGCCCCGAGGTTGTGTTCGTCGAATTTGGAGATAGTTCCCTGAATTTCGACCTCCGCGTGTGGACGGTTCTTCAGGTGCAGACTCCGGCACGGCTCAAGAGCGACCTCTATTTTTCAATCTTCGAAGAATTCGCTGCCAAAGGAATCGAGATCCCGTTCCCGCAGCGCGATCTTCATCTGCGATCGTTGACTGCGGAAGCTTCCGAGGCGCTTTCCGGGCAACCCCAGCGGCGGGACGGGGCTGCCTGATGAGCCCCAGCGCCACCGTCGAATTCCTGCTCTGGCTGCTCATTGCCGCGGCCGTCATCGCGGTGCTGGCAGCGCGCTGGAAAATTCCCTACACCGTTGCCCTGGTCATCGGCGGACTGATTCTCGGCTCCTTCCGTCTGCCGGTGGTGCGGGACATGTTCAACCACAGCCCGGACTGGTTGACCCCGGACGTCAGTCTGATCATCTTCCTTCCCGCGCTCCTGTTCGAAGGCAGCATAAAAATTCGATTCTCTCATTTGCGCGAAAACCTGCTGCCGATTTCTCTTTTGGCGACCGTGGGCGTGATGGCCGCAACCCTCATCGCCGGAATTGCGGTGCATTGGACCCTGGGAATTCCGCTGCTGATCGCCTTCGTCTTCGGTTCCATTGTAGCGGCCACGGATCCCATCTCGGTTCTGGCCATCTTCCGGGAAATGCCGGTTGAAGGACGGCTCTCCATCATCGTTGAAGGCGAGAGTCTGTTCAACGATGGGACGGCTGTCGTCCTTTACGGAATTCTTTTCGCAGCTGTAACCCAATCTCACTTGGGCGTTCTCGAAGGTTTACGGGAATTCGTGGTCGACGTTGCCGGCGGGGCGGCAGTCGGTTCGCTCTTGGGATACCTCGCCAGCAAGCTCACCCAACGGATTGACGACCCCCAAATTGAAATTACCCTCACCACCCTTCTGGCCTACGGCGCGTACATGCTGGCGCAGTTTCTCCATGTGTCGGGAGTGATTGCCACCGTGGCGGCCGGTCTCATGCTGGGCAATGTAGGGATTCGCACCGGAATGAGTTCCCGTACCCGGGTGGCTTTGTGGTCGTTCTGGGAATACGCGGCGTTCCTCATCAATTCAATCCTTTTCCTCCTCATCGGGCTGCAAGTCCACATCAGCGACCTGCTGGGTTCCTGGCGGGCAACCTTGCTGACCATCGCCGCCGTCCTGGTGGCCCGACTGGTGGTCGTCTATGGACTGGTTCCCGTCAGCAACCTGTTTGCGCCCAGAATTCCGCTGCGCTGGCAACACGTACTGGTCTGGGGAGGAATGCGCGGGGCCCTTTCACTCGCGTTAGGCCTCAGCCTAACTTCGAATTTCCCCTACCGCAGTCAACTGCTCAGTATGACTTTTGGCGTGGTGGCCTTCACCATTGTCGTTCAAGGGATAACCATGAAGCCTTTGCTTCGCCTTCTGGGAACCAGAGAAGCCCGCGAAGACGACTACTCCATGGCTCGTATCCGTCAGGTGGCAGTCGCCTCAGCCCTCTCCGAGCTGGAGGACATGCGCAACGGATACATCATCTCGGTTCCAGTCTACAATCAGCTGAAGACGACCCTTAACGAGGAACTGGAAAGCGCAAGTGACACGATCAATCTGGTATTCAGCAAGGACCGCGATCGCCTGTCCGATGAATTCGAGAATGCGCGCAAACGGCTCATCGCCGCTGAAAAAAGCTCGGTAGAACAGGCGCTCCACAGCCGGCTTTTGTCGGCGCGTACCGCCTCAAAATTGTTTGATGAAATAGATCGGAGTTTCGACCGGCCGCTGCAGTCTCCCCAGAATTCTGCCGCTGGCGGGAACTCCTGAAGATCTGATGGTGTGCAGCGATCTGTGATGAAGCCATCGAGCACCTCTCCCGCGCACCTGCCCGAGCGCCGCACTGCGCAGCCGCGCACCGCCTTGGGCCGGCTCTTCCTTGCCGGCAGACCGCTTGATCAACCGCATGGCGGAGACAAGAGTCACCCCTGGTACATGGTGCTCTGGCTCACCGGGGTGGATTATTTTTCCACCCTGGGTTATCAACCCGGCATCGCGCTGCTGGCAGCGGGCGCCATGTCGGTTTCTGCTACAGCTGTTTTGGTCCTGGTCACGCTGTTCGGTGCGGTGCCGGTTTATGCGGCGGTTGCGGGCCGGTCGTATGCCGGGCAAGGCTCCATCGCTCTGCTGGAAAATCTTTTTGGAGGCTGGAAAAGCAAAATATTCGTGCTGGTTCTGCTGGGTTTCGCCGGCACTGACTTTGTCATCACCATGACCCTGTCCGCCGCCGATGCCGCCCGGCATGCCAGCGCGAATCCCTTCCTGCACCCTTACATCGGCGATGCCCACGTTACCATAACCTTCGTCCTGCTCTTTCTGCTAGCCCTGGTCTTCTGGCTGGGCTTTCGCGAAGCGATTGGGCTCGCGGTCGCTGTCGCCGCGCCTTATCTGGTCTTGAATTTGTTTGTCCTGTTATACGGTCTGTGGGTGATCTATCAACACCCGGCGCTCCTTTCCCAATGGTATGGCGGGCTGCGCTCGAATGGCGACTGGACTGCCATATTCGTGGCTTCCGCCATTATCTTCCCCAAGCTCGCGCTCGGTTTGAGCGGCTTTGAGACTGGCGTCTCCGTCATGCCATTGGTGTCGAATGAGAGCGGAAATGCAGATCAACCAAAGCGGAAAGGCAACCGGCCCGAGGGCAGAATTCGAGCCACGCGCAAGCTGCTGCTCGGCGCCGCGCTCATCATGTGCGTTCTGCTGCTGCTCTCGAGTTTCGTCTCCACCCTGCTGATTCCCGAGTCCGCGTACCGCACGGGAGGAGAAGCCGATGGCCGGGCGATCGCCTACCTGGCTCATCTGCTGCTGGGCGGCGCCTTCGGCACCCTCTACGATGTCTCCACGATTCTTGTGCTCTGGTTTGCCGGCGCATCCGCTATGACCGGGCTTCTCCACCTGGTCCCGCGCTACCTGCCGCGTTTCGGTATGGCGCCGCGCTGGGTGGCCTACCGACGACCGCTAGTGTTGCTCCTGCTGGGAATCAACCTGGTGGTCACGGTAGTATTTCGCGCCAGCGTGGAGGCGCAAGGCAGCGCTTATGCAACCGGCGTTCTCGTGCTTATGTTGTCCGCGGCCGTCGCCGTGGCTTTGGCTTTTTGGCGCGAACGCTCCGAAGGGGTCAGACCCTGGCTTCTGGCAATCTATTTCTGGATCGTCACCGTGGTTTTTAGCTATACCCTGGTGGCAAATGTTTTCGAAAGGCCGACCGGCGTCATCATCGCCGGCATATTCATCCTCCTCCTGCTGATCGCGAGCGGCATCAGCCGTTATTTCCGCGCCACGGAAATGCGTATCTCAGATGTAAAGTTTGTAGACGATGAGTCCGCCAGGCTCTGGGAATCGATTTGCCATCATAAAGTCAATCTGATCCCCCATCATTCTGACGACTCCGCCTACCGCGACATGCTCGCCAAAAAGGTGCAGGAGCATTTCAAGATCGAGGGACCGCTGGTGTTCCTGCACGTCAATCTCCTGGACAATCGAAGCGAGTTCCTGTCCACGCTGCGGGTTCAGGTTTTAAAAGAAGATTCCCGTTTCGTGGTGAAGGTGTGGGGAGCGGTGGCCATTGCCAACTCCATTGCGTACCTGAGCGAGTTGCTCGATCCAAAAACCTTGGTGCTGGGACTCACCCGGCGCAACCTGATGCGCCAGTCGCTTGCCTACGCTTTGTGGGGAGAGGGTGAAATCGGACTCACCGTGTATTCCATTCTGGTACGGTACTGGGAGTTCACCCGCCAGGATAGGGGAGTTCCCCTGATCTATCTGATGAGCGAATAAGCTCTGGCTGATCCCCTCATCGGGGAGGGATGCATCTTAGATAAAGCCTGAAGCACACTGTAGCGGAGGATCTCATTTGTCCTTACCCATTGAAGACTATTCGATGATTGGCGATTGCCACACCGCGGCCCTGGTCTCGAAACATGGGTCCATCGACTGGCTATGTTTTCCGTACTTTGACTCCGCTGCCTGTTTTGCCGCCCTGCTGGGAACGGAGGAACATGGACGTTGGCTGATTTCACCCGCCGAACCGGTTCGCAACCTGCGCCGGCGTTATCGGGAGGGCACCCTCATTCTGGAGACGGAATTCGAGACCGATAGTGGGTCGGTCTTGCTGGTGGATTGCATGACCCCGCCCAATAATCTTCCCGAACTCTTGCGCATGGTGGTGGGCAAGCGCGGGCAGGTGCCGATGAAGCTGGAGCTTGTGATTCGCTTCGACTACGGATCGGTGGTTCCCTGGGTGAGGCGCACGGACAGCGGCATCTCCGCGATCGCCGGTCCCGACATGCTCAGCTTGCGCACCCAGGTTCCGCTTCGCGGCGAAAACCTCAAGACCCTGGCCGAGTTTACGGTGAAAGAAGGCCAGAGCGTCGCCTTCGATCTTACATGGTATCAATCGCACCGCGATGAACCATCTCCCCTGAATGTAGCGGAAGAAATACAGAACACTGAATCGTGGTGGCGGGAGTGGTCGGATTGCTGCTCCTATCAAGGGAAATGGCACGACGCGGTAAAACGTTCTCTGATCACGCTGAAAGCTCTCACCTTCCTGCCGACGGGAGCAATCGCGGCAGCCCCCACCACTTCCCTTCCCGAGCAGATCGGCGGCGTACGAAACTGGGACTATCGGTTCTGCTGGGTGCGCGATGCCACTCTCACCCTGAATGCGCTGCTCAACGCCGGATATCTCGATGAGGCACGCGAGTGGCGGGAATGGCTGCTACGCGCGGTTGCCGGCAGCCCCTCCGAACTGAATATCGTGTACGGGCTCCGGGGGGAACGCAGGCTCACCGAACTGGAGTTGCCCTGGTTGCCTGGTTATGCCGGCTCCGTCCCGGTGCGGACCGGCAACGCCGCCTACAAACAGTTCCAGTTGGACATCTTTGGCGAAGTCGCCAATACCCTGTTTCAGTGCCGGCAGGCGGGACTTCAGCCCAACCGGGAGATCGGCGAAGGCATCGTGCAGTCTCTTCTTGAGTTTCTGGAGACGGGATGGGAGAAGCCCGACGATGGCATCTGGGAAATGCGCGGTCCGCGCCGCCATTTTACTCATTCGAAGGTGATGGCCTGGGTGGCGGTGGACCGAGCAGTTCAATCCAGGGAGCTCGGCTGGATATCGGGAGAGGTCAACCGTTGGCGAACACTGCGGGACACGATCCACCAGCAGGTTTGCAGCGAAGGGTTCGACACGGAAATGAATTCGTTCGTTCAGTATTACGGTTCAAAGCATCTGGACGCTAGCCTTCTGATGATTCCGTTGGTAGGCTTTCTCCCGGCAGACGATAAACGCGTGTTGGGAACGGTCAAAGCGATCGAGGCCGGTCTGATGCAGGACGGTTTTGTTGCCCGCTACACGGTGGATCCGTCGGTCGATGGTATGCCGCACGGCGAGGGTCAATTTCTCGCCTGTTCATTCTGGCTGGTTGACAATTACGGGCTGCAAGGTCGTCAGGACGACGCCGAACAACTGTTCGAGCGATTGCTGGCGATTCGTAATGATGTCGGGTTGCTTTCCGAAGAATACGATCCTGCGGCGAAACGCTTGTTAGGCAATTTTCCCCAGGCTTTCTCCCACATTGGCCTGGTAAATTCTGCCTTCAACCTGACCCGCGGCATTCGCCATCTCGGCCCGACCGCCGGTAAAAAGTCAGGCGGACCGCTCCCGAGATAAGTTCGCCACACAATTGGAAGTGCGCATTGCACAAAAGCGCGCCATCTTTCGGGAAGACAACTTTCATTGCTCGGTTTTCCGCGGCGAAATCTGCCTGAGACTCCCCCAATGCCGGCGTCATCCTGAGGGACTTCAGTCCCGAAGAGCCTGCCCTGAGCGAAGTCGAAGGGATCTGGCGCGCGGCTATAGAACTCCCGCCATGTGCGTATCCGCTCCACGCCAGATGCTTCGCAGGCTCAGCATGACGCCTTTGGTAGGAGAGCGGGTGACACTCGCCCCCGGACCTCAAATGGCAGACGGCAGACCGCAGACGGCAGACCGCAGACTCTCACCCCAACCCCGGCGTCATCCTGAGGGACTTCAGTCCCGAAGGATCTGGCGTGTAGCTATAGAACTCCCGCCATGAGCATATCCGCTCCACGCCAGATGCTTCGCAGGCTCAGCATGACGCCTTTGGGTAGGAGAGCGGGTGACACTCGCCCTCGGACCTCAAATGGCAGCCGGCAGCCCGCAGACTCGGACTCCCTCCCCAACGCCGGCGTCATCCTGAGGGAATTCAGTCCCGAAGAGCCTGCCCTGAGCGAAGTCGAAGGGATCTTGCGCGTAGCGTTAACGGCTCCCGGCGGCGGCATATCCGCTCGACGCCAGATGCTTCGCAAGCTCAGCATGATGCCTTTGGATAGAAGAGTGGGGTGCAACCCGCAACTTGGCCCCAGCCGGCAAACAGCGCCGCAGACCCTGGGACAAGGTCGCCTTACATTCTTACGCTCTTTGATCGCGGTCGCCGAACCGGCGGAGGATGCGCGCTCGTGCGATGCACGCGCAGAGCCTGACTGGTCTTGAACGTCCTGCAGCAAACGCTGCACTTGAATCTGCGTGCGAACTTGGGCAACATCAAAATCCCCCTTTCGCTGCGCGGGTCATGCCAGCGCCTGATCCAACATTCACCCCATGACCCGGAGGCGACGAGTGCGGAAACTGTCACGTCCCGCACCCGCCTCCGCGCATGCCTGCTTACTTATGATCGCTTACTTATGAGTGGATGAACTTACCGTGATATCCCTTGCCTGCAGGAAAACGCCGGTCGTCTTTTGCGCGTCGTGCATCGATCCCGAATCGGCCGAAGTTGTATCTGCCTTGTAGCGGCTGGCTGCCTCCACGGTACCGGAGATGGTCACGACATCTCCCTTGTGAAACCGCATCACCTTCAAAGTATCATTGCCTTCCGTTTTCACCACCAGCAGACGGTGATCGTTGTCAGAGCCAACCCAGAAATTGCCGGAATCGTTGGTGTCCTGAACGGTCACATTCTGCAGGACAACCGACTTCCTCACCCAGCCCATCGGATTTTCATTGTAGATTTTTGCCGGATCGACTAACACCGATGGTTCATTGTTCATGCCTTGAGTTGAGGAAGCTCTGCGATCATTCGTCGTGTTTTGTGTCGTGTTTTGGGCAATCGCAGAAGGCGTTAAGGCAACTGCGAGGGCCACAATCGCGACTCCCATTCCCATCTTGAGAACATTCATAGCTGTTCCTCCTTTCTCCGTACTTTAATTAGATCGCGACGGGAGGAATTTTGCCATACAGGAAAGTGACTACGCATCCGGTCGACAGGCTGTACACTCTTTTTTCAATGAACGCGGGATGGTGCCGCGGCACTTGAACGACGGCGAATGTGATGGACCACCTTGATCTCGAACAACGTCGGCCATAGCTTGCCGGTCACGAACAGGCGGCCCGTCCTGGCATCGTAAGCGATGCCGTTAAGAACAGAATCGCGGTCCGCGAGCTGACTTTTGTCCATGAGCCCGCTGAGATCTATCCGCCCCAGGACCTTGCCCGTGTGGGGAGAAATGCGAACAATCTGGTCCGAGTACCAGATGTTGGCATAGATCTCGCCGCGGACATATTCAAGTTCATTGATGTCGGAGACTGGTTGTCCTTTCTCATCGGTCACAGAAACGCGCCCGGTCTCCACAAAAGTCCGCGGATCAAGGAAACGAAGAATGGGAGTTCCGTCGCTCAAAATGAGCTGCCTGTCATCGTGAGTCAGTCCCCAACCTTCGCCGTCATAGTGAAAGCTGCGCTTCCATGCAAAGGTGGACCGGTTATAAATGAAGCCCAGCCCGGCTCTCCAGGTCAACTGGATGAGATCGCTGCCCCAATTCGTAAGCCCTTCGCCAAAATATTTTGGCGCAAGATCGAATTGCCGTAAAATGCGCCCGGTGGTTAGATCCACCATCCTTATTGAAGATTTGCCGTTGCGGCCGGTGCTCTCATAAAGATGACCGTCCACGTAAACCAGGCCCTGGGTGAAGGCGCTGGGGTCATGCGGATAGGCATGGACGATCCGGTAACCATCGATGAGGTTTGAACTTTGGGCGTTCGCATGACAACTGGAGAACAATGCTGCGAACAGCAGGCAGATTCCGAAAATCCTACGGCGGCGCATTGCATACCAGCTTACCGGGTTTGCCCACAGGATGGTCAGCCTCGTCCAAAACTGGATGCCCCACCATCTGCGCTTCCCTATCCCTTCGAGCCCGTTTGCCATAAGATTACGAGGCGTCGCGCTTTTTGCACATTAAGGTGGACGACCATGACTTCAAACAGATGCTTAACGCGGCTTCGCTTTTTCATGTTCTCCGCGTTGCTTCTTGGGTTCACTGCCGCGCTCTACAGTCAGCCCAAGCCGCAGCCCAAAGAACCTCCGGCTGCGCCTCAGGCGCCGGTCGTCATCGGTGGCAAGACTCTTTTCGAGGTTCGAGGCGTGCTTTCCTTTCCTGCCGAAGACCGCGCCGGAGCGATCACCCGGCGGATCGAAAAGCTCTCGCAGGACGTTTCGTTCAAGCCCGACTCTCTTGCGGTGGTGGACGCCGAGAACGCGGCTGACATCCTGGCGGGAGACGTCGTCATCATGAGTGTCACCGACCAGGATGCCAAGCAGGTGGGGCAATCCCGGCATGACCTTGCGCAGGACTACCAGCAGCGTATCCGTTCCGCTCTGGTTGCCCTGCACCATCAATACAGCATCAAAAGCCTGCTTCTCGGCGCGCTTTACGCCCTTCTCGCCACCCTGATCCTGATCCTGGTCCTGCGCCTGCTCGGCACCGTGTTTCGCAGCCTGTACAAGACCCTTAAGGGTTGGAGCGGCACGCGCATTCGCTCTTTGCGCATTCAGCGGTTCGAACTCTTGCCCGCCGCAAGAATCACTAATTTTGCCATCGGCATCGCAAAACTCCTCCGCTTCACGCTGGTGCTGGTTGCGCTTTACTTTTACGCTTCGCTTGTCCTGGGTTTTTTCCCCTGGACGCGCGGCTATGCCCAGGTTCTGGTTGCGTACGTGTTGTCTCCGTTGCGGGCCATTGGCGACGCCACCGTGGCTTACCTGCCCAACCTGTTTTTCATCTCGGTGATCGTGATCGTCGCTTTTTACGTGATCAAATTCATCAAGATCATCTTCACCGAGTTGGCGCGCGGAACCATCACCTTTTCTGAGTTCTACCCGGAGTGGGCAGATCCGACTTACAAGATTGTCCGCTTCATGATCATCGCGGTTACGGCAATCGTGATTTTTCCCTATTTGCCGGGATCGAAATCACCCGCCTTCCAGGGCATTTCCATCTTTTTGGGAGTGTTGTTCTCGCTCGGGTCTACCTCGGCGATCGCCAACGTAGTGGCTGGAGTCATCCTTACTTACATGCGCGCCTTCACCATCGGAGACCGGGTGAGGATCGCCGACACGGTGGGAGACGTGATGGAAAAGACCCTCCTGGTGACTCGCGTCCGCACCATCAAAAACGTAGAAATCACCATCGCGAACTCGATGGTCCTGGGAAGCCACATCATCAACTTCAGCGCCAGCGGACAGTCCGGAGGACTGATCCTGCACACCACGGTGACAATCGGTTACGATGCGCCCTGGAGAACCGTGCACCAGTTGCTGACAGATGCTGCCCTCTCGACGGAGGCGATTCTGAAACAGCCCGCGCCTTTTATCCTCCAGACCGCTCTCGATGATTTTTACGTTCACTACGAGTTGAATGCATACACTGATCAGCCCAGCCGCATGGCCAGAATTTATTCCGACCTTCATCAAAACATCCAGGACAAATTCAGCGGCGCGGGAGTAGAAATCATGTCGCCACACTACTCGTCGGTTCGGGACGGAAACAAGATCGCGATTCCGGACGACTATTTGCCCAAAGACTATGCAGCCCCTGCCTTCCGCCTGGGTGTGCTGGACGATATTCTCGACCCCAACCGGAAGAAGCCAAAGCCTCCATCGGAATAAAGCACCACCCAGCGCGTTTATGCGGCTTTGCTGGTTTCAGCCGGCTTCGTCGTCCAGACTTCCGCTCTCGTCCGGGGGAGACTTTCCGGGTAGCGTTCCTGTAAAAACTGGATCAGCTTCTCTCGCACGTGGCAGCGCAGGTCCCACGCTTTGGGGCCGCTCGGTGCACTCATGAGCGCGCGCAATTCCAGGGTGCGTTCCTTGGCGTCGGTGACTTGCAGGCCCCAGATCTTTCCGTCCCACATGCCGGAGGATTCCAGAATCGTGTGCAGTTGCCGGCGCACCTCTTCCACTGAAACGCTGTAATCGACGTACACGAAGACCGAGCCCAGGAGATCCGCGGTCACGCGCGTCCAATTCTGGAAGGGATGTTCGATAAAGTACGAGAGCGGCACGATCAGACGGCGCAGGTCCCAGATTCGCACCACAACATACGTGGTGCGTATGTCCTCGATCCATCCCCATTCGCCCTCGACAATAACCACGTCTTCAATTCGGATAGGCTGGGTCAACGCGATTTGAACGCCGGCAATGAGACTGGCCAGGGTTGGGCGCATGGCCACGCCCAGAACCAGTCCGGCAAGGCCGGCGGACGCCAGCAAGCTGGTCCCCAGCGTGCGGATGGCGGGAAATGTCATCAGCATGATGCCCAACGTCAGCAGCACAACCACGATCATCGAAATGCGGCGCAGCACTTCTGCCTGCGTGCGAATCTGGCGGGCTGCAAGATTGTCGGCGACGTCAATGGCATACTTGGCGGAAATGGCATCGGCAAAAACGTCCAGCAGCAAAATGATGACCCACGCCACGGAGGCGATCAGCCCCAAACCCAGGGCATGCTGCAGCGGGCCCAGGATTTGCGGACGAATCGGCAGGAGCGGGACCGCCAGCAGGATAGCAAGCAGGGGAAATATCCAGCGTGTAGGTTTCTCACCATGGCGGATCAGAGAATCGTCAATGACCGTCTGCGTCTTGCCCGCAAGCCGCTTGATCATCAGGAAGACGAGATAGTGCACCAGGAGGGAAAACAGAACAGCTCCCGCCAGGCCGCCGATGGCCCATAACCATGGTTTCCAGTATGCCAATGTGAACGCCATTCTTATCTTCCCCTTTCCGTGGAATTTGCACTTAACTGCAGCGCTTTCGAAGCGTTGGGCTCAAGATGTGAGCAAAAGCGCTCGCACCAGCGAAATACGTTTTCGCTTTTCACTTTACGGCGCAGCTTCCGCATACGCACCATTCTCTCTTTTTCATTCATGCAGAAAGCCTGGTGCAGCGCGGCGGCTACGCTTTCAATGTCATAGGGATTGACCAGAATTGCTCCGCTGCGGAGCTGATCGGCGGACCCGGCAAACTCGCTCAGAATCAGGACTCCCTGGTCCCCCGCCTGGGCGGCGCAGAATTCCTTGGCGACCAGATTCATCCCATCCTTGAGCGGGGTAATCAGCGCAATATCGGCAACCCGATAATGGGCCAGTAGCTCCGGCCGCTCCAGATGGCGGTGAATGTAATGAATCGGCACCCATCCGGAGTCGCCGTAACGGCCATTGATCTGGCTAATGAGCGTCTCAACTTCTAACTTGAGTTCCTGATACTTGGGGATATCCTCCCGGCTGGGCACCACCACCTGGATCAACGTGATCTGGCGCCGCAGGTCCAGATGTGAAGCCAAAAGATGCTCAAATGCGCGCAGACGTTCCGGCACGCCTTTGGTGTAATCGAGCCGGTCGACACCCAGCACAATCTGGCGTCCAATCACGTCCCGTCTGATTTCAGCGGCGCGCTTCGCAACTTCGGGCCCTTTCGCTCCGCTGGCAAATTCATCGAAGTCGATGCCGATAGGGAAACTGCCGATGAAGACAGTCCGCCCATCCACCTGAGTGTGCAATTGCTCGTGCTCCCGGTGCAGTTCCAGGTGCGGCAACAGGCGGCGCACACTGCCGGCAAAGTTGCGTTGATCCCGGGAAGTCTGAAATCCAATCACGTCAAACTCGAACAGCGCTCGCAGGATCTGGCTGCGCCAGGGCAGCTTCTCGAATATGTCGAGCGGGGGAAAAGGAATGTGCTGAAAGAAGCCGAGCTGGCAATTTAATCCCAGCTGGCGCAGAAAATCACCCACCAGTATGAGATGGTAGTCGTGGACCCAGACGATGGAATTCTGGTCCGCGACCTGGGCCACGGTCTCGGCAAACTTCCGGTTCACGTTGACATACGCCCTCCAGTACGCCGGATCAAAATTGCAGCGCGACTGCAGGTCGTGAAAGAGCGGCCAGATGATTTCATTGGAAAAACCCAGATAGAAGTTGCGTATTTCCTCCGGAGTCAGCGAGACCGGAATCAGGTGGCAGGCATTGCTCTCCTGGGAGTCCAGCAAGCGGCCGAGATCCACGTTGTCATACTCGCCCGGCCAGCCGATCCAATACCCCTGTTTCGCTTCCAGAACCGGGCGGAGGGCCGTAACCAGGCCGCCTGAACTGCGCTTCAGACGCGGCCCATCGGGCCCGGCCTCCACCGTCGCCGGCAGCCGGTTCGAAACCAGAATCAGGTTCCCGGAAGTTTTCAGCGGGCACCTCCACAACACTCGTTCCATTCGCGGAGGAATTCCAGAAGCTCTTCCGGTGGTTTCACCCACAATTCGGCATTGGTTTCTCTCCATTCCGGACGAACCAGCACGGTCAGCGCATCCGACCCGGCCAATGCGCAAAATGCATCTTCGTCGGTTACATCGTCTCCCAGATAAGCCAGCGGCGTGCCGGGTTCAAGTTCTTGGCGCACGGTAAGGACAGCGTGGCCCTTGTTCCGGTCGGCAAGCCGGAGCTCGATACCGCCATCGAAATCCAGAAGCGACATCCCGCCGCGCACGGCCAGCGAAACCCATGCCGCCCGGATTTTCCCGTGAATCCTGTCCGCCTCCTGCACCGGCATTCCGCGCCAGTGCACCGCGATGCTGCCCGGCTTACACTCCGCCAGGTGCCGCAGGCCCTGGGCTTGCAGCCATGATTCCGCCTCCTCAAGAATCTGCTGGTTGGAATCGCCGATGGCGAAAGTTTCGCAACTTCCATTCGGCCGCAGCCGTTGCCGCCCGTGCACGCCCCAGATTTCAGGCGCAGGTAAAATACCCAGCAAAGATTTGACCTCCGCAGCCGGACGTCCGCTGATCAGCATCACACGTGTTTGTCCGTTGGCCATGATTTTGCGCAGCCAGGACGACATTCCAGGATAAGGGAACGCGGCATTACGATCCGCCCGAAAAGGCGCCAGCGTCCCATCGTAATCCAGCAGGAGTGCTCCGGCTCTGTGCTCCCTGAGCTTCTTAAAAAAGACTCTTCTTGGTAATTCCGTTTCAACTGTCCGCATCGCCCTCCTTTGATGAGATCGTGGTTTTTGAAGGAAATGAATGAGGCGTGTTCGAACAGCGACTCTCGTCGCGATCCAGAATCCCGACCGCGGGAGACCGGCATACGCCAATCAGTGTCGATTGAGTCGCAGACTCGAGCTGTGCTGGATCGCCTCACACCGGTTCGCCGGACAAGAAAGCGGCCCGAGCAAGCGCCCAAACTATGTGCAACCGCAGGTCTGAGAGCGTTGAAATAGACCCGTCTGGACGGCGTAATTTATAGACAGTATTATTCCTAAGTCTAATGGTATCAATATGTTAATGACTTGTCAACCCGGCGCTCGGGCAGTGGGTCATTTTGAACTGTCCCCGTGCGAAGCCGCCCCCAACCCCGGCGTCATGCTGAGCCTGCGAAGCATCTGGCGTGGAGCGGATATGCTCATGGCGGGAGTTGTATAGCCGCGCGCAAGATCCCTTCGGCTTCGCTCAGGGCAGGCTCTTCGGGACTGAAGTCCCTCAGGATGACGCTGGGATCGGGGGGGATGGATTAGGGGATGGAGTCCGAGGTCTGCGATCCCGTCTGCCGCCTGAGGTCCGCAGCGAGTTACGCCCCACGCTCTCACTCGAAGGCGTCATGCTGAGCTTGCGAAGCATCCGGCGTGAAGCGGACCAGTGCCGCACGGGGCACGTGAGGGTACGCGCAAGATCCCTTCGACTCCGCTCAGGGCGGGCTCTTCGGGACTGAAGTCCCTCAGGATGACGCCGGGGTATGAAACTGGCTCGACTTGCTACTGGTTCGACTTGCTGGCCATCCTTCAAAAACTGCCCGCGTTGCGCAACATTCCGCCGTCGATGAAATGGGTGCTTCCGGTAATGTAGGCGGCGGCGTCCGAAGCCAGATATGCCGCCAGCGCCGCCACTTCCTCGGGACGCCCCCAGCGCCCCAGCGGAATTTCAGCCATGAGCTGTTTCTCGATCCCGGCATTCGACTCGATGTCCTTATCGATCGGAGTGAAGATCGCTCCCGGCCCAATATTGTTCACTGTAATTTTATGTGGCGCCAGTTCTACTGCGATGGTGCGCATGAGCATTCTCAAGCCTCCTTTAGCGGCACAGTAAGCGGCATTGGTCGGCATGGGCAGGTCTTCGTGCACCGAAGAAATGTTGATGATCCGCCCGCCGTTACCTTGCTTCACCATCTGCCGGGCTGCCGCCTGGGCGCAAAGCCAGGGCCCGGTAAGGTCGACCGCGATCACTTTGTGCCAGAGATCCAGCGGGTATTCTAGAAACGGATGTTTAAATTCAATCCCGGCATTGTTCACCAGAATGTCCAGGCGCCCATACTTCGCCACGGTTTGCTCGATAAGGCTCTGCACCTGCGCTGGATCGGAAACGTCGCCCGCGATGGCAATCGCCTGCCCCCCGGCGGCGCTGATCTTGTTCAGCGTCTCCTGAGCAAGATCGCTCTTGCCGACATAGTCCACCACCACCGCCGCCTGTTCATTGGCAAAGTCGATGGCAATTGCCTGTCCGATTCCGGTTGCTGCGCCAGTCACAATCGCAACTTTCCCTTGCAGTCGCATGTCCGTGCCTCTCTCTCTCGATCTCAATCTAATTTACACAGAAGCTTTACTTTAGAGCAGTATCGGCCCCCAAAGGCTGCATGCTGAAATGAGTTCCCTGATGGGGCGCCACTCTGTCGACGAGAAGCGGGCCCGGCGCCGTGATAAATTGTGTGGGCCGTTTACGGCCTCGCATGGCAAGAGGCTCAGCCGTAGTGGGAGCCCTGGCTGAGATGCTGCCCGATCTCAACCAAATTCCTGAAAAAGAAAAAAAAGGAGGAAAAAGCGCATGATCACCCGGCGCGAGTTTCTCGATACCTTGGCAGTAGGAGCCGCAAGTTTGACCGTGGGCTCGACGGCCTGGAGTTACGCGCAGATTCTTGGCGCCAATGATCGGCTCAACTTCGCCATCATTGGCCTGAATGGTCGAGGCTACGCTCATCTCTCGGCGCTCAAGGCGAACCAGAGCACCGCGCGCGTCTCGCATATCTGCGACGTTGAAAGCGATATTCTCCAGAAGTTCGCCGATGAGGCGCGGCAGGAGCTGGGCTATGCGCCTGAGCCCGAAAAGGATTTCCGTAAAATCCTGCAACAGAAGAACGTGGACGCGATTGCCATCGCTACGCCTGATCATTGGCACACGCCGATGGCGATCGCCGGATTGCAAGCCGGCAAACACGTCTACGTGGAGAAACCCTGCAGCCACAATCCGGCAGAAGGCGCGCTTCTGGTCGAGGCCCAACAAAAATACGGAAAGCTGGTGCAGATGGGCACCCAGCAGCGTTCGTCGCCCCACACCATCGAGATCGTCGAGAAAATTCATAATGGCCTGATCGGCCGTCCGTATTTTGCCAAGGCCTGGTACGCCAACGCCCGAAAAACAATCGGCATTGGCAAGGCCGTGCCGGCGCCGCCCACGCTCGATTGGGATTTATGGCAAGGGCCCGCACCTCGAAGGCCCTACCAGGACAACCTGCAGCCTTACAACTGGCACTGGTTCAAGACTTATGGAACGGGCGAAGCCCTGAACAATGGTACCCACGAAGTCGACGTCTGCCGCTGGGCTCTGGCAGTTGACTACCCGAAGCGGGTCACTGCCTCGGGAGGCAGATATCAGTTCAAGGACGACTGGCAGTTTTATGACACGCTGGTGACCAGCTTCGAGTACGACGACAAACTGCTCGCCTGGGAGGGCAAGAGCTGTTCCGGAATGAAGTATTACAACCGCGATCGCGGCTGCACCATCGCTGGAACCACCGGCACGGTTCTTATCGATCGCGAGGGCTATGAGATCTACGATCTCAAGGGAACGAAGACCAGCGAATACAAGGCTGGCGGCACAACTTCATCTTCCGATCTCATTGGACGGGATTCCATGACCGATGCGCACTTCGCCAACTTCATCGCCGCCATCAGGACGGGCGAAAAGCTCCACGCTCCCATCGCCACCGGCAATGTTGCGGTCACCATGCTGCAACTCTCCAACATTGCCTGGGAGGTAAATCGCGAACTGCAACTGGATCCCCGGAACGCGCACATCCTCAATGACCCGCCCGCGATGAAGATGTGGAACCGCGAATACGAAAACGGCTGGGAACCGCACATCTAGCCAATCGTTCTGCCCTGGCCTCAGAGGCGCGCTTGACGACGACGATGGCGCTTGCGGCGCTGGCATGCAGGTCTTTCGGTCGGTCAAAGTTTCGGTTGCCTGCCAGCGATGTCGCCGAAGCCCGTACTGGAAGGGCCACAATCCGACGTTCTTTGGCCAATCGGCCTGTCCCACGATTAGTCGGCGGTTCAGGAACTTCTGAGTGTGACCATGTCCCACTCAGACCTACGCTCACGCCCGCCAAACGCCGAAAGTGAGGCATGCCATCCCCCCAAGCGGTCTCTCGCCTCCTGCCAGTATTGTTGACGGCTGCGTTGTTTCTCATTACGGCTCCGTTGCCCACAGCTTCAGCCTCTCGCGCTCTAGCCTCCAGTCCATCGAGCCTGAGCTTTGGCAATGTGCAAGTCGGCAGCACCCAGTCGCTGTATACAACCTTGACCAACTCCAGAAATTCGCCTGTTACCATTTCAAATACAACCGTGACCGGCACAGGATTCAGTGTGACCGGATTAAGCCTGCCCTTAAACCTGAACCGGGGCCAGAGCGTCACATTCACCGTCCTCTTCAGTCCTCAGGCGACTGCAGCCGCAAGCGGTGGAATTTCGGTGGCTTCAACCGCCTGGAATTCAGCGCTGACCATCCCCCTGTCTGGAATCGGCATTTCGACGGGCCAACTGACTTCGAGTGCGCCCGCCCTGAACTTCGGCAATGTCACCCTTGGCAGCAGCAGAACCTTGAGCGCCACACTGACCGCGACCGGTTCAAGCGTCACAATTTCGTCGGCGAATACCACCAATCCGGAGTTCAGTATGGGTGGATTGTCTCTTCCTAAAACTATTTCCGCCGGCCAAAGCGTGCCCTTCACCCTGACCTTCGCGCCGGGGGCAAGTGGTACGGCATCCGGGAGCATTTCCCTCTCCAGCAATGCCGCCAACAATCCCATGATCGAAACCGTGACCGGAGCGGGCACGGCCACCACGCAGCACAGCGTTGCCCTTTCCTGGGCAGCAAGTACCTCTTCGATTGTGGGATACAACGTATACCGGGGCGGAGCGTCGGGCGGTCCGTACAGCAGGCTGACCACGGCCCCCGATGTCAGCACGAACTACGTCGACAGCGCGGTTCAAAGCGGACAAACCTACTACTACGTCAACACTGCCGTGGACTCCCAAGGTATGGAAAGCAAATACTCAACCCAGGTGAAGGCTGTGATTCCCACCCCTTGAGATCTCGGTCTTGACGCTGGGAAGGTCGATGCTCGGTTACTCGTAGCGTCGCAGATGCAGAATCGCGGCAGGAAGCGTGCGGAAGCTGCGGGCTGATCACTCGCGTTCTCCGCACGTCCCTGGCGTGGTTTTATCTGACGGAAAAGGTCTGCCGGCATGACAGCCTGGTAATGCCTCAGTTCGAACAGATCTTTCCCTTGCGTCATCCCCTGGCGTCATCCTGAGAGACTTTAGTCTCGAAGAGCCTGCCCTGAGCGAAGTCGAAGGATCTGGCGCGTACCGCCATATTTGCCGGAGGGAACCTGTATATCAGCTCCACGCCGAATGCTTCGCAAGCTCAGCATGACGCCAATAACAGGGGACGTAACTCAAACTTAGCCCCGACAGCCTTAAGTGATTGCAAAATTCACGACTATTTGAGTCTCGAATCCGGTTGCTTGCCCTTGCAGGCTACGAGGTCTGAAACGCCATTGCCGCACCGCCTTGACGGCGGCCTTTCCGAGTTGAGGATCGCCACTGGCAACGATGACTCCTTGCACCAGACCGTCGGCTCCCACTGAGACTTGCAGGACCACCCGTCCCTGCACATGCTCTTGCCTGGCGCTTTCAGGATAGTCCGGCATCACGCGTCGTATCACGTAGTCTTTGATCTCCTCAGGAGAGACTTGGACGGGCCCGACATCGGGACCGCTATCGGAGGAGGGAGACGCGGTTTCTGATTCAGTCTCCGGCGGCGCTGGCAGCGCAGGTGGTACGTCCTTCTGCGATTCGGAGATTTGGGATTCAGAGATCTGGTGATCGGCGCGGTCAACCGCAGTCTGCCAGCCGGCATGACCTAAAATCCACCCCAGCACCACAGGCAATACGATGAATCCGAGCGTGCGAAAAAACATCCAGTACTTGCTGCGGGGCTTTTTGGTGTCTGACTGCGCCGAAGCCAGGAACGCTTCGCGCGCCAGAAGTTCGGCCTGCATCGGATCCGGCGCCGGCTCGTTGAGCGGTACCATGGGCTCATCTTTCGATCGCGGCTGCTCGCGGTCGAGAATTCGATTTGCCAGAATCTGCAGGCCGTACAAATCACACTGGTCGAACGCCCCGGGTCGCGACGAGAGAATCTCGAGGACTCCAACTACATGGTCAGAATCCAGAACCGGGAAAACCACAATGGCCCTGACCCCTAAAAGCCGGCAAGCTTCAGGGTCCACATGGCGGTTGGTCTCGGTGTCGCTGCATTGCTGAATTTCGCGGGTTCGGACGCAGCAGCCCGTGAGACCCGTTCCTGGATCGATGGCTGTCCCAAGATCGGGAGCGTCGGGCCCGGCAGTGGCGCAGCAGACCATCTGCGGTCCCCGGATCAGGGCAATCGCTGCCCCCGTTGCCCCGGCGGCAACCAGCGCTTCCTCAAGTATTCCATCAAGGCGGGCTTTCTCGGCGATCTGGTCAACAATAGGTGGGCGATGGGCAGACGGGCCTTTTGCCCCCACGGCGGCGTTTGAATTCGCCGTACGCGTCGCCTTGTCTCCGGCCTCGGTGCGGTCGTGGCGCCGGGGATTATCGATTATCGCCAATCGACTCATTGATGATTAGGGTTCCTGGGCAAAATTGGGTTGGCATACTGGCGGCCGCATTGCGGTCTCCAGCAAGCCCCGAAGGGGCTCCCTTCCTCTTTGTTAGCATCTTCCAGACCAACAAATCGGAATTGCAAGCTGCTGTTGATGAAGCACTTGCCATTGGACTGGTGCAGATATGCCGGCTCAAGAGTGCAATCCGTTGCACTCATAATAAAAGGGAGATCTTCTCCTCTTGCAGCACGCCCAATCCGGCCTCGTAGCGCTGCCCCAAAATCGATGACAACCATCTTTGGTTTTAATCATTTACGGGATTATCATTTGTGTTGACAAGGTCCCGGTTTCAGGCCAAACTTTCTGTGGCTTCCTCTCCCGCCAGCAGCGCTCTTAAGTTCGTAAATTTCAATGTTTAAGCCCAGCTCAGTGCAGGTAAATAGTAAAGATCTGGTGGCTCATTCCCCGGAACAGGGGTTGGAGTCGAACGGCGAACTGGAATCAAGCGCAGAAAAAGACCTGCCGCCCTCGCCCGCCGGGCAACACTCCCTGGATTCAGAACAACTGGCTCGGGAAATCTTTCTGGCGTCGGCAAAAGAGCATCCGGCAGTCCGCCGTCGCGACCATCGTACCGTAGCTCTGACCGTGGCAGTCATTGCGCTCTCCGTAATGCTGGGCTGGATGATGGGTCGCGCAGGCTGGAATATGGCAGTCAATCGCGGCCAGAACAAGATTTCCTCCCTTCCGGAAGAAGCCATCGCCGCCGCCCGAGCAACTGAAACTCCAGCTTCGCCTTCGGCCACGGTGACCGAAACACCCACTCCGCCCACGCCTACTGCCATAGTTTCGCCCACCCAGTCGAATCCGGCGCTGAAAAAGAAAATCGCAGCGGCCGAGCCCCGCGGCGGTCTGGTTATGTACGAGCGTGGCGAGGTCATTTTTCGCGCACCGCCGTCGGAAGCGGTCCCTGGTTCCAAGAAGAAGATTGGACCCGTTGAAACTCAAGTGACGGGGACGCCCGGTTCAGCCGCCGCATCCGATCAGAGGAAGGACCCGTCGGCGAGCAGCTATCTGTTGACCAAGGTCGTGCCCGAGTATCCCGAAGAAGCGAAGCAACAGCGCCTTCAGGGACCCGTCGTGATGAATGTTTTGGTCGCAAGCGATGGCTCAGTTCACGAACTAAAGGTGATCAGCGGAGATCCTCAACTGGCCCAGGCCGCAGCCCATGCGGTGCGGCAATGGCGTTTCCGGCCTCACCTTTTCAAAGGCAAACCGGCCGAGTTCGAAACCCGGATCACCGTGAACTTTGCGCTTCCTGGGGAATGACTGGCTGGTAATGACTGCCTGGTAACGACCGGCACAAACAGCTCTTTGTTTCATGCCATGGAAATTGAAATTTGAAACCGGGGACTCTCGGCTGCCCGCCTTTTCACCAACCTTCACACCCTAGTCGTACGGCAGCAGCGGAATGCCTATCAAGGCTTTCAACGCAATGGGGTGGCCATCCATTTGAGCGGGCTGAAACCTCCAGTGATTCAAAGCGGTAAGAACGGGGAGATTGAAGCGGGTGTCGGGAGTTTGCAACACAGAAAGATGCTGGACCTTGCCGTCGGCGTCGATGATCGCAAATACCACAATCACGTTGCGAAGATAGGTTCGAATCAGCTCCGAGTTCAGTCTCGGCAACTCCTTGACCAGGGGAAATGGCGGCGTGATTCCTTCCTGGGGCGAGACCGAAGGGCCGCCCTGCTTTTCCGCCGCCGACCGCAAACGCGCATACTGCAGTGTCCACGAGGGATTGCGATCGCTGGTGGTGTCTCGCATATCCAGGAAAACCGTGTAGACCTTTTCGTTGGCAAAAACTCCCAGGTCAGGCAGTCCGCCGCCGCTTTCGGCGGTGGAAGAAATGGTCATGCCATAAGCGGTCTGCGGAGGCAGCTTGATTGGCGTCCGCTGAACATCCACGCTGATCCCGCCCGCGCCTCCGGCTCCTCCCCGGTTCACGGTGATTCCTGCTCCGCCATAGCTTCTAGCCTGGATGGTCAATCCGGGAAGGCCGCCTTTACCGGTGGCGCTGCCTGCTCCGGCCCCGCTGGCCGAGGTTGGTCCCGGCCCGGTGCCGATGCCCGCTCCCGTGCCCGAACCGCGGGCCGTGCCTGTGGCCGTGCCGCCCTTGCCCGATCCGCTTTCCGCGCCCGCGCCCGTGCCCAGTCCGCCCCCGCCGCCGGTTACGGCAGCGCCGCTTCCGGTCCCTGTTCCCAGCGCCACCTGGCCCGCGGCATTGCCGACGGCAGCGCCGGTTTGCCCGATTGCCGGGGATGGCGCCGCGCCTTCGATCTTCGATCCGGGAGCCGGAGCCGGGGTCAGCGTCGCGCTCGGCGATACGGCAAACTGCCCGCGGGCTTCGCCCTCGGGAATCTTAGGCGCCTCTTGCGGCAAGGTGGGCGTGGGACTCAGTGACACCAGAGCTTGCTCATCCGCCCCGAGAGTTTGGGACGGCTTCAACTTCGGAGGTTCGACAGCTTTTTCGCCCGACGCACGCTTTGGAGCCTCGGCTGCCGGACGAATAGGAGCAGGCGGAGGCGTAGCCGGCAGCGTCACGCGAGGCGGTTGAACCGGCGCCTGCACCGCGGGATGAAATTCCGGCAAATCGGCCTTGCCTGCAACCAGGTCCGGAGGCAGCGGAAGATGCGGTTTCGCCACCTTCACCATATTCGGCAGGGGCACGAACTCCTGGATTGTTTTCGGTTTCTCCTTAGCTGGCTGGATGATCGTCTGCCGCTGGTTGGTGGGATTCGGCGGGGCAGAAAGAATCGGCTGCGGCCCAGGAAAAGTCATACCGTGTCTGCTGCGCGAGGGCGTGGGAGAAGACTCCTTGGCAGAAAGCCCCGGCGAACCACCCTTGTGCCCGCTGCCTTCGCCACCCCCGCCCAGCACCGGCAGGTAAACCACTCCCTTAGCATCGCTGAGCTTGATGGTGTCGCTAAAAGATCGAGAAGGCGGAAGGTGAGTGCGGCTGACAGCGAACGACAACAACAACATGGCGACGACGATCAGCTCATGAACCACCGAGGATAGAAACAGGGCCCGGCCGGGCAAGTAACCGTGGCTGACATCGGGAAATGTGAGCGGAGGCGGCGCAGACTCTGCCTGGATCAGCTGGATGAGCGTGACTTCGATTGGGTTTTCAGTATCCAGGTGTGGCGGCGTCATCCTTGATCAAATCCTTGATGCCCGGGGACATGCGAGCTGCAATTACGATATAGAAAAGTCCAATGATACCGGTAGGTGTTGCGATCCCGACACCTTTACCTCAAAAGTGTAGCTTTAACCATAATAATCAGGTTGCATGAGGTAATGGCATTTAAATCCATAGTAATGCCCGAGGTTACACGCTTTGCACGGAGGGGGACGCCTGTGGCTCGCTTAAAGGCACGGGCTCTCGTCGGACCCTCCCGAAGTTTGCTAACCACCAGCGTACGATGGGTTAGGTTCTGCAGAACATGGCACCGATGGGCTACTCTGGAAATCTACGGCGTAGAACCTGTGTGCTGGCAAGATTGATTGAAAGTGAACGAACGCCGTGGGACTGCACACGCGGAACGCGATCATATTTTGCGAAAAGAAGAGTCTCAAATAAAACCTTAACGGCCTCGCCCTCTTCCCGTACTGATCAAAGCCGGGTACTCCCGGAGGTCGCGGGTCTCGGTACGCGGCCGACCTGCTTGCCCTCAGGTGTGAGCAAGCGGCGCGGGTTCAGGGGCGGCTTCTGGAACGGTTTGGCGCTTACCGCCGTGGCGCCAGCGCAGGACAGTGTCCATGTAGGTGTAGAAAACGGGCGTGAGATAGAGGGTTACAAACTGCGCAAAGAGCAGGCCGCCGACCACGCACAGACCGAGGGGGCGACGGGCGCCTGCATCGGCGCCAAAACCGATCGCGATGGGTAGGGTACCCATGATGGTGCAGGCGCTTGTCATCATGATGGGGCGGAAGCGAATCATGCAACCCTGGTACGCCGATTCGCTGGCTGTGTAGTTTCCCTTGCGCTCGAGATCCAAAGCAAAATCAACCATCATGATCGCGTTCTTTTTGACGATGCCGATGAGCATGATCAGGCCCACAAAGCCGTAGATATCGAGCTGCATGTGGAACAGGGAAAGCGTGACCAGGCCGCCGAACGCCGCCGCCGGCAGCCCGGTAAGAATCGTGATGGGATGAATGTAGCTCTCGTAGAGAATCCCCAGGACTATGTAAATGACCACCACGGTCATGATCAGCAGAATGCCCAGGCCGCCCAGCGACTGCTGAAAGGCCTGCGCGGTGCCCTGGAAGTTGGTGCTGATGGAAATCGGCAGCATCGCAGTGGCCAGGCTCTGCACTTCACTCACTGCACGGCCCAGAGCTACGCCGGGCGCCAGGTCAAAAGAAATGGTTACCGAGGGAAGTTGGCCGGTGTGGTTGACGGTGAGGGGACCCACACCAGTACTGAATTTCGAAACGGCATCGAGCGGAACGAGCTGGCCGGAGGATGAGCGTATGTACAGCTCCGAGAGCACGTCGGGATCGCTCTGGAAGCGATCCTGCAACTGCATAACCACCCAGTATTCATTGTCCGAGGTGTAGATGGGAGAGACCAGGCGCTGGCCGTAAGCGCTGTAGAGAGCGTCCTCCACTTGCTGTGGCGTGACTCCCATCGCAGAGGCCTTGTCGCGGTCCACCACCACGTTGGCCTGGGGATTCTTGATCTGCAGGTCGCTGGTGACGTCGGCCAGGCTCGGCAGTGTCTTCATTTTCGTTTCGAGCATCTGCGAGTACTTATAGAGCTGATCGGTCGCCGGACTCGACAGTGTGAACTGGTACAAGCTCTTGGTGGACTGGCCGCCGATGCGAATGGCCGGGGGATTTTGCAGAAAGACCCGCATTCCCGTAACCCTGTCCAGCTTGGGCTCCAACTCCCGAATCACCTCGGCAATGGTCATGTGATGCTCAAATAGCGGCCGAATGAACCGGACCACAGAACCGAGAACGGCAGCGTGACCGTAACTCGCAATCAGGCGATCATAGGCCGGGCTGTCGGTCCAGGGACGGTCAGGACGGTCCTTCAAATGGAGAAAAGCCCGGCCATTATTGAGGCCGGAGCTGTTCGAGTCGCTGATGCCGGAGAAGAATTGAACCACATTCGGATCGGCCTGCAGGATGCGATTTACAGCTTCCTGATGTGTCTTCATCGCGTCGAAAGAAATACCCTGGTTGGCTTCGGTTGAGACGGAAATCTCCGAGCTATCCTCCTCGGGCAGGAAACCCTTCGGAATGGACCAGAATTCCCAGGCCGTCCCCACCAGGATCAGGAAACCGGAAAACATCACCAGCACCCGATGCCGCATCGACCAGCGAAGGGTCGATCCGTACCAGCGCAGCGAAGTATCAAGCATGCTTTCCAGCTTGCGATACATCCAGCCGTGCTGTCTTCCATGCTCGGTGCGCAAGTAGTGGCGGCAGAGCATTGGGGTAAGGGTGATGGAAACCAGCCCGGAAACCAGAACGGCGGAAATGATGACTACGGCAAATTCATGCAGCAGCCGGCCGAAGACACCCGGCATGAAAAAGACCGGAAGAAAGACGGCGGCCAGCGACAAAGTCATCGAGAGAATGGTGAAGCTGACTTCCCTCGAACCATCGAGAGCGGCTTCGAGCGCCCCTTTTTTCATCTCCATGTGGCGCACGATGTTTTCCAGCATGACGATGGCATCATCGACCACGAAGCCTACCGACAAAGTCAGCGCCAATAGCGACAGATTATCGACGGTGTAGCCGAGCAGGTACATCACCGCAAACGTGCCCATAATGGCCATGGGCAGGGCCATGCTGGGGATGATGGTGGCGGAAGCGTTACGCAGAAAAAGGAAGATGACAAGAACGACTAAAAAAACGGCAAGCAGAAGGGTGAATTTTACGTCACTGACCGACGCGCGGATGGGAACGGAGCGATCGTACTCGACCGAGAGCTGAATGGACGGCGGTACGACCGCGTAGAAACGCGGAATGAGTTTGCGAATGTTATTGACAATATCAATGGTGTTCGTCCCCGGCTGGCGCTGCACCGCCAGCATGATGCCGGGGATACTGTTGATCCAGTTCGCAACGTAGATATCTTGGATCCCGTTGTTGACCGTAGCCACCTGGTCCAGCCGAACCGGAGCTCCGTTGCGGTAAGCGACGATGAGCGGTCGATAGACCGCGGCGTCGGAGAGCTGTCCGTTAGACTCGATGTTAAAAGCCTTGTGAGCCCCGTTGAGCGTCCCCATCGGTAGGTTGACGTTGGCGTTTTGAATCGCCTGTTCCACTTCGTCGATTCCGATCTGGCGGCTGGCCAGGGCTTCGGGATTCAGTTGCACACGCACGGCGTACTTCGCCGAACCGTAAGCGCTGACCTGGGCGACCCCTGCCACCATCGAAATCTGCTCGGCGATGAGGTTTTCGGCGTATTTATCCACTTCGTAGAGGGGCAGCGTCGGCGAGGTAACGGCGAGCAAAAAAATCGCCTGATCCGCCGGATTCACCTTGCGGAAGGTGGGTGGGGAGGGCAGGTTGGGCGGAAGCTGGTTGGCGGCCGCCGAGATCGCGGTCTGGACATCGAGGGCGGCGGAATCAATGTTACGGCTGAGGTCGAACTGGAGGGTAATCTGAACGCTGCCGAGAGAACTGGTCGAAGTCATCGAGTCCAGGCCGGCTATGGTGGTGAATTGCTTCTCCAGCGGCGTAGCCACGGACGAAGCCATCGTTTCCGGACTGGCGCCGGGAAGGCCGGCGGATACCTGGATCGTGGGAAAATCGACATTGGGCAAATCACTGACCGCCAGGTCGCGGTAGCCGAGGATGCCAAACAGGAGAATGGCCAGCATCACGAGGCTGGTCATGACCGGCCGGCGAATGAAAAGTTCGCAGATATTCATCGCATTGATTCGAGGCCTGTCGGGGTCCCTTCGTGAAAATAGACTTTCGTTCCTGGATTCAGGCGCACCTGCCCGTCGGTGACCACGGTTTCGCCGAGAGAAAGTCCACGCAAAATCTCGGTTTCGTTGTTGACCGTTTGCCCCACGTCCACTTGCCGGACATCCACCGTCATGTCCGGCTTGGTTACGAAGACGTAATCACCTTGCTGTCCCGCCTGCACCGCCTGCGATGGCACCACCAGCACGTTCTGCTGCTGGCCCAACCGAAGCAAGACATTGGCAAATTGGCCGGGCCAAAGATGCTGGTCGGTGTTGGGAAACGAAGCCCTCAGAGCGATGGTGCCAGTACTGGGATCGACGGTGTTGTTGACGAACGCCAGAATTCCGTGTTCAGGCATGGAGTCACCGGTCGGGGTTGCCTCCGCGGGCAAACGCGAACGTGCCATGAGCCGCTTGACCGACTCCAGATATTGCTGGGGAATGGAGAAGTTGACGTAGATGGGTGAAACCTGGTTGATCACCACCAGCACCGGAACATCATTGGCCTTCACTGCGGCCCCCGGATAGGCCAGCTGGGCCCCGGTGACGCCGCTGATGGGGGCGTAGATGGAGCAGTAGGACAGCTGGATTTTGTCCGTCTGGATGGCGGCCTCATCGACGTTGACCGTGGCTTGGGCGGCCGTTGAAGTTGCCAGATATTGGTCGTACTGTTCCTTGGAGACAATGCCTTGCTTGTAGAGTTCGTCATAGCGCTGCAGCTGCGCTTGATTGAGCTTGGCCTGCGCCTGGTCTCTGGCCAGCGCCGCATTGGACTGCGCCAGGGCGGCGAGAAAAGGACTCTTGTCCAGCGTGATCAGCAGGTCGCCCTGGTGAACGAACTGTCCCTGCTGGTAATGCACTTCCTTGACGATACCCGCAACTTGCGACTCCACCGAGACGGTTTTGAAGGCTTGGCCTGTGCCAATGGCGTGTAGTTCTA
>JBOGLC010000065.1:0-12597 GCA_050746005.1 Terriglobales bacterium
GACCGTCATATTTGCCGCCCAGTTGAATGGCGCGCTGGGCAGCCTGAGCCAGGGTCATGCTCTTGCCGCCGCCTTTATGGAAGACGCGTTCGTTGGCCACTTCATACTGTTCCGGCTTACCACCGTAGGTTTTAGCCGCGATTTCCTGCAGCTTTGTCTGGGCATCCATCGCTACCGCGTGCGCCGCGCGGGTCATGGCGTGCGTGGTCTGGCTACCTCCGGAGACGCAGGTCCAGGGCAGGTTCTGGGAGGTATTGCCCCAGGTGACATCGCACTTCTCCCAGGGCACGCCCAGGACTTCGGCCACTACGCGGTGAACATCGCTGATCGATTCAGTGCCCAGGTTGCCGATTCCTGACTGGATCGCAATCCGTCCATCCGGCCGGATAACGATGAGTCCGTCATAGCCGGTGGAACCGGCAAAGAATGCGCTTGACGATACGCCCACCCCGCGCACCTTGGTGCCGCTCCGCTTGGGGCGCGCAATCCGCTCTTTCCATTTGAACTGTTCGGCGCCGCGGTCGAACGCTTCCTTGAGGAAGGCGCTGGTCGAGTGCCCGCGCTTGCCGTTCATCTCCGGCCCGAAGGGAGCTTTACCTTCCGGCGCATTGACCTTTCGGATTTCCACCTGGTCGAGCGATAGTTGACGCGCCGCTTTGGCCAGAAGCGGCTCCATGAGGATGATTCCCTGCATGCCGCCAGGCGCGCTCTGCGGACCCCGGGGCGGAGTGTTGGTCAGCACGGTCACGCCCCGCCAGCGCATTGCCGGCGGCTGGTACAACAGCGAAACGATTCTTCCCGAAGCATTCGCGTCGCCCACTGCATCGTAGGGACCGTTGTTGCAGATGGCGTACATGTCCACTGCGGTGATCCGGCCGTCCTTGGCAAAGCCGACTTTCATCCGGCCCTGAAAGCCGGGCCGCGCCCGTCCGATGAAATGTTCTTCTTCGCGGCTGATGCGCATCATCACCGGGGCGTTAGCTTTCTTCGACAGCAGTGCCGGAATAATGGCGAAGATGTAGCCGGTGGCTTTGCTGCCGAAACCGCCGCCGGTGTATTCGCTGATAAGCACAATCTGGTTGGGATCCATATTCAACCAGCGTCCCAGGCCGGCCAGGGTTTGCACCGTGCTCTGCGTCCCCATGTGGACGAATACTTTGCCATTTTGCCAGTACGCCAATGCGGTGCGGGGTTCAAGTGTCTCGTGGCTGGTGTCTGGCGTGACAAAGGTTTCATCCAGCACCAAAGCGGCATTCTTGAAACCCGCATCCACATCGCCGTAAGCCCACTCGTCCTGCGGCTTGCCCATGGGCAGACGGCCTTCTTTCAACTCGGCAAAGTCATTGTCGGTCCACTTCAGTTCCCCGATCTGGGGTGGCGGAGGGCCTTGCGGTTTTTCTCCCGGCTTGGCAGGTGGCGCGGGTTGCTTGACCCAGATGTTGCCCTCGCGACGCGGGTTCGGTCCATGGGGGCGAAGGCTATCCAGGGGATCAATCACGAAGGGCAAATGCTCAAACTCGATGTCAATCTTTTCGATGGCCTCGGCGGCGGTTAATTCGTCCACAGCAGCGACCGCCAGAATGGGCTCGCCCTGGTACATCGGTTCCATGGTGAGCGCCTTCTCGCCCTGCCGGTTGGCTTTGATCACGGCTCCCAGATCAGTCACGCTGTCGGCGGGAGCGGGAAGATCGTCCTGGGTGAGGATCGCTTTCACTCCCGGCATGGCCAGGGCCTGGCTCAGATCGAGGTGTTTCACGCGACCATGCGGCACCGGGCTGAGCAGCAATTTGCAGAACAGCATGCCGTCGGCGCGGAAGTCCTCGGCATATTTCGACTTGCCGGTTACTTTCGCGTAGAGGTCGGGAGTGGTGTAGTCCTTGCCGAGAAGCTTGTACTTCGCTCCGAACTTCTGTTGACCGGTTTTCGCATCTGAACTAGGCATGGTTCACCTTCCTCATGTTTTCTGCGCCCTTCATCATGGCGGTGAGGATTTTGTCGTAGTCCTGGCAGCGGCACAGGTTTCCGGAAATGCCGTGCGCCAGTTCGGACCGGCTGGGATTGGGATTGGTTTTGAGGTATCCGACCGTCGCCATGATGAAGCCGGACATGCAGAACGCGCACTGGAATCCCTGTTCATCGATGACGCCCTGCTGCACCGGATGCAGACGGCCCTCTGGACTGGCCAGCCCTTCAATGGTCTGGATCTTCCTGCCGCGCACCGTATGGGTGAGCACAGAGCACGAATAATGCGGCACGTCATCGATCAGCACGGTGCAGGCGCCGCACTCGGCGCGATCGCAGCCCAGCTTGGTGCCGGTGAGTCCCAGCTTGTAGCGCAGCGTCCAGGCCAGCGTCTCCTGCCTCATGACATCGACCCGCCGCGGCTGGCCGTTGACATTCAGCGTGATCAGCCTCTCGCCCACGCTGTCCGCACTCTGGGCGAATACGGTGGACGCGCGAAACAGATAGTTGGCCGAGGACACCGCAACCCCGCTGCTGATGACCCCCTTGATGAAGTTGCGCCGAGAGATTCCCCTCGCCGTTTCGTCTATCAGATTGTCGGTTCGGTCATCCATGCCCGGCCACCTCCTCTGTACATTCAACCCCCAACCCCCTATTTTTTGCAACCTGTAACCGGCCTGTCAAACGAGAAATTCTAAGCGATATGTTCAGTCCTGCAACATGATCATGTTTGACACGGGCAAAGTTTTCGGAAAGGTTTTGTGAGGCCGCGAGCCTGCCATGTGAGCGGCATTCCGTACGGGAATGATATTATCCGGCGTCATTTCCGTTACCATTTAAGCGAGGTAGTCATGACCCTTCGGTGGATGTGCGGTTTAATACTTGCCACGACGCAACTGACTTCGGCCCAGGCTGGACCCGATCGGACCCCTGCTGTTCAACCCACCTCCCGGCTTATGGGATACAGTTCGTCCAGTTCATCCCCGGAGAGCGCTTGGGAGAAGAAGTTCCGGGACGGCATCTCGCCAGAAAACATCCGCGAAAACATGCGCCGATTGAGTGCGCGCCCCCATCATGTGGGATCGCCGTACGACAAGGACAATGCGGAATGGATTCTGTCCAAGTTCAAGGAGTGGGGATTCGATGCCCGGATCGAGACCTTTAATGTGTTGTTCCCGACTCCCAAGGTTCGCGTCCTGGAATTGCTGAAGCCGACCAAATTTCAGGCCAAGCTGCAGGAACCGGTGGTGCCGGTCGACCCCACGAGCGGCCAGACCGCCGAACAGCTCCCTACCTACAATGCATATTCGATCGACGGTGACGTCACCGCTCCGCTGGTGTATGTGAACTACGGCAATCGCGAGGATTACGAACAGCTCGACCGGCTGGGGATTTCGGTCAAAGGCGCCATCGTGATTGCCCGCTACGGCTCGGGCTGGCGTGGCACCAAGCCCAAAGTCGCGGGCGAGCATGGAGCGGTTGGCTGCATCATTTATTCGGACCCCAAAGGCGATGGATTTTATCAGGGCGACGAATATCCTGCCGGAGGCTGGCGGCCGCGGGAGGGCGTACAGCGCGGCAGCGTGATGGACACGGATTATCCCGGAGATCCGCTGACCCCGGGCGTAGCCGCGACGGCGGACGCCAAGCGACTTTCCATCAAAGAAGCAAAGACGATTACCAAAATTCCGGTGCTTCCGATTTCCTACGGCGATGCCCTGCCTTTGCTTTCGGCCCTGCAAGGGCCGGTCGCTCCGGAGAACTGGCGTGGGGCGTTAGCCATCACTTATCACATTGGCCCCGGGCCCGCAGAGGTGCACCTCAAAGTCGCTTCCAACTGGGACATGAAACCCATCTATGACGTCATCGGCACCTTGCCCGGCTCCGATGGCGGGCAGCAGTGGGTGCTGCGCGGCAATCATCACGATGCGTGGGTGAACGGCGCCGACGATCCCATTTCCGGTCAGGCCGCGATGCTGGAGGAAGCGCGCATGCTGGGCCAGCTTCACCGCCAGGGATGGAAGCCAAAGCACACCATCATCTATTGCGCGTGGGATGGAGAAGAGCCGGGCTTGCTGGGCTCGGTGGAGTGGGTCGAAGCCCATGTCGATGAGCTGAAGCAGCACGCTGTCGCCTATCTCAATTCCGACAGCAACGAGAGAGGGTTTCTGTTTCCGGGCGGGACCCAGGATCTGGAGAGCTTCATCAGTGGCGTCGCTCGCGATATCCAGGACCCGGAAACCCACATGTCAGTGTTCCAGCGTGCTCATCTCGCCGGCATCGCCCGGGCGAAAGATGCGGAGGAGCGCAACGCCGTCCGCAAGCGCGGCGATCTGCAGGTACAAGCCCTGGGAGACGGATCGGACTATACCGCTTTCCAGGATTTTGCCGGAATTTCTACTTTGAGCGTCGAGTTCGGCGACGAAGATGACGGCACCCAATATCATTCTATCTACGACGATTTCTACTTTTATACGCATTTCGTCGACACCGACTTCGTCTACGGGCGCGCCCTGGCGCAAACCGCCGGCACCGCTATGATGCGACTGGCGGGCGCCGACCTGATCCCCGTGGATTACTCGCCGCAGGCCGAAGCCATTGCAAAATACGAGAGCGAACTGGAAAAGTTGCTCAAAGACAAGCAGGAGGAATTCACCGAACGCAATCTGGAGCTGCAGGAAGGTGTGTTTACCGCGATGGCGGATCCGAAGAAGCCTTCCGTACCGCCGCCGGTCGAGGCTGTGCCGCCCTACATGGATTTCTCTCCCATGAAGAATGCGATTGAATCGCTCAAGAAGAATTCCGAGCGCTACTCAAAGGCCCTGGCGGATTGGAATGCCAAAGGTTCGCCGGCCTTGCCTGAGCAATCGCTGGAAGCGGTGAATGTGGACTTGCTTAAGGTTCCTCGTCTGTTCCTGAACGATAAGGGTCTTCCGGAGCGTCCCTGGTTCAAGAACCAGATTTATGCGCCGGGGGCTTACACCGGGTATGGAGCGAAGCCGATCGCAGCGGTCCGCGAATACATGGACGAAAAAAAATGGAAAGAAGCCGAAGCGCAAGTTCCGCAGGTCGCACAGGTGGTCGAGAACGTCGCTGCGGGCATCGGCAAGGCGGCCGACGACCTGGAAAAAGCAACCGCGCAATTGCGTTAATGTCCTTCGCCCCGGGTCGACTGACGAAAGACCACTGACGAAAGAGGATGTTGGCCGATGATCGTGAACTTCGCGGAGCGGGCGCATAACCATAACTGGGAACTGGACCCGGTCACGCGATCCCTGCTCGACACCGATTTCTACAAGCTGCTGATGCTGCAGTTTATCTGGAAACATTATCCCAGGACGCCGGTATCGTTTTCGCTGCTGAACCGGACCTCATCGGTGCGCATGGCGGACATGTTCGCGCCGGAAGAGCTGACCGCTCAGCTGGAGCATGTCCGCCGACTTCGCTTTCGCAAGTCGGAGCTGATCTGGCTGGCGGGCAACACCTTCTATGGTCAACGCGGGATCTTCGAACCGGCTTTCCTGGCGTGGCTGGAGAAGGATTTCAGCTTGTCGGACTACGAGTTGTCGGTCAAGGACGGCCAGTTCGAGCTCTCCTTCCACGGCATGTGGACGGAGACCACCATGTGGGAGCTCTATGCCCTCGCCATCATCGACGAACTTAAGACCAGAGCGAACCTGAAGCGGTTGAGCGAGTTTGGCCTCGACATTTTGTATGCCCGGGCGAAGACCAAACTCTGGGGCAAGATCGAGCAACTGGTGGGTGTGCCCGATCTGCACGTCGCCGACTTCGGAACCCGGCGCCGGCATAGTTTTCTGTGGCAGGAATATGTGGTGGAAGCCATGGCTTCGAATCTGGGGAGTTCATTCACCGGAACATCGAACGCCTTTTTGGCTCACAAGCACGATCTGGAAGCGATCGGAACCAATGCGCATGAGATTCCCATGGTTCTGGCCGCGCTTGCGCCCGACGATCAAGCCCTGAAGGCTTCTCAGTACCACGTGCTCGAGATGTGGCAGAGCACTTATGAGGGTGAGCTTCTCATCATGCTGCCGGACACGTTTGGAACGACGCAGTTTTTGCAGAACGCGCCGGACTGGACCGTAAGTTGGACCGGCCAGCGCATCGACAGCAAGAATCCCTATGTGGCGGGCGACGAATACATTCAGTGGCTGAAGGCGCGGGCTAAAAATCCATACGACAAGCTGATCATCGCCTCTGACACGCTTGACGTCGATGAGATTCTCGGCCTGCATGCTTATTTCGGCGGGACCGTTGCGGACGGCGTCATGCCTGGGGATTTTCACAGCGCGGCCGATTTCCTGGACCGCCGGAAATGGACGCCGGGGCGGCGCATTCGATTCAGCGCCGGCTGGGGCACATTGCTGACCAACGATTTCCGCGGCTGCGATCCGGGCGGAGCGGGCGGGTTTGATCCGGTCAGCCTGATCTGCAAGGTGAGCGACGTTGACGGCCGGCCGGCAGTCAAGCTTTCCGACAACTATGCGAAGGCTCTGGGGCCGGCGGCGGAAATCGAACGCTACCGGCGCGTGTTCGGCATAGCTGGTGTCAGCAACGCGCCCGTGATTGCGTAAATACCACGAACCATGTGGAGACAGGCGTCCCCGGCTGTCCAGCGGAGCAAGGCTCCGCTTTTTTCCCAGCAAAGGGCTGTCGAGCTGCGCTCGACCGGCATAGCTGAGAGCAGTGATCCGTGCGCGATTTGTGGTGGCGTCGCACGAGCGAGGGCGCTCGCGCCTACATTAATACTCTTGTGTGCTACACTCCGGCAGATTTTTCAGTTATCTCTTTCTCATGTCCAGGGGTCACATCGATGAAGGTTCGCTCCAGCTTGCGGCTTATCGCGGCGTTTGTCTTTGTATCGTGCTTTTGCCCACTCCTTGCAGGCGCGCAACGGCCCATCACGGTTGACGATTATTTTCAGGTGCGGGAGGTGGATGACCCGCAGATCAGCGCCGACGGCAAGTGGGTCGCATACACGGTCTCGACTTTATCCCTGAAAGACGACGAAGAGAAGACGCGCATCTGGATGGTGGCGACGGCGGGCGGCGACGCCGTCCCTATGACTTTGGAAGATGTGTCCTCGGAGCATCCTCGCTGGAGCCCGGACGGAAAGTATCTGGCCTTCCTTTCCAAACGCAATGAGGGCAAGACCCAGGTCTGGCTGCTGAACCGGATGGGCGGCGAGGGTCAGCGCCTCACCGAGACGATTCAGGATGTCAAAGATTTTGCCTGGTCGCCAGACAGCCAGCGCCTGGTGCTGATGTTGCAGGATCCGTCTCCTGAGGATTTGAAAGAGGCCAAAGAAAAATCCAAAGAGGAGAATGAGGGCAAGGAAACCCGGGACAAAAAACCCAAAGCGCGGCGCCCCTGGGTGATTGACCGCTATGACTTCAAGGAAGATGAGATCGGTTATCTGGAGCGGCTCCGCACTCATCTCTACGTTTTCGACATCGCCAAAAAGTCGCTGACGCAGATCACCTCTGGCGACTTCGATGACGAGCATCCTGTCTGGTCGCCCGACGGCACGCTTCTGGCATTCAGCAGCAAACGCACCGGCCCGGATCCCGACCGTAACTACGACTCAAACATTTTCGTGGTGGCCGCTGATAACACCGACAAGGGCGCCCACCCAACCCAGGTCACGACCAGCGGTGGTCTCGACGATTCTCCCGCCTGGTCGCCCGACGGGAAGTGGATTGCCTACGTGACCCAGCCCGTTCCCAAACTCGCAATCTACGGCACGCATCACATCGCGGTCTCGCCCGCGTCCGGCGGCGAAGCCCGGATTCTCACGCAGGCTCTGGATCGCTTTTCCAGCGAGCCCCGTTTTTCGCCGGACGGCAAGTTCATCTATTTCATCACCGACGATGACGGCACGCAGAATCTCTGCCAGGTTGGGGCGGGCGGCGGTGAGATTACGCGCCCGATCGGCGGCCGCCTGATGTTGTACGACTATTCTGTGGCCAAGTCCGGCGCAGTGGCGGCGCTGATCACCACCATGGACCGCCCGAACGAGATCTACACCATCCCCGAGGGCAAGCTTACCCGAATCACCCACACCAACGATGCCTTCCTGTCGCAGGTGAAACTTACCACGCCCGAATATGTGAAGTTCAAGAGCAAGGACGGCACCATGGTGTCGGGCTATCTTTATAAGCCGCTCGACTATGTGCCGGGAAAAAAGTATCCCGCCATCCTTCGTCCGCACGGCGGACCGGTGTGGGCTTATTACGCCGAGTTCACCCACCTGGCGCAACTTTTCGCGGCCAACGGCTACGTGGTGCTGTACCCCAATCCACGCGGTTCCACCGGCTATGGACAGGCCTTTGCCAAAGCCATCGACGCCGATTGGGGCAACAAGGATTTTCAGGACGATATGGCCATGGTCGACTATGCCATCGCACAGGGCCTGGTTGATCCCGACAAGATGGGCGTAGGGGGATGGTCTTACGGCGGCATCTCGACCGATTTCATCATCACTCAGACCACGCGTTTCAAGGCCGCTATCTCCGGCGCGGGAGCCGCCCTCTTTGCTTCGATGTATGGCCACGACCGCTACATCCGCGACTACGAACTCGAACTGGGATATCCCTGGAAGGATCGAGCCGTTTGGGACAGGGTCTCACCCTTCTACAAGATTGAAAACGTCACCACGCCGACGCTGTTCATGGGCGGCGATATCGACTGGAATGTGCCGATCCTCGGGGGCGAGCAGATGTATCAGGCGCTGAAGAGCCTGGGCCGCGAAACCGAGCTCGTGGTTTATCCCGGCGAGTATCACGAGTTCAAGGCGCCGTCTCATCTTAAAGACCGCCTGCAGCGCTACCTGGCCTGGTACGCCCATTATGTGAAAGCGGACGGTACCCCGGCGCGCCCCGCCGCGGCGGCGAAGGCAGACCATTAAAACGGTCAAAAGTCTGCCGCAACTGGTCGCTGGAGCCAACACTTCAGATCTGATGTCTCGCCAACAATTCGTTCAACATCCAGCCAACGCCAAGCTTTCATTGACTGGGCTTTCATTGACTTGCCCTCGCACCCCACCTACCATGGCTCGATTCCATGATTGGCCAAGCTATCTCGCATTACCGCATTGTCGAGCAACTCGGCGGCGGTGGGATGGGCGTGGTTTACAAGGCTGAAGATGTAACCCTCCACCGCTTTGTCGCCCTGAAGTTTCTGCCCGACGAAGTCGCCAAGGACTCCCAAGCCTTGGCCCGGTTTCAGCGAGAGGCGCAAGCGGCGTCCGCCCTGAACCACCCCAATATCTGCACGATCTATGAAATCGGGCAGGAAAGCGGGACGCCCTTCATCGCCATGGAGTACCTCGATGGCGTGACGTTGAAGCACCGCATCGGAGGGCGTCCGATGGAAACCGGGGAGATTTTTTCGTTAGCTATCGAAATTGCCGATGCGCTCGACGCGGCACATTCCAAGGGGATCGTTCACCGCGACATCAAGCCTGCCAATATTTTTGTCACCGAGCGCGGTCACGCCAAGATTCTTGATTTCGGTTTGGCGAAGGTCGCGCCTGCTGCCGGTTCTTCGAGCCAGATTGCGTCCGCCAACACCCACACGCGAACGATTGACGAACAGCACCTTACCAGTCCCGGCTCTACGCTGGGCACCGTCGCCTATATGTCGCCCGAGCAGGCGCGTGCCAAGGAGTTGGATGGCCGCACCGACCTGTTCTCCTTCGGCGCAGTGCTCTATGAGATGACGACGGGCATGCTGCCCTTTCGCGGCGAAAGTTCTGCCGTAATCTTCAAAGCCATTCTGGACGGAACACCAACGTCGGCAGTGCGGCTGAATCCCGATTTGCCAGTTGACCTGGAACGGATCATCAACAAAGCTCTGGAGAAAGACCGCAACCTCCGCTACCAGCACGCCTCTGAGATTCGCACCGACCTGCAACGGCTGAAACGCGATACTGAATCCACCAGAATAGTTGCTGCGCAAGCACCGGCTGAGCAGACGCGCAAACGTCGCAAGCTCTGGGTCGTCCTGGCTGCCTGCATCCTAGTTCTCGGGCTGGCGGCAGCAGGCGCTTGGTACCTGCGATCTGGCAGGACATCGCAGATTGATTCCATTGCCGTGCTGCCCTTCTCCAACCTGAGTGGAGATGCCAATGCAGACTATCTCAGCGACGGCATCACCGAATCCCTGATCGGCAACCTCGCTCATGTGCCCGACCTGAAGGTGAAGTCGCGCAACTCGGTCTTCCACTACAAAGGGAAAGATTTTGACATGCAGAAGGTCGGCAACGAGCTAGGCGTGCCCGCGCTGGTGACCGGCCGAGTGACGCCGCACGGGGACACCGTCGAAGTGAGCGCTGAACTCACCAATGTTCGGGACAACACCGAAATCTGGGGGCAGCACTACACCGGCAAGAGTGCCGACATCATCTCGTTGCAGCAGCAGATTGCGGGCGACATTGCGGGCAAGTTACGTTCCAGGCTCAGCACTTCAGAAAAGCAGCAAGTCACCAAACAAGGCACGCAAAACCCGGAAGCCTATGAGTTGTATTTGAAGGGGCGTTACGCATGGAACAAACGAACACATGCAGACCTTGAGAACGCAATCTCTTACTTCAATCAAGCCATCGCTAAAGACCCGGGTTACGCTTTGGCATATTCGGGTCTGGCCGATACCTACGGCGTATTGCCTGGTTATGGTGGCACTCCCACGGAAGACTATCCGAAGTCGAACGCCGCCGCCCGCAAGGCCCTGGAGTTGGATCCGACCTTGGCCCATCCCCATGCCATTCTGGGCAGCAACGAGATGGACTACGACTGGGATTTTTCCGGGGGAGAGGCTGAGTTCAAGAAGGCTTTGGAACTCGACCCCAACGACGCCACGGCGCACCAATGGTACGCGATGGCTATCGGACCGATCAGCGGCAGGGGGCAGGAGGCGCTCACTGAAATCAATCGGGCCCACCAACTCGACCCCCAGTCACTAATCATCAGCAGATCTGTTGGAAGTGTTCTCGTGATGACTGGAAAGTACGACCAGGCCATTGCCGTGTGCCAGAAGTTGGTACATGACAACCCGGCATTCGCCCTTGCATACAGTTGTTTAGGCAACGCCTATTGGGGAAAACACATGTACCCGCAGGTCGTCGAAGAATACAGGGCGTTTGGTCAGCTCTCCGGCGACCGAAACGAAGCTGAATTTGCTTCTGCTCTGGAACAAGGGTTCCGTTCAGGTGGCTGGAAGGGCGCTCTCGCCAAAGCCATTGAAGTACGGCAAGCACAACGCAAGACCGGCTATGCCTCTGCGTACGAAATTGGCGCCCTCTATGCAGAACTTGGAGATAAAGATCAGGCCTTCCGGTGGTTCGATACTGCCTATCAGGAGCGCGATCGGCTGCTGACGAATTTGAAGACGGACTTCGGACTCGATCTGATACGCTCCGATCCCCGCTTCGCCGAACTGGTGCGGAAAGTTGGGCTGCCGTAGTAACCATTCGCCCGCACAGCAGAGATTCTTATTTGATGTAAACAGCGAGCACACTCGGAACTACCAGACTGAACTGCTGGACAAATAGCCAGAGGTTTCCGCCCGCCTTGCCGGTGTATCCTACAGTTGAGGTTAGTATGCGGATATTTGACTATCTGAAATCAATCAAGTCTCCGGAGCTGCGCCTGGCCTGGTTGGTCGCGATCGCGGTGGACGCCATCCAGATCGGCGCATTGCCGCTATTTGCAGCGGGAGGTTTGTCGCCGGCCGATGTTGTGCTGGACGCAGTGGCTGCCGTAGTTCTTATCCAGTTGCTGGGATGGCATTGGGCTTTTCTGCCCACGCTGGCGGCGGAGCTTGTGCCCGGCTTCGATCTGTTTCCCACCTGGACCGCCGCGGTTTTCTTCGTAACCCGCCAGCAGGTTCACACCGGAGAGCCTGAAATTCTGCCTCCGGGTCCGGCTCCCGCCCGCCGGCCGTAAACCGGGTTGACCTGTGCTGGCTGGACGATCGTCCCAACAAAACGAAACGCCCCTGGACTCGGTTAAGTCCTGGGGCGTTCGTTGAACAACCTCTCCCCCGAAAAGCTGTTCTCCAGACAATCGTGGCGCTGTTTTCTTGAGCCTGGCGGGCAGCAAACACCGCCGATACTCAGGCATCTGTGATCCTAGATCGCAGTTTGGATGCCAAATCTGGTTTTTCGTAAGTGATTGTTAGCAAGATGCTTCCTGCGAGGCGCCGCTTGATCGGAATCAGCAATACGCAAAGATTTGCATAGAACTCGCCAGATTCTCCAGTCAAACCGCTGAGATGCAGGTGTGGGCGGGAGGTTGTTTTGCCGCCCGCCAGATTTCTTTGCCTGCGCTCAAGGCAGGCTCTTCGGGACTGAAGTCCCTCAGGATGACGCCAGTCGACGAGGCTTGGAAAGCGGGTAATGGAAAGGCGTCATCCTGAACGGCCTTCAGGCCGTGAAGGATCCGGCGTGAAGCGGATACGGACCTCGCCTGGGCAATTGTAACGATGCGCGCCAGATCCTTCGGGACTAAAGTCCCTCAGGATGACGGAGGTCTACGTGGGCTTGGAAGGCCTCTTAATAGAAGGCGTCATCCTGAACGGCCTTCAGGCCGTGAAGGATCCGGCGTGAAGCGGATA